>NZ_CP123228.1:2417528-3021910 GCF_029855045.1 Piscinibacter sp. XHJ-5
CAAGGGCACTAAGACGCTGAGCCGCGAGCAGTTCCAGGATCGCCTGGACCAGCTGAAGACGGAGATCGGCGTCACACCGGGTGTCGGACAGGTGTCGGTGCAGCTCGTGTCGCGGCGCGAGAACCTGCCGGCGGCCATCGCGCTGGTCGGCGAGATGCTGCGCACGCCGGCGCTGCCGCCCGAAGGGCTGGACGAAGTGAAACGGCAGTCGCTTGCGGCGATCGAGCGCCAGCGCAAGCAGCCCGAAGCGGTGGCCGACAACGCGGTGGCGCGCATCGGCAACCCGTATCCGCGTGGCGACGTGCGGCACGGCCGCACCTTCGACGAGATCGTCGCGGACGTGAACGCGGTCACCCTCGACAAGGTGCGCGAGTTCCACGGCCGGTTCTATGGCGCCAAGCGGGCGCAGTTCGCCGCGGTGGGCGACATGGACGCAGCGGCCGTGCGGCAGGCGGTCGAGAAGGCCTTCGGCGACTGGGATGCCGGCATGGCCTACACCCGCGTGCCGAACCCGATCCATCCGGTGCCGCCGCAGCGCCTCGTGCTGCAGGTGCCGGACAACCAGAACGCGACGATGTACGCCAAGCTGGACGTGCCGCTGTCCGACAACGACGACGACTACCCGGCGCTCATGATGGCCAACCATCTGCTGGGCAGCGGCGGCAGCTCGCGCCTGTGGAAGCGCATCCGCGAAGGCGAGGGCCTGTCGTACGACGTTCGCAGCATGATCCAGTGGGAAACGGTGGAGCCGCATTCCGAATGGCTGTCCACGGCGATCTTCGCGCCGACGAACCAGCCGAAGGTGGAAGCGGCCTGGAAGGACGAGCTGGCGCGTGCGCTGAAGGACGGCTTCACGCAGCAGGAGCTCGCCGAGGGCCAGCGCGGCCTCCTGAGCCGGCGGCGACTCTCTCGCGCGCAGGACGGAAGCGTCGCCGGACTGTGGGCAGTCAATCTCTATCTCGGCCGCACGTTCCAGAAGAGCGCGCAAGTCGATGCGGCGCTCGAGAAGCTCACGCTCGCCGAAGTCAACGCGGCGCTGCGCAAGTACCTCAAGCCGGAGCAGTTCGTGACCGCCTTCGCCGGCGAGTTCAAGCCTGCGGCGACGCGCTCGCCTTGAACGGGTGCCGCTCGTTGAGCTCGTCGAGGTACTGAGCGACGCCCGCGCCCTCGCGCTCGAGGAAATCGGCGACGGCAGCCGCGAATTGCGGATGCGCGAGCCAGTGCGCCGACCAGGTCTGCACCGGCAGCAGGCCGCGCGCCATCTTGTGCTCGCCCTGCGCACCGCCCTCGAAGCGGCGCATGCGCTGCGCAATGCACCAGGCGAGCGGCTGGTAGTAGCAGGCCTCGAAGTGAAGGAAGGGGATGTGTTCCACGGCGCCCCAGTAGCGCCCGAAGGCCGCACCGCGGGCACGGTCGAGCGCGATCAGCGATGCACCGACGCGCCGCCCGTTCTTCCAGGCAACGAACAGCAGCCAGTGGTCAGGCATGGTCCGCGCCATGCGCTGGAAGAACTCGCGCGTGAGGTAGGGCGTGGAGTGGTGCGCGCGGTACGTGAGGGTGTAGCAGCGGTAGAAGAAGTCCCAGTCGCGTTCGCCGATCTCGCTGCCCTGCAGGACGGTGAAGCCGATGCCCGCCTCGGCCACCCGCCGGCGCTCCTGCTGGATCTTCTTGCGCTTCTCGCGCTGCAACGTCTGCAGCAGGTCGGCGAAGTCGCGGTAGGGCTCCGGCTCGCGGTTGGTCCAGTGGAACTGCACGGTGCTGCGCATCATCCAGCCGGCACCGGCCGCAGCGGCGCGATCGGCCTCGCTCAGGAACAGCACGTGGGCCGATGAGAGCTCGGCGTCGCGAGCCATCTGCGTCATCGCCTGCAGCAGCAGCTCGCGCGAACGCGCGTCACGCGCCAGCAGGCGGGCGCCCGGCACCGGCGTGTAGGGAATCGAGCTCAGCAGCTTCGGGTAGTAGCGCAGCCCGTGCCGGTGGTAAGCGTCTGCCCAGGCCCAGTCGAAGACGTACTCGCCGTACGAATGGTCCTTGAGGTACAGCGGGCATGCCGCGACGAGCTCCGCCCCGCGCTCGACGATCAGGAACTGCGGCCACCAGCCAGTGCCGGAGGCGGCGCTGCCCGACTCGTGCAGGGCGCTGAGGTATTCGTGGCGCAGGAACGGTGTCGCTTCGGTCTGCGTGTCGAGCAACGCGTTCCAGCGCGGCGGCTCGATCGCCGAGAGGTCGTCGAGCACCCGAATGACATAATCGTTCGCGCCCGTTTCCTCATGCATGCGGCGATGTTAGGCCGACATCGACGACCTTAGTGACACGCCCCCTAAACTCCAGAGCCGAGGAGCCCGCCCATGAAACAGATCACCGCCATCGTCAAGCCGTTCAAGCTCGAGGAAGTTCGCGAAGCGCTCGCCGAGGTGGGCGTCACCGGACTCACGGTCACCGAGGTCAAGGGCTTCGGCCGCCAGAAGGGTCACACCGAGTTGTATCGTGGCGCCGAGTACGTCGTCGACTTTCTGCCGAAGGTGAAGGTGGAGGTGGTCGTGAAGGACGCCGACACCGACCGTTGCGTCGACGCGATCGTCAAGGCCGCCAAGACCGGGAAGATCGGTGACGGCAAGATCTTCGTGACGGCGGTCGAGCAAGTGGTGCGGATTCGCACCGGCGAGACGGACGAGGATGCTGTGTAGGCTGGTGGTGAGCGCAGCGAACTCGACACACCCTAGATGCGCCGATAGTCATCCGGCGCACTCGCTTGGCGCGCGAGCGTGCCGAGGCGCTCCAGCAAGGCCGTCGGATCGGTGTCGACCTGCAGCAATTCGCGCTGCGCCGAATTGACGAACCCCGCCTGCTCGGTCTGGCGCAGGAAGTCGAGCAGCGGGTCGTAATACCCCCGGACGTTCAGCAGCCCGACCGGCTTGTCGTGGTAGCCGAGCTGGCGCCAGGTCCACACCTCGAACAGCTCCTCGAAGGTCCCGATGCCGCCCGGCAGGGCGACGAAGGCGTCCGAGCGCTCGGCCATCATCTGCTTGCGCTCGTGCATCGTCTCGACGACGTGCAACTCGTGAAGGCCGCCATGTCCGAGCTCGCGCTCCATGAGGGTCGACGGGATGACGCCCACGACGCGGGCGCCGGCCGCCAGGGCCGCATCGGCCACCAGGCCCATCAGGCCGGCGCGGCCACCACCATAGACGAGCTGCCAGCCGCTGCGCCCGATGAGCGTTCCCACCGCCTCGGCCGCATGCCGATAGGCCGGATCGGTGCCAGGGCGGGAGCCGCAATAAACACACAGCGACAGCGTGGGACTCATGCGAGGAAGCGGTTCCATGCCGCGCTGGCCCAGATGGCACCACACAGCATCAGTGAGAGGAAGACGGCAGCGCTGGCGAGATCCTTGGCGCGCTTGGACAGGTCGTGGAGCTCGAAGGACACGCGATCGATGGCCGCCTCGATGCCCGAATTGAGCAGCTCGACGATGAGCACCAGCGTGACCGAACCAGCGAGCAGTGCGACTTCGACCCAGCTGCGTCCGAGCCAGAATGCCGCTGGCAGCAGCACCACGGCGACCCAGGCTTCCTGGCGAAACGCGCTCTCACCCCGGTATGCGGTTTTCAGCCCGGCCAGCGAATAGCCGGTGGCACGCACGACCCGGTCCAGCCCGGTGCGGCCCTTGAACGGATTGGTCATCGGATCCGATTGTGCCGCGAGACGTGCGGCAACTTTGCGTCAGCCGGCAGGCCGCCAGGTGACGAGCCGCGTGCCGCACAGCACGTCGTGAGGGAATTGCCGCGAAGGGTGCAGGCGCGCCGTCAGCGCGTAGCCAAGCACGCCGGCCGTCATCACGGCAAAGATCGCGCCGCCGCGAAGCCCGGAGATATACAGCACCACCAGCGCCGGCAGGAACCACAGCCAGCTGAGCACGTAGCGGGCCAGCGCGCGCCTTTCGCTCACCGCGCGGCCTTCGCGATCCACCAGTCGGATGTGCCAGGCCTTCATCGCGACGGTCTGGCCGCCGTGGGACCAGAACCACACGAAGTAGATGCCGAGGATGACGAACAGGAACGCCTGCAAGCCGTGTCGTCCCACCAGCGCGTGTCGCTGCTGCGTGAGGCTGGAGAAGAGGTAGCCGGAGATCATCAGGACCCCGAACAGCAGGACGCCTTCGTACACGAAGGCGGCGAGCCGGCGGCGCAGGCTGGGTGCGCTCGGCTCGCCGGCGGCGGCGCCGGCCGTTTCGCTCATGGACGCTGATCGTTCCCCGGGGCGCCCGCAGAACTCGTCGCAGCGCCTTGCGGGCCCCGCTGCGGCAGCAGGGTCGTCTTGTCGACGAAGCCCGGTGTCGCCGCGATCTTGGGCAACCCTGTCTGCTGGTGCGCCGGCGGGACGGGGCGCTTGGACATCAGGTTCGTCGTGGCGCCGGGCTGGGCTTGAACCACGGTGGGCGCCACGGCCTTGGGCGGCGCCGCGAAGGCGGGATTGGGGACGATGTTCGACTTGGCTTGTGGCCGGTCGGCACGGTCGTTGGTTCGCGGCGGGGCCGGAACCTGCGGCTTGGGAGTGGCGGGCGGTACCGGGCGGGCTGCCTGGGCCTGCAGCTGCCGCTTCTGCTCGGCCGACAACGCCTGGTAGGCCTCCCAACGGGCCTGGCGGTCCTGCGGAGCGACCTGCTTCGCCTCCTGGTAGGCCATGCGGGCCTGGCCGCGCTGCTGGGGCGACAGCCGCGCCCATTCGTTCATGCGTGCCTGCACGCGCTCCCGCTCGGCAGGCGGCATGCTGGGCATGCGCGCGGCGATGTCGAGCCATTTCTGCTTGCGGTCGCCTTCGATGCTGGCCCAGTCCCGCTCCAGCGGCTTGAGCGCGGAACGCTGCCCGGGCGTCAGCTCGCTCCAGCGCGGGCCGACCTCGGCCCGCTTGGCCGGCACGGGGCTGGCCTGCGCCCAGGCGACAGGCGCAGCCGCGGCCAGGCAGGCGGCCAGGGAGCCCGCAAGGAGCCCCAGGCGAAGGTGAGCGAAGGAAAAGCCGCCGGGGCGCATGGCCTGGCCGCTCAGTCTCGAGGAGCCTTGAGGAACTCCACGAAGCCGGGATCGCTGTAGGCGGCGGGCGGAACGTCGTCCGCCAGCAGCGCCGCGTCGATTTCCGCCGCGGCTTCGATCTGCGACTTGAGATGCAGCCGCTCGATCAGCAGGAAGCCGCCGACGAGGGCCGCCACCGGAATCAGCGCCACCAGCTTCATCCACCAGCCGGGCGAGGAGCCTCCGCGCGAGCCGAGCAGCAGCGAGGCGGAGCCGCCGCTGGCAATCTGGAAGTCGGACGCGGTGGCCTCTTGCCGGCGCGCCAGGCGGGCGCGTTCGAGGGCGTTCTCGCGGGCGGCCTTGAGACGCTCGGAAATGTCGTGCGGAAGTTCACGCGAGGCTTCATTGAGCCGGGCGGCGACACGCAGCGCGTAGCGGGCCTGGAGGGCTTCCAGCCCGCTGGATGACAGGACGATGTTCTGGTTTTTCATGGCTCTATTCCCTTTGCCTTCAGGGCTTTGGCCAAGGCATGCACCGCGCGGGAGCAGTGGGTCTTGACGCTACCCTCCGAGCAGCCCATGGCGGCAGCCGTCTCGGCGACATCGAGTTCTTCCCAGTAACGCAACAAGAAGGCCTCACGTTGACGGGCTGGAAGTTGCTCCACCTGCGACTCGATGGCTAGCAGGATCTGCGCCCGCGAGACTGAATCGGCGGCGCTTTCGGACGCCGTAGATCCATTGAGCGCCTCCAAAGTTTCAAGGATGTCGAAGTCCCCATCATCGCCCGGGGACTCGAAGTCCGAGAAGTTTTTCACCAGGGCGTTGCGCACCTTCTGGCGGCGGAACCAGTCCATCGTGGCGTTGGACAGGATGCGCTGGAAGACCAGCGGCAGTTCCGCGGGGGGACGGTCGCCGTACTTCTCGGCGAGACGGATCATCGCGTCCTGGACGATGTCCAGCGCGGCCTCGTCGTCTCGAACGGCGTAGAGGGCACGCTTGAAAGCCCGCTTTTCGACGCTCTTGAGGAAGTCGGAGAGTTCTTTTTCGGATGCCAAGGAAGAGGTGCCGGGAGGCGATCAGGTCTGCTGCCTGAAAAGCGCGCGGGATTATCGCATCGGCCCTCGGCGCCGAGATTCGCGCCCCGTCGTCGTGCAAAGCGATGCCATAATGCTGCTTCGCACAACGCAGTTTTTGGGTCACAGGCTGGCCGTCCGACCCGGGCGCCAATTTTTGACCGCGCAGGTACCACACCCGCTTCACGAGAGCGCGGAAAGGTGCACCGATGGTTTTTCGTCAGAGATCAACCCAAAGGTTCAACATGGACATGTCTGCCGCGGAAGTCAAGCGTGCCGCTTCGGCACAACCGCATTCCTCCTCCTCCGAGCCGAACGGCTCCGAAATCCTCGTCCGCTGCCTTCAGGCCGAAGGCGTGAAGTACCTCTGGGGCTATCCCGGCGGCGCGGTTCTCTACATCTACGACGCCCTGTACAAGCAGGACAGCATCGAGCACGTGCTGGTGCGCCACGAACAGGCCGCCGTGCATGCCGCCGATGGCTATGCGCGTGCCACCGGCAACGTCGGCGTCGCGCTGGTCACCTCCGGCCCAGGCGTGACCAACGCGGTGACGGGCATCGCCACGGCCTACATGGACTCGATCCCGATGGTGATCATCACCGGCCAGGTTCCCACCCCGGCGATCGGTCTCGATGCATTCCAGGAGTGCGACACCGTCGGCATCACGCGTCCCATCGTCAAGCACAACTTCCTGGTCAAGGACGTGCGCGACCTGGCGATGACGTTGAAGAAGGCGTTCCACATTGCGCGCACCGGCCGCCCCGGCCCGGTCGTGGTCGACATCCCGAAGGACGTCTCACTGAAGACCGCGCCCTTCTACTACCCGGCGAGCGTCGAGATGCGCTCGTACAACCCGGTGCGCAAGGGCCATGGCGGGCAGATCCGAAAGGCGGTGCAACTGCTGCTGTCGGCCAAGCGGCCGTACATCTATACCGGTGGCGGGGTCATCCTCGGCAATGCCTCGGCCGAACTGCGCGAGCTGGTCGACCTGCTCGGCTTCCCGTGCACCAACACGCTGATGGGCCTCGGCGCCATCGCCGGCAGCGATCCCAAGTTCCTTGGGATGCTGGGCATGCACGGCACCTACGAGGCCAACATGACGATGCAGAACTGCGACGTTCTGCTCGCCGTCGGCGCCCGCTTCGACGACCGCGTCATCGGCAACCCCAAGCACTTCGCCAGCGTCGAGCGCAAGATCGTGCACATCGACATCGATCCGTCGTCGATCTCCAAGCGCGTGAAGGTCGACATCCCGATCGTCGGCGACGTCAAGGACGTCCTCCAGGAGCTGATCTCGCAGATCAAGGAGGCGCGGGGCCTGCCCGACGTGCAGGTGCTGTCGCAGTGGTGGGGCCAGATCAACGAGTGGCGAAAGCGCGAATGCCTACGCTACAAGAACAGCGCCGAGGTCATCAAGCCTCAGTACGTCGTCGAAAAGCTGTGGGAGCTGACGAAGAACCGCGACACGTACATCACGTCCGACGTTGGCCAGCACCAGATGTGGGCTGCGCAGTTCTATCCATTCATGGAGCCCCGCCGGTGGATCAACTCCGGCGGCCTCGGCACCATGGGGGTGGGCCTGCCTTACGCGATGGGCATCAAGCTCGCCAAGCCGGACAGCGACGTGTTCTGCATCACCGGCGAAGGCTCCATCCAGATGTGCATCCAGGAGCTTTCCACCTGCCTGCAGTACAAGACGCCGGTGAAGATCGTCTCGCTGAACAATCGCTACCTGGGCATGGTTCGGCAATGGCAGCAGCTCGACTACGGGGGCCGCTACTCGCACAGCTACATGGACGCGTTGCCCGACTTCGTCAAGCTTGCCGAGGCCTATGGCCACGTCGGCTTGCTGGTGGAGAAGCCGGGCGACGTGGAGCCGGCGCTTCGCGAAGCGATCAAGCTCAAGGACCGCACCGTCTTCCTCGACGTGCGCACCGACCCGACGGAGAACGTCTGGCCGATGGTGCAGGCCGGGAAGGGCATCTCGGAGATGCTGCTGGGCTCCGAGGACCTGTGACGCGCTGAACGGCGGCGAGGGGCGAGGCGTTACCGCGTCCGCCCAGGAGCCGCCGGGAGGCGCCGACCGGCTTCGGCATCACGACTTCACTTTCATCGCAACGCGTGGCCAAGGGCTGTCGGTTACCGCCGGCCGTCTGAAGAGCGCGCACCACGACCCATGAAACACATCATCGCTTTGCTGCTCGAGAACGAGCCGGGCGCGCTGTCGCGCGTCGTCGCCCTGTTTTCCGCCCGCGGCTACAACATCGAAAGCCTCACCGTCGCGCCGACCGAAGACTCGTCGCTCTCGCGCATGACGATCGTCACCACCGGCAGCGACGATGTCATCGAGCAGATCACCAAGCACCTCAACCGGCTCATCGAAGTGGTGAAGGTCGTCGACCTCACCGAGGGTGCCTTCACCGAGCGCGAGCTGATGCTCATCAAGGTTCGCGCCGTGGGCAAGGAGCGCGAGGAGATGAAGCGCATGGCCGACATCTTCCGCGGCCGCATCATCGACGTGACCGAGAAGAGCTACACCATCGAACTCACCGGCGACGCCGGCAAGCTCGACGCCTTCCTCGAGGCGATCGACCGCGCCGCCATTCTAGAAACCGTGCGCACCGGCACCAGCGGGATCGGTCGCGGCGAGCGGATCCTCCGCGTTTGATCATCGGCCCGCGACCATTGACTTGAAGGAGAAGGAAATGAAGGTTTACTACGACAAGGACGCCGACCTGAGCCTGGTGAAGGGCAAGAACGTCACCATCATCGGCTACGGCTCCCAGGGACATGCCCACGCGCAGAACCTGAACGACAGCGGCATCAAGGTGACCGTCGGCCTGCGCCGCGGGGGCGCGTCGTGGAACAAGGTGGAGAAGGCCGGCCTGCGGGTTGCCGAGGTGGCCGAGGCCGTCAAGAGCGCCGACATCGTCATGATCCTGCTCCCCGACGAGCAGATCGCGCAGGTCTACAAGAACGACGTCGAGCCGAACATCAAGCAAGGCGCCTCGCTGGCTTTCGCGCACGGTTTCAACGTCCATTACGGGCAGGTCGTGCCGCGCGACGATCTCGATGTGTGGATGGTCGCGCCCAAGGCGCCGGGCCATACCGTGCGATCCACCTACACACAAGGCGGTGGCGTGCCGCACCTCATTGCCGTGTACGCCGACAAGAGCGGCAAGGCGCGCGACCTGGCGCTGAGCTACGCGGTGGCCAACGGTGGCGGCAAGGCCGGCATCATCGAGACCAATTTCCGCGAGGAGACGGAGACCGATTTGTTCGGCGAACAGGCGGTGCTGTGCGGCGGCACGGTCGAGCTCATCAAGGCCGGCTTCGAGACACTGGTGGAAGCGGGCTACGCGCCCGAGATGGCGTACTTCGAGTGCCTGCACGAACTCAAGCTGATCGTCGACCTGATCTATGAAGGCGGCATCGCGAACATGAACTACTCCATCTCGAACAACGCCGAGTACGGCGAGTACGTCACCGGACCGAAGATCGTCACCGACGAGACCAAGCAGGCGATGCGCCAGACGCTGCGCGACATCCAGACGGGTGAGTATGCGAAGAGCTTCATCCTCGAGAACCGCGCCGGCGCCCCGACGCTGCAGTCGCGCCGGCGCCTGACGGCCGAGCACCAGATCGAGCAGGTGGGCGAGAAGCTGCGCGCGATGATGCCTTGGATCAAGGCGAACCGCCTGGTCGACAAGTCACGCAACTGAGCCTCGGGAGTTCCTCCCGCATGGACCACGAGCCGGCTTGCAGCCGGCTTTTTAGTGGTCCTCCTGCGCTATTCTCGACAGATGAACGACATTCACGACGCCGGCGAGCTTCACCAGGAGGCGGAGGATGCGCCGGTACGTCCTCGGCGCAAGGGCATCTACATCCTGCCGAACCTGTTCACGCTGGCCGCGCTGTTCGGCGGGTTCTACGCGGTCGTCATGGCGATGAACGGGCAGTTCCAACTCGCCGCCTACGGCATCTTCATCGCGGCCGTGCTGGACAGCCTCGACGGCCGCGTCGCACGCATGACGAACACGCAAAGCGCGTTCGGCGAGCAGATGGACAGCCTGTCCGACATGGTGAGCTTCGGCGCGGCCCCGGCGCTGATCGTCTACGAGTGGGCGTTGAAGGGTCTGGGCAAGCTCGGCTGGATCGCCGCGTTCGTCTACTGCTCGGGGGCCGCGCTTCGGTTGGCGCGCTTCAATACCAACATCGCCGTCGTCGACAAGCGCTTCTTCCAGGGACTGCCCAGTCCCGCCGCGGCGGCGCTGATCATCGGCTACATCTGGGTGATGGACGACGCCGGCTGGCAGGACGTATCGCGGGTCGATTGGCTCGCGTGGTCGGCGTTCGGCCTCACGCTGTACGCGGGACTCACGATGGTGACCAACGTGCCGTTCTACAGCTTCAAGGATGTCAGCTTCAAGCGCACGGTGCCGTTCATCGTCATCGTGGCCATCGCGCTGGGCATCGCCGTCATCAACATCCATCCGCCGATCGTGTTGTTCGCGCTGTTCCTGATCTACGGGGTGTCCGGTTATGCGGTGTACGTCTACAAGCGCATGAAGGGGCGGCCGGTCAGCGTGATCGCCACTTCGACCGAAGAGCCCGACGAACAGGGGCTCCACCACTGAGCTGCGGCGCAGGCAACGAGGGGCAAAGGCTCGCGTGCTATATTTCCCGTCATGACGTCCGGCTTCGCGATCACGCTACTGCTTCTTCTAGGAGAGCCACGGGTTCGCTGATCGTCCACGTCCACACGTTCTTGACCTCAACGGCCCGTATGCAACCAGCAGCGGGCCGTTCTTGTTTTCTCTGGCGCTGGTTGCAATTCACTCACCGAGGAATCGACCATGCTGAAGCAGCCTCAGACCAAGTACCGTTCCTTCGCGCCGGTCCGTTTGGCCGACCGGACCTGGCCCGACGCCGTCCTGACGCGTCCGCCGCTGTGGTGCAGCGTCGACCTTCGTGACGGCAACCAGGCGCTGATCGAGCCCATGGACAGCGCGCGCAAGCTGCGCATGTTCGAGATGCTGGTGCGCATCGGCTTCAAGGAGATCGAGGTCGGATTCCCGTCGGCGTCGCAGACGGAGTTCGACTTCATCCGCATGCTGATCGAAGAGGACCTCGTGCCCGAGGATGTGACGATCCAGGTGCTCACGCAGGCGCGCAGCGAACTGATCCATCGCACCTTCGAGTCGCTGCGCGGCGCCCGGCGGGTGATCGTGCACCTCTACAACGCGACGTCGCCCGTGATGCGCCGCGTCGTGCTGGGCACCGACGAAGACGGCATCGTGGAGCTGGCGACGACGCATGCCCGGCTCGTTCGCGAGCTCGCCGAAGCGCAGCCCGAAACGGACTTCCGCTTCGAGTATTCCCCGGAGATGTTCTCGGGCACGGAGCTCGCGTTCTCCAAGCGCGTCGTGGATGCGGTCACCGAGGTGTGGCAGCCGACGCCCGAGCGCAAGTGCGTCATCAATCTGCCGTCGACGGTGGAGCACTCCACGCCGAACATCTTCGCCGACATGATCGAGTGGATGAACCGCCACCTCGCACGTCGCGACAGCATCGTGCTGTCGGTACACCCGCACAACGACCGCGGCACCGGAACGGCGGCCGGTGAGTTCGCGCTGATGGCAGGTGCCGACCGCATCGAAGGGTGCCTGTTCGGCAACGGCGAGCGCACCGGCAATGTCGACCTCGTCAACATCGCGCTGAACCTGTACACCCAAGGAGTGTCCCCGGGGCTCGACTTTTCCGACATCGACGAGGTGCGCCGCTGCGTCGAGCACTGCAACCAGCTTCCGGTGCATCCGCGCCATCCGTATGCCGGGGACCTGGTCTACACGTCGTTCTCGGGATCGCATCAAGACGCCATCAAGAAGGCCTTCGCAGCACGCCGCGAGGGTGACGTGTGGGAAGTGCCTTATCTGCCGATAGACCCCAAGGACCTCGGTCGCAGCTACGACGCGGTGATCCGCGTCAACAGCCAGTCGGGCAAGGGCGGCATCTCCTACCTTCTCGAGGCCGAGTACGGCGTCGAGCTGCCGCGCCGCCTGCAGATCGAATTCAGCCAAGCGGTCCAGGCGGTCATGGACGACACCGGCAAGGAACTGTCTGCCGCGGAGCTGTGGCGCATCTTCGAGGACGAATACGCCGTGTCCGTCGACACCGTTGCGCACCCGGTCATCAGCGACGACGAAGACGGCCGCGTGCGGATGCAGGCCCGTGTCCGATTCGGTGACGATGAGCTGTCGGTGGACGGCCGGGGTGCAGGTCCGATCGACGCCTTCGTCGACGGCCTGAACGGCCTGCTCGCCATCCCGGTGCGCGTGCTCGACTACCACGAGCACTCGATCGGCAGTGGCGCCGATGCCAAGGCGGTCGCGTATCTCGAGTTGCGCGTCGGCGACGCGATGACGCTGTTCGGCGTCGGTATCGACAACAGCATCGTCAGCGCGTCGCTCAAGGCCATCGTCTCGGGCGTACGCCGGGCTGCCCAGCGGGGCGCTCGATGCCTCGCGCCCGACGCAGTCGCCTAAGATCGACGACGCCACGCCAAGCAGGAAACCACCATGAGCGACAAGCTGATCATCTTCGACACCACGCTGCGCGACGGCGAGCAATCGCCCGGCGCCTCGATGACCAGGGACGAGAAGCTGCGCATTGCCCGGCAGCTCGAGCGCCTGCGCGTCGACGTGATCGAGGCCGGCTTCGCTGCATCGAGCAACGGCGACTTCGAAGCGGTGAGGGCCATCGCCGCCCACGTGAAGGAGTCCGTCGTCTGCTCGCTGGCGCGCGCCAACGATCGCGACATCTCGCGCGCCGCCGAGGCCCTGAAGGGCGCAGCGCGCTCGCGCATCCATACCTTCATTGCGACCAGCGCATTGCACATGGAGAAGAAGCTGCGCATGACGCCCGAGCAGGTGCACGAGCAGGCGCGACTGGCTGTTCGCTTCGCCCGCAACCTGAGCGACGACATCGAGTTCTCACCCGAGGACGGTTATCGCTCCGATCCCGACTTTCTCTGCCGCGTGCTCGAAACGGTGATTGCCGAGGGGGCCACGACGATCAACATTCCCGACACCGTGGGGTACGCGATTCCCGAGCTGTACGGTCACTTCATTCGCCAGCTTCGTGAGCGGGTGCCCAACTCCGACAAGGCGATTTGGTCGGTGCATTGCCACAACGACCTGGGGATGGCGGTCGCCAACTCCCTGGCCGGTGTGAAGCTCGGCGGCGCGCGGCAGGTTGAATGCACGATCAACGGCCTGGGTGAGCGCGCGGGCAACTGCTCGCTCGAGGAAATCGTGATGGCCGTCAAGACGCGGCGCGACTACTTCGGACTGGAGCTGTCCGTCGATCCGTCGCAGATCGTGCCCGCATCGCGCCTCGTGTCGCAGACCACCGGCTTCGTCGTGCAGCCGAACAAGGCTGTCGTCGGCGCCAATGCCTTCGCGCATGCGTCGGGCATCCACCAGGACGGAGTGCTGAAGGCACGCGATACATACGAAATCATGCGTGCCGAGGATGTCGGCTGGACTGCCAACAAGATCGTGCTGGGCAAGCTGTCGGGTCGCAACGCGTTCAAGCAGCGCTTGCAGGAGCTCGGCATCGAGCTCGAGTCGGAAACCGAAGTGAACGCCGCGTTCGCCAAGTTCAAGGAGCTGGCCGACCGCAAGAGCGACATCTTCGACGAAGACATCGTGGCTCTCGTGATGGATGAATCGGTCACGACCGAGCATGAACACTATCGGCTGCTGGCGCTCTCGCAGCGGTCGGAAACCGGCGAGCGGCCGCACGCCAAGGTGGCTTTCGCCGCCGGGACCGTCGAGCATCACGCCGAGAGCGACGGCAACGGCCCCGTCGACGCCAGTCTGAAGGCCATCGAGTCCAAGGTGCAAAGTGGCGCCGAAATGCTTCTCTATTCGGTCAATGCCATCACTTCGGGCAGCACAGAATCGCAGGGCGAAGTGACGGTTCGGCTGCAGCACGGGGGCCGGGTCGTCAACGGCGTCGGATCGGATCCGGACATCGTCGTGGCGTCGGCGAAAGCCTACCTTGCGGCGTTGAACAAGTTGCACAGCAAGACCGAACGAGTGGCCGCGCAGGGCTGAGACATTTGTCACAGAACTGACGGCAGCAAGAGGTCACTTGAGCAGTGGCCCCTAAGTCATTGTGTTGTGCGACCTTTTTCTTTCTCATACACTGGCGCACCGTGTGAGCAGAGGTTGACGTGCCGTCCCTGTCGAATTTGGCTTCCGCCACGCTCCTGACCGTCGTGGCCGCGTTGTGTCTTCCCTCTGCCGCCGAGGCAGCTTCTGGCGTGGCAAAGAAGAAGCGCACGGCCAAGTCGGCCACCGTGGCAGTTCATCCATCCGCCCGCAACATCAAGCGCGTCCGGTCGGTGCTGGTGGTGCCCGCGCGTCCTTCGTACGGCCAGGTCGCCGGCCTGCATTCCACGCAGGACGCGCTGGATCTGAAGTCGAGCGCAGCCCTGGTGCTGGATCAGGACACCGACGAGGTGCTGTTCAGCAAGAACTCCGAGGCGGTGCTCCCGATTGCGTCGCTGACCAAGCTCATGACGGCTCTGGTCGTCACCGAGGCCCAGCAGCCGCTCGAGGAGACGCTCACCATCACCCAGGACGACGTCGACACCGAGAAGCACAGCGGCTCGCGCCTGCGCGTGGGCACCCAGTTGACCCGCGGCGAGATGCTGCTTCTGGCGCTGATGTCATCGGAAAACCGCGCAGCGCATGCGCTGGGCCGGCACTTTCCGGGTGGCTTGGACGCCTTCGTGCAGGCCATGAACCAGAAGGCCCAGGAACTCGGCATGGCCGACACGCGCTACGTCGAGCCCACGGGCCTGTCCAGTCGCAACCAATCGAGCGCCCGTGATCTGGCCACCCTGGTGAAGGCCGCGCATGCGCACCAGATCATCCGTGACCTGTCCACCTCGCCGGAGCACCAGGTGGCCGTCGGCAAACGCCAGCTCCAGTTCCGAAACACCAATCTGCTGGTGCGCAACCCCACCTGGGACATCGGCCTGCAGAAGACGGGCTATATCTCCGAAGCCGGTCGCTGCCTCGTGATGCAGGCCCAACTTGCCGGCCGAAAGCTGATCCTCGTCTTCCTCGACTCCGCGGGCAAGTACTCGCGTATCGGCGACGCCGAGCGCGTGCGCAAGTGGGTGAACGAACTGGCGCCTGCCGCCGGCGTCGAGAGCAAGGTCACGTCCTGACGAGGCGACCTGCCACCGATCAAGCAAGAGCCCGGTTCGTCGACCGGGCTCTTTTCACTTTGGCGCGGCAACCGTTGCGACCGACGAATTGCGGTGGCCGAGGGCGGCGGAGATCTGTGCCGCCGTGGCCTTCAGGCGATCCAGCCACGCCTCCTCGAGGCGATCGGCCGGCGCCGAGATGGACAGCCCGGCCACCAGCTTGCCCTGGTCGTCAAGAATTCCGGCGGCCATGCAGCGCACGCCTAGCTCCAGCTCTTCGTCGTCGCGCGCCGTGCCGTGATGCAGGACCTTCGAGAGCTCGCGCTCCAGTGTCTGCAAGCTGGTGATGCTGTTGCGTGTGTGGCCGGCCAGCCCCGTGCGCGTGGCATAGGCGCGAACCCGCTGAGGATCATCGTGTGCCAGGAAAAGCTTCCCCACCGAGGTGAGATGCAGTGGTGCGCGACCCCCGATCGCCCGCACCACCTGCATGCCGGATCGTTCGCTGTAGGCCCGTTCGATGTAGACGATCTCGTCGCCCTGACGCATGGACAGATTCACTGGCTGGTGGGTGAGCTTGTGCAGCTCGCGCATCGGCCCGAGGGCCGCATCGCGCACATCCAGTCGGGCCTTGACCAGGTTGCCGAGCTCCAGCAGCCGCATTCCGAGCCGGTAGCTTCCCGCCTCCGGACGATCGACGTATCGGCCGATGGCCAGATCATTCAGGATGCGGTGGGCCGTCGAAGGGTGCAGTCCCGTCTGCTCGCTGATGAGCTTCAGCGAGACCGGGTCCTGGTAGGACGCCAGCACATCGAGCAGCGCGAACATCCGCTCGAGCACCTGTATGGTCGGGGCCTTGGCTTCAGGGTTCTTCATGGCCCGCCATTGTCCCCCAAAACGTACTGATTTTTGCATGGCGAAACGCAAGACTGCATTCTGGGATGGGTTCCTGTTCGCCATCTTCGTGGCGGCCGTCGTTGCGTTTGTGCCGGACCCCGCATTCGCCCAGATGGCGCCCAGGACAAGTGGCTGGGTGGTTGTCCCGAAGTCGCAGGGACGCCTGACGGCCCAGGACCTCGGCCTGGTCATCAACGTCAACGATCCGTATTCGGTCGAGGTCGGCGAGTTCTATGCGCACGCGCGCAAGCTGCTGCCGGAGCAGGTGCTGCGCATCGAGGTACCGGTGAAGCCGACATTGACGCCGGAAGAATTCGACGCGCTGAAGAGCGCAGTCGAATCTCACTTCGGGCCGGACATCCAGGCGCTTGCCCTGGCCTGGACACAGCCCTTTGCGGTGAACTGCAATTCGATCACCGGCGCGCTGTCGCTGGGCTATGACGCCGAGCTGTGCAACCACAGCTGCGCGCCGTCGAGACCTTCGCCGTACTTCAATGCCCCGACCGCCAGGCCCTTCAGCGAGCTGAAGCTGCGTCCATCGATGCTGATCGCTGCCAACGACGCAGCCAGCGCCAAGAGCTTGATCGAACGTGGCGTGCGGGCGGACCACTCCCTCGGACTGCGCGGCGCTCCGCCGGTGCACGCCTACTTCGTTGCGACGAAGGACCGTGTGCGCAGCGCACGCGCCCCGCTGTTTCCACCCGCCGGCCCCGTGCGCGCCTTCGGCATCGACGTGCACGTGGAGTCCACGCAGTTCATCGAGAACGCCCAGCGGCTGCTGCTGTATCAGACCGGTGCGGCAAAGGTCGAGAAGCTGGACACGCTGCATTGGGTGCCGGGTGCACTGGCCGATCACCTGACGTCGTTCGGTGGACGCCTGGATCGCAGGACTGGGCAGATGACGGCGCTCGAGTGGATCGCCTCCGGGGCGACGGCCAGCTACGGCACCGTCTCCGAACCGTGCTCGCATCCGCAGAAATTTCCGCATCCGCAGCTTCTGCTCTCGCACTACGCGCAAGGCAGCACCGCCATCGAGGCCTATTGGAAGAGCGTTGCCTGGCCGCAGCAGGGCGTCTTCATCGGGGAGCCGCTGGCGGCGCCGTTTTCCAAGCGCTGAGCGCATGCACCGCTTCGAGCGCGGAGCGGACGGCACCTTCGATCGTCGCCGGATAGGGTCCGCTGACATAGTCGCCGGCCGCGTGCAAGGCGGTGGCAATGTGCCCCGGCGGACGCTGCAGCTGCGGCACACAGCGGAACGTCGCGCGCTTCTCGGTCAGCACTCGCACTGCTTGCAGGGGACCGCGCAGGTGAGCCCGCAGCTGCTGCTGGCCTTGTGCCAGCGTGGCATCGCGGGTCAGGTCGATGCCGCGATCGAGCCACGGCTGCGCCCCGCTGATGACGAAGGCCATCAGGCCTGCACGCCCGCCGAGCTGCCCGTGGTCGAAGACGAACTGCGCCGGAAGCGATCGATCGTCCGATGGCAGCGCCAGCATCGGCTGCGGCAGGCGCGCGCCGTCGGCTTGCGCGTACACGGTCACGATGGGCTCGTAACGCAAGGCTTGTGCTTGTGCAGCCCAAGCCGGGGCGAGCGATGCGGCCAGCCGGGCGGCTTCGACGGCCGTCGTGGCGAGCACCACGGCGTCGAAGTGCTGCCCGTTGACGGTCCAGCCCTCGTTGTCGGCTTCGAGGTGGCCGACACGCGTGGATGGCCGCAGCGACGCGCCGTGCGCCTCCAGCCAGCGCACCGCCGGACCCGGCAACAGCTCGGTGAGTCGGCTGCGCGGCAGCAACAGGTCGGCGGATCCGGGGCCGCTGAACAGTGCGTCGCGCATCACGCGCAGAAACACTGCGGCACTCGCCTCATCGGCCGGCGTGTTCAGCGCGGCCACGCACAGCGGGTCGATGAGCTCGGCACGGATCTTCTCCGGCAGGCGTGCGGTGAGTTTCGCAACCGTGAGCCGCTCGTCGCAGCGGAATCGCCGCGTGGCCCAGCCGCCAGCCGTGCTGAGCAGGGCGATGCGCTCGCCGAGCGTCCAGCCCCGCTGCGCCATCACGCCGCGCACAAAGGACGGCACGGCCGATCCTGGCGGCAAGGTCAGACCGCGGCCGTCCGCACCGGCCAGTCGCAGCGGGGTGCGCACGAATGCCCGGGCGCTGTCCACGCCGATGATGTCCATCAGCCGCAGGGTCTGGCGATAGGCCCCGATCATGATGTGCTGACCGTTGTCGAGCGCCAGCCCGTCCAGGTCGACACGGCGAGCGCGGCCGCCCCAATGTGCAGCCATCTCGAACAGCGTCACGCGATGGCCGTTCAGCGACGCCTCGACGGCGGCAGACAGCCCTGCCCAGCCGCCTCCGACGACGGCCAGCTGCAGCGGTCGCATCAGCTGCCCCGCCAGTTGGTGCGCATCGCGATCCACAGCTTGCGCAGGGGGGTCAGCGATGTGCGCTGGTGCAGCACCTGGAAGTTGTCGGCCTCGATCTCGCGCAGCAATGTGCGGTAGATGTTGGCCATCATGAGTCCCGGCTTCTGCGCCGCGCGATCCACGTCGGGCAGCAGGGCCATGGCTTCGTCGTAGCAGCGGTGCGCCCGCACCGCCTGGAACTTCATCAGCGCGGTGAAGCGCTCGCTGTAGCCGAAGGGCGGCTTGCGGTTGAGGATCTCCTGGGCCTTGACGTCGAACTGCTGCAGCTCCGACACCGGCAGGTAGATTCGGCCCCGACGTGCGTCGTCGCCGACGTCGCGGATGATGTTCGTGAGCTGCATCGCGAGCCCGAGACGATGTGCGTACTCCACCGTCTTGTCGCTGCTGCGTCCGAAGATGTTGGCCGCCACCTCGCCGACCACGCCCGCCACGAGATGGCAGTAGCGTGCCAGTCCGGTGTAGTCGAGGAAGCGCGACTGCTCCAGATCGATCTGGCAGCCTTCGATGATCGCCTGGAGGTGCGACAGGTGGATGCCGTAGGCCGCCACATGCGGCATCAACGCCTTCATCACGGGGTGCGTGGGTTGGCCGGCGAAGCTCTCGGCGGTCTCCTTCCGCCACCACGCGAGCTTGGTGGCGGCCACGCCGTGGTCGGCGACCTCGTCGACCACGTCGTCCACTTCGCGGCAGAAAGCGTAGAACGCGGTGATTGCCGCGCGGCGTGGCGGTGGCAGGAACAGGAAAGCGTAGTAGAAGCTCGAGCCGCTCTTCGCTGCCTTTTCCTGGACGTACTGCTCCGGCGTCATGACGCCTCGCCCGCCATGACCGCCGAGGCAGGCCGCATGCACAGCGCGCGCCAGACGAGAAGCGGGGCATCGCGCCAGGTGAGGCGAGGGCGCGAGAGCAGGGTCGCGAAATCCATGCGTTCGATCTTCTCGAGGGTGCGAAGGCCGCCTTGCACAACCAGGCGCAGCTCCCAACCGGCCCTTCCCGGCACCGCATGCACCAGCGGCGCGCCGCGCCACATCAGCGAGCGCGCCCAGGCCACCAGGTCGGCAATCAGGCTGCGCACGTCGGGTCCGTCGCGGCCGGTGAGCAGGGCTTGGTCGTCGACGCGATGGCGACTGCGATCGGAGCGCGGTGCATACAGGCGGCCGCGCCGCGTGTCCGTACTGAGGTCCTGCCAGAAATTGGCCAGCTGCAGTGCGCTGCAGACCGCATCGGATTGCGCGAGCTCGGCCTCGCCGCGGATGCCGTACAGGTGCAGAAGCAGTCGTCCCACCGGATTGGCCGAGCGCCGGCAGTAGTCGAGCAGTTCGGCGCGATCGGCGTAGTCGTTCTGGACGACGTCCTGCTCGAACGCGCTCAGCAGGTCACGCAGCAAGTCCGGCGGCAGGGCAAACCGCGCGATGGCCTCGCCGAGCGGCCGGAACACGGGCGACCAGCGAAGCGAAGGCGGCAGGCCCGAGACCACGGCCTCCAGATCACGCCGATAGGCGGCGAGGTCGGCCAGCCTTTGCCCGGCAGGCGCATCACCCTCGTCGGCAAGATCGTCCGCCGTCCTGGCGAACCAGTAGATCGCCGCCACGACCGGCCGCAGAGAAGGCGGGCACAGCAGTGAAGCGACAGGAAAGTTCTCGTAGTGGTCGACGCTCACGGTGCCGGCATTGTCCACGCGATGTAGGGCAGCTTCCGGCGGCGCCAGGACATCTCTTTCTCGTTGACACTGCGGGTTGTCACGCATATATTACTGACCGGTCAGTCAGTTGCTACCCCTTCCCGGCGTCGAGCAGTTCCGATCGCCTCCCTGGTTCTTTCTTTCCTGCTCTGCCGAAGGATTCGCCATGCGACACCTCCTGCTTCCCGCCGCCGTCGTGGCCGCCCTTGCGCTTTCCGCCTGCTCCAAGCCCGAACCGGCGCCCGAACCCGTGCGTGCGGTGCGAACGATGACGGTCGGGGCCGACGCGGTGGGGGGCGTGCAGGAATACGCCGGGGAAGTACGGGCACGCACGGAATCGCGCCTCGGTTTTCGCGTCGGCGGCAAGCTGGTGAGACGCGCGGTGGATCCGGGTACCGCCGTCAAGGCAGGGCAGGTGCTCGCTCAACTGGATCCTCAAGACCTTCGCCTGAGCCAGGACGCCGCACGCGCCGCGCTGGTCGCAGCTCAGGTCAACCACGATCAGGCGCTCGCGGACTTCAAGCGCTACAAGGATCTGCGCGATCAGGAGTTCATCAGCTCGGCGGAGCTGGAACGCCGCGAAACCGCGCTGAAGGCGGCGCGGGCGCAATGGGATCAGGCCAGGGCCCAGGCGAGCGTGCAGGGAAACCAGGCCGCGTATGCGACGCTGGTCGCCGACAACAACGGGGTCATCACCGGCGTCGACGCCGAGCCCGGCATGGTGGTCGGGTCCGGTGCGCCGGTGGTCCGGCTGGCGCATGACGGTCCGCGCGACGTCGTTTTCTCGGTGCCCGAGGACAAGGTGGCGTTGGTGAAGGCGCTCGCGGCACAACCGGGCCGCTTCAAGGTGCGCCTCTGGGGCACCGGCGGGCAGCCCATGGCCGCCACCATCCGCGAGATCGCAGCGGCGGCCGATCCCGTCACCCGCACCTTCCTCGTGAAAGCGGACATCGGCAACGTCGCCACGCAGCAGATTCAGTTGGGTCAGACGGCGACGGTCCTCGTCGAGTTGCCGAAGACGGTCGGCGTCAGCAAGCTGCCGCTGTCGGCGCTGAAGGAAGAGCAGGGCCGCACCGTCGTCTGGGTCGTGGACAGGTCGAGCATGACGGTGAAGCCGCAGCCGGTGCTGCTGGCCGGTGCCGAGGGCAACGAAGCCGTGATCAGCGGCGGCCTCGCCGCGGGGCAGATGGTCGTCACCGCCGGCGTTCACGTGCTCAATCCGGGGCAGAAGGTGAAGCTCTACGTGGATCCCGGCGCCGCCTCGGCCCCCACGACGGCCGCTGCTGCGACCGCCGTGTCCATCAAGTGAGCGAGCGCACCATGAGCACGACTGCCCAGTCCGTGAGCGATTCGCTTCAGCGCGCCAGGCGCTTCAACATCTCCCAGTGGGCGCTGGAGCACCCGGCGCTGACACGCTATCTGCTCGTGGTGTTGATGGTGCTGGGTCTCGCCGCGTACTTCCAGCTCGGCCAGGACGAGGATCCGCCGTTCACCTTTCGCGCGATGGTGGTGCGTGCCTACTGGCCCGGCGCCACCGCGCAGCAGATCGCCGACCAGGTGACCGACAAGCTCGAGAAGACGCTCCAGGAGGTGCCTTACTCGGACAAGATCCGCAGCTACTCCAAGCCGGGCGAGACGCTGATCATCTTCCAGGTCCAGGATTCGTCGCCTCCCAAGGAGATGCCGCAGATCTGGTACACGGCGCGCAAGAAGATCAATGACGTGCGGGGCACCCTGCCGGCCGGTGTGATCGGCCCGTTCTTCAACGACGAGTTCGGCGACGTTTACGGATCGATCTACTCGCTGTCGAGCGATGGCTTCACGTACGAGGAGCTGAAAGAGCAGGCAGACCGCGTGCGCCAGCGCTTGCTCAAGGTCAAGGACGTCAACAAGGTCGAGATCTTCGGTGCGCAGGACGAGAAGGTGTTCATCGAGCTCTCGCAGAAACGGCTGGCGCAGCTCGGCATCGATTTCAACACCGTGATCTCGCAGCTGGGCCAGCAGAACGCGGTCGAGTCGGCCGGGGTGATCGACTCGCCCACCGACTATCTGCAGGTGCGCGTCGCAGGGCAGTTCAACTCCATCGAGGAGCTGAAGGCGTTCTCGATCCGCGGAGGGGGCAACAGCTTCCGCCTCGGCGACATCGCGACCATCAAGCGCGCCTACGTGGACCCGCCGCAGGTCAAGGTGCGAGACCGCGGCAAGGAGGTCATCGCGCTGGGCATTTCGATGGCCAAGGGCGGCGACATCATCGAGCTGGGCAAGTCGCTGAAGGTGGCGACCGACGCCATTCGCGCCGATCTGCCGGTCGGCATCGAGATGCAGCAGTTCCAGAACCAGTCGACCGTCGTGGCGCGCTCGGTCAATGAGTTCGTCGGCGTGCTGATCGAGGCCGTGCTCATCGTGCTGGGAGTCAGCTTCATCAGCCTGGGCCTGCACTTCAAGCCGCTGCGCATCGACTGGCGGCCCGGCATGGTGGTCGGCATCACGATTCCCCTGGTGCTGGCCATCACCTTCGTCACCATGTACTACTGGGGCGTGGGCCTGCACAAGATCTCGCTTGGCTCGTTGATCATCGCGCTGGGGCTGTTGGTCGACGACGCGATCATTGCGGTCGAGATGATGGTGCGCAAGCTCGAGGAGGGGTACGACAAGGCGCGCGCCGCAACCTTCGCGTACGAGGCCACCGCCATGCCGATGCTGACCGGCACGCTCATCACCGCCGTGGGCTTCCTGCCGATCGGCATGGCCAAGTCCACCGTCGGCGAATACACCTTCGCGATCTTCGCCGTGACGGCAGCGGCTCTGCTGATCTCGTGGCTGGTGTCGGTCTACTTCGTGCCGTACCTCGGCACCTTGCTGCTCAAGACCAAGCCGCACCCCGCAGGCGAGCAGCCCCACGAGCTGTTCGACACGCCGTTCTACTCACGCTTTCGCGCGCTGGTGAACTGGTGCGTGCAGCATCGCTGGATCACCATCGGATTGACGATCGGGACGCTGGTGCTCGGCCTCGTCGGCATGAGCAAGGTCCAGAACCAGTTCTTTCCCGACTCCAGCCGGATGGAAATCCTGGTCGATCTCTGGTACCCCGAGGGGACGTCGTTCGCGGCCAATGAAGACGTGACCAAGCGCGTCGAAGCGCGCATCGCCCAGCTGGACGGCGTGGATCACGTGACGACGTGGATCGGCAGCGGGGTGCCGCGCTTCTACCTGCCGCTCGACCAGATCTTTCCGCAGACCAACGCCAGCCAAGCCATCGTGCTGGCCAAGAACTTGAAGGCGCGCGAGACGCTGCGCCTGCAGTTGCCCGCGCTGCTTGCCGAGGAGTTTCCGGAGGCGCGCGGCCGCGTGAAGCTGCTGCCCAACGGGCCACCGGTGCCGTATCCGGTGCAGTTTCGCGTCGTCGGGCCGGATCCGGCCAAGGTGCGCGGCTATGCCGACGAGGTGAAGGCCATCATGCGCCAGAACCCGAACATGCGCGGCGTCAACGACAACTGGAACGAGTCGGTGAAGACCCTGAGACTCGAGGTGGACCAGGACAAGGCGAGGGCCCTCGGCGTGTCGAGCCAAGTCATCGCACAGGCGGCGCGCACCATCAACAGCGGTTCGACCATCGGCCAGTACCGCGATGGCGACAAGCTCATCGACATCGTGCTGCGCCAGCCGCTCGACGAGCGCAACGCGATCACCGACCTGGGCAACGCGTATGTGCCGACCGCCTCCGGCCGTAGCATCCCCCTGAGCCAGATTGCGAAGGCGAGCTTCGCGTGGGAGCCCGGAGTGCTCTGGCGCGAAGGTCGCGACTACGCGGCCACCGTGCAGGGCGACATCGCCGAAGGCTTGCAGGGCGCGACCGTCACCGCTCAGCTCGATCCGTTGTTCGCGCCCATCCGCCAGCGCATGCTGCCCGGCTACCGCATCGACGTGGCTGGGGCGGTCGAGGAAAGCAGCAAAGGCCAAGGCTCGATCGCCGCCGGTGCGCCACTGATGCTCTTCATCATGTTCACGCTGCTGATGCTGCAGTTGCACAGCTTCAGCCGGGCGGTGCTGGTGTTCCTCACAGGACCGATGGGCATCGCCGGCGTCGCTGCGGCCCTGCTGCTGCTGAACCGGCCGTTCGGCTTCGTCGCGCTGCTGGGCGTGATCGCGCTGATGGGCATGATCATGCGCAACTCGGTGATTCTGATCGACCAGATCGAACAGGATCGCGAGCGCGGCGTGCCCGCCTGGAATGCAGTCGTCGAAGCCGCGGTGCGGCGCTTCCGGCCCATCATCCTGACGGCCGCCGCGGCCGTGCTGGCCATGATCCCGCTGTCGCGCAGCGTGTTCTGGGGGCCGATGGCGGTGGCCATCATGGGCGGACTGATCGTCGCGACGGTGCTCACCCTGCTGTCGCTGCCAGCCATGTACGCGGCCTGGTTCCGCGTCAAACCGGCCGATCAGGAAAAGCGAGCGACCTCCGGTGCCGATGAGGCCTTGGCTGCCGGCTAAAATACGCGGTTTACCGATCGCCGAACAAGAAAAGGGTCGCCGAGGCGGCCCCGCTGTCGTTCTCACCGGTCGCGCGGGTGGCGAAATTGGTAGACGCACCAGGTTTAGGTCCTGACGCCAGCGATGGTGTGCGGGTTCGAGTCCCGCCCCGCGCACCACATCCAACCAGAAAGTCCTTTCATCATGGCCGTGAACGTTGAAACCCTCGACAAGCTCGAACGCCGCATTACGCTGACCCTGGCGGCCGACACGATCAACAACGAGGTGCAGTCGCGCCTGAAGCGCCTGTCGCGCACCGTCAAGGCCGACGGTTTCCGTCCGGGCAAGGTCCCGATGTCGGTCGTGGCCCAACGCTACGGCTACTCGGTCCAGTACGAGGTGATGAACGACAAGGTCGGGCAGGCTTTCCAGCAGGCCACCAGCGAAGCCAAGCTGCGCGTGGCCGGCCCGCCGAAGATCACCGAGAAGGAAGGCGCCGCCGAAGGACAGCTCGCATTCGACGCCACGTTCGAGGTCTACCCCGAGGTCAAGCTCGGTGACCTGTCGTCGACCGAAGTGGAGAAGGTGTCCAGCGATGTGACCGACGCCGCCATCGACAAGACTCTGGACATCCTGCGCAAGCAGCGCCGCACCTTCGCGCAGCGTCCGGCGGCGGAAGGCGCGCAGGAAGGCGATCGGATCACGATCGATTTCGAGGGCAAGATCGACGGCGTGCCTTTCGAGGGTGGCAAGGCCGACAACTTCCAGTTCATGATCGGCGAAGGCCAGATGCTGGAGACATTCGACAAGGCCGTGCGCGGCATGAAGGCCGGCGAGTCCAAGACGTTCCCGCTGCAGTTCCCGGCCGACTATCACGGCAAGGATGTCGCCGGCAAGGAGGCTGACTTCCTCGTCACCGTGAAGAAGATCGAGCAGCAGCACCTTCCCGAGGTGAACGAGGCTTTCGCCAAGTCGCTCGGCATCAAGGACGGCACCGTCGAGGGCCTGCGGGCCGACGTGAAGAAGAACCTGGAGCGCGAAGTGAAGTTCCGCGTGCTGGCGCGCAACAAGGCCGCGGTGATGGATGCGCTGGTCAAGGTGGCCGAACTCGACGTGCCGAAGGCGCTGGTGTCTTCCGAGACCGAGCGCATGATCGAGAACGCCCGTGCCGACCTCAAGAAGCGCGGCGTCAAGGACGCCGAGAACGCGCCCATCCCAACCGAGCTGTTCCAGCCGCAGGCGGAAAAGCGCGTGCGCCTCGGCCTGGTCGTCGCCGAGCTGGTGCGGTCCAACAACCTCCAGGCCAAGCCGGAGCAGTTGCAGGCGCATATCGAGGAAATGGCGCAAAGCTACGAGAAGCCGGCCGAAGTGGTCCGCTGGTACCTCGGCGACCGCCAGCGCATGGCCGAAGTCGAGGCGGTTGTTGTCGAGAACAATGTCGCGGACTTCGTGCTGGGCAAGGCGAAGGTCGTCGACAAGGAACTGCCGTTCGACGACCTGATGGCGGGCTGATCAGCGGCGTGCGGGAAGGGCACCACGCCGGCCAGGCGGGTGCCCTTTTGTTGCCGGCGCCGCTGCCCTTGTCGCTACATAATCGGACCCAACATTCCTCGTTCCGTATCCTTTCGAAGGAACCTTTCATGAGCGCGCTGGAGACAACAAGTCTGGGCATGGTGCCCATCGTCATCGAACAGTCGGGCCGCGGCGAGCGCGCCTACGACATCTACTCGCGGCTGCTGCGCGAGCGCGTCATCTTCCTCGTGGGGCCCGTCAACGACGTCACCGCCAACCTGGTCGTCGCGCAGTTGCTGTTCCTCGAGAGCGAGAATCCGGACAAGGACATTTCCCTGTACATCAACTCGCCGGGCGGTTCGGTGAGCGCCGGGCTGTCGATCTTCGACACCATGCAGTTCATCAAGCCCGACGTGTCCACGCTGTGCATGGGGCTTGCTGCCAGCATGGGAGCCTTTCTGCTCGCTGCAGGCGCGAAGGGCAAGCGCTTCGCACTGCCCAACTCGCGCATCATGATTCACCAGCCTTCCGGCGGCGCTCAGGGCCAGGCCACCGACATCGAGATCCAGGCGCGCGAGATCCTCAAGCTGCGCGAGAGCCTCAACAAGATCCTTGCAGAGCGTACCGGGCAATCCCTCGAAAAGATTCGTAACGACTCGGAGCGTGACTTCTTCATGTCGGGCCCCGAGGCCAAGGAATACGGCCTGATCGATTCGGTGCTCGACCGCCGAACCTGAGGCTTATTCCACGTCGAATGGGGTCCGAACGGGGTCTTTCTCGCAGCGAAGGCCCCGTTTTCGTTTCCACTATCATTTAGCCAGCTTTACCCCGCCCAGCGCCGCCCACTCATGGCCGACAAAAAAGGCTCCTCCAGCGAGAAAGTTCTCTACTGCTCCTTCTGCGGCAAGAGCCAGCACGAGGTCAAGAAGCTGATCGCCGGTCCGTCCGTCTTCATCTGCGACGAATGCATCGAGCTGTGCAACGACATCATCCGCGATGAAGTGCCGGCCGAGGGCGCCGACACGAAGGCAGCGCGTTCCGACCTGCCGATCCCGACGGAGATCAAAGCCATCCTCGACCAGTACGTGATCGGCCAGGAGCCTGCCAAGCGCACGTTGTCGGTGGCCGTCTACAACCACTACAAGCGGCTCAAGCACATGACCCGCGCCAAGGACGAGGTCGAGCTGTCGAAGAGCAACATCCTGCTGATCGGGCCCACCGGCTCAGGCAAGACGCTGCTCGCGCAGACCCTGGCGCGCCTGCTGAATGTTCCCTTCGTGATCGCCGACGCCACCACGCTCACCGAAGCGGGCTATGTCGGCGAGGACGTCGAGAACATCATTCAAAAGCTGCTGCAGAACTGCAACTACGACGTCGAGAAGGCGCAGCGCGGCATTGTCTACATCGACGAGATCGACAAGATCTCTCGCAAGGCCGACAACCCCTCCATTACCCGCGACGTGTCAGGCGAAGGCGTCCAGCAGGCGCTGCTCAAGCTCGTGGAGGGCACGATGGCTTCCGTGCCTCCCCAAGGCGGCCGCAAGCATCCGAACCAGGACTTCCTGCAGATCGACACGACCAACATCCTGTTCATCTGCGGCGGCGCCTTCGACGGTCTCGAGAAGGTCATCCAAAACCGCTCCGAGAAGTCGGGCATTGGTTTTGCGGCGACGGTGCACACCAAGACCGAGCGGCGTGTTTCGGAGGTTTTCCGCGAAGTCGAGCCCGAAGACCTTATCAAGTTCGGCCTGATTCCCGAACTGGTGGGGCGGCTGCCCGTCGTGGCGACGCTCGGGGAACTCACGGAAGAGGCGCTGGTCCAGATCCTCACCGAACCGAAGAACGCACTGGTCAAGCAATATCAGAAGCTGTTCGCGATGGATGGCGTGGACCTGGAGATTCGCCCCTCCGCGCTCACGGCCATTGCCCGCAAGGCGCTCGCACGCAAGACCGGCGCGCGAGGATTGCGGTCCATCATGGAACAGTCTCTGATCGACACGATGTTCGACCTGCCCACACTCGACGGTGTGGCCAAGGTCGTGCTGGACGAGCACACCATCGAAGACGACGCCAAGCCGCTGCTCGTGTACCGCGAGCAATCCAAGGCCAGCGCCTGAAGTCCGGTGCCGGATCCCGCCACAGAGCGGGCCGGCTTCTTGCAATCCACGCCTCCGACCCTACGTGGGTCCGAGAAAGAGAGGTTCCTCAATGTCCGGACATCCCATCCTGCCTGCCGAACGAATCACCCTGCCGCTTCTGCCTTTGCGCGACGTGGTGGTGTTTCCTCACATGGTGATTCCGCTCTTTGTCGGCCGTCCCAAGTCGATCAAGGCGCTCGAAGCCGCCATGGAGGCCGGTCGCCAGATCATGCTGGTGGCGCAGAAGGCCGCCGGCAAGGACGAACCCAAGCCGGACGACATGTTCGAAGTGGGCTGCGTGTCCAGCATCCTCCAGATGCTCAAGCTGCCTGACGGTACGGTGAAGGTGCTGGTGGAGGGCATCCAACGTGCCAACACCCACCGCATCAGCGACAACGGCGAACATTTCGTCGCCGACGTCACGCCGGTGCCGCCGGAGGCCGAGACCAAGCCGGAGATCGAGGCGCTGCGTCGTGCGGTGACGCAGCAGTTCGACCAGTACGTCAAGCTCAACAAGAAGATCCCGCCGGAAATCCTCACCTCCATTGCGGGCATCGACGACGCCGGCCGCCTGGCTGACACGATCGCGGCGCACTTGCCCCTCAAGCTCGAGAACAAGCAGTCGGTGCTCGACCTGTTCGCTGTCGACAAGCGGCTCGAGAAGCTGCTCGAACAGCTGGAGCACGAGGTCGACATCCTGCAGGTCGAAAAGCGCATCCGTGGCCGCGTCAAGCGCCAGATGGAGAAGAGCCAGCGCGAGTACTACCTGAACGAGCAGGTCAAGGCAATCCAGAAGGAGCTCGGTGACGGCGAAGAAGGTGCCGACATGGAGGAGCTCGAGAAAAAGATCGCTGCGGCCAAGATGCCCAAGGAGGCGCGCAAGAAGGTCGACGCCGAGCTGAAGAAGCTCAAGCTGATGTCGCCGATGTCAGCCGAGGCGACGGTCGTGCGCAACTACATCGACACGCTGGTCAACCTGCCCTGGAGCAAGAAGACCAAGATCAAACACGATCTGCTGCATGCCGAGGAGGTGCTCAACGAGGACCACTACGGCCTGGAGAAGGTGAAGGACCGCATCCTCGAGTACCTCGCGGTGCAGCAACGGGTCGACAAGGTGAAGGCTCCCATCCTGTGCCTGGTCGGCCCCCCGGGCGTGGGCAAGACATCGCTGGGCCAGTCGGTGGCCCGGGCTACCGGGCGCAAGTTCGTCCGCATGGCGCTGGGCGGCGTGCGTGACGAGGCCGAGATCCGCGGCCACCGCCGCACCTACATCGGGTCGATGCCGGGCAAGGTGCTGCAAAGCCTGTCCAAGGTCGGCACGCGCAATCCGCTCTTCCTGCTCGACGAGATCGACAAGCTGGGAATGGACTTCCGCGGCGATCCGTCGTCGGCCCTGCTGGAAGTGCTGGATCCCGAGCAGAACCATACCTTCAGCGATCACTACGTCGAGGTCGACTTTGACCTTTCCGACACGATGTTCATCGCGACATCGAACTCGATGAACATCCCGCCGGCCCTGCTGGACCGCATGGAAGTGATCCGCCTGTCGGGCTATACCGAGGACGAGAAGCTCAACATCGCGTTGCGCTACCTGCTGCCCAAGCAGAGCCGCAACAACGGCGTCAAGGACGAGGAGATGGAAGTCACCGAGTCCGCGGTCCGCGGGATCATCCGCTACTACACCCGTGAGGCCGGGGTACGTTCACTCGAGCGTGAGATTTCCAAGATATGCCGCAAGGTGGTCAAGGGCATCCAGCTCAAGAAATACGTTGGCAAGGTTGTCGTCACCGACGACAACCTGAACGATTTTCTGGGCGTGCGCAAGTACGACTACGGCCAGGCCGAGAAAAAGAATCAGGTCGGCCAGGTGGTCGGTCTGGCGTGGACGGAAGTCGGCGGCGACCTGCTGACGGTCGAGTCCGCGGTGATGAACGGCAAGGGCAACATCATCCGCACCGGCTCGCTGGGCGATGTGATGAAGGAATCGGTTGAGGCCGCCCGCTCGGTGGTCCGCTCACGCTCTCGTCGGCTGGGCATCAAGGATGAGTTGTTCGAAAAGCGTGACATCCACATCCACGTTCCCGATGGCGCGACGCCGAAGGACGGCCCCAGTGCGGGCATCGCGATGACGACAGCGTTCGTCTCGGCGCTCACCAACATCCCCGTGCGCGCCGACGTGGCGATGACCGGCGAAATCACCCTGCGCGGCGAGGTCACCGGCATCGGCGGCCTCAAGGAGAAACTGCTGGCAGCGCATCGCGGTGGCATCAAGACGGTGCTGATCCCCGAGGAGAACGTCAAGGATCTGCAGGACATACCGGAGAACGTCAAGAACCACCTCGAGATCATCCCGGTGAAGTGGATCGACCGCGTGCTCGAGGTCGCGCTCGAAGCCGCGCCGCAGCCGCTCCCCGAAGAGGAAGCGGCGAAGGTCGAACCCAAGCCGGAAGCGGCGACGGGTCCCGGCGTGAGCGTCGATCTGAAGCACTGATGAAGAAAAGAGGCCGCAGCTAGAAGCGGCCTCTTTTTTCGACATATAATGCAAGGCTTCGGCGCAGGGCAGTGATTGCGACGAAGACATGCGGGAGTAGCTCAGTTGGTAGAGCGCAACCTTGCCAAGGTTGAGGTCGCGAGTTCGAGACTCGTCTCCCGCTCCAGATTGCAAAGGGAAGCCGCGGCTTCCCTTTTTCGTGGCCGGCGCCGTCCAACGCGATAGGCGCGCCTGTGTGAGAATCCGGCCCCGGAGATTCATGGCGCGGTAGCAAAGCGGTTATGCACCGGATTGCAAATCCGTGTAGGTCGGTTCGACTCCGGCCCGCGCCTCCAAACGCCCGAGCCCGTGGTGCGAAAGCCCCACGGGCTTTTGTTCGTCTTCGCCGTCGTCCGGCGGCCGGGCGCTAGGCGCCCACAGGCACGCCGTTTGCGGCCTCCGCACCCATGGCACGGGAACCCCAGATCAATACCAGTGGCGGCGTGTTCGCCGGCCTGTGGAGCGCAGCCTGGCAGTACCGCTATCGCACGCTCGGCGCGCTGGCACTGATGGTGTTGGCGAAAGTGGCGGCGGTGCTCGTGCCGCTCGTGCTGAAGGCCATCGTGGACCGCTTCAGCCGACCGGAAGGGCTGCGCGAGGTCGTCGGCTCCGCCGCCGGGCCGGCGCTCGAAAGCGCCCCGACCGTGCTCGCGTTGCCGGTGTTCCTGCTGCTGGGCTATGCCCTCCTGCGTTTCGCGGGAACGCTTTTCACCGAGCTGCGTGACCTCGTGTTCGCGCGCGTCACGCAACGCACCGTCACCCGATTCGCCGAGCAGACGTTCGCCCATCTGCTGTCGCTGAGCCCGAAGTTCCACGTCCAGCGCAACACCGGCACGTTGATCCGCGACGTCGAGCGCGGCACGGCGGGCGTCGGGTTTCTGCTGGGTGCGGGGCTGTTCACCGTGGTGCCGACGCTGATCGAGTTCGTCGCGGTGCTGGTCGTCATGGCCGCGGGCTACAGCCTCTGGTTCACGCTGGTCATCATCGTGACCTTTTTCGTCTACGCAGCCTTCACGATGATCGTGACGCAGAAGCGCGCCCTGCATCAGCGCCGGGTCAACGAGATGGACTCGAAGGCCAGTGGCCGCATGGTCGACAGCCTCATCAACTACGAGACCGTGAAGACCTATGCGCGCGAGGACTTCGAGCGCGGACGCTACGGAACCATCGCCGGCGAATGGGTCGAGCGCGCGGTGGCCAACCAACGAGCGCTTTCGATGCTTCACGTCGGTCAGAGCGCCATCATCGCTGCGGGCGTCGCCGCGGTGATGCTGCTGGCCGGGCAGGAAACCGTGCGTGGCGCGATGACGGTCGGCGACCTGGTCCTCGTCAACGCCTACGTGATCCAGATCTGCCTGCCGCTGAATGCGCTCGGTTTCGTATTCCGCGAAGCCAAGGACGCGATGGTGAACACCGAGACCCTGTTCGCACTGCTGGGACAGTCGCCCGAGATCCAGGACCGCGCCGACAGCCTTCCGCTGGCCGTCAAGGGCGGCTCGGTGAGCTTCGAGCACGTGGACTTCGCGTATGAGGCCGGACGCCAGATCCTGTACGACGTCAGCCTCAGCGTGGCCGCGGGCAGCACCGTCGCCGTGGTCGGCGGCAGTGGCTCGGGCAAGTCGACGCTCGCGCGCCTGCTGCTGCGCCTGTACGACGTCGCCGGCGGCCGCATCGCAGTCGACGCTCAGGATCTGCGCTCGGTCCGGCTCTCCACCTTGCGCGAGGCGATCGGCGTCGTGCCGCAGGACACCGTGCTCTTCAACGACACCATCGCCTACAACATCGCCTACGGCCGCGTGGGGGCCGGCATGCCCGACGTGATCGAAGCCGCCAAGGCGGCCCAGGTGCACGAGTTCATCCTGTCGTTGCCGCAACAGTACGACACCGTTGTCGGCGAGCGTGGACTCAAGCTCTCGGGCGGCGAGAAGCAGCGCATCGCGATCGCGCGGGCGTTCCTGAAGAATCCGCCGATCATGATCTTCGACGAGGCGACATCGGCGCTCGACACGCGTGCGGAGCGGGCGATCCAGAACGAGCTCGACCGGATCGCAGAAGGGCGCACCACGCTGATCATCGCCCACCGCCTGTCCACCATCGTCAATGCGGACGAGATCGTCGTGATGGACAAGGGCCGCATCGTCGAGCGCGGCCGGCACGACAAGCTGCTGGAGCAGGGCGGGCTGTACGCGCAGCTGTGGAACCTGCAACGCCAGCAGAGCGACTTCGACATCCTGGAGGAAGAGATGGCGCTGCAGCCGGTCAATCTGGCCATGCTGATGGCCGGCGCGATCGACGGTCTGCGCAGTGTCATCGAGGCCCGGCGCGTTCGCCTGTACACCGACATCGACATGGAGAACGCCCGCGTGACCGGCGACCCCAGCGCGCTGGCACAGGCGCTGCGCGAGCTTTCGATGCACGCTGCCGAGTCCACCCCACCGGGCGGGCGCATCGAGCTGAAGCTGGAACGCCACGAGGCGAACGCGCGCGTCAGCATCGTCGACGGCCGGCACGTCGCGGCGGCTGCCGGCACCGCGGTGCCGGCAGGAACGGTGACGACACCGCATGGGACCGACACGCCCCCCGACCCGCTCCAGCTGCGGGCGCTGATCGAGCGCCAGGGCGGGCGCTTCACCATCGAATCGCCGACGTCGACGCGCGGCATGCGCTATCTCATCGAGCTGCCGCTGCGTGCCGTCGATGCCGGCGTCACGCCCTCGGGCCAAGCGCCCGCACCCGCCATGCCCGGCGAGCCTCAACCGCTCGCCGAGCTTCGGGTCTTGTGCGTCGACGACAGCGCCGATGCGCGCGAATCGCTGCAGCTGCTGCTGCAGCTCGAGGGAGCGCAGGTGCTGGCGCTGGCCAGTGGCAGCGAGGCCATCCGCTGGCTGGAGCGCCAGCCGTCGAACGAGTGGCCGCACGTCGTCGTGTGCGACATCACCTTGGGCGATGAAGACGGCTACGCCGTCGTGCGCCGGATTCGCCAGATGGAGGCGCAGCGGGGCCTGCCGCTGGAGCAGCGCGTACCGGCGGTCGCCCTGACCGGCCATGCGCAGGCCGGCGACCGGGTGCGCGCGCTGATGGCCGGCTTCCAGGTCCATCTGGCCAAGCCCGTCAATCCGGGCGAACTGGTCTCGACGATCTACACGCTGGCCGGTCGTACCGCCGGGACCAGCGCGACGACCCCCTCCGCCTGAGGCGCGCTTTTTGCCTGCGGCAGGGGATGACGACTCCCATCCAACATCCGCGCGGCAGCCATTTCGCCGATCGCGATGCCGCTCAGCGTGCGGTCGCGATGGCGCTGCCGATGATTGAAGCCGCGATGCAGGACCCCGAGGTCTGCGGCAGCGGCTTCCTGTACATCGTCGTCATGGACCCGGGCCTGCAACCGGGCGAGGCCGACTTCGCCGACGCAGTCCTGCTCGAGCACGCGATCGGTGACCGAACCCGGTGGGACGCCGACTATGCCGGCTTCGCGCGCGGGAAGGCGAGGCTCAGCTGGCTCACCGGCATGGGCTCCCACGAAGTTCAAACGGCGCGAACACACGCGCTGCGCCGCGGCGACAGCGTGCTGTGGGGAAGCGCCTCGCTGGACGGCATCGTTGTCGGCGTGAGCGGCGCGCACCCCTGGTTTGACGAAGCCTTCGCCACGGCGATCGCGGCAAATTTGCGCGCGATTGCCAAACAGCACCATGCACGCGCGTTGGCCGACGGTCACTGGGTCGCAGGTGGACCGTCGTAGGGTGCATCCCGCGTAAAAGACGCGCCGCAATTTTTGCGACCGCGTGTAGTTCCTCAACTCGTTGAGATCACTGCCGCGGCGCGCACCGTGCCGCGCGCGGCGGCGTGGTGGGCCGTTGAGAAAAAAGCTTCAACCCCGTTGAAGATTTCCACCCGCGAAATCCCGGTGAACCCGGGGACTTCCCGGACCCTAGCAGCAGCGGCATGACGCTTGCCGTGCGACCTCTAGTCCAACGGGGTTCATCATGCCAACGACCAAATTGCGCATCGCGCTCATCAGCGAGCACGCCTCACCGCTCGCGACCATCGGCAGTGTGGATGCTGGCGGTCAGAACATCTACGTCGCGCATGTGGCGCGCGGACTCGCCGAGCAGGGGCATCACGTCGACGTGCTCACCCGCCGCGACGACGCCTCGCTGCCGGCCGTGGTCGACATGCGCCCCGGCGTGCGGGTCATCCATATCGACGCCGGCCCGGCGTGCTTCGTGTCGAAGGAGCAGCTCCTGATCCACATGCCGGCCTTCATCCGATCTGCCCAGAGGCTGTTCGAGCACAGCGTGCCGTACGACGTGATCCACGCCAACTTCTTCATGTCCGGGCTTGCCGGCCTGCGCCTGAAGGAGAGCTTCGGCGTGCCGATGGTGATGACCTTCCATGCGCTCGGGCTGGTGCGCCGGGAGCACCAGGGCAGCGCCGACACCTTCCCCGCGGCACGCATCGAGATCGAGCATCGCATCGCGCGCAGCGCCGATCGCCTCATCGCGGAGTGCCCGCAGGACGAGGCCGACCTCGTGCGGCTCTACGAGGCGCATCCGCAACGCATCTCCATGGTGCCCTGCGGTGTCGACCTGGAGGAATTCGCGCCATATCCGCGCACGCTGGCGCGGCGCGAGCTCGGGCTGCGCCCCGACGAATTCATCGTCCTGCAGCTCGGTCGCCTGGTGCCGCGAAAGGGCATCGACAACGTGATCCGCGCTGTGTCGCTGCTGGACCGAAAGGTGGCCACGCGACTGCTCGTCGTCGGCGGCGAATCGAGGACGCCCGACGAGCAGGCGACACCCGAGATCGGCCGCCTGCGTGCGGTGGCGCGCGGGTGCGGCGTCGAGGATTCGGTCACCTTCGTCGGACACCGACAGCGCGACGAGCTGCGCGCTTTCTACGCCGCAGCCGATGCCTTCGTGACGACGCCGTGGTACGAGCCCTTCGGCATCACGCCGCTGGAATCCATGGCTTGCGGCAAGCCGGTGATCGGCAGCGCGGTCGGCGGTATCCGCTACTCCGTGATCGACGGCGTGACCGGCTTCCTCGTGCCCCCACACGATCCGGCCGCGCTGGCGCAGCGGCTCATGCACCTGCGCGACAACCCTGAACTGGGTCGCGCGATGGGCCGGGCCGGCATCCGCCGGGTCCGCTCGATGTTCACCTGGACCCACGTGGCCCGTCAGCTGGCGGCGGTCTACGAGGCGGTGCGTACACCGGCTCGCGTGGCGCGCACCGGCCGTCGTCTGGGTCTCGTTCAACAACACGCCGGAGTCCGCGCATGACCTCGTCACTTGCCCAACGCACGGCGCTGATCACGGGCGCAGGCAGCGGCCTGGGTGCGGCCCTGGCGCGCAACCTGTTCGATGCGGGGGCGCGGGTCGTGCTCGCCGACCTCGCGGCCGACAAGGCGAAGGCCGTCGCGGCGCAGATCGACCCCGAAGGCCAGCGCACGCTCGCCATCGCCTGCGACGTCTCGCAACCGGAAGCGGTGCAAGCCGCGGTGAGGCAGTGCAGCGAGCACTTCGGCGGGCTCGACGTGCTGGTCAACAACGCCGGCACCGACGTCACCATCGACCTGGAGCAGCTCTCGATCGAAGACTGGGACCGCGTGCTGGCCACCAACCTTCGCGGCCCCTTCCTGCTCAGCAAGGCGGCGCTGCCCGCGCTGCGAAAGGGGGACGACGGGCGCGGCGGACACATCGTCAACATCGCGTCGACCGCATCGCGCCGCGCATGGGCCAACGCCAGCGCCTACCACGCCAGCAAGTGGGGTCTGGTCGGGTTGTCGCAGGCCTTGTACGCGGAGCTGCGCTCGCAGGGCATCCGCGTGTCCAGCGTCATCGTCGGCGGCATGAAGACACCATTCCTGCTGGAGCGCTTCAAGGACATCGACACGAGCAAGCTGCAGGATCCCGCCAACGTCGCGCATGCGGTGCGCTTCGTCTTGACGATGCCGCGCGAGAGCATCGTCCCCGAGATCATGGTGCTGCCGCTGCACGAATCGTCATGGCCGTGAGGACGCAGCGATGATCACCCTCGGCATCAACGCCGCCTTCCACGATTCGGCTGCCGTCCTCGTGGTCGACGGCACGACCATCGCCGCGGCAGAGGAAGAGCGCTTCACCCGCGTCAAGCATGGCAAGCGGCCCGTGCCGTTCACGGCCTGGGAACTGCCGTTCAACGCCATCGATTTCTGCCTGGCTCAGGGCGGCGTGACCCTGGCGGATGTCGATCACGTGGCATACAGCTACGACCCACGCGAGTTCATCGGCGCGCGCCTGCACGACGGCACGGCCGCCAGCATCACCTTGCCGCTCGAGCCGTCCGCGCATCGCAGCGGCGACTGGGAGAATCCCTGGGACCCGCTGTTCGCCGCCTACATCGTTAACGCCCCACGCCAACTGCTCGACGGCGCGCCGCACCACCTGCGCAAGCGGATCACCGCGGTGAACAAGGACGTGCGCTACCGCTGGCACTTCGTCAATCACCACACGTGCCACCAAGCGAGCGCATTCCTGGCGGCGCCTTTCGCGCGCTGCGCCGTCATGACGCTCGACGGCCGCGGCGAGCACACGACGACGGCTTACGGCGTGTACCGCGACGACCGCTACCGCGCGCTGGGCCAGGTGACCATGCCGCACTCGCTCGGCATGCTGTACGAGCGAATCACCAGCCATCTCGGCTTCCTGCATTCAAGCGACGAATACAAGGTGATGGCGCTGGCGGCACTCGGCACGCCGAGCTGGCGGCACACCCTCGCGGAGCATGTTCGCGTGGGACCTGACGGCCAGTTCCGGGTCGACGACATGGACCTCACGGCGTTGTTCGGGCCGGCGCGCGTCCCGGGGGCGCCGATGGAGCAGCACCATCTCGACCTTGCCGCCTCGCTCCAGGACGTCCTCGAGGAGACGGCGCTCAAGCTCGCCGCCTGGCTGCGTGAAGCGAGCGGCGAGCGCAAGCTCGCGATGGCCGGCGGCGTGGCACTCAACTGCGTGATGAACGCGCGACTTCGCGACAGCGGCATGTTCGACGACGTCTGGGTGCAGCCCGCCGCGGGCGATGCCGGCACGGCGCTCGGCGCCGCGCTGTGGGTCGACGCGCGCCAGCGCTGCGCCACCGGCAGCCCGGACGATGCGGAGTCGGGGGCGGGCATCGCGCTCGCTCCGAAGCGATGGACGATGGAGCATGCCTACCTGGGACCGGGCTACGACGACGGCCAGATCGAGGCGTTGCTGCGCTGGGCCCAGGTGCCGTACCGGCGTGCGGGCGACCTGGCCGAGGAGACGGCCGCGTTGCTCGCACAGAACAAGATCATCGGCTGGTACCAGGGCCGCATGGAGTTCGGGCCGCGTTCGCTCGGAGCCCGCTCCATCCTGGCGTCGCCCATCGAACCGTCAATGCAGGCGCGACTCAACGAATTGAAGGACCGCGAGGACTTCCGGCCGGTGGCGCCTGCGGTGACCGAGGAGGAATTCGGCCGCTGGTTCAGCCCGGCCGAAGCGAACGGTGGCAAGTCGCCGTTCATGCTCTTCATCTACGACGTGCGGCCGGGGCAGGGGGCGAAGATCCCGTCGGCCTGCCACACCGACCGTACCGCGCGCGTGCAGACGGTCGGCGCCGACACCAACCCGCGCTTCCACGCGTTGCTGAGCGCCTTCGGCCGTCTGACCGGCGTGCCGGTGCTGGTGAACACCTCCTTCAACGTGCGCGGCGAGCCCATCGTGTGCACGCCGCGTGCGGCCATCGAGGCGTTCTACAGCACACCCCTCGACGCGCTGGTCATCGGGGCGTTCATCGTCGAGAAGCAGGGATGAGCGCGCCGCGGATCTCGGTCGTCATCCCGACTTTCCGGCGCCCGGATCTGCTGTCGCGCTGCCTGTCCCGCGTGCTCGCGCAGCGCCTCGATCCGCGTGCCTACGAAGTCGTCGTCGTCGACGACGGGCACGACGAGGCGACCCAGGCGGCAGTCGACGCCTTGCGACCCGCGGGCGGCGAGCCGGCGCTGCGTTACCTGCGTCCGACCGAAGGCCGGGGGCCTGCCGTGGCGCGCAACACCGGCTGGCGGGCGGCACGCGGTGCGCTGATCGCCTTCACCGACGACGACACGATCCCGGATGCCGATTGGCTGGCCGAGGGCGAGCGCGCGATCGGCGAGCGCGTGGCGGTCTGCGGCCGCGTCGTGGTGCCGCCGCTGAACGAGCCGCCCACCGATCACGAGCTGATGACCCGCGGCCTGGCGTCTGCCGAGTTCGTTACCGCCAACGCCTTCGTGCGGCGCGACGCGCTGGAGCAGGTCGGCGGTTTCGACGAACGGTTCCGGCGCGCCTGGCGCGAGGACTCGGACCTGCAATTCCGGCTGGGCCGACTCGGCGCGGTGGATCGCATCGAAAGCGCCACGGTGCTGCACCCCGTGCGGCGCGAACCGTGGGGCGTGTCGTTGCGCCAGCAACGCAACACCTTCTTCGATGCGCTGCTCTACAAGAAGCATCCTCGTCTCTACCGCGAGCGCATCCGCCGCGCGCCGCCATGGAACTACTACGTCATCGTGGGGGCCGCGTTGGGTGCGCCGGTGTTGTGGCTGGCGGGACAACCCGCTGCCGCGGCGGCCGGCGGCACGGTGGCGGCGCTTCTGGTGGTGCATCTCGCGGCAATGAGGCTGCGGCGAACGTCGCACTCGCTGTCGCACGTGATGGAGATGCTTGTCACCTCGGCGGCGATCCCGTTCCTTTCGCTCTACTGGCGCCTGCGCGGCGCGCTCCGCTTTCACGTCTTCTTCCTGTAGCGCGCTGCGAAGAGTGCGATCGGCTCGACAAGCCTGGTGTGGGTGTACTGGGCGTTCGGGCTCGGGATGGCAGTGGCGGCCGCCTGGCGAGAGCGCTAGCCGCCCCGAACTTCGAGCCTCGTGTAGATACGGCTAAGGGAAAACATCGCCTCCACTTGGGTGTCTCCTACTTTTGGTCGATGCACAACAGCCTCGCGACGCCCATCATTGCTAGCTCGCAGTACAGGAGATCCTCGATGAAGCTGGACGAACGCGACGAAGGCGACTACCGCATCTATGCCGGCGCGCTGGAAAGCAAGCTCGGCGACGGCTACATCGCGGCGGTGGTGGTGAGTCGGGTGCGCGGTGCGGGGCGCGGTCCGCGCGAGGCGTATCGGGACGATGCGCTGGCTTGCGGTCACCGCTGGGAACAGGCGGAACAGGCACTGTCGTACGCCATCGGCAAGGGACGTGAGTTCGTCCGCAGCCAACGCGAGCTGCTCGCTGCCTGAGGCGGTGCTGGTGCGCGGGACGGGAATCGAACCCGTACACCCCCTTACGGGAAGTGGCGGGTTTTAAGCCCGCTGCGTCTACCAATTCCGCCACCCGCGCGGCGTGCGGGGATCATAGACGGTGCAATGTCGGCGACGCGGCTTGCACGTCGCAGGCAAATGGCAGCCAGGCGCTGGCGATCTCGCGCAGTCGCACGACGTCACCGGTCGTCCGCAGTCGAACCGGTGCATCCGGCTCAGCCGTCACCCGCTTGGCGAACAGCCTCGCCGCGTGACGCGACACGGGCTCGGCTGTATCGATCACTTGCACGCCTGGTCCGAGCGCGGCCTCGATGTGGTGACGAACGAAGCTGTAGTGAGTGCAGCCAAGCACGACCGTGTCCACCATCGCCGCGCGCAAGGCGGCGGCGTGAGCTTCGATGCTCGCGACGAGCGCGTGCGCATCGAGGTCACCGGCTTCGATGAGATGCGCGAGGCCCGGGCACGGGCGCAGCTCCACGTGCAACGTCGCGGGCTGCGCGCGCAGCAGCGCGGCGAACTTCTCGCTGGCCAGCGTGCCGGGCGTCGCCATCACGCCCACGCGGCCGTTGCGCGTCATCGCGGCCGCCGGCTTCAGCGCCGGTTCCACGCCGACGAAGGGCAGTTCGGGCCAAGCCTGGCGCAAGACGTGAACAGCAGCTGCCGTCGCGGTGTTGCAGGCCACGACGACACCCGCCGCTCCCTCGCCCAACAGATGCGCCACGATGCGCTGCGATCGTTCAATCACGAACTGGGCGCCGCGTTCGCCATAGGGCGCATGTCCCGAGTCGGCGACATAGAGCAAGGCAGTGTGGGGAAGCCGGGCGCGCAGTGCCTTCAGCACCGACAATCCGCCTACTCCCGAATCGAAGACGCCGATGCAGTTCATTGAGGGGCGCAGTCTAGCGAGGCGTCCCGCTAAAATAGTACGATCGTTCGATTTTTAGCCCGAACTGTCGTCCGCACGACAGCTCGTTGCGAACACCGCCCTCTAAAATTCGGTTTACGTTTACGTCAATTCCTCAGGAGAACCTCGAATGAAGGTGCTGGTACCCGTCAAGCGTGTCGTCGACTTCAACGTGAAGGTTCGCGTGAAGTCCGACGGCACGGGAGTCGACATCGCGAACGTCAAGATGAGCATGAACCCGTTCGACGAGATCGCCGTGGAAGAGGCGGTGCGTCTGAAGGAGAAGGGCGCGGTCACCGAGGTGATCGCCGTCTCCTGCGGCGTCACGCAGTGCCAGGAGACGCTGCGCACGGCGATGGCCATCGGCGCCGACCGCGCCATCCTGGTCGAGACCGCAGAGGAGTTGCAGCCACTGGCGGTGGCCAAGATCCTCAAGGCGCTGGTCGACAAGGAGCAGCCGGGCCTGGTGATCCTGGGCAAGCAGGCGATCGACGACGACAACAACCAGACCGGCCAGATGCTGGCCGCGCTGGCCGGACTTCCGCAGGCGACCTTCGCGAGCAAGGTGGAGATCGCTGACGGCTCGGCCAAGGTGACGCGCGAGGTCGACGGCGGGCTCGAGACGCTGCAGGTCAAGCTGCCTGCGGTGATCACCACCGACCTCCGGCTGAACGAGCCGCGCTACGTGACGCTGCCCAACATCATGAAGGCGAAGAAGAAGCCGCTGGAGATCCTGAAGCCGGCGGATCTGGGCGTCGATGTCGCGCCGCGCATCAAGGTGCTCAAGGTGAGCGAGCCGCCCAAGCGCAGCGCCGGCATCAAGGTGCCCGATGTCGCCACGCTGGTGGCGAAGCTGAAGAACGACGCCAAGGTGATCTGAACATTGCAACCACCCCTCCCGCGCGCGGGAGGGGGTAGGGCGAGGGCCGGCGCGCGGCGCACACCCTCGTCCTGACCTTCTCCCGCCGGGTGGGAGAAGGAACTCGGACAGGAGACCCTTTCACATGACCGCTCTCGTCATTGCCGAACACGACAACGCCTCCGTCAAGGGCGCGACCCTCAATACCGTCACCGCCGCCGCCGCGATGGCCGGCGAGGTGCACATCCTGATCGCCGGGCACAACGCCGGCGGCGCCGCCGAAGCGGCGAGCAAGATCGCCGGCGTCGCCAAGGTGCTGCACGCCGAGGCGGCTGGCTTCGAGCACGGGCTGGCCGAGAACCTCGCGGCGCAGGTCGTGGCGCTCGCGGGCAGCTACAGCCACCTCGTCTTTCCGGCCACCTCGGCCGGCAAGAACGTCGGCCCGCGCGTGGCCGCGCTGCTCGACGTGGCCCAGGTGTCCGACATCAGCAAGGTGATCAGTGGCGACACTTTCGAGCGCCCGATCTACGCCGGCAACGCCATCGCCACCGTGCAGAGCACCGACAAGACCAAGGTGATCACCGTCCGCACCACCGGCTTCGATCCGGCGGCGGCCACCGGCGGCAGCGCAGCGATCGAGCAGGTGCAGGCAGCGCCCGATGCGGGCCTGTCGAGCTTCGTCGGCGCCGAGCTCGCCAAGAGCGACCGGCCCGAGCTGACAGCGGCCAAGATCATCGTCTCGGGCGGTCGCGCCATGGGCAGCAGCGAGAAATTCAACGAGGTGCTGACGCCCTTGGCCGACAAGCTGGGCGCCGCGCTGGGCGCAAGCCGCGCCGCGGTGGACGCGGGCTACGCCCCCAACGACTGGCAGGTCGGGCAGACCGGCAAGATCGTCGCGCCGCAGCTGTACATCGCCGCCGGCATCTCCGGCGCGATCCAGCACCTGGCCGGCATGAAGGACAGCAAGGTGATCGTCGCCATCAACAAGGATCCCGAGGCGCCGATCTTCAGCGTGGCCGACTACGGGCTCGAGGCGGACCTGTTCACCGCGGTCCCCGAGCTCGTCAAGGCGCTCGGCTGACGCCGGCGGCGCCGCTTGCGTTGACCCGAGGGCGCCCGACGAGAGTTGCGGCGCCCTTTTCATTTGCATGGAGAAGACGATGACGTACCGAGCCCCCGTGAAGGACATGCTGTTCTGCATGAAGGAACTGGCGGGACTGGAGGAAGTGGCCAAGCTGCCGGGCTTCGAGGACGCCGGCGTCGACACCGCGCAGGCCGTGCTGGAGGAGTGCGCCAGGTTCAACGAAGGTGTGGTGGCGCCCCTCAACGTCGAAGGCGACACGTCTCCGTCGTGCTGGAAAGATGGCCAGGTATTCACCACGCCCGGCTTCAAGCAGGCATTCCGCCAGTTCGCCGAAGGCGGCTGGCAGGGCCTGCAGCATCCGCCCGAGTTCGACGGGCAGGGTCTGCCGAAGACCATCGGCGCGGCCTGCAGCGAGATGCTGAACAGCGCCAATCTCAGCTTCGCGCTGTGCCCGCTCCTGACCGACGGCGCCATCGAAGCGCTGCTCACCGCCGGATCGCCGCAGCAGCAGGCCCAGTTCCTGCCGAAGATGATCACCGGCGAGTGGACCGGCACGATGAACCTCACCGAGCCGCAGGCCGGTTCGGACCTCGCGCTGGTGCGCACGCGCGCCGAGCCGCAGCCCGACGGCAGCTACAGGATCTTCGGCACCAAGATATTCATCACCTACGGCGAGCACGACATGGCCGAGAACATCGTCCATCTGGTGCTGGCGCGCGTGACGGGCGCGCCGGAGGGCGTCAAGGGCATCAGCCTGTTCATCGTGCCCAAGTTCTCGATCAATGCGGACGGGTCCATCGGCGCGCGCAATGACGCGCACTGCGTGTCGATCGAGCACAAGCTGGGCATCAAGGCCAGCCCGACCGCGGTGCTCCAGTTCGGCGACCACGGCGGAGCCGTGGGCTATCTCATCGGCCAGGAGAACCGCGGCCTCGAGTACATGTTCATCATGATGAACGCGGCCCGCTTCGCGGTCGGCGTGCAGGGCATCGCCATCGCCGAGCGCGCGTACCAGAAGGCGGCTGCCTATGCGCGCGAACGCATCCAGTCGCGGCCGGTCGATGGCTCGCTGCCCGGCAGCGGACCGATCATCCATCACCCCGACGTGAAGCGCATGCTGATGACGATGCGCGCCTACACCGAGGCCTGCCGCGCGCTGGCTACAGTGGCCGCGGCGGCCTACGACGCCGCCCACCACCATCCCGACGCCGAGGTGCGCAAGCAGAACCAGGCCTTCTACGAATTCATGGTGCCGCTGGTCAAGGGCTACAGCACCGAGATGAGCCTGGAGGTGACCAGCCTCGGCGTGCAGGTGCACGGCGGCATGGGTTTCATCGAGGAGACCGGTGCGGCGCAGTACTACCGCGACGCCAGGATTCTCACCATCTACGAAGGCACGACGGCCATCCAGGCCAACGACCTCGTCGGGCGAAAGACGGCGCGCGACGGCGGCCAGACGGCCCAGGCCATCGCGCAGCAGATCCAGTCGACCGAAGCCGCGCTCGCCCGTCGCGACAGCGTTGCCGCGCGCGCGATGCACAAGCGCCTGACAGCGGCACGCGAAGCCTTTGTCCAGGTGGTCGACTTCGTTGCCGGCAACACCAAGGCCAGCCCGAACGCGGTCTTCGCCGGCTCGGTGCCGTACCTCATGCTTGCCGGCAACGTGATGGCCGGATGGCAGATGGCCCGGGCGCTCCTGGTGGCCGAGGAGCAGCTGGCCGACGGATCAGGGGACGCCGCCTTCCTGCGGGCGAAGATCGCGACCGCGCACTTCTACGCCGACCACATCCTGAGCAAGGTGCCGGCCACGCGCGACGCCATCGTCGAAGGCGGCGACAGCGCCAACGCGCTCGCGCCCGAGTCCTTCTGAGTCCGCTGTCACGACCGTGACTGCCCCCGTCCCGGTGTGCCGCGCACACTGGGCAAGCCCTTGTGCTGACCGAACCCGGAGATCCCCGTGCCGATGCCGTCCGTCCTCGCCAAGCTGCCGCTGCCCATCATCGGCTCGCCGCTGTTCATCATCAGCAATCCCAAGCTCGTGATCGAGCAGTGCAAGGCCGGCATCGTCGGTTCCATGCCGGCGCTGAATGCACGTCCGGCGTCACAGCTCGACGAATGGCTCGCCGAGATCACCGAAGCACTGGCCGCGCACGACCGGGCGCACCCCGAAAGGACAGCCGCGCCGTTCGCGATCAACCAGATCGTGCACAAGAGCAACGATCGGCTCGAGCAGGACATGGCGCTGTGCGCGAAGTACAAGGTGCCGATCGTGATCACCTCGCTGGGCGCACGCACCGACGTCAACAACGCGGTGCACGGCTGGGGCGGCGTCGTGCTGCACGACATCATCAACAACGCCTTCGCCAAGAAGGCGATCGAGAAGGGCGCCGACGGCCTGATCGCGGTCGCGGCAGGCGCCGGCGGCCACGCCGGCATCAAGAGCCCGTTCGCGCTGGTGCAGGAGATCCGCGAGTGGTTCGACGGGCCGATCGCGTTGAGCGGCGCCATCTCCACCGGCGGCGCGGTGCTGGCGGCACGGGCGATGGGCGCCGACTTCGCCTACATCGGTTCCGCCTTCATCGCCACCGAGGAAGCGCGTGCGGTCGAGGGCTACAAGCAGATGATCGTCGAGAGCTCCAGCGACGACATCATCTACAGCAATCTCTTCACCGGCGTGCACGGCAACTACCTGAAGGGCTCCATCCGCAACGCCGGCCTGGATCCCGAGAACCTGCCCGAAAGCGATCCGAGCAAGATGAACTTCGGCGGCGACGCCCGGAAGGCCTGGAAGGACATCTGGGGCTGCGGCCAGGGCATAGGCGCCGTGAAGGAAGTGGTGCCGGCGCGCGTGCTGATCGCGCGCCTGAAGCGCGAGTACGAAGAGGCGCGGCAGTCCCTCGCGCTCGCCTGATACACCTCTCACGCGCGGCTTGTCCGCCCCTTGCAAACACCGCGCCCCGATGCGCGGTATTGCGCTTTGCGCAACGTGCTGGTCGCAACAACGGGGTTACACTGCGCGCCGTACCCAAAGGTCCTTCCCGTCCCCTTTTCTGGCAACAGTAAAGGCGGGTCGCAATCCGCCAACCGGTCAAGCCGAGCCGCGGAAGGTTGATCAACCCACTATCGCGCTGGAAACCGGCGCACGAGGTGAGCGAGATGATGCAGGAATACAGGTCGAACTCGTACCTGTTTGGGGGCAATGCGCCCTATGTCGAGGAAATGTATGAACAGTACCTCGACAACCCGGGCTCCGTGCCCGACAACTGGCGCTCCTACTTCGACGCCTTGCAGAACGTCCCTGCCGTCGACGGCTCCGACGAGCGCGACGTGGCCCATGCCCCCATCGTCGAGTCGTTCGCGCAGCGCGCCAAGGCCAACGCCTTCGGCGCCAAGGCCAGCAGCACCGACCTCGCCATCGCGCGCAAGCAGGTCCACGTCCAGTCGCTGATCGCCGCCTATCGCTTCCTCGGCTCGCGCTGGGCCGACCTCGATCCGCTGAAGCGCCAGGAGCGCCCCAAGATTCCCGAGCTGGAACCGGCGTTCTACGACCTGACCGAGTCCGACATGGACATCACGTTCAGCGCGACGAACACCTATTTCACGACCGCCGAGAACATGACCCTGCGGCAGATCGTGCAGGCCCTGCGCGAGACCTACTGCGGCTCGATCGGCGCGGAATACATGCACGTCACCGAGCCGGCCGAGAAGCGCTGGTGGCAGCAGCGCCTGGAGGCCATCCGCTCCAAGGCCACCTACACCCCCGAGCAGAAGAGGCACATCCTCGAGAGCCTGACGGCCGCCGAGGGCCTGGAGCGCTATCTGCACACCAAGTATGTCGGCCAGAAGCGCTTCTCCCTCGAGGGCGGCGAGAGCTTCATCGCGTCGATGGACGAGCTGGTGCAGCGCGCCGGCACGGTGGGCGTGCAGGAGATCGTGATCGGAATGGCCCACCGCGGCCGCCTGAACGTGCTGGTCAACACGCTGGGCAAGATGCCGGCCGACCTGTTCGCCGAGTTCGATCACACGGCCAAGGAAGACCTGCCTTCCGGTGACGTGAAGTACCACCAGGGCTTCTCCAGCGACGTCACGACCCCCGGCGGCCCTGTGCACCTGAGCCTGGCGTTCAACCCCTCGCACCTCGAGATCGTGAATCCGGTCGTCGAAGGCTCGGTCAAGGCGCGCCTCGACCGCCGCGGCGACAAGGAAGGCGACTCGGTGCTGCCGATCCTCGTGCACGGCGACGCCGCCTTCGCCGGCCAGGGCGTCGTCATGGAGACGCTGGCGCTGGCGCAGACGCGCGGCTACTTCACCGGCGGCACGGTGCACATCGTGATCAACAACCAGATCGGCTTCACCACCAGCGACCCGCGCGACACGCGCTCCACGCTGTACTGCACTGATGTGGTGAAGATGATCGAGGCGCCGGTGCTGCACGTGAACGGCGACGACCCCGAGGCGGTCGTGCTGTGCACCCAGCTCGCGCTCGACTATCGGCAGGAGTTCAACAAGGACGTCGTCGTCGACATCGTCTGCTTCCGCAAGCTGGGCCACAACGAGCAGGACACGCCCGCGCTGACGCAGCCGCTGATGTACAAGAAGATCGGACAGCACCCCGGCACGCGCAAGCTCTACGCCGACAAGCTGGTGGCGCAGGGCGTGCTGCCGGCCGAAGGTCCGGACGAGATGGTCAAGGCTTTCCGCGCCGCGATGGACGCCGGCAAGCACACGCGCGACCCGGTGCTCACCAACTACAAGAGCAAGTACGCCGTCGACTGGACCCCGTTCCTCGGCAAGAAGTGGACCGACGCGGCCGACACTGCGCTGCCGCTGGCGGAGATCAAGCGGCTCGCCGAGCGCATCACGACGATTCCGCCGAATTTCAAGGCCCACCCGCTGGTCGAGAAGGTGATCGCCGACCGCGCCGCCATGGGCCGCGGCGAGCTCAATGTCGACTGGGGCATGGGCGAGCATCTGGCCTTCGCGTCGCTGGTGGCGAGCGGCTATGCGGTTCGGCTGTCGGGCGAGGACTCCGGCCGCGGCACGTTCACCCACCGCCACGCGGTGCTGCACGACCAGAAGCGCGAGAAGTGGGACGAGGGCACCTACATCCCGCTGCAGAACGTGGCCGAGAACCAGGCCCCCTTCGTCGTCATCGATTCCATCCTCTCGGAAGAGGCGGTGCTCGGCTTCGAATACGGCTATGCGTCGGCCGACCCGAACACGCTGACGATCTGGGAAGCGCAGTTCGGCGACTTCGTCAACGGCGCGCAAGTCGTCATCGACCAGTTCATCGGCTCGGGTGAAGTGAAGTGGGGCCGCGCGAACGGCCTGACGCTCATGCTGCCGCACGGCTACGAGGGCCAGGGGCCGGAGCACTCGTCGGCGCGCCTGGAGCGCTTCATGCAGCTGGCTGCCGACAACAACATGCAGATCGTGCAGCCCACGTCGGCCAGCCAGATCTTCCACCTGCTGCGCCGGCAGATGGTGCGCATGTTCCGCAAGCCGCTGGTCATCATGACGCCGAAGTCGCTGCTGCGGAACAAGGATGCGTCGTCGCCGCTGTCGGAGTTCACCAAGGGCGAGTTCCGCACGGTCATCGGGCCCAACCATCCCGAGATCGTTCCGGACAAGGTCAAGCGCGTCATCGCCTGCTCGGGCAAGGTCGCCTACGACCTCATGAAGCGCCGCGACGAGAAGAAGGCCTTCGACACCGTGATCCTGCGCGTCGAGCAGCTCTATCCCTTCCCGCACAAGGCCTTCGCCACCGAGATCAGGAAGTTCCCGAACGCGACCGAGATCGTGTGGTGCCAGGACGAGCCGCAGAACCAGGGCGCCTGGTTCTTCGTGCAGCACTACATCCACGAGAACATGGTCGATGGGCAGAAGCTCGGCTACGCGGGTCGGCCGGCGTCGGCATCGCCGGCCGTGGGCTACGCCCACCTGCACCAGGAGCAGCAGAAGGCGCTGCTCGATCAGGCCTTCGGCAAGCTCAAGGGCTTCGTGCTCAGCAAGTGATGCGCGCTGCGGTTGCCGCGGGCGCTGCGCGCTGCGGTGATCGCTGGAGTTCGGCCGTACCGCGGCCGGCTCGCGCGGCGTCGTGAACATTCGAGAGAAACAATGGCAATCGTTGAAGTCAAGGTCCCGCAACTGTCCGAGTCGGTGGCCGAAGCCACGCTGTTGCAGTGGAAGAAGAAGCCCGGCGAAGCCGTGGCAATGGACGAGATCCTGATCGAGATCGAGACCGACAAGGTGGTGCTGGAAGTGCCCGCACCGCAGGCCGGCGTGCTGGCCGAGATCGTCAAGGGCGATGGCGAGAGCTGCGTCAGCGACGAAGTGATCGCGAAGATCGACACCGAGGGCAAGGCCGCTGCAGTCGCTCCCGCGGCTGCCGCGGCAGCGCCTGCGGCGGCGCCGGTCGCCCCCGCCGCGGCGTCGGCCGCCTCGGCCGGCTCGAAAAGCGACGTCGCCATGCCCGCGGCGGCCAAGCTCATGGCCGACAACCAGCTCGCTGCCGGCTCGGTCGCCGGCACCGGGCGCGACGGCCGGGTGACCAAGGGCGATGTTCTGGGCGTGCTGGAAGCGGGCGCCAAGCCTGCTGCGGCGCCGGCCAGGCCCGCGGCCGCGCCCGCCGCTGCGGCTCAGCCCAAGCCGCTGCCGCCGGTCGCCGCGCCGGTGTCGCTCAACCTCGGCGAGCGTCCCGAGCAGCGCGTGCCGATGAGCCGCCTGCGCGCGCGCGTTGCCGAGCGCCTGCTGCAGTCGCAGGCCACGAACGCCATCCTGACCACCTTCAACGAGGTCAACATGGCGCCGGTGATGGAGATGCGCAAGCGCTTCCAGGAGAAGTTCGAGAAGGAGCACGGCGTCAAGATCGGCTTCATGAGCTTCTTCGTGAAGGCCGCGGTGGCCGCGCTGAAGAAATACCCGGTGCTCAACGCCTCGGTCGACGCCAACGACATCGTCTACCACGGCTACTTCGATATCGGCATCGCGGTGGGGTCGCCGCGCGGCCTGGTGGTGCCTATCCTGCGCAATGCCGACCAGATGAGCTTCGCCGACATCGAGAAGAAGATCGCCGAGTACGGCGCCAAGGCGAAGGACGGCAAGCTGTCGCTCGAGGAGCTCACCGGCGGCACCTTCTCCATCTCCAACGGCGGGGTCTTCGGCTCGATGCTGTCCACGCCGATCATCAACCCGCCGCAGTCGGCCATCCTCGGCGTTCATGCCACGAAGGACCGTGCCGTGGTCGAGAACGGCCAGGTCGTGGTGCGGCCGATGAACTACCTCGCCATGTCGTATGACCACCGCATCATCGACGGCCGAGAGGCCGTCCTGGGGCTGGTGGCGATGAAGGAAGCGCTGGAAGATCCCGCTCGCCTGCTGTTCGACATCTGAGGAGCGACAGCATGGCAAAGCAATTCGACGTCGTCGTCATCGGCGGCGGCCCGGGCGGCTACATCGCCGCCATCCGCGCCGCGCAGCTCGGCTTCAACACCGCCTGCATCGACGAGTGGAAGAACGCGAAGGGCGGTCCCGCGCTGGGCGGCACCTGCACCAACATCGGCTGCATTCCGTCGAAGGCGCTGCTGCAGTCCAGCGAGAACTTCGACCATGCCGGGCATCACTTCTCCGACCACGGTATCCAGCTGTCGAATCTGAGCATCGACGTGGCGAAGATGCTGTCGCGCAAGGATGCGGTCGTGAAGCAGAACAACGACGGTATCCAGTACCTGTTCAAGAAGAACAAGGTGACCTTCTTCCACGGCCGCGGATCCTTCGCGAAGGCCGCCGAAGGCTCCTACGAGATCAAGGTCGCTGGCGCTGCCGAGGAAACGATCACGGGCAAGCACGTGATCGTTGCGACCGGCTCGAATCCGCGCGCCTTGCCGGGTGCCCCGTTCGACGAGGACCTGGTCCTGTCCAACGACGGCGCGCTGCGCATCCCGTCCGTGCCCAAGCGGCTGGGTCTCATCGGCTCCGGTGTCATCGGCCTGGAGATGGGCTCGGTGTGGCGCCGGCTCGGCTCCGAGGTCACGGTGCTGGAGGCGCTTCCCACCTTCCTCGGTGCGGTCGACGAACAGATCGCCAAGGAAGCGCAGAAGGCGTTCACCAAGCAAGGTCTGAAGATCGAGCTGGGCGTGAAAGTCGGCGAGGTGAAAAAGGACGGCGCCGGGCTGGCTGTCGCGTACACCGCGGCGAACGGCGAGGCCAGGACGTTGCAGGTCGACCGGCTGATCGTGTCGATCGGCCGCGTGCCCAACACCATCGGGCTCGACGCCGAAGCGGTGGGCCTCAAGCTCGACGAGCGCGGCGCAATCGTCGTCGACGACGACTGCAAGACCAATCTGCCGAACGTGTGGGCCATCGGGGATGTCGTGCGCGGGCCCATGCTTGCGCACAAGGCCGAGGAAGAGGGCGTGGCCGTGGCCGAGCGCATCGCCGGCCAGCACGGCCATGTCAACTTCAACACCATCCCGTGGGTGATCTACACCTCGCCGGAGATCGCGTGGGTGGGACAGACCGAGCAGCAGCTCAAGGCGGCGGGTCGTGCCTACAAGGCCGGAACGTTCCCGTTCATGGCCAACGGCCGCGCCCGGGCGCTGGGCGACACCACCGGCATGGTCAAGTTCATCGCCGACGCCAAGACGGACGAGATCCTCGGCGTGCACATCGTCGGCCCGCTCGCCTCGGAGCTGATCTCCGAAGCGGTGGTCGCGATGGAGTTCAAGGCCAGCGCCGAAGACATCGCCCGCATCTGCCACGCCCATCCGTCGCTGTCCGAAGCGACGAAGGAAGCAGCGCTGGCGGTCGACAAGCGCACGCTGAACTTCTGATCAGTGCCAGTCCGAGAGCTCTACGAAGCGACGCTCGCCGAGCGCGGCTATGAGGCCGATCCCGCGCAGCTGCGTGCCGTCGCGGCACTGGAGCGCTGCGAGAACGAATGGGCCGACTACAAGGCCCGGCGCAGCAACGCGCTGACCAAGCTGATCGCGCGGCCGCCCATTCCGCGCGGTGTGTACATGCACGGCGGGGTGGGGCGTGGCAAGAGCTTCCTGATGGACTGCTTCTTCAACGCCGTTCCCCTGACGCGCAAGACGCGGCTGCACTTCCACGAGTTCATGCGCGAGGTGCACCGCGAGCTGGCCGAGCTCAAGGGCACGGTGAACCCGCTGCACGAGCTGGGGCGCCGCGTGTCGCGCCGCTATCGCCTGATCTGCTTCGACGAGTTCCACGTGGCGGACGTGACCGACGCGATGATCCTGCATCGCCTGCTCGAATCAATGTTCGAGCACCGGGTCAGCATCGTCACCACGTCCAACTTCCATCCCGACGAGCTGTACCCGCACGGCCTGCATCGCGACCGCATCCTGCCGGCGATCGAGTTGCTGAAGGAGAAGCTGGAGATCATCAGCGTCGACAACGGCATCGACTACCGCCGCCGCACGCTGGAGCAGGTGAAGCTGTACCACACGCCGCTGGGGCCCGAGGCCGATGCGGCCATGACCGAGGCGTTCGAGCGGCTCGCCGAAGCCAAGGAGGAAAGCCCGCTGCTGCACATCGAGCATCGCGAGCTGCACGCCCGCCGGCGCGCCGGCGGCGTCGTCTGGTTCGATTTCAAGGAGCTGTGCGGCGGCCCGCGGTCGCAGAACGACTACCTCGAGCTCGCGACGCAGTTCCACACCGTGGTGCTGTCGGGCGTGCCCCAGATGACCCCGCGCCATGCCTCGGAAGCGCGGCGCTTCACGTGGCTGGTCGACGTGATGTACGACCGGCGCGTCAAGCTGATCATGTCGGCTGAGGTCCCGCCCGAGCTGCTGTATGCCGAAGGGCCGCTGGCCCATGAGTTCCCGCGCACGGTGTCGCGCTTGTCCGAAATGCAATCGGCGGAATTCCTCGCCCTGGCGCGACGGGATGTGGATACTTCGCTGACATGAAGCCGCGTCTGTGGTGCTGGGTGCTTGGCTTGGCGATGCTGCCGGCGGCGTTCGCGCTCGACGTGCAGGCCGAGCGCGCCGAGCGTGATCGCATCGCCGCCGAGCGGGCGGGCGTCGAGGCGACGTTCGGCGAACGCGAGCGTGCATGCCGCGAGCGCTTCGTCGTCACGTCCTGCCTCGAGGACGCGCGACGCGACCGCCGCCAGGCGCTCGAAAACCTGCGTCAGCAGCAGGTGATCCTCGATGAGGCCCAGCGCAAGCAACGCGCCGCGCAGCGCATGGACGACATCCGGGCCAAGGTGAGCGGCGAGGAAGCGCAGCGCCGGAAGGCACCGGTGCACGAAAGAGGGCGGCCGCCGAAGCGGCCCGACGATGGCGCCAGTCGTGAGCCGCATCGCCCGGCGGCATCGCCGGCCTCCGCTGCGTTGCCGGCATCGGCTGCGCGCGCGGCCGCGTCCGCGCGTATCGGTGAATACGAGAAGCGGAAGACCGAAGCGCGCGAGCATCGCGAGGCGGTGCAGCGACGCAACGCCGAGAAGGCGGCGCAGGGCAAGGTGCCTGCCGCGCCCCTGCCGGTGCCTGGCGCCGCCTCTTCGCCGCCCTGAGGCTCGTGCCTCAGCTCAGTGCCTCGACGCGAACCAGCGCGAGAGACAGGTTGTCGCCGCCCCCGCGGGCTCGCTGTCGCGCCTTGCTGACCAGCATCTCGCTCGCCTCGCGCGGCTGCAGCGTGTGCACGATCGCGCCGAGCTCCTTCGGGGTGAAGTAGTGCCACAGCCCGTCGCTGCAGGCGAGGATGGTGTCGCCGATCTCCAGGCGATCGACATGGCCGGTCGTCAGCGGCGGGTCCTGCAGGGTGCCGAGGCAGCCGGTGAGCAGATTGGACTGCGGATGGTTGTTGGCCTCTTCCTCGGTGAGCTGGCCTTCGTCGACGAGGCGCTGAACGAACGAGTGGTCGATCGTGCGGCTCATCATCGTGGCGCCGCGGAAGTGGTACACGCGCGAATCACCGGCATGGATCACGTCGCACTCGCGGTTCGGGCTCACGATGAACGCGGCCACCGTGCTGTGCGGCTCTTCCTCGGAGGTGATCGCCGTCAGCTTGATCATCAAGTGCGCTTCGAGCACCAATTGCTTGAGCGCCTCGCGTGCATCGTCGCGCGCGGGGGCATAACGCTCGAAGAGCTGCTGCGCCGTCAGGATCACCTGGTCGGCGGCCTTGCGGCCGCCGCTCTTGCCGCCCATGCCGTCGGCCAGCACCCCCATTGCGCAACCGGGGACGCGGCCGTGGGGAATGATTTGCACCTGATCCTGCTGGTAGGCCCGATCGCCGCGATGGATGCCGGTGGCAGCGGACAGGCGGTAGCCCTGCGTCGTGGTGCTCATGGTCGAAAACTATAATCCCAGTGCATACCTGCGCTGCCCGGGAACTCGCGAATTAATGGACGACAACCTGCATTCGCTCTCCCGTCGGCTCATCGAGCTGCGCATCGAGCACGCCGATCTGAACTCCCTCATCGACAAGGCCAGTACCGACGGCTCGACCGATGAGCTCGCGCTGCGCCGCATGAAGAAACGTCGGCTGCTGCTGCGCGATCAGATCGCGCGGCTGGAAGCCCAGCTCGACCCTCCCGAGCCGGCATGAGCATGTCGCAGTGGCCCGCGACCGAGACACCGCTGCGCGAAGCGGTGGCGCATGCCTTCACCGCCGGCGGGGCGCTGTCGCAGGCCGACGAGCGCTACACCGAGCGCGAGGTGCAGTTGCGCATGGCACTCGAGGTTGCTGCTGCGATCGATGAACGGCGCGCCCTCGTCGCCGAGGCAGGCACCGGTGTCGGCAAGACCTTCGCCTATCTGGTGCCGACCCTGCTGTCGGGCACGCGGGCGCTGATCAGCACTGCAACGAAGAGCCTGCAGGACCAGCTCTTCCTGCGCGACCTGCCGCGCCTTCGCGACGCGCTGCAGGTGCCGGTGAGCATGGCGCTGCTGAAGGGGCGCGCCAGCTATCTGTGCCTGCATCGCATGAACCAGGCACGGCATTCGGCGGAGCTCCCCGACCGCTGGGCGGTGCGCACGCTGGCCAAGGTGGAGCAATGGTCGCGTGCGACCACGAGCGGGGATCTCGCGGAGATGGAAGGGCTGGACGAGCGCAGCAGCGTCATCCCGCTGGTGACCTCGTCGCGCGACAACTGCCTGGGCACGGAATGCCCTGAGTACCGCCAGTGCCACGTGATGAAGGCCCGGCGCGAAGCAATGGCGGCCGACGTGGTGGTGGTCAACCATCATCTCTTCTTCGCCGACATGGCGCTGCGCGACAGCGGCGTCGCCGAGCTCCTGCCCAGCGTTGAAGTGGCGGTGTTCGACGAGGCGCATCAGCTCGCTGAGGCGGGCGTTCAGTTCCTCGGCACCACGCTCGGCAGCGCTCAGGTGCTCGACTTCGCGCGCGACGTGCTGGCCGCCGGCTTGCAGCAGGCACGCGGCCTCGCGCCGTGGATGGATGTCGCGGCCGCATGCGATCGCGCGGCCCGCGAGCTTCGCATCGTCTGTGCCGGCACGCTGCGCGACGTCCGTGGCACGCTCAAGCTGCGCTGGGAAGAGCGTGCGCTGCGCCGCGACTTCGCGGACGCGCTGGCAGGGCTCGGCAAGGCGTGCATGGCGGCACGCGAAGCGCTGGACACCGTCAGCGAGATCTCGCCTGACTTCGTCAAGCTGGCCGAGCGTGCGGCGCAGCTCGCCAAGTTGGCCAGGCGCTTCGGCGAGCAGGCGGAAGATGGCCATGTGCGTTGGATCGACCTCACGCCGCAGCAGTGCCGCCTGGTCGAGTCGCCGCTGGACATCCGCGAGGCGCTGCGCGAGCAGATGGAGCGCTCGCCCAAGGCGTGGATCTTCACATCGGCGACGCTGGGAGACGACGAGCGCCTGTCATGGTTCACCGAACCGGCCGGCCTGGGCGAAGCGGGCGTTTTGCGGGTGGGCAGTCCCTTCGACTATCCGATGCATGCCCGGCTGTACGTGCCGCGCGGATTCCCCAAGCCCAACGAGCCGGAGCATCCGCAGGCCGTCGCGGAGCTCGCCGCGCGTTGCGCGCGCACCCTTGGCGGGCGCACTTTCGTGCTGACCACCACGCTGCGCGCGCTGCAGGCCATCGGCGAGCGCCTGCGCGCCGACCTGGATGCGCAATCCGACGACATCCAGGTGCTGCTGCAAGGCCAGGCGCCCAAGCGCCAGCTCATGCAGCAGTTCCTGGCACAGCCGCGCTCCGTGCTTGTCGGCTCGCAGAGCTTCTGGGAGGGCATCGACGTCCCCGGCGAGGCGTTGCAGTGCGTGCTGATCGACAAGCTGCCGTTTCCGCCGCCCAACGACCCGCTGGTCGAAGCACGCGTGAAGCGGCTCGAGGCCCAGGGACGCAACGCGTTCAGCGAATATTTCGTCGCCGAAGCAGCGGTGTCGTTGAAGCAGGGGGCCGGTCGATTGATCCGCAGTGAGACGGATCGCGGCCTGCTCGTGGTCTGCGATCCGCGCATGGCGGGCATGAACTACGGGCGCCGCTTGCGCGAGGCGTTGCCGCCCATGACGCCGGTGGCCACCGAAGCCGAAGCGCTCGCGTGGCTCAGCGAGCTGGCGGGCGTGAGCCTGCCGTTCTGAGCATTCCGCCCGCGGAAATCACCAGAGCTGCCACCAGGGGCGCGGCTTGTCCTGCACGCCTTCGGCCGTGATGTAGGGGCTGTTGGGGAAGTTCTGGCGCAGGATGCGAGCGGCGTCGTCGCGCAGGGGCGAGAGACCCAGCCGGTCGTAGCTGCGAACCATGATGAACAGCGCCTCCTCCACGGAAGGCGACTGCTGGAACTCCTGCACCGTCTGCTGCGCCCGGTTGGCGGCCGCGACGTACGCGCCGCGCCGGAAGTAGTAGCGCGCCACGTGCACTTCGTACTGCGCCAGCGAGTTGAGGATGTAGTTCATCCGCACCCGCGCATCCTCGGCATAGCGCGACTGAGGGTATTGATCGACGAGCTGCTTGAACGACTGGAAAGCGTCGCGCGACGCCTGCTGGTCGCGTTCGGAGAGGTCCTGGCGCGACAGGCTGCTCAGCAGTCCCAGGTTGTCGTTGAAGTTGACGAGGCCCTGGAGGTACAGCGCATAGTCCACGGCCGGGCTGGTGGGGTGAAGCTTGATGAAGCGTTCGAGCACCGACAGGGCCTGCGCCTTCTCGTTCTGGCGGTACAGCACGTACGCGCGCTCGACCTGCGCCTGCTGGGCCAGCAGCGTGCCTGAAGCGCGGCCTTCGAGGCGCTCGTAGAGCTTGGCCGCGCGCTCGTAGCTGCCGTTGTCGGCTTCCTGGCGGGCCTCTGCATACAATTTGTCCGGCGCCCAGCCCGACTCGACGTCCTTGGGCGCGGACCCGCAGCCGGCGACGACCCACGAGGCCATCAGCACCGACATCCAAAGGCCTGAGGCCCGACCCACCGAATGCTTGAGATCCATGAACCGATGGCGCCGGTACAGCCGCGCCGTTCCTCTCGAAAATGAGCCCGGATTATAGGGTGGCCCCCGCGGCTGAAGCCCCCGACGCCGAGGCCGATGCGGATGCGCCGTGGAGCGAGGAGCCCGAGCGGCGGGAGGCGGTCGTGAGCGATGCGCTGCACGGCGCGCGGCTCGACAAGGCGGTGGTCGCGCTGGCGCCCGAGTTCTCGCGCAGCCACCTGCAGACGCTGATCGAAGGAGGCCATGTGCGGGTCGACGGCCGGGCGCTTGCGACGGCATCGCGCCGCGTTCAGGCAGGTCAGCGCATCGCCGTCGAGCTCATTCCCACGCCGCAGAGCCAGGCCTTCCGCCCCGAGGCCGGGATTGCTCTGAACGTCGTCTTCGAAGACGAGCACCTGCTCGTGCTCGACAAGGCCGCCGGGCTCGTGGTGCATCCCGCGGCAGGCAACTGGTCGGGCACGATCCTGAACGCGCTGCTCGCGCACCACCGCGGCGCGGCGTCATTGCCGCGCGCCGGCATCGTTCACCGTCTCGACAAGGACACTTCCGGGCTGATGGTCGTGGGCAAGAGCCTGCCTGCCGTGACCGCGCTGGTCCGCGCAATCGCCGCCCGCGAGGTGCATCGGGAATACCTGGCGATCGCGCATGGCGTGCTCCTGCAGACCCCGCTGCGCATCGATGCGCCCATCGCCCGTGATCCGCAGTCACGGGTGCGCATGGCCGTCGTGGCGTCGGGCAAGCCGGCGATGACGGACGTCGAATGCATCGTTCGCGCGGAGCGCTTCAGCGGGCTGCGCTGCACCTTGCACACCGGCCGCACGCACCAGATTCGTGTGCATCTGGCCGCGCGCGGCCACCCGCTGGTCGCCGACGCCGTCTACGGGGGCGCCTCGGCGCTCGGCCTGATGCGCCAGGCGCTGCACGCCGTCCGCCTCGAGTTCAGCCATCCGGCCACCGGTGAGTCGCTGCAGTTCCATGCGCTACCGCCGCCGGACTTTGCGTCCGCGTGGTCACAGATCGACACTGCCGACTCGACAAAGCGAAGGACAGGTGCGTGAAGCACGTTGGCTTCGCTACAATGGACGCCATCCTTCGCGTTGAGCGGGTCGCCGGCGCAGCCAACGACTGCCGCACGCGAAGTGAGCCGCGCCCCGAGGGCGCGACGACAGGGTTCCACGCGAGAGGCGCGACGAACCGTTGGACCACCAGCCAGCCGACCCGCGACTTGCCCGCCACGAAGCGAGGCGTCGTGAAAGCTGATTGCGAGACCCTCTGACCCAGCATGCCGGCGCGGCCGGCGCGAGGATGTGAACGAAGTTCATGAACACACAGGATGCAAAGCGCGTCCTTGAGACCGCGCTCATCTGTGCGCAGCAGCCGATGCCGCTGCGTGACATGCGGACCCTGTTCGCCGAGGAAATCGGTCCCGACACGCTGCGCGCGCTGCTCGACGAGCTGGTGCGCGACTGGGAAGGTCGTGGCGTCGAGCTGGTGCCGCTGTCCACCGGATGGCGCTTCCAGAGCCGTCCCGAAATGCGGGAATACCTCGATCGGCTCAATCCGGAGAAGCCGCCGAAGTACTCGCGGGCGGTGATGGAGACGCTGGCCATCATCGCCTACCGGCAGCCGGTCACGCGCGGCGACATCGAAGACATCCGTGGGGTCACTGTCGCCAGCCAGATCATCAAGCAGCTCGAGGACCGCGGCTGGGTCGAGGCCATCGGCTACCGCGAGGCGCCCGGGCGTCCCGCGCTGCTGGCCACCACCCGGCAGTTCCTCGACGACCTGGGGCTCGCGAGCCTGGAGCAGCTTCCCCTGCTGGAAGGCGCCGGCAGCGGCGTCGCGATGCTCGGCGCGGCACTGCCCGAGCAGCCTTCGCTGATCGATGGACAGTCGGCGCTGGCCCTGGACGAAGGCGTGCCGGTGCCGTCCGCAGCCGAAACCTTGCCGGTCGAGGCCGAGCCGGGGCCGGTCGAGGCCGAAGCGTCGCCGGCCGAGGCGGCGTCTCCGCCGCCAAGCGGGGCCGATGCGCCCGCACTCGATCCGGACGGCGCAACGAATGCCGAAGAGGCCAGCGCCCCCGAGTCAGCAGCGTCTTCCGAAGCTTCCCCCACACCTCACCCGACCGAGCCTGCGGCCGAACCCGCTCCGATGGAACCTCAAGCATGAACGCCAACGCAGACGACGCGACCAGTCCCGATTCCGACGCGCCGACCACACCCCCCGCGGCGGAGCAGGACGGCGAAGCCGCACCTGCCAAGCCGGCGCGCCGCAAGCGCACGGTGAAGGCGGCGACACCGGAGTCCGCCCCTCCCGAAGGCGCCGGTCAGGTCAGCGGCGAAGCTGCAACGCCCGAGGCCCACCCTGCGCCCAAGCCGGCCCGGCGCCGCCGTGCCGCACCGAAGGAGGCAGCGCCCGAGGACGCGTCGACGCTGCCTGTCGAGGCCGTGGTCGTTCCGCCGGTGGCACTGGTCGCGGCCGAACCGCGACCGCCGATCACGATCGACCACGACGCCAAGCCGTCGCCGGCAACGCCGGTCGCCGAGGCGGCGGCCGAAGTCGCGGGCACCGCCGAGCCAATCGCCGAAGCCGCCGCCGAAGAAGGAGGCGAAGGCGCCCGCTCCGAGCGCTCTCGGCGGCGCAACCGACGCGACCGGCGCCGCGAGCGCGGCGAGGGCGCGGTGCCCGAACCCGAGGGCGGCGCCCCGGCCGAGTCCGCGGACGACGACGAGGTCGAAGCGCAGGTGATCGAATCGCTGCCACCCACCGACCCGGGCGAGGTCTTCGCGCACGTCCTGTCGGGCGAATTCGATGCCGAGGAGGAAGCCGCGGCCGCGGCGGCCTCCGAGGCGCCGGCCGCGCCCAAGCGCGTGCTGCGACCGGAACCCGACGCGCCCAAGCTCCACAAGGTGCTGGCGCAGGCCGGTATCGGCTCGCGGCGAGACATGGAGCAGCTGATTCTCGAGGGCAAGATCTCGGTCAACGGGCAGCCGGCGCACATCGGCCAGCGCATCTCCTTCGGTGATCACATCAAGATCGAAGGCCGTCCGGTGAAGGTGCGCATCGTGCCGCCGGCGCCGCGCATCATCGCCTACCACAAGCCGGTGGGCGAGGTCGTGACGCACGACGATCCGCAGCATCGCCCGACGGTGTTCCGCCGCCTGCCGCGCCTGGCGCAGGGCAAGTGGCAATCGGTGGGCCGTCTCGACCTCAACACCGAAGGCCTGCTGTTGTTCACCAACTCCGGCGAACTGGCCAACCAGCTGATGCATCCGCGCTTCGGCGTCGAGCGCGAGTACGCGGTGCGCGTGCTGGGCACGCTCGACGAGGAGGACCGCGAAGAGCTGCTCGAAGGCGTGAACATCGACGGCCAGACCGCGAGCTTCAAGTCCATCGAGGACGGGGGCGGCGAGGGCGCCAACCACTGGTACCGCGTCGTCATCGCCGAAGGCCGCAATCGCGAGGTGCGCAAGCTTTTCGACGCCGTGGGATTGACGGTGAGCCGGCTCATCCGCATCCGCTACGGCACGGTCGTGCTGCCGCGCGGCCTGAAGCGTGGCGTCTGGGTCGATCTGGGTGACGAGGACGTGCGGGCGATTCGTCGCCTGGCCGGCGGCGGCGAGGGCCAGCCCCGCGAAGAGCGCGGCGGCCGCGGCGGGCGAAACAAGAAGCGCAACCGCAACGACCGGGGCGAGCCACAGCGCAATGGTCCGCCCCGCGCCAACCGGCCGCCCGAACCATCCCAGCGCGCCGACGTGCCGCGCGAGCGCGACGACGATTTCGAGGGCGAAGAGGATATCGATCACTCCCGCATCCCGAATCCGCTGGAGCAGACCTTCGACAAGCGCTTCGTGCAGAACCCGCGGACCTCGGTGGGCGGACGCGGCTTTCGCAGCGGCGGAGGCGGGTTCGGCTCCGGCGGCAGCGCGCCCGGCCCGAAGAAGGGCGGCGGTCCGAAGGAGCCGGACCCGTTGCAGACCTCGGTCGGCTACATCGGTGCCGACGCCTTCCATCGCAAGGGCGGCCGCGGCGGCAATCGCGGGGGCGGCAATCGGGGTGGGGGCGGTGGCGGCTTCGGCGGCTTCGGCGGCGGGGGTGGGCGGCGCGGCCGCTGACTTGGCCGCACGCCGGGGCAGTCGATGCCGTTTCGTCACCGACCCGGCAAGGCTCAAGCGTTACAATGCAAGGCTTTGCCAAGACTTTGATTTCAGGAGAAAAAAACATGGCGCTCGAACGAACGCTTTCGATCATCAAGCCCGATGCCGTGGCGAAGAACGTCATCGGCCAGATCTACAGCCGCTTCGAGGGCGCTGGCCTGAAGATCATCGCGGCCCGGATGGTCCACCTGTCGCGCGGCGAAGCCGAGGCTTTCTACGCGGTGCACAAGGCGCGTCCGTTCTTCAACGACCTGGTCAAGTTCATGATCTCCGGCCCCGTCATGATCCAGGTGCTCGAAGGAGACAACGCGATCGCCAAGAACCGCGAGCTGATGGGCGCCACCGACCCGAAGAAGGCCGAAAAGGGCACGATTCGCGCCGACTTCGCCGACAGCATCGACGCGAACGCGGTGCACGGCTCCGACGCCCCGGAAACGGCTGCCGTGGAAGTGGCCTTCTTCTTTCCCGGCATGAATGTCTACAGCCGGTAATTCGCGCTAGGCCTCTGCTGCAAGGGGCACCACGATGAACGCCGTCAACCTGCTGGAATTCGATCTGGATGGGCTGGCGGCATTCTGCGAGCAGCTCGGAGAGAAACGCTTTCGCGCGACCCAGCTGTTCCGCTGGATCCATCACAAGGGTGCGTCCGACTTCGCCCAGATGTCCGATCTGGCGAAGTCGATGCGCGACAAGCTCGCTGGCGCCGCACGAATCACGCCGCTTGCAGTGGCCAGCGAACAGGCCTCGGCCGACGGCACGATCAAGTGGCTGTTCGATGTCGGCGGCGGCAACGCGGTCGAGACGGTGTTCATTCCCGAGGATGACCGCGGCACGCTGTGCGTGTCGTCGCAGGCCGGGTGCGCCGTCGGCTGCCGCTTCTGCTCCACCGGGCACCAGGGGTTCAGCCGCAATCTGACCACCGGCGAGATCGTCGCCCAGCTCTGGTTCGCCGAGCACCACTTGCGCCGGCGCTTGAAGCTCGCAGAAGGGGAGCGCGCGATCACGAACGTGGTCATGATGGGCATGGGCGAGCCGCTGCAGAACTACGCGGCGCTCGTGCCGGCACTGCGTGTCATGCTCGACGACCACGGCTACGGCCTGTCGCGGCGTCGCGTCACCGTGTCCACGTCCGGCGTGGTGCCCATGATCGATCGCCTTCGCGAGGATTGCCCGGTTGCGCTGGCCGTCTCGCTGCATGCGCCCAACGACGCCCTGCGGGACGACCTGGTGCCCCTCAACCGCAAATACCCCATCGCCGAGCTGCTGGATGCCTGCAACCGCTACCTCGACGCAGCGCCCCGCGACTTCATCACCTTCGAGTACTGCATGCTCGATGGTGTCAACGACACGCCCGAGCATGCGCGCGAGCTGGTGCGCCTGGTGCGCGGCAACGTCTCGTGCAAGTTCAACCTGATTCCGTTCAACCCGTTTCCGGAGTCGGGCCTCAAACGCTCGCCGCGCGACCGGGTGACGACGTTCGCGCGCGTTCTGCAGGAGGCCGGCGTCGTCACCACCGTGCGCAAGACCCGTGGCGACGACATCGACGCCGCCTGCGGCCAGCTGGCCGGCGAAGTGCAGGATCGCACGCGAGTCAAGGAACGGATCGCGACCCGCGCCACCATCCGTATCCATCGCCCATCGGCCTCATCCGAGGGCCGGGCGCCGTCGACGACGACAAAGAGGCAGGAGACGAAGGCATGAGTTGGGGATTTCGCGCCGCCGGGCGCACGGCGGCCTGGGCGGCCTTGACGACCGCCTGCATCCTTCTGGTCGCCTGTGCCGCAGTGCCGGGACGGCAGGCGGCGACGGTGACGCCCGCGGCGGGCGAGACCCGCGATCGCATCACCGCATCCGACGAGCCGGAGTCGTCCAAGCGGTCGCGCGTGCGCCTCGAGCTGGCCTCGGCCTACTTCGGCCGCGGCCAGCTCACCACGGCGCTCGACGAAGTCAAGCTGGCATTGGCGGCCGACCCGACGAACGTGGCGGCACTGAACCTGCGGGGCCTGATCTACGGCAGCCTGGGCGACCACCAGCTGGCCGAGGAAAGCTTCCGCCGTGCGCTGCAGATCGACGCGCGCGACGCCGACTCGATGCAGAACTTCGGCTGGTATCTGTGCCAGCGCAAGCGCTTCGACGAAGCCGACACGATGTTTCGCCAGGCGCTGGCTGTGCCCAACTATCGCGATGCGCCGCGCACGCTGCTCACGCAAGGGATCTGCCAGGCGCGTGCCGGCCAGCTCACCCAGGCCGAAGGGACGCTGACGCGCTCGTACGAGCTCGATCCGGGCAATCCGTCGATCGCCGTCAATCTCACCGAAGTGCTGTACCGGCGCGGCGAGTACGAGCGCGCCCGCTTCCACATCCGTCGTGTCAACAGCAACCCCGACATCGTGAACGCGCAGACCCTCTGGCTGGCCGCTCGCATCGAGAACCGGCTTGGAAACCGGCAAGGCGTGCAGGACTTCGGCACTCAGCTGCGCAACCGTTTCCCGCAGTCCCCGGAAGCGGGTGCCTTCGCGCGAGGACAATTCGATGAGTGAGCCGGCCACTGCTGCGATCGCGACGGCGCGAACGGCCGGCGGCATCCTGCGCGAGGCGCGGCAAGCCCAGGGGCTGCACATCGCGGCGCTGGCGGCCACCATCAAGGTCGCCCAGCGCAAGCTGGAGGCGCTCGAGGCTGACCGGCTCGATGAATTGCCGGACGCCACGTTCACCCGCGCGCTCGCCCAGACCGTGTGCCGCGCGCTGAAGATCGACGCCACCCCCGTTCTCGCGCTGCTGCCCGCGCCTGCCGGGCATCGGCTGGAGCATGTCAGCGAGGGCATCAACGAGCCGTTCCGCGAAGGACGCGGCGAACCGGCCAACTGGATGTCCGTGCTGGGTTCGCCCACGCTGTGGGCCGTTCTGGTCATCGCCGTGCTGACCGCCGCCGTCTACCTCATGCCGCAGGCCTGGCTGACCCGGGTACATCCGTCGTCCGGTGCAGCCTCGGCGCCCGAGCCGGCGGCGTCGGCCACCGTGTCGGTGAGCCTGCCCGCTGCCGGCGTCACGGAGCCGGCATCAGCCAGTCCTGCAGCGTCGGCAGCGCCTGTCGTCGAGCAGGCGGCCCTGCCGGTTCCCGCGGCGCCAGCGCCCCAGCCCGCCCCGACGGCCACCGTCGCTGCGCCCGCGCCCGTGGCCGCTGCATCGGCCTCGCCCACCACCGCGGCGCTGCAGCTGCGCACGGTCGGGCAGTCGTGGATCGAGGTCCAGGATGCCCGTCAGCAGGTGCTGCTGTCGCGTGTGGTCGAACCTGGCGAGGCGATCGCCCTCGACGGCACGACGCCCCTTCGCGTGAAGATCGGCAATGCGCGCGCCACTGAGCTGGTGTTCCGCGGCCGCCCCCTCGACTTGACCCCCAGCACGCGCGACAACGTGGCGCGTCTCGAATTGAAGTAGCAGGTTGGCACGATGAGCGATGCCCGCAATCCCCTCGCCGATTTCATTGAGCCTGCCGCGCCGGCAGCGCGCCGCAGCCGCCAGGCTTCGGTGAGCTGGGGCTCGCGCGTCGTCACGGTCGGCGGCGACGCACCGGTGCGCGTGCAATCGATGACCAACACCGACACCGTCGATGTCATCGAGACCGCGGTCCAGGTGAAGGAGCTGGCGGTCGCCGGCTCCGAGATGGTGCGCATCACCGTCAACACGCCGGAGGCGGCGCAAGCGGTGCCGCACATCCGCGAGCAGCTCGATCGCATGGGCATCGACGTGCCATTGATCGGCGACTTTCACTACAACGGCCATCGCCTGCTGAGCGAGTTTCCAGCCTGTGCCGAGGCGCTCTCGAAATACCGCATCAACCCGGGCAACGTCGGCAGGGGCGACAAGCACGACAAGCAGTTCGCCCAGATGGTCGAGGTGGCCGCTCGGCACGGCAAGCCGGTGCGCATCGGTGTCAACTGGGGCAGCCTGGACCAGGAGCTGCTGACGCAGATGATGGACGAGAACGCCAAGCGCGACGAGCCGTTCGAGCCTCAGCAGATCATGTACCGCGCGATCATCAAGTCTGCGCTGGAGTCGGCCCGCCGTGCCGAGGAGATCGGACTCGCGCGCGAGCAGATCATCCTGTCGTGCAAGATGTCGGGCGTCCAGGACCTCGTCAGCGTCTACCAGGCCCTGGCCGCTCGCTGCGATTACCCGCTCCACCTCGGACTCACCGAAGCCGGCATGGGCACCAAGGGAACCGTCGCGTCCACCGCTGCGCTCTCGCTGCTTCTGCAGCAGGGCATCGGAGACACGATTCGCGTGTCGCTGACGCCGCAGCCGGGTGAGGCACGCACGCAGGAGGTGGTCGTCGCGCTCGAGATCCTGCAGGCGCTGGGTCTTCGGTCGTTCAATCCCAGCGTCACGGCCTGCCCCGGCTGCGGCCGCACCACCAGCACCACCTTCCAGGAGCTCGCCAAGCAGATCGACGACTACCTGCGCATGCAGATGCCGGTATGGCGAGCCCGCTACCCAGGCGTCGAAAAGATGAAGGTGGCAGTGATGGGCTGCATCGTCAACGGTCCCGGCGAAAGCAAGCACGCCGACATCGGCATCAGTCTGCCGGGCACCGGCGAGGCCCCCGCGGCGCCGGTGTTCATCGACGGCGAGAAGGCGCTGACGCTGCGCGGCGAGCGCATCGCGCAGGAATTCCAGACGCTGGTCGAGGACTACATCGAGAAGCGCTTCGGCGCGGCGACGACGGCGCATTGACCGGGTCGTCGCTCGCCCGCTTCGCTCTCTCCCTCGTTTCAACGCGGCCGCGGGGCCGCTTCATGGGTCGCTGACATGGCTGACATCCTGCGTGCCGTCAAAGGCATGAACGACATCCTGCCGCCGAGCGTGCCGCGGTCCGACCGCTTGCCCGATTCGGCCTTGTGGCAGTGGTTCGAGACCACGGTGCGCTCCGTGCTTGCCCGCTACGGCTACCAGAACCTCATCACGCCGGTGGTCGAGCCGACAGCGCTGTTCGTGCGCGGGCTGGGCGAGGTCACCGACATCGTCGAGAAGGAGATGTATTCCTTCGAGGACTCGATGAACGGCGACAGGTTGACGCTGCGTCCCGAGGCCACCGCCGGCATCGTGCGCGCCATGGTCGAACACAACGCGCTGTACAACGGCCCGCTGCGGATCTGGCTGATGGGCCCCATGTTTCGCCACGAGAAGCCGCAGAAGGGCCGCTATCGCCAATTTCACCAGCTCGATGTCGAGGCGCTGGGCTACGCAGGCCCCGACGTCGATGCGGAGATGATCCTGATGGTGCGCACGCTGTGGCGCGAGTTGGGGCTGGTGGAAGGCCGCCACGTGCGCCTGGAGCTCAACAGCCTGGGGCAGCCCGACGAGCGGCGCGCGCATCGGGAAGCGCTGGTGAAGCACTTCGAGCAGCATGCCGATGCGCTTGACGAGGATTCGCGGCGACGCCTGCACAGCAATCCGCTGCGCATCCTCGACACCAAGAATCCCGCCATGCAGGCGGTCGTCGAGAGCGCGCCCAAGCTGATCGATCTCCTGGGCGAGGCGTCGCTGGCGCACTTCAACGCCGTGCGCGCGGTGCTTGATGCGGCCGGGCTCGAGTACCGCATCAACCCTCGGCTGGTGCGCGGCATGGACTACTACAACCTCACCGTCTTCGAGTGGGTGACCGACCACCTCGGCTCGCAGGGCACGGTGTGCGGCGGCGGCCGCTATGACGGTCTGATCGAGCAGCTGGGCGGCAAACCCGCACCGGCGGTCGGTTTCGGACTCGGCATCGAACGTCTGCTGCTGCTGATCCAGGAGCTCGGTCTGCCGGTGCCCAGTGGCGCGCCGCTCGCCTATGCGGTGATCCCCTCGCCCGCTCTGGTGCCGAAGGCTGCCGTGACGCTCGAGGCGCTGCGCGCGGCAGGCCTGTCGGTGCTGATGCACGCAGGCGGCGGCAGCATGAAGTCGCAATTCAAGCGTGCCGATGCGAGCGGGGCCCGCTATGCGCTGATCTTCGGCGAAGACGAGGTGGCGCGCGGGGAAGTGGCACTGAAGGACCTGCGCAATGCCGAAGCGCCGCAGCGCAGCCTGCCGCTCACGGGCGCAGCAGCCTGGGCCGCAGAACTCCTGAACGCATAATCGCGCCTTCCACGAAAGCATTCCCTTCCATGGCCACCCACCTCGACCTCGAAGAACAAGAACAGCTCGACCAGCTCAAGCACTTCTGGAAGCAGTACGGCAACCTGATCACGTGGGTGTTGATCGCCGTGCTGGGCGCCTTTGCGGCCTGGAACGGTTGGAACTGGTGGCAGCGCGAGCAGGCGGTGAAGGCCGGCGCGCTGTTCGACGAGGTCGACAAGGCCGCGCAGGCCGGCGAAGCCGACCGTGCCGCCACGCTGTTCGCCACCTTGAAGGAGCGCTTCCCCCGCACGGCCTTCACGCAGCAGGCGGCGCTGCTGCTGGCCAAGGCTCAGTTCGACAAAGGCCAGGCCGACAACGCAAGGGCGACGCTCTCATGGGTCGCCGACAACGCCGCGGAGGACGAGTACAAGACGATTGCACGGCTGCGTCTGGCCGGCGTGCTGCTGGACCAGAAGAAGTACGACGAAGCGCTCAAGCAGCTCGACGGGGCGACCGCCAGGGAATTCGAGGCGCTGGTCGCCGACCGCCGCGGTGACATCCTCATGGCTCAAGGCAAGAAGGACGAAGCCAGGTCCACCTACCAGAAGGCATGGCAGGCGATGGATGCGAAGGTTGACTATCGCCGCCTGGTGGAAGCCAAGCTGACCGCATTGGGTGCCCCGCCGGAAGCCGACAAGGCCAAGCCCGCGGAGGCCTCGAAATGATGCGTCGTGTGCTGCTCATCGTCGCGGCACTGAGCGTCGCGTGGCTGGCGGGTTGTGCGAGCAGCGAGAAGCCCAAACCCACGCCGCTCGAGCCGCTCACGCCGCAGATCGGCGGGCGCGTCGTCTGGAATCAGCGCATCGAGGCGATGCAGTTCCCGCTCTCCGTGGCGGTCAGCCCCGGGGTCTTCACCGTCGCCGCGAGCGACGGCACGGTGCTCGCACTGGAGGCCGATACAGGGCGCGAGTTGTGGCGGGGCAGCGCCGCCAGCAAGCTGAGCGCCGGCGTCGGGAGCGACGGTCGCTTTGCCGCCGTGGTCACGCGCGAAGGCGACCTGGTCACGCTGGAAGCCGGCCGCGTGCTGTGGCGCAAGCCGTTGAGCATGCGCGTGAACACCGCGCCGCTGGTGGCCGGCGAACGCGTGTTCGTGCTTGGCGGCGACCGCACCGTGCATGCCTTCGACGCGCTCGACGGCAGCAAGCTGTGGTCGGTGCAGCGTCCCGGCGATCCGCTGACGCTGGCTCAGGGCGGCGTCCTCGCGGCCTTCAAGGACACCTTGCTTGCCGGCCAGGGATCGCGCCTTGCCGGCTTCGATCCGCTGAATGGCGAGCTGCGCTGGGAAGTGACCGTCGGCTCGCCGCGAGGAACGAACGAGGTCGAGCGTCTTGCGGATCTGGTCGCTCCGCCTGCGCGCGTCGGCGACGTGGTCTGCGTGCGCTCATTCCAAGCCGCGGTGGGCTGCGTCAACGCCGAACGCGGCACCTTGTCATGGACCAAGCCGGTGGGTGGCACGGACGGCGTCGCGGCCGACGAACAGCTCGTCTTCGGCGCAGACGCTTCGGATCGCCTCACCGCCTGGAAAACCCCGTCCGGCGACGTCGCGTGGCAGACGGAGAAGTTTCTCTATCGGGGCCTCAGCGCGCCGCTGTCCACACCGCGTGCGGTGGTCTTCGGCGACGCCGAGGGGATCATTCACTTCCTGTCAAAGGACAAGGGAGAGACGCTGCTGCGGCTCAGCACCGACGGCAGCCCGATCGCGACGGCGCCCGTCGTGTCGGGTTCGACGATGCTCGTGGTGACGCGAAACGGCGGGCTGTACGCGGTCCGTCCGGAATAGCCTGCGGTCTCTTTCACGATGAAACCCGTCATCGCCATCGTCGGGCGGCCCAACGTCGGCAAGTCGACGTTGTTCAATCGCCTGACCAAGAGCCGTGACGCCATCGTCGCCGACTTCGCCGGGCTCACCCGCGACCGCCACTACGGCGACGGCCGGATCGGCGACCGCGAGTTCATCGTGATCGACACCGGTGGCTTCGAGCCGGAGAGCACCGCGGGCATCGTCAGGGAGATGGCCAAGCAGACACGCCAGGCAGTGGCCGAGGCCGACGCGGTGATCTTCGTGGTCGACGTGCGCGCCGGACTGTCCGCGCAGGACCACGACATCGCGAAGTACCTGCGCTCGGTCAACAAGAAGGTGCTGCTCGCAGCCAACAAGGCCGAGGGCATGGTCGACTCGCCGCACGTGGCGGAGTTCTATGAGCTCGGCATCGGCGAGCCGCATCCGATCTCGTCGGCGCACGGGCAGGGAATTCGCAGCCTGACCGAAGCAGCGCTTGCGGACTTTGCGTCCGACGAGGAAGACGCGGAGCCCGAAGAGGGCGCCCCGATCCGCTTGGCCGTTGCGGGCCGCCCCAATGTCGGCAAGAGCACGTTGATCAACACCTGGCTGGGCGAGGAGCGCCTCGTCGCCTTCGATCAGCCGGGCACGACACGCGACGCGATCAGCGTGCCGTTCGAGCGCAACGGACAGAACTTCCAGCTGATCGACACCGCCGGCCTGCGTCGCAAGGGGCGCGTGTTCGAGGCGATCGAGAAGTTCTCGGTCGTCAAGACGCTGCAGGCCATCGCCGATGCCAACGTCGTGCTGCTGCTGCTCGACGCGACGCAGGGAGTGACCGACCAGGACGCCCACATTGCGGGCTACATCCTGGACAGCGGGCGAGCGGTCGTGCTGGCAGTCAACAAGTGGGATGCGGTCGACGACTACCAGAAGCAGATGCTCCAGCGCTCCATCGAGCAGCGGCTGGCATTCCTGAAGTTCGCGCCGTTGCTCCACATCTCGGCGATCAAGCGGCAGGGCCTGGGCCCGGTATGGAAAGCGATCGCCGACGCCCACGCTTCCGCGGTGCGCAAGATGTCCACCCCGGTGCTGACGCGGCTGCTGCATGAGGCTGTCGAGCACCAGGCTCCCAAGCGCGCCGGCATGTTCCGGCCCAAGCTGCGCTACGCCCATCAAGGGGGCATGAATCCGCCGGTCATCGTGGTGCACGGAAACTCGCTCGAGCACGTGACCGACGCTTACAAACGCTTCCTGGAGGGGCGCTTCCGTGAGCATTTCAAGCTCGTAGGCACCCCTTTGCGGATCGAAATGCGGTCCGGCAAGAACCCGTTCGACGACAAGAATTCGTGAAGGCTTTTGGGCCGAGGGTTTTCGATCGGGGGGAACCCTGTGTTAACGTGCCAATCTCATAATTTTCAACACGGAGCTATATCGTGAGCAACAAAGGGCAACTTCTACAAGACCCCTTCCTCAACCTGCTGCGCAAAGAGCATGTGCCGGTCTCGATCTATCTCGTGAACGGCATCAAGCTGCAGGGCCACATCGAGTCTTTTGATCAGTATGTGGTGCTCTTGCGAAATACGGTCACCCAGATGGTCTACAAGCACGCCATTTCGACGGTGGTTCCTGGTCGCGCGGTGAATTTCCACGCCGCCGAGTCCCCAGAGCAGAGCTGATCCGCGTGAATTCCGAGATGCCTGCGGGTCCGAGGCAGCGGCGGCCTTGAGTTCGGTGCCCTCCACGCCGGGCGCGGCCGGCATGGCCCGCGCCATCCTCGTCGGTGTCGATCTGGGCGGCGCGTCCGGCTTCGATCCCACCCTCGACGAACTGGCCCAGCTCGCGGAGTCCGCGGGCGACCTGCCAGTGGCGCGCGTCGTCGCGCGCCGCAAGTCGCCCGATCCCGCCCTGTTCGTCGGGTCGGGCAAGGCCGACGAGATCAAGGCGCTCGTGGAGGGCCACCAAGCCGAGGCAGTGCTGTTCGATCAGGCACTTTCCCCGGCGCAACAGCGCAATCTGGAACGCCATCTGGGCGTCGCCGTCGCCGACCGCACGATGCTGATCCTCGAGATATTCGCTGCACGCGCGCAAAGCCACGAGGGCAAGCTGCAGGTCGAGCTGGCGCAGCTCCAGTACCTGTCGACGCGCCTGGTGCGGCGATGGAGCCACCTCGAGCGCCAGCGTGGCGGCATCGGCACGCGCGGTGGTCCCGGCGAAGCGCAGATCGAGCTCGACCGCCGGATGATCGGCGAGCGGATCAAGTCGGTGAAGGAGCGCCTCGAAAAAGTGAAGCGCCAACGCCGCACGCAGCGCCGCTCGCGAGAGCGCAACGAGACCTTTCGCGTCTCGCTGGTCGGCTACACCAACGCCGGCAAGTCGACTCTTTTCAACGCCCTGGTGAAGGCGCGCAGCTACGCTGCCGACCAGCTCTTCGCAACGCTGGACACGACGACGCGCCAGCTCTACCTGGAAGACGTCGGTCGCTCGGTGTCGCTGTCGGACACGGTCGGCTTCATCCGAGACCTTCCGCACAAATTGGTCGAAGCCTTCGAGGCCACGTTGCAGGAGGCCGCCGAAGCCGATCTATTGCTGCATGTGGTGGACGCGGCGAGCCCGCTGCTGGCGGAGCAGATGACAGAAGTGCAGCGGGTGCTGGCCGAGATCAGCGCCGATGGCGTGCCCCAGATCCTCGTCTACAACAAGTTTGACAAGCTGGAGGCCACGCAACGCCCGCGTACCGTCGTCGACGCTCTGGAGCTCGACCGCGGCGTGCGCGTGCCGCGCGTGTTCGTCAGCGCGCTCCAGGGCCATGGTCTCGACGAGCTGCGCGGGCTGATCGGCGAAGCAGCTGCCGGCACGCTGAAGGCGCGCTTGAACGCCGACGAGCCGGCGCCATCTACGTCGTCCGACGAGTCTTCGGTCGAAACCGATTCGGATCCCCGCCGCACCGGCAATCAACACTTGCACTCATCATGAGCAGTTCACACGGTGCCGCATCGGGCACGCCCCACGACGGTCGCGGCCGCGGCTTCGTGCGCTGGAACGACGTTGCGCTGGCCACCCGCGCGTTGCTGGCCGGTGTCGTGCGCCGTACTTGGCAGCGCTCGCGGCCGACGATCGATCTGTCCAACGGGCGCGGCGACGGGCCACCGGATCTCGACGAGCTTTGGCGCGACTTCAATCGCAAGCTGAGCGGCCTGTTTGGCGGCAAGGGCGGTCCGCGGCCCAATGGCGGGGACGGCGGCAACAACAACTTCCAGCCGGACATGAAAAGCGCCGGCATCGGGGTGGGCCTGATCGTCGCGGTCGTGGCGCTGATCTGGCTGGGCAGCGGCTTCTTCATCGTGCAGGAAGGGCAGCAGGCCGTGGTCATGACCTTCGGCCGCTACAGTCACACGGTGGACGCCGGCTTCCAGTGGCGCATGCCGTATCCCTTCCAGTCGCACGAGACGGTGTCCGTGACGACGCTGCGCTCCAAGGAGGTCGGCCGCAATACCGTCGTCCCGGCCACCGGCCTGCGCGATTCGTCCATGCTCACCCAGGACGAGAACATCGTCGACATTCGCTTCACCGTGCAGTACCGGCTGAAGGATGCGAAGTCCTTCCTGTTCGAGAACAGGGATCCGGAGGAGGCCGTGGTGATGGCGGCGGAATCGGCGGTGCGCGAGATCGTCGGCAAGAGCAACATGGACTCCGTGCTGTACGAGCAGCGCGACGCGATCGCCGCCGATCTGGTGAAGTCGGTGCAAGCGCAGCTCGATCGCCTGAAAGCCGGGATCATCGTCGCCAACGTCAACGTTCAGAACGTGCAGGCGCCGGAGCAGGTGCAGGCCGCCTTCGACGACGCCTTCAAGGCCGGCGCCGACCGAGAGCGTCTCAAGAACGAGGGCCAGGCGTATGCGAACGACGTGATCCCGAAGGCCCAAGGCACGGCGGCTCGCCTGCGCCAGGAAGCCGAGGGCTACCGGTCGCGCGTCGTCGCGCAGGCCGAGGGCGATGCGCAGCGCTTCAGCCAGGTGCTCGACGAATACCGCAAGGCGCCCGGCGTGACGCGCGACCGGATGTACATCGACACGATGCAGCAGGTGTACTCCAACGTCAGCAAGGTCCTGGTGGACAGCCGCAACAACTCGAACTTGCTCTACCTGCCGCTCGACAAGCTGCTGCAGCAGGCGGGTGTTTCTCCATCGGCTCCGGCGCCGTCCCAGGCGGCACCCGCGGACGCTTCCACCACGGGCGCGGTGGACGTGCGTTCGCGCGACAACCAGCGCAGTCGCGAACGCGACGGCCGCTGAGCACCCACTGAAACGGCCCACTCATGAACCGCATTGGCTTTTACGTCGCAGGCGCGCTGGTCGTCCTGATGATCCTGTTCTCGACGCTGTTCATCGTCGACCAGCGGCAGTTCGCCGTGATCTACGCACTGGGCGAGATCAAGGAAGTGGTGACCGAGCCCGGACTGAAGTTCAAACTGCCGCCGCCGTTCCAGAACGTCGTCTTTCTCGATCGCCGCATCCAGACGCTGGACAGCCCCGAGACACGGCCCATCTTCACGGCAGAGAAGAAGAGCCTGGTGATCGACTGGCTGATCAAGTGGCAGATCACCGACGCGCGTCAATTCATTCGCAACAACGGCGTCGACATCCGCAACGTCGAAAACAAGCTCAGCCCCATCGTGCAGGCCGCCTTCAATGAGGAAGTGACCAAGCGAACGGTGCGCAACATGCTGTCCACCGAGCGCGACAAGGTCATGCAGGACGTGCGCGGTCGCCTCGTCGACGAGGCAAAGGCCTTCGGCATCTCGATCGTCGACGTGCGCATCAAGCGTGTCGACTTCTCGGCCAACATCACCGATTCGATCTATCGCCGCATGGAGTCGGAGCGCAAGCGCGTGGCCAACGAACTTCGTTCGACAGGGGCAGCCGAAGGCGAGAAGATCCGGGCCGACGCCGACCGCCAGCGCGAAGTGATCGTCGCCGAGGCCTACCGCGATGCGCAGAAGGTGCAGGGCGACGGCGACGCGAAAGCGTCGGCCATCTTCGCCGAGTCGTTCGGCCGTGATCCACAGTTCGCCGCGTTCTATCGGAGCCTGACGGCGTACCGTGCGGCGTTCCGGAGCAAATCCGACGTGATGGTGATGGACCCGAGCAGCGACTTCTTCCGCGCCATGCGTGGCGCCCCGGCGCCGGCGCCCGCCGCGCCGACCGGGAAGAGGTGACAGCGGTCGATCCTTGGGACCTGGTCTTCAGCGCCTTGGCGCTGATGCTGGTGATCGAGGGCCTGCTGCCGTTCTTCAACCCCAGGCTGTGGCGCGGTGTGTTCGAACGGGCCACCCGCATGAGTGACGGCCAGATCCGCTTTCTCGGGTTGTCCAGCATGCTGGCGGGCATCGTGATGCTGGCGCTGTTCTGGAACTGAGCGCCGCTGCCGGGCGGACGGGTCGAACGACCCCGGTACAATGCCGCTTTTAACCCCCCGGTGATTTCACATGTCGTCTGCTTGGCTGCTGCCCGAGCACATCGCCGACGTCCTGCCTGCGCAGGCCAGGCACATCGAAGAGTTGCGGCGCGGGTTGCTCGATGTGGCGCGGGGCTACGGATTCGAGCTCGTGATGCCGCCGCTGCTGGAGCACCTCGAGTCGCTGCTGTCGGGCACCGGGCGGGAGCTGGATCTCAAGACTTTCAAGCTGGTTGACCAGCTGAGCGGCCGAACGCTGGGCGTGCGCGCCGACACGACGTCACAGGTGGCGCGCATCGACGCGCACCTGCTCAATCGCGAAGGCCTCACGCGGCTGTGCTATTGCGGCCCGGTTCTGCATACGCGACCGGCGGGACTGTCGGCGACGCGCGAGCCGCTTCAGTTCGGCGCCGAGACCTATGGCCACGCCGGCCTCGAAGCCGATCTGGAAATCCAGGACCTGGCGCTCGACTGTCTGCGCAGCGCCGGCATCACCAACGTCATCCTCGACCTGGGCGATGCGCGCATCCTGCGCGGGCTGCTCACCGGATCGGCAATGGACGCGGCGCGTACCGCCGACCTGATTCGTGCTTTGGCGGCGAAGGACGCGCCCACGCTGTCCGGCCTTTGCAGGGGTTTGCCGGACGATGTCAGGCGCGGGCTGGACACCTTGCTGCGTTTGTACGGTGGTATCGAGGTGCTGGACGTCGCCGAGCGGGAGTTGCCCGATCGCCCGCTGGTGCGTGCGGCATTGAGCGAGCTGCGCTCTCTGGCGACCCGGCTGCAACATGCTCATCCGGAGGCGCGTGTCGGTTTCGATCTCGCCGACCTGGGTGGCTACGCCTACTACAGCGGTGCGCGCTTCGCCGTCTACACCGGCGGGTGCAGCGATGCGATCGCGCGCGGCGGCCGCTACGACGAAGTCGGCGCCGCCTTTGGACGCAATCGGCCGGCGGTCGGCTTCAGCCTCGACTTGAAGGAACTGGCGGCTCTGGTCCCTCCGCGACGACTCGCCGCCGCGATTCGTGCGCCTTGGGGCGAATCGGAAGCTCTGCGAACGGCCGTGCGCCGCTTGCGCGAGCAGGGCGAGACGGTCGTGTGCATCCTGCCGGGCCACGAACACGAGGGCCAGGAATTCGACTGTGACCGTGAGCTCGTCGCCGTCGGCGATCAATGGGTTGTGCGCGGGCTCTGAGCCGCTGCGCAGGTCCCGCATTTTTCAGACTCGGAACGCTTCAAATGCAAGACATGAAGGCGAAGAACGCCGGCCGCAACGTGGTCGTCGTCGGTACCCAGTGGGGCGACGAAGGCAAGGGCAAGGTGGTGGACTGGCTGACCGACCATGCACAAGGCGTGGTGCGCTTCCAGGGGGGCCACAATGCCGGCCACACCCTGGTGATCAAAGGTGTGAAGACTGCACTGCAGCTCATTCCCTCGGGGATCATGCGCGACGGCGTGGCGTGCTACATCGGCAACGGCGTGGTCGTCGACCCGACTCACTTGCTGTCAGAGATCGAGCGCCTCGAAGGCATCGGGCTCGACGTTCGCTCGCGGCTGTTCATCAGCGAATCGTGCCCGTTGATCCTGCCATTCCACGTGGAGGTCGACAAGGCGCGCGAGGCCCTGCGCGAGACCAGCGGCGCGGGCAAGATAGGCACCACGGGCAAGGGAATCGGTCCCGCCTACGAGGACAAGGTGGCACGCCGGGCACTGCGCGTGCAGGACCTGAAGCACCCGCGGCGTTTCGCAGACAAGCTGCGTGAGCTGCTGGAGCTGCACAACTTCATGCTGACCGGATATCTGCACGCGAAGGCGCTCGAGTTCCAGCCGATCCTCGATCACGCCATGAAGGTCGCCGAACAGCTCAAGCCCATGCTCGCCGATGTCGGATACCTGCTGTACACGGCCAACCGCGGCGGCGCGAACATTCTCTTCGAGGGCGCGCAGGGCACGCTGCTCGACATCGACCATGGCACCTATCCGTACGTCACGTCGAGCAATTGCGTGGCGGGCAATGCAGCGGCCGGCGCGGGCGTGGGCCCGGACCTGCTGCACTACATCCTGGGCATCACCAAGGCCTACACCACTCGCGTGGGCAGCGGCCCGTTCCCGACCGAACTGCCCATCGACGAGCCCGGCACGATCGGACATCTGCTGTCCACCGTCGGCCAGGAGCGCGGCACCGTCACCGGCCGGGCACGCCGTTGCGGCTGGCTGGATGCTGCTGCGCTGAAGCGCTCGATCATCATCAACGGCATCTCGGGCCTGTGCGTCACCAAGCTCGACGTGCTCGATGGACTTGAGGAGATCAAGGTGTGCGTCGGCTACGAGCTTGGCGGCAAGCGGATCGACATCCTGCCGCTGGACGCCGATGACATCGCGGCCTGCCGGCCCGTCTACGACACCTTCCCCGGATGGAAGGAAACCACGGCCGGCATCACGCAATGGGACCGGCTGCCGCTGAACGCCCGCCGCTACCTGCAGCGCGTGCAGGAGTGCATCGGAGCGCCCATCGACATGGTGTCCACCGGCCCGGATCGCGAGCACACGATCCTGCTGCGTCATCCGTACAAGGCCTGAGCGCCTTGGCCGCGATTCCCTGGGAAGATCGCCGAGAGATTGAGGACATTCGATGCTGACCGACGACGGCAAACACCTGTACGTCTCGTGGGACGAGTACCACATGCTGACCGAGCGCCTGGCGCTGAAGGTTCATGCCTCCGGATGGGAGTTCGACCAGATTCTTTGTCTGGCGCGCGGCGGCATGCGCCCCGGTGACGTGCTGTCGCGGGTGTTCGACAAGCCGCTGGCGATCATGTCGACGAGCTCCTACCGTGCCGAAGCCGGCACCATCCAGGGCCGGCTCGACATGGCCAAGTACATCACCATGCCCAAGGGCGAGCTCGCCGGCCGGGTGCTGCTGGTCGATGACCTCGCCGATTCGGGCATCACGCTGCGCGCCGTCGTCGATCGTCTGCGCGGCATGCCCGCCATCAGCGAGCTGCGATCAGCAGTCATCTGGACCAAGGGTGTATCCAGCTACGTGCCCGACTACTACGTCGAGATGCTGCCCACGAGCCCTTGGATCCACCAGCCCTTCGAGGAATACGACTCCTTGCGGCCGGAAGGTCTTGCGAAGAAGTTCGCCATCTGAGCTCGCCTGCACTGGCCCCAGGGCCAATGAGGCGGGCAAGAAAAAGGCCGCATACTGCGGCCTCGTTCATTGTTTGTGGTGCCCAGGAAGGGACTCGAACCCCCACGGTGTTACCCGCTAGTACCTGAAACTAGTGCGTCTACCAATTCCGCCACCTGGGCATTTCAGGAAGTCTTGGATTCTATCATCAAAAAAAATACTTCATTCCCAACGTCCGCCCCTGCCATCGGCGCCGAACTGATGAGCGAGGTGGAAGGCACGGTGCAAGGTCACCGCGACGGCCACGGATTCCTCGTGCGCGACGACCGCCAGCCTGACCTGTACCTGTCGCCCCAGGAGATGCGCGCCGTGTTGCATCGCGACCGCGTGAAGGCGCGCATCATCCGGTACGACCGCAAGGGCAGGCCCGAAGGCCGGGTACTCGAGATCCTCGAGCGGCGCAAGGCGCCGATCATCGGTCGGCTGCTGCACGAGAGCGGAATCTGGCTCGTGGCGCCTGAGGACAAGCGCTACGGGCAGGACATCATGGTGCCCAAGAACGCGATCGCCAACGCGACCGCGGGGCAGGTGGTGGCCATCGAGCTGACCGAGGCACCGTCCCTGTACTCGCAGCCCATGGGCCGCGTGACCGAGGTGCTGGGCGAGATCGACGATCCAGGCATGGAGATCGAGATCGCGGTGCGAAAGTACGAGGTGCCGCATCGCTTCTCTCCCGAGACGCTGGCGCAGGCGGCCGCGCTGCCCGACAAGATTCGCAGCGCCGACTGCAAGCACCGCATCGATCTGAGCGATGTGCCGCTCGTCACCATCGACGGTGAGGACGCACGCGACTTCGACGACGCCGTGTACTGTGAGCCGGCGAAGGTGGGGCGGGGCAAGGGCTGGCGCCTCATCGTCGCGATCGCCGACGTCAGCCATTACGTGAAGCCGGGCGAGCCCATCGACGACGATGCCTACGAGCGTGCGACCTCGGTGTACTTCCCGCGTCGCGTGATTCCGATGCTGCCGGAGAAGCTGTCCAACGGCCTGTGCTCGCTGAATCCCAACGAAGACCGGCTGGCGATGGTGTGCGACATGCTGATCACCTCGGCCGGCGACGTCCACGCCTATCAGTTCTATCCGGCGGTGATCTGCTCGCATGCGCGCTTCACGTACACCGAGGTGGCCGCCATCCTCGCCAACACGCGAGGCCCGGAAGCGGCGCGCCGCGCAGAGCTGGTGCCGCACCTGCTGAATCTCAACGAGGTCTACCGCGCGCTCCTGAAAGCGCGCAGCAAGCGCGGCGCCGTGGACTTCGAGACCACCGAGACGCAGATCGTGTGCGACGAGAACGGCCGCATCGAGAAGATCGTGCCTCGCGTGCGCACCGAGGCGCACAAGCTGATCGAAGAGACGATGCTCGCAGCGAACGTCTGCGCGGCCGACTTCATCGCGCTGCACAAGCATCCTTCGCTGTATCGCGTGCATGAGGGGCCGACGCCCGAGAAGAAGACGCTGCTGCAGGGATACCTCAAGGCACTGGGCCTCGGCCTCACGGTGGGCGACGACCCGACGCCGGCAGAGTTCCAGGCAATCGCCGAAGCGACCAAGGACCGTCCCGACGCACTCCAGATCCATACGATGCTGCTGCGCTCCATGCAGCAGGCCATCTATACGGCGACCAACAGCGGTCACTTCGGGCTGGCCTACGAGGCCTACACGCACTTCACGAGCCCTATCCGCCGCTATCCCGACCTGCTCGTCCATCGCGTCATCAAGGCCTTGCTGCACAGCAAGCGCTATCACCTCAGCACTGGCCAGGTCGAAGATGCACCTCAGCCGAGGCGAAACGCCAAGCCGGCGAAGACACCCACGACCGAGGGCGAGGTGTGGGAGGCCGCGGGCGTGCACTGCAGCACCAACGAAAGGCGGGCCGACGAGGCCTCCCGTGACGTCGAGGCGTGGCTCAAGTGCCGCTACATGCGCGAGCATCTCGGCGAGGAGTTTGCCGGCACGGTGTCCGCGGTCACGACCTTCGGCCTGTTCGTCACGCTGGACGCGCTGTATGTCGAGGGCCTGGTCCACATCACCGAGCTCGGCGGCGAGTACTACCGCTTCGATGAGATCAAGCAGGAGCTTCGCGGCGAACGCACGGGCGTGCGCTACACGGTGGGCGCGCGCGTGCGGGTGCAGGTGAGCCGCGTCGATCTGGACGGCCGCAAGATCGACTTCCGCATGGTGCGCGACACGCAGGAGGATGCTGCGCTGATCCGCGCCCGGCGCGATCGCCTCGTGGGACGCTCCGCCGTCGAGGACCTCGCCGCGGTGAAGGACACCGACCGTGCGGTAAAGGCGTCGACGAAGGCCAGGGGCCGCAACGGCTCGGGTAAATCGGCGCATCCCGTGCGCGCGGCCAAGGCTTCGGCGCGCAAGTCCTCCGCCAAGGCAGTGCGTCGGCGCTGACAGCACCGGCGCATCAGCTCAGTCGAAGCATCGAGTCGATGAGGTCGCCCGCGCGCAGTGCGGGCGAGGTGCATGCATCGGCCGCGGCGCCATGGCGGAACACGGCAGCACACGTCACCCGCAGGGCCGCGGCCATGCCGTCGTTCTGCGGCTGCTGCGCCCAGAGTCCGCCCAGCCAGCCCGCCAGCACATCGCCGGTGCCGGCAGTCGCGAGCGCGGCGGTTCCGGTGGCATTGATGTACGGGATCGCGCCGGGCGTGGCGACCACGGTGCCCGATCCCTTCAGCAGAACGACAGTGCCGAAGTCGTCGGCGAGCGACTGGGCGGCGCCCAACCGGTCGGCCTGAACCTTGGCCGTTTCGAAGGACATGAGGCGCGCTGCTTCCAGCGGATGCGGCGTCATCACCGTGGGACGCCCGCGCTGGGAGCGCGAACGCAGCAGCGTCTGCAGCTTCGGATCGCCAGCGATCGCGTTGAGCGCGTCTGCGTCCAGCACCAGTCGGCCGGCCGCGCTGAACAGGCGGGGCAGCGCCTCACGCACGGCGTCGCCGCCACCGCAGCCGCACACCACGGTCGCATGACGCAGTGTCGCTTCGGCACTCTTCCACCATCCGTCGCGGAACATCAGTTCGGGACGTAGGGGATCGTGTGTCATCCGGTGCTCATCGAGCAGGCTCACGAAGGTTCGGCCTGCGCCGGCAGCATGCGCGGCGCGCGCCGCGAGCAACGCTGCCCCCGTCATGCCGGGCGCACCGCCGACCACGGCGACGTCGCCGAAGCTGCCCTTGTGTTGCACATGCGAACGCGGGCCGAGCGCCGCGCTGTCGCCTCCGATGAGCCAGGCATCGGGTGCATCGGATCGGATGGTGACGGAGAGGTCGTCGAACCACACGACACCGGCGTGATCGCGTCCTGCCGCGGTAAAGAGGCCGGGTTTCACCGTCAGCAGCGTGAGGCAATGCTGCGCGCGCACGCAGTTCTCGCCGAGCGGCTGCCCGGTCCCGCCATGCAGACCCGAGGGAAGGTCGATGGACAGCACGGGGCAGGGCAGCGTGTTGAGCCGGGCAATGGTCTGCGCGAGCGCCGGGTCTGGTGCGCGGGTCGCTCCTATGCCGAGCAGCGCGTCGATGGCGAGGTCAGCCGGACCGAGGTCATCCGGCGCCTCGACGGCAATCGCGACGCCGGCCTCGCGGGCGCGCGCAAGCGCATCGAGTGCATCGGCGGGCATTCGCTCGGGCACGCCGGCGACAGTGACCAGTACGTGCTTGCCGGCGGCGCGAAGGTGCAATGCCGCTTCGAATCCGTCGCCACCGTTGTTGCCGGGCCCGGCGGCGATCCAGACCCTGCGCGCATGTGGTGCGACGGCAAGTGCCAGCCGCGCCACCGCCAGTCCCGCCCGTCGCATCAGGGTGTGCGGCGGCAGCGCCTCGCGCGCGCGCTGCTCGATCTCGCGAGTGCGCTGCACCCCGAACAGTGGCAGGGACCGTGACGGCGGCAGCACACGTTGCATGACGGCGTTCCCTAGTGACGAAGGCGTTCGATGCCCAGTCCCGCAGTGTCCACTCCCGGCTGGCGCGACGCCAGCAGGTCGGCGACCACGCGGGCGGAGCCGCATGCGAGCGCCCAGCCGCTCGAGCCGTGGCCCAGGTTGAGCCAGACGCCTTGCAACCCGCTGCGTCCCAGCAGCGGCGGGCCATCCGGCAGCATCGGCCGCGCGCCCTTCCACCGTTGAGCGTGGGTGAGGCGTGCCGCGCCGGGGAACCAGTCGTGCAGCACCTTGTAGAGGGTCTCCAGGGCCGCCGCGTTGTGCCCTTGCGGCGACCCGCCCAGCTCGGCGCTGCCGGCCACCCGGATGCGCGAGCCGAGCCGGCTGATGGCGACCTTGTAGCGCTCGTCCATCACGCCTGACCGCGGACCGCGCTCAGGGTGGGTCTCGTGGTGACGGATGGGCGCGGTGACCGAATAGCCGTACACGGGCACGAGCGGAAGCTTGAGGCCGTGCGGTGCGAGCAATCCCGCGCTTCCCACCGCCGCGCACACGACGACCGCGTCGACGGTTTCGAGGCTTGGCTCCAGGGGCATCGGCGCGGTCGCCGCGAAGCCGGTGCGCGATGGGTCGACGCTGGTCGTCAGCGGTCCGGAGTCGTCGGCCGCGCCGGGCTTGACCACGAGTTGCGGATGCGTGCCTGGCACGATCGCCTCGACTTCGGCATGAAAGCGAAAGCGCACGCCGCGCGCTTGCGCCTGCGCACGGAGCAGATGCGCGAATTGGCGGCAGTTGCCGACCTCGTCGTCGGGAAGGTGGATGCCGGCGTGCAGTGGCGTGTCGCCGCTGAGTCCCGGCTCCACTGTCGTGCAGCGGAGGGGGTCGATGACCTCGTGGCGGACGCCCAGCTCCTGCAGCAGCGCGAGCCCCGGCTGAGCCATCGCGAGGTCCTGAGCGCTTCGCAGCAGCACCAGGTAGCCGTCAGACCGTTCGTAGTCGAGCTCCAGCTCAGCGGAAAGCTCGTGCAGCCGCTCGCGGCTGAACAGCGCGAGCCTCTGCATGCTGGCGCGGCGGGAGGCGTAGGTGTCCTGACGGCAGGAACGCCACCACTTCCACATCCAGCCAAGCGTGGCGGCATCAAGGCGCGCGTTGAGGCGGACCGGCCCATGGCGCTGGAACAGCGAGCGCAGCACTTTGCCGTGCATGCCCGGCGCCGCCCAGGGCGTGACATAGCCGGGGGCGACCACGCCGGCATTGGCGAAGCTCGTCTCGGCCGCGACGCTGCCGCGCCGCTCGTACACCGTGACCTCGTGCCCGTCGCGCGCCAGCTCGAACGCCGTGGTGACGCCGACGATGCCGGCGCCGATGACTGCGACACGCATGCTCAGGTCCTGGTGCCGGCCAGGGCCGATTCGATCGCCAGCGACACGGCGAGCACGGTGTCGTCGGCAAGGGAGCCGCTCCATACCATCAGGCCCACCGGCATCTCGCCGGGGTGCTGGCACGGCATGGAGAGGGCGCAGCCATCGACCATGTTGACCACCGATGGATTGCGCAGCATCAGCGCATTGGCCGCGAAGAAGGCCTCGTCGTTCGACTGGAGCTCGGCCAGCGGCGGTGCCACCACGGGCACCGTGGGGCTGAGCAGCGCGTCGAACCGGCGCAGCGTCCGGTCCATGCCGGCAATCCAGTCGCGGCGTGCCTGCAGCAGTTCGATGTAGTCAGCAGCGCTCATGCCTTCACCGCGTCGGATGCGGGCGGCGACGCGGGGGTCGTAGTCGGCCTGCCGGGCGGCCAGACGGCGACGGTGCCAGCTCCAGCTCTCGGCGGCCGAGAAGCCTCCGGTGGCCTGGATCCGCGACAACTCCGCGATCTCCGGCAGCTCGATGTCTTCAATGCACGCGCCGGCGCTTCGCAGGGTAGTCAGCGCCCGCTCGAAGGCGGTCGCAACGGTGGCATCCAGGCCGTCGAGCATGCTCGTGGCCGGCACGGCGAGTCGCAGGGCCTGCAGCGGCCGCCCCGGCAAGCGAACACGGCGCTGGGCCAACACTTCGTGCAGAACGACGGCATCGCGCACCGAGCGGGTGATGGCGCAGACCGTGTCGAGCGTCGTGGACAACGGGATGGTGCCGTCGGCGGGCGTCAAGGACGCTGTGTTCTTGAAGCCCACCAGCCCTTGCAACGCGGCCGGAATGCGAATCGAGCCGCCGGTGTCGGACCCCAGCGCGGCCCAGGCCGCGCCCGTCGCCACGGACACGCCGCCGCCCGAGGTCGATCCGCCGGGAATGCGCGGCGTGGCGTCGAGTGCCGCAGTCGCCGGGTTGGATGGAGTTCCGTGGTGTGGGTTGATGCCGATACCGGAAAAGGCGAACTCCGTCATGTTGGTATGGCCGATGAGCGCCGCGCCGGCTTGGCGCAGGCGTGCCACCGCCGCGCTGTCTTGCGCGGCCGGCGATTCATCGACCAGGACCTTGGAGCCAGCGGTGGTGACCCAACCCTGTACATCAAAGAGGTCCTTGACGCTGATCGCCAGTCCGGCCAGCAGCGGCAGAGGGGCGCCGGCGGCGGTCTGCCGATCGATGGCGGAGGCCGCCACCCGCGCCATCTGGTCGAACCGGCGGATGAAGGCATGCCGATTGGCATCGGCCTGGGCCGATGCGAGCGATGCGTCGAGCTCGCGCTCGGCGCTCGTGCGTCCCGCAGCGATCTGCGCACGCGCGGCGGTGAGGTCGGGGGTCATGGGGTGCTATACTCGACGGGTTTATCCGGATGTGGATCCCTAGCGGGGAGCGCTCCGGCTGAACGTATCGCGAAGTCAGCGAAATCGCGAACCCGGCTGTTGAAAGGTGTTGCGGCGGTCATTTCTGTAAAGACGTGTCACCGCAATTCAAGCCGGATTCTAGACACAACCTTTGGAGTTCTCATGTCAGTCAGCATGCGTGAAATGCTGGAAGCCGGCGTCCATTTCGGACACCAGACGCGCTTCTGGAATCCCAAGATGGCCCCGTACATCTACGGCCATCGCAACAAGATTCACATCATCAACCTCGAGAAGACGCAGCCGCTCTTCTCGGACGCGATGAAGTTCATCCGCCAGCTCGCTTCCAAGCGCGGCAACATCCTGATGGTCGGCACCAAGCGCCAGGCGCGTGAAGTCATTGCCACCGAAGCCCGGCGCGCCGGAATGCCCTTCGTCGACCAGCGCTGGCTGGGCGGCATGCTGACCAACTTCAAGACGGTCAAGGGATCGCTGAAGCGCCTGAAGGACATGCAGGCCCAGGTCGAGGCCGGCAACGAGATGCGCATCAAGAAGGAAGCGCTGATGTTCCAGCGCGAACTCGCCAAGCTCGAGAAGGACATCGGCGGCATCCAGGACATGAACGCTCTGCCCGACGCGCTGTTCGTCATCGACGTTGGTTACCACAAGATCGCCGTCGCCGAAGCCAACAAGCTCGGCATCCCGGTGGTGGGCATCGTCGACTCGAACCACTCTCCCGAGGGCATCGACTACGTCATCCCGGGCAACGACGACTCATCCAAGGCCGTGGCCCTGTACGCCCGAGCGGTGGCAGACGCCGTGCTGGAGGGCAAGGCCAACGCGACGAGCGACGTCGTGGCCGCTGCCGCCGGTGAAGGCGACGAATTCGTGGAAGTCAACGAAGGCGCGTAAAGCGCGACGCCCCTCTCACTGACAGGTGAGGCAAGAAAGGGGCTGCTTCAGCCCCTTTCTTTTTCAACGCGAAACGATCACGCCGCCGAGCCCGCGCACCGCACGCCCGGCGGCCATCCCAGGAAACGGAGAAACACGATGGCTGCAATCACCGCAAGCATGGTCGCCGAGCTGCGCGCGAAGACCGACGCGCCGATGATGGAATGCAAGAAGGCCCTGACCGAGGCCGAGGGCAACATGGACCGTGCCGAGGAACTGCTGCGCGTCAAGCTCGGCAGCAAGGCTGGCAAGGCCGCTTCGCGTGTGACGGCCGAGGGCGTCGTTGCCGCTTTCGTCGAGGGCAGCACCGGCGCGCTGGTCGAGGTCAACTGTGAAACGGACTTCGTCTCGAAGAACGATTCCTTCCTGTCCTTCACGAAAGCGGTCGCCGAGCTCATCGCCAAGAATGATCCTGCCGACGTCGCCGCGCTGTCGAACCTGCCGCATTCGCAGGACGGCTTCGGCCCGACCGTGGAAGACGTGCGCAAGGGACTGATCGGCAAGATCGGCGAGAACATGACGATCCGCCGCTTCAAGCGCTACGCCGGCGGCGGCAAGCTCGCCAGCTACCTGCACGGCACGCGCATCGGCGTGATCGTCGAGTTCGAAGGTGACGACGTGGCGGCCAAGGACGTCGCGATGCACGTCGCCGCGATGAAGCCGGTGTCGCTGTCGTCCGCCGACGTGCCGGCCACGTTGATCGACAAGGAGCGCTCCATCGCCACGCAAAAGGCGGCCGAGTCGGGCAAGCCCGCCGACATCGTCGCCAAGATGGTTGAAGGCTCGGTGCAGAAGTACCTGAAGGAAGTGAGCCTGTTCAACCAGGCTTTCGTGAAGAACGACAAGCAGACCGTCGAGCAGATGCTCAAGTCCGCGAACACGAAGGTGAAGGGCTTCACGCTGTATGTCGTCGGCGAGGGCATCGAGAAGAAGGCCGACGACTTCGCAGCCGAAGTGGCGGCGCAGGTGGCCGCCGCCAAGGGCGCGTGATCGGCGAAGCGCTGTTTTCCGAGGGGTGATGTCACCCCTCGGGCGTTTAGACTTCGGCACGACAGACATACGACCACAGGAACCCGAATGCCCGCCTACAAGCGCATCCTGCTGAAACTCTCCGGCGAGGCCCTCATGGGCGACGACGCCTACGGCATCAACCGCTCGACCATTGTCCGGATCGTGCGCGAAGTGCAGGAGATCACTCAGCTGGGCTGCGAGGTGGCGGTGGTGATCGGCGGCGGCAACATCTTCCGCGGCGTCGCGGGAGGCTCGGTCGGCATGGACCGCGCCACCGCCGACTACATGGGAATGCTGGCCACCGTGATGAACGCGCTCGCGCTGGCGGACACCATGCGCCAGGAGGGCATGACCGCGCGTGTCATGTCGGCCATCGGCATCGAGCAGGTCGTCGAGCCGTATGTCCGACCGAAGGCGCTGCAATACCTCGAAGAGGGCAAGGTGGTCGTTTTCGCCGCGGGCACCGGCAATCCGTTCTTCACCACCGACACGGCAGCCGCGCTCCGTGGCGCCGAGATCGGCGCGCAGATCGTGCTCAAGGCGACCAAGGTGGACGGCGTCTACACCGCCGATCCGAGGAAGGATTCCAGCGCCACGCGCTACAGCGAGATCAGCTTCGACGAGGCGATCACGAAGAACCTGCAGGTCCTCGACGCAACCGCCTTCGCGCTCTGCCGCGACCAGAAGCTGCCCATCAGGGTGTTCAGCATCTTCAAACCCGGTGCGCTCAAGCGTGTCGTGCTGGGCGAGGACGAGGGCACCCTCGTTCATGTCTGAGGGGAAACAAGCATGAGCATTGCCGACATCAAGAAGACCGCCGAGCAGAAGATGGCTCGTTCGGTGGAAGCGTTGAAGACCGAGCTGCAGAAGGTGCGCACCGGCCGCGCGCACCCCGGCATCCTCGACCAGGTGCACATCGACTACTACGGCTCGATGGTCCCGATCAGTCAGGTGGCCAACGTATCGCTGCTCGATGCGCGCACGATCAGCGTGCAGCCGTGGGAAAAGGGCATGGGGGCCAAGATCGAAAAGGCCATTCGCGAGAGCGACCTCGGCCTCAATCCGTCCGCACAGGGGGATCTGCTGCGCGTGCCGATGCCCCCGCTCACCGAGGAGCGCCGCAAGGAGCTGTCCAAGGTCGTACGCCACGAGGGCGAAGACGCGAAGGTCGCCGTGCGCAACATCCGCCGCGATGCCAACGAGCACGCAAAGAAGCTTCTGAAGGACAAGGAGATCGGCGAGGACGAGGAGCGCCGTTCGCTGGACGAGGTGCAGAAGCTCACCGACCGCACCATCGCCGAGATCGATCGGCTCGTCACAGCCAAGGAAGCGGAGATCATGGCCGTCTGACGGCCGGTCTTCGCTCACACGCAGATCTCCCGTGGACTCGCAGGCCGCCATCCCGCGCCACGTCGCCATCGTCATGGACGGCAACGGCCGATGGGCCCGCAAGCGCTTCATGCCGCGCTTCTTCGGCCACAAGGCAGGCGTCGATTCGCTGGTGAAGACGGTGCTGGCCTGCGCCGACAGGGGCATCGAATACCTCACCGTGTATGCGTTCTCGTCGGAGAACTGGAAACGGCCCACCGAAGAGGTGTCCGGGCTGATGGGTCTCGTGCTCGTCGCAGTGGCCAAGTACCTCACCAAGCTGGCCGATCGCGGCGTGCGCATCCGGATCGTCGGCGACCGCAACCAGGTCTCCGACAAGTTGCGGGCCGCCTGGGAGCAGGCCGAGTCGCTGACGCGGGACAACAAGCGCATCACGCTGTCGGTGTGCTTCAACTACGGCGGGCGCTGGGACATCGTGCAGGCGTGCCGTCGGGCCATCGTCGACGGCGTACCGCCGGATCAGCTGGACGAAGCGCGGCTCAGCCGCTACATGGCCCTGAGCCACGCCCCCGATCCCGATCTGCTGATCCGCACCGGCGGAGAGGTCCGCATCAGCAACTTCCTGCTGTGGCAGGCGGCCTATTCGGAGCTCGTGTTCACCGACTGCCTGTGGCCCGAGTTCGGCGACGCTGAACTCGACGCGGCGCTCGCCGAGTTCGCTCGCCGCGACCGCCGCTTCGGCGGCGTCAAGGACAGCGTGCCGCTCGAGGCCAAGCAGGCCTGATGCACGGGCCCGCATCATGCTGAAGCAGCGCGTCATCACCGCCGTCGTGCTGCTGGCCGTGCTCCTGCCTGCTCTGTTCGCGCCCATGGCCTGGCCGTTCGCCGTCCTCACGCTGGTGATGATCGGAGCGGCCGGATGGGAGTGGGCTCGCCTCAACGGAGTGGCGGGCGGCGGGGCGGTCTCGCTGGGGCTGGCGCTGGCCGGCGCCTGCGCCCTGGCACTGTGGACCGGCTGGGCGGCATCGGCGCCCCATCTCGCCTGGTGGCTGGCAACCCTCGTGTGGGTGCTCGGCGGCATGTGGGCCCTGCGCGTCGGTCCGACCGGCTGGCCGGTCCTGTCGAAGGTGTTGCGCTGCGCGCTGGGGCTGGTGGCGCTGTGGACCGCCTGGCTGGCGCTGGCCAACGCGAAGTCCACCGGTGTCAATGCGATTCTCTCGATCTTCTGCCTCGTCTGGGCTGCCGACATAGCGGCCTACTTCGGTGGCCGGACTTTCGGCAAGCGCAAGCTCGCGCCGGCCATCAGTCCCGGCAAAAGCTGGGAAGGCGTGTGGAGCGGCATGGCCGGCGCCCTGGCGCTGGCTGTCGCGTGGCTGGCCATCGACCGGTCCTTTGCGGTGGACTCGATGAGCCTCTACTCGATGCTGCGCGACCGCCTCGGCACCATCGGCCTCGTCGCGGGCACCGTGTTTCTCGCCGCCATGAGTGTCGTCGGCGACCTGGTCGAGTCGCTGGCCAAGCGCAGCGCCGGCGCCAAGGACAGCAGCCAGCTGCTGCCGGGTCATGGCGGGGTGCTGGACCGTATCGACGCACTGCTGCCGGTGTTTCCGCTGGCGCTTGCGCTGACCTCCCTCTGATCAAAGCTGTCCCATGTCGTTCGTCCAGCGTGTCTGCATCCTCGGCTCCACCGGTTCGGTGGGCGTCAGCACGCTCGACGTGCTGGCGCGGCACCGCGAGCGCTTCGAGGTGATCGCGCTCACCGCGCACAGCCGCACCGACGAGCTCTTTGCGCAGTGCGTGCAGTGGCGTCCGCGCTTTGCCGCCGTCCCGCAAGCGGCCCAGGCGCAGGCTTTGCAGCGGCGCCTGCGCGAGGCGCAGTGCAGCACCGAGGTCCTGGTCGGCGCGCAGGCGCTGTGCGAGCTGGCGGCGCATCCCGACGTGGACTCGGTGATGGCCGCCATCGTCGGCGCCGCAGGGCTGGCGCCTTGCCTTGCCGCCGCGCGCGCCGGCAAGCGGCTGCTGCTGGCCAACAAGGAAGCGCTGGTGGTCGGCGGGGCGCTCTTCATGCAGGCGGTCCGCGAAGGCGGGGCGCTGCTGCTGCCCATCGACAGCGAACATTCGGCGATATTCCAATGCCTGCCGGAGGACCGCAGCACCTGGGGTCAACGCATCGACCACCTGCTGCTCACCGCGTCGGGTGGGCCATTTCGCACGCGCGATCCGGCGACGCTCGCGAGCGTGACACCGGACGAAGCCTGCGCACATCCCAACTGGGTGATGGGCCGCAAGATCTCGGTCGATTCCGCGACCATGATGAACAAGGCGCTCGAAGTCATCGAGGCGCGTTGGCTGTTCGACCTCACGCCCGAGAAGGTGAGGGTGGTGATCCACCCGCAGAGCATCGTCCATTCGATGGTCGTCTGCCGCGACAACTCGGTGCTGGCGCAGCTCGGCACGCCCGACATGCGCGTGCCGATCGCCTATGGACTGGCGTTCCCCGAGCGCGTCGAATCCGGCGCGGCAGCGCTCGACTTCACCGCGCTGGCGAGCCTCACCTTCGAGGCGCCCGACTTCACGCGCTACCCCGGGCTGCAGCTCGCCTGGGACACCCTGCGCGGTCCGGCGGGCAGCACCGCGGTGCTGAATGCGGCGAACGAGGAGGCGGTGGCGGCGTTCCTCGCCGGAACCATCCGCTTCGATCAGATTCACAACGTCAATGCCCGCACGCTGGACGCGGTGCTCGTCGCCGCCGACGAAGCCGCCACTGTCGAAGGGTTGATGCAACTGGATGACCGCTCACGCCAGGCGGCACGGCAACAGATCGAGCGCTTCGCCAGATGATCACGCTTCTCGCATTCATCGTCACGCTGGGCGTCCTCATCGTCATCCACGAGTACGGGCACTATCGCGTGGCGGTCGCCTGCGACGTGAAGGTGCAGCGCTTCTCGGTGGGCTTCGGTCGGACCCTGTGGCGGCGGCAGGCGACGCCCGACAGCACCGAGTTCGTCGTCGCGGCGCTGCCCTTGGGCGGCTACGTCAAGATGCTCGACGAGCGAGAAGGCGAAGTGCGCCCCGAGGAACGCCACCGCGCATTCAACAACAAGCCCCTGTGGCAGCGCACGGCCATCGTGTCGGCCGGTCCGATCGCCAACCTTCTCCTGGCCGTGGTGCTTTACGCGGCCGCCAACTGGATCGGCATCGACGAGCCCAAGGCGCTGCTCGGCGCACCTCCTGCAGGCAGCCTCGCCGAGCGAGCCGGCGTCCGGGCCGGCGACTGGGCGCGCTCAGTGTCGAACGACGGCAACGACTGGCGCGAGCTGCGCTCCATGACGGATCTGCGCTGGGAGATCACGCAGGCCGTTCTGCACGGCGAGCCGCTCCACCTGAGCGTGGCCAACGCCAATGGCCGCAGCGAGCGTGGCGTGGTGCTCCCGCTCGACAAGCTCGACTCCAGAGAGCTCGATGCGCAGCTCATGCGCCGCATCGGCCTCGGCCAGACCTACAGCGAGCCGGTCATCGACAGCGTGGCGCCGGCCGGGCCTGCCGCGCGGGCGGGACTGCTGCCCGGCGATCGCGTGCTGAGCATCGATGGGCAAGCCATTTCCGATCGATCCCGTCTGATCGAGCTGATCCGCGCAAGCGGTGCCGAGGGCGAGCCGCGGACGATGGCCTGGCGGATCGAGCGCAGCGGGCAGACCCTGGATCTCGAGGTCAAGCCGGCACTGGTCGGCGAGGGCGACAAGCGCATCGCGCGCATCGAAGCGGCCATCGGCAAGCGTCCCGACATGGTGCTCGTGCAATACGGCTTCCTCGAAGGACTGTCGCAGGCTGCGACACGGACCTGGGAGATGTCGGCCCTGACGCTGAAGATGCTCGGCAAGATGCTGATCGGCCAGGCTTCGCTGAAGAACCTCAGCGGACCGCTGACGATCGCCGACTACGCCGGCCAATCGGTGCAGCTCGGCCTCGCGTACTACCTCGGCTTTCTTGCCGTCGTCAGCGTGAGTCTCGGCGTGCTGAATCTGCTGCCGCTGCCGATGCTCGATGGCGGACACCTGATGTATTATCTTTTCGAAGCAGTGACAGGGCGGCCGGTCTCGCAGCAGTGGCTGGAACGGCTGCAGCGAGGCGGTGTGGCCATCATGCTCGTGATGATGTCGCTCGCTCTCTACAACGACGTGGCCCGCCTTCTGGGCCTGCACTGATCCCTCCCCGAATGCGTGTGCCTCATCGCCTGAGTTCGTTTCGTCCTACCGTTTTGTCCATCGCCTTGGCCGCCGCGTTGCAGGCCGGATCGGCCTGGGCGGTCGAACCCTTCCAGCTGAAGGACATCCGGGTCGAAGGCCTGCAACGCACCGATGCAGGCACTGTCTTCGCATCGCTGCCCTTTCGCATCGGCGACACCTACAACGACGAGAAGGGCGCCGCCGCGCTGCGCGCGCTGTTCGCGACCGGCCTGTTCAAGGACGTGCGGCTCGAAGTCGAGGAAGGCGTGGTCATCGTCATCGTCGAAGAGCGGCCGGTCATCGCGAGCATCGACTTTCGCGGGCTGAAGGAGTTCGACAAGGACACGCTCGCCAAGTCGCTGAAGGACTTCGGTATCGGCGAAGGGCTTCCGTTCGACAAGGCGCTCGCCGATCGTGCCGAGCAGGAACTGAAGCGCCAGTACCTGACGCGCAGCCTCTACGGCGCCGAGGTGGTGACCACGGTCACGCCGCAGGAGCGCAACCGGGTCAACGTGACGTTCACGATCACCGAAGGAACGGCAGCGCGCATCAGCGAGATCCGCATCGTCGGCAACAAGGTGTTCTCCGAGAGCACGCTGAAGGGCCTGTTCGACCTCAACGACGGCGGCTGGCTGAACTGGTACACCAAGGCCGACCGCTATTCGCGCGCCAAGCTGAATGCCGACCTCGAGACGCTGCGCGCGTACTACCTGAACCGCGGCTACCTCGAGTTCAACGTCGATTCGACCCAGGTCGCGATCTCGCCCGACAAGCAGGACATCACGATCACGATCAATGTCTCCGAGGGCCAGCCCTACACGGTGACCGCGGTCAAGCTCGAGGGCGACTACCTCGGCAAGGACGAAGACTTCAAGACACTCGTCACCATCAAGCCCGGACAGCCGTATCGCGCCGAGGCCGTGGCCGAGACGACCAAGGCCTTCGTCGAGCGCTTCGGCACCTTTGGTTATGCCTTCGCGCGCATCGACGCGCGTCCCGAGATCGACCGCACCACCGGCCAGGTGGTGCTGACGCTGGTGGCCGAGCCCGCGCGGCGAGTCTACGTTCGCCGCATCAACGTGGCGGGCAACAGCCGCACGCGTGACGAAGTCGTGCGCCGCGAGTTCCGCCAGTTCGAGTCGTCGTGGTACGACGGCCGCAAGATCAAGCTCTCGCGCGATCGCGTCGATCGGCTCGGCTATTTCAGCGAAGTCAACGTCGAGACCAACGAGGTTCCGGGCTCCATCGACCAGGTCGACCTGACGATCACCATCAAAGAGAAGGCCACCGGCAACCTGTTGCTCGGCGCCGGCTTCTCCAGCGCGGACAAGCTGTCCTTCACTGCCTCGGTCAAGCAGGACAACATCTTCGGCTCGGGCAACTATCTGGGCATCGAGCTCAACACCAGCCGGTCGCAGCGCACCGTGGTGCTGAGCACGGTGGATCCGTACTTCACGATCGACGGAATTTCGCGCGCATTCGACATCTACTACCGCACCGTCAAGCCGCTGAACAGCCAAGGCGAGGAATACGAACTGGTCACCCCCGGGGCATCCATTCGCTTCGGCGTGCCCTTCAGCGAGCTCGACACGGTGTTCTTCGGCGTCGGCGTGGAGCGCACGCAGATCAAGGGCGACGCGGCACTGCCCCAGAACTACTTCAACTACCGCGAGAACTTCGGTGCCACCAGCACCACCGTGCCGCTCACCGTCGGCTGGACCCGCGATGGCCGGGACAGCGCGCTGGTGCCCACGCAAGGCCGCTACATGCGCCTCAATCTCGAAGCGGGCCTGCTGGGCGATGCGCGCTATTGGCGCGCCAACACGCAGTTCCAGCAGTACATCCCGCTGACGCGCCGCTTCACGCTCGGCGTCAACGCGGAGCTCGGATGGGGCAAGGGACTCGGCGGCAAGCCCTATCCGATCTTCAAGAACTTCTATGGCGGCGGCCTCGGCACGGTGCGTGCCTTCGACCAGGGCTCGCTGGGTCCGGTCGACGTGATCGGCGCCTACATCGGCGGCAATCGCCGACTCAACATCAACAGCGAGCTGTACCTGCCGGTGCCGGGCACCGGCAACGACCGCACGCTGCGCTGGTTCACCTATGTCGACGTCGGCAACGTCTGGGGCGAGAACGAAAAGATCAACGCGGACAGCCTGCGCGCGTCGGCCGGTCTGGGCGTGAGCTGGATCTCTCCGGTCGGTCCGCTGAAGCTCAGCTACGGCACGCCGATCCGCAAACAGCCGGGCGATAGAATCCAGCGACTTCAATTCCAGATCGGGACTGCGTTCTAATGAAACTCTCTGTTGCACGAATGGCGGCCGCCTTGGCCGTGGCAGCTGCCGCGGTCGGCGTGCAGGCGCAGGAACTGAAGATCGGATACGTCAACAGTGACAAGGTGCTGCGCGAGGCGACGCCGGCGAAGGCCGCCCAGGCCAAGCTGGAGCAGGAGTTCGGCAAGCGCGACCGCGAGCTCAACGATCTGGCCACGCGCCTCAAGGCCGCGGCGGACAAGCTCGAGAAGGACGCCCCCACGCTGCCCGAGGCCGAGCGCAACCGCCGCCAGCGGGAGCTCGTCGACCAGGACCGCGAGATCCAGCGCAAGCGGCGCGAATTCCAGGAGGACCTCAACCAGCGCAAGAACGAGGAACTCGCTTCCGTCGTCGAGCGCGCCAACAAGGTCATCAAGCAGATCTTCGAAGCCGAGAAGTACGACCTGATCCTGCAGGAAGCCGTCTTCGCCGGCCCGCGCGCCGACATCACCGACAAGGTGATCCGCGCGCTCAACGCCCAAGGCGGCAAGTGATTGGCGCATGAGTTCGCGCTGGGCGAGATCGCGGCTCATCTGGGCGGCGAACTGATCGGCGACCCGTCGCTTCGCATCAGCCGCATCGGCCCGCTGGAGGGCGCCACGCCCTCCACGATTTCCTTCCTCTCCAACCCCCGCTACCAGTCCCAGCTCGCACAGTCGCGGGCGGCATGCGTCATCGTCGCGCCGGCGCTGCGCGATGCGGCCACGGCGCGCGGTGCCGCACTGGTGCTGCCCGACCCCTACCTCGGCTTCGCCCGCCTGACCCAATGGTGGGCGGCGCGCACGCGTGCGCCCGCACCCCGCGGCGTGCATCCGGGCGCGGTCGTCGACCCCGGCGCACGGCTGGGCGCCGACGTCGCCATCGGGCCGCTGGCCGTCGTCGAAGCGGACGCCGCGATCGGCGACGGCGCGACGATAGGCGCGCACTGCGTCGTCGGCGTGGGCGCCTCGGTGGGCGAGGGCACACGGCTCGCGGCGCGTGTCGTGCTCGGCCACGGTTGCCGCATCGGCGCCCGAGGCATCGTGCACAGCGGCGTGGTCATCGGTGCCGACGGGTTCGGCTTCGCACCCGTGCAGGGCCGATGGGAGAAGATCGAGCAACTGGGCAACGTGGTCATCGGCGACGACGTCGAGATCGGCGCCAACACCTGCATCGACCGCGGCGCATTGGACGACACCGTCATCGAAGACGGCGTCAAGCTCGACAACCTGATCCAGATCGGTCACAACGTGCGCGTCGGCGCGCACACCGCGATGGCGGGCTGCGTCGGCGTGGCGGGCAGCGCGGTGATCGGCGCCCACTGCACGCTGGGCGGCGGCGCCATCGTGCTGGGACACCTGACGCTCGCCGACCACGTGAGCATCTCGGCGGCGTCGGTCGTGATGCGCTCGATTTCCAAGCCGGGCCACTACAGCGGCGTGTTCCCCATCGACGACAATGCGGCCTGGGAGAAGAACGCCGCCACGCTGCGCCAGTTGCACGCCCTGCGAGACCGGCTGAGAGCGCTCGAGAAGAAATCATGATGGACATTCACGAAATCCTGAAGAAGCTGCCGCACCGCTATCCGATCCTGCTGGTGGATCGGGTGCTGGAGCTCGACAAGGGCAAGCGCATCAAGGCGATCAAGAACGTCTCGATCAACGAGCAGTTTTTCCAGGGCCACTTTCCGCACCGTCCGGTGATGCCCGGCGTGCTGATGCTGGAGGCGCTGGCGCAGGCCGCGGCGCTGCTGTCGTTCGAGTCGCTCGGCAAGGTGCCCGACGACAAGACCGTCTACTACTTCGCCGGCATCGACGGAGCCCGCTTCAAGCGTCCGGTGGAACCGGGCGACCAGCTCACCCTCGACGTCACCCTCGACCGCGCCAAGGCCGGTGTCTTCAAGTACACCGCGCGTGCGCTGGTCGGCGAGGAGCTCGCGGTCGAAGCGCAGCTCATGTGCACGATGCGCACCATCGCCTGAGAGCACGTCCATGGCGGCCATCCATTCCACGGCCATCATCGAGCCCGGCGCGCAGCTCGGCGAGACGGTCAGCGTCGGGCCCTACACCATCATCCGCGCCGGGGTGACTATCGGCGAGGGCACCACAGTCGGTCCGCACTGTGTCATCGAAGGGCAGACCACGATAGGCCGCGACAACCGCATCTTCCAGTTCTGCTCGCTCGGCGGCGCCCCGCAGGACAAGAAATACGCCGGTGAGCCCACGCGCCTCGAGATCGGCGACCGCAACACCATCCGCGAGTTCTGCACCTTCAACACCGGCACGGTGCAGGATGTAGGCGTGACGCGGCTCGGCGACGACAACTGGGTGATGGCCTACGTGCACCTCGCGCACGATTGCCAGGTGGGCAGCCGGACCATCTTCGCCAACAACGCGCAGCTCGCAGGCCACGTGCATGTGGGCGATTGGGCCATCCTCGGCGGCTACACGCAGGTGCACCAGTTCGTGAAGATCGGCGCCCATGCGATGACCGGCCTGGGCACCACGCTGTCACAGGACGTCCCGCCCTTCGCCATGATCGCGGGCAACCCTGCCCAGGCACGCGGCTTCAACGCCGAGGGGCTGAAGCGCCGCGGCTTCTCCGCCGAGCGCATCGGCGCCGTCAAGCAGATGTACCGCCTGCTGTACCGGCAGGGCCTCACGCTGGAAGAGGCGCGCAGCGCGATCGACGAGCTCGTGCAGGCGACACCCGAGGCGGCGCAGGACATCGGGCTGATGTCGCGCTTCCTCGCCGAGTCCACCCGCGGCATCGTCCGGTAGCCCGCGCATGGCCGAACAGCGATCGCCTCGTCTGGCGATGGTGGCAGGCGAAGCTTCGGGCGACCTGCTGGCCGGGCTTCTGCTGGGCGGACTCACCGCGCGCTGGCCCTCGCTTCAGGCCTTCGGCATCGGCGGGCCGAAGATGGCGCGCCACGGCTTCCAGGCCTGGTGGCCGCACGACAAGCTCGCGGTGCGCGGCTATGTCGAGGTGCTGCGCCACTACCGCGAGATCGTCGGCATCCGCAAGCGGCTCGCCGAGCGTCTGCTGGGCGAGCGTCCCGACCTCTTCATCGGCGTCGACGCGCCCGACTTCAACCTCGACCTCGAGGCCAGGCTGAAAGCCGCGGGCATCAAGGCGATCCACTTCGTCAGTCCGTCGATCTGGGCGTGGCGCGGCGAGCGCATCGACAAGATCCGGCGATCGGTCGACCATGTGCTGTGCCTGTTTCCGTTCGAGCCGGAGATCTATGCGCGCCATGGCATTGCGGCGAGTTACGTCGGCCATCCGCTGGCCGATGCGATCCCGCTCGAAGTGCCGCGTGCCGCCAGCCGCCTCGCCTTGGGCCTCGGCGACGAGGACACCGTGGTGGCGCTGCTGCCGGGCAGCCGCCGCTCGGAGATCCAGTACATCGCGCCGCGACTGCTGGCTGCCGCGGCCGACATGCAGCGCCGGCGCCCGGCGCTGCGCTTCGTGCTGCCGATGGCCGCGGGCCTGCGCGCGATGCTGGAGCCGCTGGCCGCGCGCCATGCCGCCGGCGTCAAGCTCGAGCTGCTCGAGGGACGCTCGCACGAGGCACTTGCCGCCTGCGACGTCACCCTGGTCGCGAGCGGCACCGCCACGCTCGAAGCGGCGCTGTTCAAGCGTCCCATGGTCATCGCCTACCACATGCATTGGCTCAGCTGGCAGATGATGAAGCGCATGCGCTACCAGCCGTGGGTCGGCCTGCCGAACATCCTGCTCAGGGATTTCGCGGTGCCGGAGCTGTTGCAAGACGAGGCGACTCCCGCGAAACTTTCAGACGCCGCGATGGCGTGGCTCGACGATCCCCAGCGGCGCGCCGCCGTGACCGATCGGTTCGCAGCGCTGCACCGCGAGCTGCGCCGCAATACCGCCCAAGCTGCCACCGATGCGATCGAAAAAATCCTCGCCGCTTAAGCAGGAGGGCCAGCAGCTGGGCCTCAAGTTCGACGTGCAGGGCCTGGTCGCCGGTGTCGACGAGGCCGGCCGCGGCCCGCTTGCCGGGCCCGTCGTCGCGGCGGCGGTCATCCTCGACGACACCAAGCGCATTCGCGGCCTCAACGATTCCAAGCTGCTGACGCCGGCGGTGCGCGATCGTCTCTACGACGAGATCCGTGCCAAGGCGCTTTGCTGTTCGGTGGCGGAGGCCAGCGTCGACGAGATCGACCAGCTCAACATCCTGCAGGCGACGCTGCTGGCCATGCGCCGCGCCGTCGAGGGCCTGCGGCTCAAGCCCGCGAAGGTGCTGGTCGACGGCAACCAGCTGCCCCGCCTGCGCATCCATGCCGAGGCGGTGATCGGCGGCGACGCCACCGTGAAGTCGATCTCCGCGGCCTCCATCCTGGCCAAGGTGCATCGCGACCGACTGTGCCTGCAGCTGCACGAGCTGCATCCGCAATACGGCTTCCACGAGCACAAGGGCTACTCGACCCCCGCGCACCTCGAGGCGCTGAAGCAGCACGGCGCCTGCGGCATCCATCGCCGCTCCTTCGCCCCCGTGCGCGAGGCGCTGGGCCTGCCGATGGACGGATGGCGCGAGGTCCTCGGCCTGTCGGTGGATGGATGACGAAGGTCCAGGCGATCCACTCGCGCGACAACCCGCTGCTGGTGCGGCTGCGCAAGCTGGCCGGCGATCCGGGGGGCTACCGGAAGCTCGGTGAGATCTGGCTCGAAGGCGATCATCTTTGCGAGGCCTTCGTCCAGCGCGGCGGCGTCGTGAAGCAGGCCGTCATCACCGAGCCCGCCTGGGATGAGCCGCGTTGGCGCCACCTGGCCAGTCTCGCCGAGTCGGTGGCCGTCGTGTCGCCTGCGCTGATGGGTACTTTGAGTGCGCTCGAATCACCCTCTCCCCTGGGGTATGTCGTGCCTTGGGCCGGGCCCGGTTCAATGCTCGCGGCATCGCCAAGCGTCGTGCTCGACCGGCTGCAGGATGCGGGGAACGTCGGAACGATCCTGCGCAGCGCGTCCGCATTCGGCATCGAGCAGGTGGTGGCGCTGAAGGGGACCGCCGCGCTGTGGTCGCCCAAGGTGCTGCGCGCCGGCATGGGCGCGCACTTCCGGCTTCACCTGGTCGAGGGTGCGTCGGCGGACCACCTCGACCAGCTTCGCCTGCCGCTGGTGGCAACCAGCTCGCACGCGGCGGCGCAGCTTCCGGACGTGGCCTTGCCGTATCCCTGCGCCTGGCTGATGGGCCACGAAGGTCAGGGGCTCGACCCCGGGGTGCTGGCGCGGTGTCGACTCACGGTGGCCATCCCGCAGCCGGGCGGCGAGGAGTCGCTCAACGTGGCCAGCGCCGCCGCCGTGTGCTTCTACGAGGCGCTGCGCCAGCATCGCGCTGCGGGCCCGCGACCCTCCGAAGGGTCCGTCCGAACACCGGCCGGTTGACGGTCCTCGGCGTCGAACGGGCACGAGGGGTCCCCGCAGCGACATCACAGTGCCCTTGGGCACTTGTCGTGTGCCGTGCACCCCTCCCCTCGGATAGGGGACCAACTAAGTCACGGGGGGCATGGGATCTGCATGCCCGAGGCGTCAGGTCCGGCGCTATCTGGCCGATCATGGTCCTGTTGGGCAGGCAGCCCTGAGGTCGTCAACGAACGGTCTCAACCCTGGGGTCTTCGAGTTGTTCTCCAATCCGTCCGCAATCGATCAGTTGCCGGGGGCCGCGCCGGCCTCGAGGCCGGCCGTCAGCGCCGCGGTCGCCACCTGGGACGGTCCGTCTGCAGAAATGCGGCGGTTTTCCGCCGGCATCCGGGTCATCAACGCGATGCTGTGCACGCTGCTGATGTTCAGCAACGAAACCCGGCTCGGGGTAGCGGCGGCGCTGGTGCTGGGCGCCTACGACCTGTGGGCTGCCTTCGTCCTCTGGAACGAGGCCAGCGGCCACTCCGAACGGGCCGGCTGGGTCCGCTACTGGATCGATGTCACCTGGACGGCCACCGTGCTGCAGCTCACCTCGACGGACACGTCGATGATGGTCTTCACGCTGGTGCAGCCCGTGGTGCTCACCAGCATCGGCTACGGCGTGCGGCGCGGGTTCACACTGGGGCTGTTCGCGGCGATCGCGGTCATGCTCGACCTGCGCGATCCTGCCGTGCGCGCGATCGGCTTCAGCTGGACGCATACCGTCCCGGCATTCGGCGTGCTGGCGTTGTCGCCCATTGCGGCGCTGCTGTCCCGTCCCATGAGCGTGCTGCGGCAGCGGCTGACGCTGATGGCCGAGGTGGAAAGCACGCTGGATCCGCGGCGTGGCCTCGAAACGGTGGCCAATGCCCTCGTCGACGCACTGCGCCAGGGCACCAACGCGCAGCTCGCCGGCCTGGTGCTGCCGGCGTCCACGGGAGCGCCGGCGATCCTGAGCGGGGCCAACGACGGGACCTTCCGCGCCAGCCTGGAGACCCACCGCCACATCGAGGCGCTGCTCGAATCGATGCCGGTGCGTCCGGTGGTGCATGTACGACGCAGGCCGTGGCTCATGCGCCTGGGCCTGGGCGGTCACCGCGAGGAAGGCGTGATTCTCGACAGGCTCGACCAGCTTGCCGAGCTGCTCGAGGTCTCCACCCTCATCGTGGTGCCCCTGACACGCTACGAGCGCCGCCACGGCTATCTGCTGCTGGGCGAGCGCGACCGGGGCAGCGTGACGCAGGACGTGCAGGCACTCGCCCATGCAGCGCCTGAAATGCTGCGCATCCTCGAGACCGCCACACTGGTGGATCGCCTGCACGAGGAATCGACGGCGCATGAACGCTCGCGCATCGGACGGGATCTCCACGACAGCGCGATCCAGCCCTATGTGGGCTTGAAGTACGCCATCGAAGGCATGGCGATGCGAATGCCGCCCGACAACCCGATGTACGCGGATGTCCAGTCGCTGCTGTCACTCGTCACGTCGGAGATCGTCGAACTGCGCGAGCTGATCTCGGGGCTGCGCGCAGGCGAAGCGCGCGGCGACAACGCCCTGGTGCCGGCCGTTCGACGACAGGTGCGTCGCTTCTCGGTCCTGTTCGGCGTCGAGGTGCATCTGGACAGCCCGAACGAGGTGGCCACCACACGCGTCCTCGCCGCGGCACTGTTCCATATGGTCAACGAGGCCCTGAACAACGTGCGCAAACACACACCCGCTCGACATGTGTGGATCGCGCTGCAGGAAACCCCCGAGGCCATTCGCCTGCGCGTGCGCGACGATGCAGGCGACATCCTCGGACGCGCCATGCCGGACTTCGTGCCGCGCTCGCTGAGCGAGCGGGCAGCGGCGCTGGGAGGCACGCTGGCCTGCGAAAGACCGGACGGGATCAACACCCAGCTGACGATCACGATTCCTCGCTAAGAGAAAGAAGCCGTATGGAACTCGACGACGCGACTGTTCAACGATCACCCACCGCATCGCGTGGCATCCGGGTATTCCTGGCGGATGACCACGGCATCACGCTGTGGGGCTTGCAGCGGCTCATCGACGCGTCCCGGCCCCATCTCGAGGTGGTCGGCACCGCGCAGTCGTGCGAGGCGCTGATCAGTCACCCGGCGCTGCCGGCGACGGACGTTCTGCTGCTCGACCTCGATCTTGCGGGGCGAAACAGCACCGAGCTCATGACCGAACTGCATGCCCGATGCTCCGGCCAGGTGCTGGTGCTGACAGCCGCCGACGATGTGGCCGATCACCGCAACGCCGTCCTCAAGGGCGCGCGCGGGGTGCTGCACAAGAGCACGTCCGCCGACACCATCCTGCGCGCCATCGAAAGCGTGCACGCGGGCAAGGTCTGGATGGACAACGGCCTGCTGGGCGACGTGCTGGGCATGCTGACAGGCGGCGCCTGTTCGCAGACGCCGGCCGACCCTGCCAAGCAGCGCATCGCCAGCCTCACGCCGCGAGAGCGCGAGATCGTCACGGAGATGGTGCGCAGTGCAGGCTCCAAGCTGCTCGCGGTGGCCGATGCGCTTCACATGAGCGAACACACACTGCGCAATCACCTGACCACCATCTACAGCAAGCTGGGCGTGCGCGGCCGACTCGAGCTGCACGTCTTCTCCGATGCGCACGGACTGGGCGCCTCGGTACACCGGGCACCGACTCGCGAGCGGCAGCCATGGGGCGGCCGCGAAGCCAGCTGAACACCCAGACCACCAGGAGGCCCACCCGATGAACACGCCCGCTTCCCCGCAGCAGGAAGGCGCCATGACCGAATGGCTGCTGCGCAGCTTCGCGCTGCTCGCGTACGGCATCGGCGTCAGCCGGCTGGCGCATGCCTGGTGGATGGACCTGAGCCGCTGGACGCTGCTGCTGCTGCTGCTCACCGAAGGCTATTCGCTGCTGATGGTCCTGGTAGCGCGGCGGGCCAGCACGCGGGACATGTCGCCCATGGTGGTGGCGGTGACGTCGTACGCGATGTTCTATTTCGTGCTCATCGACCCTGCGGGCACGACGCGGCTCATTCCCGAGATGGCCGGCGTGTCGCTGCAGCTGCTCGGCACGGCCTGGCAGTTCGCCGCCAAGGTGTCGCTGGGGCGCTCCTTCGGCTTGCTGCCCGCGCAGCGAGGCATCGTGGTGTCCGGGCCGTATCGCTGCGTGCGCCATCCCATTTACCTGGGCTATCTGATCGGCCACGTGGGCTTCCTGCTCGTCAACTTCTCTCTGTTCAACGCCGCGGTGCTGGTCGCCCTGTACGGCGCGCAAACGATCCGCATCCGCCGCGAGGAAGCCGTGCTCGCGGCCAGCGATGCCTACCGGGACTACCAGGGCCGCGTGCGCTGGAAGCTGGTTCCGTTCGTGTACTGACACCGCGGCGAGCATGCCGTGAGCTACGACCAGGCCTTCTTCGACTACGTGAACTCCGGGTCGACGCGTTCGGCGCGCGCGGTCCTGCCTCTGCTGCAGGCGGTCCTGCCGGTGCGAAGCGTGCTCGACGCCGGGTGCGGTGCCGGCGCGTGGCTGGCCGCCTGGCGCAGCGTGGGCGTCGACGACGTCATCGGCCTCGACGGCGACTATGTCGACCGGCGGCGGCTTCTGATCTCCGCCGACCGTTTCGTCGCCGTCGACCTCGCCCACGGTTTCGATTGCGGCCGGCAGTTCGATCTCGTGCAATGCCTCGAGGTCGCGGAACACCTGCCCCCGGAAAGCGCGGACCGCCTGGTGGCCTCTCTCGTGCGTCATGCCGGCGTCGTGCTGTTCTCGGCCGCACCACCGGGACAGGGGGGCGACCACCATGTCAATGAACGAAGCTACGAGTACTGGCGCGAGCGCTTCGCGGCCTGCGGGTATCGTCCCGTGGACTACCTGCGCCCGCTGATCGCCGGGCATTCCGACATCGAGCCCTGGTACCGGTACAACGTGTTCCTGTACGTCGATGCGGCCCGCATCCACGCGCTCGACGAGCGCCTCCGGGCGGCAACGGTGAGCGACGGCGAGATGCTCGCCGACCTGTCTCCGCTGCCGTATCGCCTTCGCAAGGCGGTGATCCGGCAATTGCCCGTGTGGTTCAACACCGCGCTGGCCAAGTTGAAGGAGCGCGTCATGTCGGCGTGGCGACGGTCCGCGGCCGCGGCTGCCCGGCCATGAGTGTTCGGTCCATGCTGCTTCTGGCGGCGGCAGCGGGGCTGGCGGCGGCCGGACAGGTCCTGCTCAAGCTCGGCGCCGACGGCCGTCAGTCCCTGATGGATTTCGTCAACGTGCGCATCGGCGCCGGCTTGCTGCTCTATGGAATGGGCACGCTGCTGTGGATCGCGGCGCTCGCCCGGGAACCCCTGGTCAGGGTCTACGCCTTCACGGCACTGAGCTTCGTGCTGGTGTACCTGGCGAGCGTGTTCCTCCTGCACGAGCGGCTCGCGCCCGTCGCGGCGATCGGCGTCGCGTTCGTGCTGGTCGGGCTCTACCTGATCGCCGGCTAGGAGCCGCTCGGCTCCCGCGTGAGGCGCCGCGGGCGGCGCATCACGACATGCGGTCGATCAGGTAGCGCGGACGCTGCTTCGTCTCCATGTAGATCTTGGCGACGTACTCGCCGATCACGCCCAGGGCGAGCAGCTGCATGCCGCCGATGAAGAAGATCGGCAGCGTGGTCGACGCCCAGCCGGGCAGGGCATCGCTGCTCGCAAGGCGGATCCACAAGACCCAGGCCACGCCCGCGAAGCTCAGCAGCGAGACCAGCATGCCCATGAGCGTGATGGCCCTCAGCGGCGCGGCCGAGAACGACGTGACGCCCTGGATCGCGAAGGCCAGCATGCGCCGCAGCGGATATTTCGATTCGCCGGCGAAGCGCTCTGCGCGGTCGTACGACACCGTCGCGCTGGGGAATCCCAGCCGCGGCACGATGCCGCGCAGGAAGAGGTTGGATTCGCCGAATCCGCGCAGCGCGTCGATCGCCCTGCGCGACATCAGGCGATAGTCGGCATGGTCGGACACGATGTCCACGCCGAATGCCGTCAGAAGGCGGTAGTAGGCCTGGGCGGTGCTGCGCTTGAACAGCGTGTCCTTGTCGCGGCTGCGGCGAACGCCATACACGACGTCGGCGCCGTCGCGGTGCGCGGACAGCATGCCGCGGATGGCCTGCGGATCATCCTGCAGGTCGGCGTCGATGGTGACCACCACATCGCCGGGCGCATGGAAGAGGCCGGCCAGCAGCGCATTCTGATGACCGCAGTTGCGCGACAGCTTGATGCCGTGGAGGGACGGGTTGGACCGCGACAGCTCCTCGATCAGGCTCCAGGTGCGGTCGCGCGATCCGTCATCGACGAAGTACACGCCGCTGTCCTCCGTGATCTCGCCGCGCTGCTGCAGGTCGGCCAGCAGGGACGCGATGCGCCGTGCGGTCTCGGGCAGCACCTCCTCCTCGTTGTAGCAGGGAATGACGATGCCCAGCCGGACCATCGGGCGGGGCGGCTGCGCCTTGCTCACCGTGGAGGTGCCCGCGCAGGCCTGCATCTGGCGATACGTGACGTCGAACATGGCGCCTCCTATCGTGCGACGCCGTCGCGGCGGCGATGCACCACGGCCACGTCGTCGGCGTACACACGCTCCCACTCCGGCATGGTGTCGAGCGACGCGATGGCCGGGGTTCCAGGGATGAGCAGGGTCCAGCCGATGCGGTAATCGTCCAGGAGCGCCGCAAGCGCCTTCGGTTCCCGCAGCGACAAGGCGACCGCGTTTCGTCGCAGCAAGTCGTCGCCGTACAGGTCGGACCGACCGTCGAGGAACACCTTCACGCCCTGGAAGATGAGATAGCCGCCGAACGAGTATTCGTTGAGGACCTCACCCTTCACGCCTGCCGTGCGGGCCGCGCGTAGCGCCGCTTCCGGCGTGATGCCCGGCTGGGGCACAGGTCCGCGTGCGGGGACGATGGCGCCGAGAGCGAACAGCGACAGCGACAGCACCAGCACGATGGCGACCGGCCGCGCCGGCGCCGCGAGGGCGCGGAACCATCGATCGAGATGCTCCGCGTCGCGGCCCCCGCTGGAGGAGCGGGCCCACTGGAGTGCCATCGGGCCGGCCATCACGAAGGGCGACACGAGGCCCAGGATCGCCATGTTGCGATGGTGCTTCAACGCCAGGTGCACCAGGCCCAGCACGATGAGCATGCGCACCAGCGGAAGACGCACGCGCCCTGACAGCGCCAGGCCCATCACGAGCAGCAGCCATACCTCCACCGCCTGCAGCTGATGGAAGTTGGGCGAGAGCCACTCGCCGATCATCGACAGCGCGAAGTCCTGGTGCATGACCTTCACGGTGTAGGTGAGGCCTTCCACGCCGTTCGGGGTGATCGTGGACACGGCGATCGCCGAGGCGATGAAAGCGCCCCATCGTGCGGCGGCAGCGCGACGAGCCCCGGGCGCGTGGGCCAGCACCGCGTCGCCTGCGAGCCCGGCGGCCAGCAGCAGTCCGAGGGTGAAGCTTCCATGCAGGTTCGCCCACAGCAGCATCACCATCAGCAGCCACCACGGCGGTGGGCGACGCGCGTCCGAGGACTCGACCAGCACGCCGACCCACAGCGCGAGCAACGGCCAGGCAAGGACGTGCGGGCGAGCCAGCAGGTGAGTGAGCAGCATGCCTGCCGCGAACCCGGTGAAGAGCAGCGCATGCACCGGCTCCATCCGGCGCAGCAGGAAGCGCGTCAGCCAGGCCAGCGTGGCGGCGAAGCTCATCGCCGTCAACGCGACCAGCGCCGACCACCCGCCGGCGCGATAGGTCGCGTTCAGCAGCACTTCCGACAGCCACTCCTGCGTGGTCCACGGCGCTCCGGGCTTCGAGTGCGAGAACGGGTCGCCCCCCGGCACGAGTCCGTGCTCGAGGATCCACTGGCCGGCCGCGATGTGCCAGTAGGTGTCGGGATCGGACAGGGGGCGTGCCGCCGGCATGCAGGCCAGCACGCCGAAGAGCGCCAGCACGGCCACCAGCAGGGGCCATGAGATGCCCATGGTCCGCACGGCCGGGAAAGAAGCGTCGCGTATCACCGATTCCATGAGGTCGTCACCGTTTGTCGAGCGTGTTTGCGGGAACGGCTCCACTCTATCGACGGCCCGGCGTGCGGTCGAGATGACCTCGACGCGTCGCGCGAGGCTTGCTGTGACAAAGGTCCCCCGGCGCCGACGCGCAACCTACGATGTGTCGGCACGGACCGCTGCCTAGCATGGCTGCATGAAATATCACGAACCGATGGCGCCGTCCGCCAGGAGCTCGTCCACGAAGGAAGTGCTTCGGGTGCTGGTGGTCGACGATGAAGCCGTCGTGCGCGAGGGGCTGTGCCGACTGATCGCGCATGACCAGCGCACCGGCGTGCAGGTGCTGGCAGTGGCCTCGACGACCGAGGCGCTGCGGCAGGTGCCCGTATTCGCGCCGCACATCGTCGTGCTCGATGTCGACCTGGCGGGCGATGACGGTCTCGGATTGATGCCGCGACTCTCACCCGACGTGCGTGTCGTCGTGCTGACCAGCGACACCAGCGCGGCCACGAGGCGACGTGCGCTCGCGCTCGGCGCGTGCGACTTCCTGCACAAGCTGGATCCGGGCAGCACGCTGCTGGCAAGCCTGCAGGCGCTGGCTCCCCCGCATATGCGGGGAGACCAATCTCCCTGCACCGATGGGGCATCCAGCCCGGCCGCATCGGTTGCATTGTCCGATGCGCAGGCACCGTCCCGGACCATAGAGTGAACGCCATGGACTCCAAGCGTCGACAAACCGCACTGCATGACGCCGCCACCGTGGTTTCACAAGAGCCCGGATGGTGGACGGACGAGCGCGGCGTGACGGCGGTGGAGTACGGGTTGCTCGCGGCGTTGATCACGATCGCGTGCCTGGCGGGTTTCACCTCGCTCAGCACCGCGTTCAGCGATCTGTGGACGAAATGGATCATCCCCGTCCTCGCTGCGGTGTAGCCGGATATCGACGCGAATTGCCGGCCGGCGTCCAAGAACAGGCTGGTGGGGGATGGATCCGGGCCCTTCTCCGGATCCGCATGTCAGGTCGGCGTGCCGGCCCGAGTCTTTCATCAACCGTGAACAGGAGCAGCAAATGAACTTCCTCAAGCACATCAAGCAATTCGGTCGTGACGAAGAAGGCGTGACCGCCATCGAATACGGCCTCATCGCCGCGCTCGTGGCGGTCGTCCTGATCGTCGGCGCCACCGCGCTGGGCGCCAACCTGAACGCGATGTTCACCTTCCTCGCCGGCAAGCTGTCGGGCGCGCAGGCCGGCTGAGCCAGGACCGGACGACGCCCCGGGCGTCGTCCCCCTTTCGTCATGAATGTCAGGAGAGAGCAAGCATGAAACTCGGTCAATTTCTGAATCGATTCACGCGGGAAGAGGATGGCGTCACGGCCATCGAGTACGGGCTCATCGCGGCGCTGGTCGCGGTGGTGCTCATCGTCGGTGCCACGGCACTCGGCGCGAACCTGAACGCGATGTTCGACTTCATCGCCGGCAAGGTGTCAGGTGCGATGGCCGGCTGATGCCGGCTCGTCGCAACACAAGAAAAGCTGGGGCCTGGTGCCCCAGCCTTCAATCGAGGACCCCATGTCGTTGTCGACGCTGCAACAGCCGATGGCTCTCGCTTCGTTCGCCGTGCTGGCGGTGTTGCTGACTGCCGCCGTCATGAGCGATGTGAAGTCGCGGCGCATTCCGAATCGCCTCGTCGTCCACGGGCTGGCCCTGGCCGCCGGCATCCACCTCGTGTCCGTCTTTCTCGGGCAGGCGACCCTCGCGCCGCCTGCCCTCTGGTCCCCGCTGGCCGGCATGCTGGCCGGCCTGGCCTTCCTGCTGCCGCTGTACCTCATCCGCGCCTGCGGCGCCGGCGACGTGAAGCTGATGGCCATGGTCGGTGCCTTCGTCGGTCCCGGCGTCGCGCTGTCGGCAGGCGTCTACACGCTCGTCGCGGGAGGCGTGCTGTCGCTGGCCGTCATGGCCCTGCACGGCGTGACCGCGCAGACGCTTGCCAACGTGCGCTTCATCCTCACCGAGTGGCGCATGCGCGCCCACACCGGGAACGACTTGCGCCTGGCGCCGCTGAGCACCACCGCGGCGCGACTGCCCTACGGGGTCGCCATCGCCGCCGGCACGCTGCTGGCCCTCCTGCGGCCGCTGGCCCTGCTGTCATAACCGCGCCGCTCGCCGAAATCCACGCCATGACACTGCTGATGTTCCCGGCCGCCTCGAACGGCCCGAGCCCAGGACCAGAAGCGCCACCGCGCGCGCCGCAAACCGTCGAGGAAACCGGCCTGTCGCAGACCTTCCTGATCGAGCTCGTCGCCAAGGCGATGTTCCAGCGTGGTCTGACGCGCCTGGTCGAGCTGTCGCAGACCCTGTCCCTCTCGGGCTCGGTGGTCGAGGCGGTGTGCCAGTTCATGCGGCGCGAATCCATTCTCGAGATCAGCCGCCGCGGGCAGAACGAGGCCGACCTGCAGTTCGACCTGACGGCCGGCGGACGTGCCCGCGCGGCCGACTGGCTGGCGCGCAGTTCCTACGTCGGCCCGGCGCCCGTGCCCCTGGAGGCCTACATCAAGCGGGTGCGCCAGCAGTCGGCCACGGCGCTGCGCGTCACCGAGGCCGATGTGCGCGCTGCGTTCGCGGACGTCGTCGTGCCGAACGATCTGCAGGACCAGATGGGCATCGCGATCAACTCGGGCCGCCCGATGCTTCTGTATGGCTCGCCCGGCTCGGGCAAGACGTACCTGGCCGAGCGCATGCGCCAGCTGCTGCGCGGCTCGATCGCCGTGCCCCATGCCATCTGCGTGCATGGCGAGGTGATCCGTGTGTTCGATGAACACTGGCACAAGCCGTGGTCCGCTGGCGATGCGCCGCAGGCGGGCATCGACAGTCGCGCCCGCCCCGATGCGCGCTGGATCATGTGCGAGCGACCCTGCGTCATGGCCGGCGGCGAGCTCACGCTCGAGATGCTCGACCTGAGCTTCGACGCGCGCGCCGGGTACTACGAAGCGCCGCCGCACTTCAAGGCCAACAACGGCTTGTTCATCGTCGACGACCTGGGCAGGCAAGTTGTCACGCCAGGTGCGCTCATGAATCGCTGGATTGTGCCGATGGAACGGGGTGAGGACTACCTGATGCTGCGCACGGGCGGCAAGTTCTCGATCCCGTTCAACATGGTGCTCGTCTTCTGCAGCAATCTGAGACCGCAGGACCTGGACGATTCCGCGTTCCTTCGCCGCATGGGGCAGAAGGTCGAGGTTCGCGCGCTCGGCATGGACGACTACCGCAAGGTGTTCGAGGGCATCTGCACGGCAGCGCGCGTGGGTTTCAGGGACGACGGCTTCGAGCGCCTGATGCAGCTGCACCGGCGCGACGGGCAGCGTCCGACCTTCGCCTGCTATCCGCGCGACCTGATCAATCTGGTGGTCAGCCGCGCGACCTACCTGGGGGCGGACCGCAACGATGCAGGTCCGCTGCTCGAATGGGCATGGGGCGTGTACTTCGCGACCCCCCGGTCCGATTCCCCGCAGTCAGGGGAAGGCCGTCCCTGAGGGCGGCGACGTTATGCAAGCGAGACACCGTAGTCGAAGGAGCCAAGAATGAAATCGCGTGGACTGCTGATGCTGCTGATCGCCGTTGCTGCCGGACTGGCAGCCATGTTGATGGCCGCGCGCTGGATGCAGGAGCAAGGAGGCGATCGCGGCCGCATCGCCGTGGCGGCCGCGGAGGTCGAGCTCGGCTCCCGTCTGACGGCCGACATGGTTCGTCTGGTCGAGTGGCCGCAGTCGAGCATGCCCCCCGGCGCGTTCACCGACCTGGCCAAGCTCGAGGGGCGCGTCGTCACCTCGTCGGTGCACCGCGGCGAGCCCATCCTCGATTCGCGACTTGCCCCTGAAGGCACCAAGGGCGGCCTGTCGGCGGTGGTGCCGGAAGGCAAGCGCGCGATGACGGTGCGCGTCAACGACGTGGTGGGCGTGGCCGGATTCGCCCTGCCCGGCACGTTCGTGGACATCATGGTCAACACGCAGGAGGAGGGCGGCCAGCGCAGCGATCGCGACCGGACCGTCTCCAAGATCGTGCTCGAGCGCATCCTCGTGCTCGCCATCGCGCAGGAAGCCGATCGCGACAACACCAAGCCCAAGGTGGTGAGTGCGGTGACGCTGGAACTCACGCCGGGCCAGGCCGAAGTGCTGGACCTGGCGCGCAGTGTCGGCACGCTCTCGCTCGTGCTGCGCAACCAGACCGAATCGAAGATGGCCGACACCAGCGGAGCCACCAAGGCCCAGCTGCTGGGATTGAAGCCGGTCGCGGCTGCGGCCTCCGCTGCCCCCGCACCGCGTCCCGTCGTGGCACGCCGGGTCGCGCCGCGCACGGAGGCTGCGGCCGCCGAGCCGGTGATTCAGCGTCAGCTCACGTGCGTCGAGGTCATCCGCGGCATGAACCGCGTCACCGAATGCTTCTGATCCATGCAAGCCACAAACATGTTGGGAGATTGAACATGGCTCGTGTTTCCGGTCCCGCGCTGTCCCGGGCAGCGCTCGCAGTCGCACTGGCGGTGACGACCTTGGCGGTCCACGCGCAGGCGACGAAGGCCGCACAGCCTGCGAAGCCGCCCGCTCGCGCCGTCGTCGCGGCACCTGCTGCACCGCTGCTTCCCTGCAGCGAAGTGGAGACCCCGGAGCCCATTGCGCTCTCGGTCGGCAAGACGCGGTCACTCCCGACCAGGCGGCCCGTGGTGCGCATCATTGCGGGCAATGCATCGTCGGGCATCGGCGTGCCGGGAGGCGGCCGCGCCGATGTCGGCGACGCGGCCGAGGGCAAGCGGGGCCAGCAGCAGTTGACAGCCGCCTCGGGCGGTGCAAGGCCCATGGAGACGCAGGCGGTCAGCGTTCGACCCGGTGTCGGCGAAGTCGACATCCAGCTGCTCAGTCCCACCGACGTGTACTTCACCGGCAAGAGCATCGGGTCCACCAACGTCGTGCTGGTGCACGAGGGCGGGCGTTGCACGATGCTGAACGTGGCCGTCGGAATGGACGCGCTGGCCCTGCAGACGGCGATCGCCCAGTTGCTTCCTGATGAGAAGGAGGTAAAGGTCAGCACGGCCTTCGACTCGCTCGTGCTCAGGGGAACGGTGAGCGATACCGAGGCGCTGGCCCGCGTCACCGAGCTCGCCAACGCCTATCTGCGCGGCGGCGAAAGCGCAGGCACCGGCGGCCCGGCGCGCAACCCGCGCATCGTCAACATGCTGGAAGTGGGCGCGCCTTCGCAGGTCATGCTCGAGGTCAAGGTGGCCGAGGTCTCGAAGAACCTGCTCGACCAGTTCGGCATCGACTTCTCCCGCGCCTATGTCCCGGGCGACGGCTCGCTGGTCCGCTTCCTGTCCGGCGTCTTCGGTGGCACGTCCGCGGTGACTGGACAGATCACCGGCACGAACAAGGGCGTGCCGTTGAGCTCGGTGGACGCGGTGGTCGGAGGCAGCGTGAACGGTGCCTTCGGCAACGGCGTCACGAACAGCGGGGTCACCGCCGGCAACGTGACCGTGACGTACGACATGAACGGCCGGCCGGTCTACACCACGACCTACGGCACGGTCCCCGGGCGCGGCGTCACCAATGTCGCCCTCAACATGCAGAAGACCGACGGCCTGGTGAAGGTGCTGGCGGAACCGTCGGTGATGGCGATCAGCGGTCAGACCGGCAGCTTCCTGGCGGGCGGCAAGATCTTCATTCCCGTGTCTTCGAACACGGACAACGGCGGTCGCACCGTGACGCTGGAGGAGAAACTGTTCGGGGTGTCCGTCAAGTTCACGCCGACGGTGCTCGGGGGCGGTCGCATCAACCTCAAGGTCAAGCCCGAGGTGTCGGAGCTGAATGCGGCCGGCATCACGATCACCGGGATCGGGGGCACGGCGGTCCTGCCGTCGTTCACCTCCCGCATGGCCGAGACCACCGTGCAGCTGATGGATGGCCAGAGCTTCGCGATCGGCGGTCTGATCAAGAACAACACCACGACCAACATCAAGGCCTTCCCGTTCCTCGGCGAGGTTCCGGTCCTCGGCGCGCTGTTTCGCAGCACCGAGTTCCAGACCGACCGCTCCGAACTGGTGTTCGTGATCACGCCGCGGCTGGTCAAGCCGCTGCCTTCCGACTACCGCCTGCCGACCGACAACTACGTGCCCCCGACCCGGCGCGAATTGATCCTCGAGGGCAAGTCCGAGGGGCGCCTGCCTGCCGCCGATGCCGGCGTGCCGGCCGCTGCACCGGTCCCGGGTTCCGCATCCGCCGGTGGCGGGTTCGATCTGCAAACGAAGGGAGAACGCAAATGACACTGCGTCATCGTGGTTCAGTGATCGTGGCCGGGCTCGTGGGCCTGGTGCTCCAGGGCTGTGCGGCGTCGGCATCGCCGGGGTACGACAGCGTGTTCGGCGATGCGGCGCGCGGGTTGCGCTCGCAGCAGCTCATCGATCCGAATGCGGGCAAGCGCAACGCCGCTGCCGTGGTGAAGCAGGACGGGCGGGCCGCGCGTGAGGCTCACGATCGCTACGTCGAGACCTACACGGCGCCGCCGCAGACGACCGTCATCAACATCGGCATCGGCGGCGGCAAGTAGGCGGCAGCATGAGACTCGTGCATTCCACGGGAAAGCGGGCACAGGGCGGCGCGATCGCAGTCATCGTGGCGCTTTCGATGGCGGTGCTGCTGGGCTTTCTCGGGCTCGCCGTCGACGGCGGTCACCTCTATCTGATCAAGACCGAACTGCAGAACGGCGCGGATGCCTGCGCGCTGGCAGCCGCCTACGAGTTGACCGATGCGCCGGCGATCGCCCCCGTGGCGTTCAACCGGGCCGAGGCGGCCGGCCAGGCGGTCGCCCAGAAGAACAAGGTGGACTTTCAGAACGGCGGCATCGCGAGCGCCAACACGACCGTCGAGTTCGGCACCTCGCTGGCGGCCGGCAGCCCGTGGATGACCGCAGCGGCGGGGCCCGCAGGCAACTCCAAGTACGTCCGCTGCACGATCCAGCAGACCAACATCGTCCCCTACCTCATGCAGGTGGTGGGCGCCGGCAACCAGACCGTGCGCGCCGCGGCCACGGCTTCGCTCGCACCCTCGCAGACCAACTGCGCCGTGCCGATGGCCCTGTGCGTCAAGCCGGGCGGCACGGCGGCGAACAACTTCGGCTACACGGTCGGCGACTGGTATGGCCTGGACTTCTCGGCCACCGGCGGCGGCAGCCAGGCCAGCTACACCGGCAACTTCCGCTGGATCGACTTCGACCCTGGATCGCCGACGCCGGGCTGCTCGGGTGGCGGCGCGCAGGAGCTGGCGTGCATGATGGCCGGCTCGGGCCAGTGCAATCTCCCGTCCCCGATCACCGGCTCGTGTTCCGGCAGCGGCCCCTCGACGGATCCCGGCTGCGTCGGCGAGAACGGGCAGATCAGCTCCATGGAGCAGGCCTACAACACCCGCTTCGGCCTGTACAAGGGCAGCTACAGCGCGACCAACTCGCCGATGGACTTCACCGGCTACTCGTACCGCAGCGACACCTGGACGCTGGGGCGCGATGCCTATGGCGGAAGCGTGGCGGGCATGCAGAACTTCAAGTCGGCGCGCACCGCCTTCTCGGCGACGCAGTCAGCCTATGTCCCTGGCGGCGGCTACTCGAACTCCAGCGTGGCCCAGCACCAGACCGGGGCCGATCGGCGGCTGGTGGTCGTGTCGGTGGTCGACTGCACCGGATTCACCTCGGGGCAGCATGCACCCATACGCGGCTATGCCTGCATGATGCTGCTCGACCCCTACGATCGGGTCGGCAACAACGTCATCTCGAAGTTCGAGTTCCTGGGTCTGTCCAACCAGGCCGGCAGTCCCTGTGCCTCGTCGGGCGTGGCGGGCAACGCAAGCTCCGAAGGGCCGCTCGTGCCCACCCTGGTGCAATAGGTCGAGGACCATGCGCCGTCGCCTCACCCCCTTGCGTGACCGGCATGCCGGCGGCCGCAGCACGCGCGGCGTGGCGGCTGTCGAACTGGCGCTGCTGCTGATGCCGCTGGTGCTGATCACCTTCGGCGCCACCGAGATCGGCCGCGCGATCTACACCTACAACACGCTCGACAAGACGGTGCGCGATGCCACGCGCTACCTGTCCCAGCACGGCTCGGGCGACGTGACGGTCCAGAACCAGGCCGCCTGCCTGGCGGTGTACGGCAACACCACGTGCACCGCGCCTGCGTTGGCGCCCGGGCTGACCGTGTCGAACGTTTCGGTGTGCGATCCGGTGGCCTGCCCTGCCACGCACCAGGGCGTGGCCACCGGCTTGGGCACCGTGAACCTCGTGTCGATCTCGATCGGCGCGCCTGCCACGGCCTATACGTTCAGCTCGCTCGTGAGCTTCGTGTTCCCGAGCCTCAACTTCAACTCCATCTCGTGCACGATGAGGGCGCAGCTATGAGCACCCGTTCAAGCCGCCGAGGCCAGCGCGGAGCCGCCGCGGTCGAGTTCGCGCTGGTCTTCGCGATCTTCTGCATGCTGCTCATGGGTGCCATCGAGATGGGACGGCTGCTCTGGACCTGGAATGCGGCGGTCGAAGCGACGCGTCGCGGCGCTCGGCTGGCCGCGGTATGCGACCTCAACGACCCCGAGATCAAGACGCGGATACGGGAGATGCTGCCGTCCCTGACCAACGCCAACATCACCATCAGGTACCTCAGCCCGGGCATGGCGCCCAACACCTGCACGACCGCCAATTGCCAGGCGATCGAGGTGTCGCTCACCGGCTTCACCTACACGCCGATCATCCCGTTCGTGTCCATGGGGACCCTGACCCTGCCGCCATTCGTCACCACGCAGCGTCGCGAATGGATGGAAAGCACCGGCAACCCTGTCTGCTCTTGAGATCAGCCGCACCATGAAGATCCGCATCGTCACTCCTGTCCCAGCGCACGCCGAAGCATGGACAGCAGCGTTGCAGCGTGCTGAACGCAGCTACGACGTCGTTGCCTACGGCCAGTCGTTGCACCAGGTCAACGCGCTGGTCAACGGCAGTCGGCCGGATCTGGTCATCGCGGAGGCGGCCTCCGCACGCGACCTCGACGCGCTCGAGAGGCTGGCCAACGCCGACCCCGACATCGACTTCCTGCTGATCGCGGGCGACCTCTCCTCCGATTCGCTGCTGCGCGCGATGCGCGCCGGCGTGCGCGAAGTCTTGCCCGCGCCGGCAGAGGGCGAGGCCGTCGCGGCCGCGGTGGAAAGGCTGGCGCGCAAGCGCCTGCCTTTCGCGTCGGCGCCGGGCGCTTCGAGCAACGGCGAGCTGCTCGGCTTCGTCTCGTGCAAGGGCGGCAGCGGGGCCACCTTCGTCGCGGCGAACCTGGCGCACCTGCTGGCCCGCAACGGCGAGCGTCGGGTCGCGCTCATCGACTTGAACCTGCAGTTCGGCGATGCGGCGCTGTTCGTGACCAACGAGCGCGCGTCGAGCAACTTCGCCGAAGTCGCGCGCAACGTCCATCGCCTGGACCGCGACCTGCTCCAGTCGGCGATGACGCAGGCGGCGCCGGGACTGTGGGTGCTGCCGGCCCCGGACGATCCCGCGCAGGCGGCCGACGTCACGCCCGAGCACGTGAAGGCGGTGCTGACGCTGGCCAGCACCATGTTCGACTATGTCGTCATCGACATCGGCCGCACCATCAACTCGGTGACGCTGCGCGCGCTCGATGCCTGTCAGCGCATCTACGTGGTGCTGCAGCTGACCTTGCCGTTCATCCGAGACGGCAAGCGCCTGCGTGAAGTCTTCCGCTCGCTCGACTACAACGCCAACAAGGTGCAGTGGCTCGTGAACCGCCACCAGAAGGGCAGCGAGATCTCGCTCGACGACCTGAAGCGCACCCTGGGCGTCGAGGAGCTGGCCACGCTGCCGAACCAGTACGACGTGGTGGCCTCTTCGGTCAACCAGGGCGTGCCGGTCGGCCGCCTGGCGCCCGCCAGCCACATCACGCGTGCACTGCGGGAACTGGCCGAGACGATCGAGCCGGCTGCCTCCTCTCCTCGCTCCGGCCGCTGGCTGTCGAGCCTGTTCCGCGGCAACGCGCACTGATTGTCTTCAGGAGTGATTCATGAGCCTGCGTGAACGTTTGGGAGCGGCGCCGACAGGGTTTGCCGCGCCGGCGGAGATTGCCGACAGCGCGCCGACCGACCTGCGCGCGTATCAGACCGTCAAGGTCAAGATCCACCAGCTGTTGCTGCAGCGGATCGACCTCGAGGCCATGGAGAGCCTGAACCAGGAGCGACTGAAGGAAGAGCTTCGACAGATGGTGGAGCGCCTGCTCACCGAGGAGAACCTGGTTCTCAACGCAGTCGAGCGGCGCAACCTGGTGCGCGACATCCAGTACGAGATGCTCGGCCTGGGCCCCATCGAGCCGCTGCTCGCCGATCCGGCCGTGTCCGACATCCTGATCAACACGCACAAGCAGGTGTACGTCGAGCGTCGCGGCATGCTCGAACTCACCGAGGTGACGTTCGTCGACGACGACCACCTGATGAAGATCATCGACAAGATCGTCTCGCGCATGGGCCGGCGCGTCGACGAGTCGAGCCCGATGGTCGATGCCCGGCTGCCCGACGGGTCGCGTGTCAACGCCATCATCCCGCCGCTGGCGATCGACGGGCCCGTCGTGTCGATCCGGCGATTCGCCAAGATCCCGCTCAAGGTGGCCAACCTCATCGAGTACAAGTCGATGACCGAGGAGATGGCGGCCTTCATCAGCGGCCTGGCGACGGCCAAGATCAACATTCTCATCTCGGGCGGCACGGGCTCGGGCAAGACGACGCTGCTCAACATCCTGAGCGGGTCGATCCCGCACAGCGAGCGGGTCGTGACGATCGAGGACGCGGCCGAGCTCCAGCTGCAGCAGCCGCACGTGGTCCGGCTGGAGACGCGCCCGCCCAACATCGAAGGACGCGGCGAGGTGTCGCAGCGCGCCCTGGTGCGCAATGCACTGCGCATGCGGCCCGACCGCATCATCCTCGGCGAGACGCGCGGCTCGGAGGCGCTGGACATGCTGCAGGCGATGAACACCGGCCATGACGGCTCGATGACCACCGTGCACGCCAACACGCCGCGCGATGCGCTGGCCCGGGTCGAAAGCATGATCGCCATGGCCGGTGTGGACCTGCCGGCGAAGGCTGCGCGGGCCCAGATCGCCTCGGCGATCGGCGTCATCGTGCAGGCGTCGCGCCTCGCCGACGGCACTCGCAAGATCACGAGCATCCAGGAAGTGACCGGCATGGAGGGCGACACGATCACCATGCAGGAGATCTTCACGTTCAAGCAGACCGGCGTGAACGCACAGGGCAAGGTGGAGGGCTACTTCAGCGCCACCGGCGTGCGGCCGCGCTTCTGGGAGCGCATGACCACGCGCGGGGTCCAGATCGCCGAGACCATCTTCACCCCGCAGCGGCGTCCGGTCTGACGCGTCGGCCGCAAGCACATCACGAGGCGCCGAGATGAACTCCACGATGCTCCTGTTCTCGCTTCTGGGCTTCCTTGCCGTCGTCATGGCACTGGAAGGCCTGTTCAACCTGTGGGCCTCCAAGCACGGTTCGCAGGCACGCCGGATCGCCGATCGACTTGCCGCCTTGAGTGGCGATTCGCCGTCCGACGTGGCCATCGAGCGGGCCCAACGATCTGTCCGCTTCCAGTGGTTCCAGTCCTTGATCGAGCGCGGCCGGGTCGGCGAGCGATTGACGCGCTGGGTCCATGCCTGCGGCACGACGGTGTCCGCCGGCGAGCTGCTGCTGCTGTCGGCCGGTCTGGGTACGCTCGGCCTGCTCCTGCCCGGCCTGCTCGGCAAGCCGAAGGTCTTCGGCCTGGCGGTCGGCTTCGCGTTCGCGGTCGCGCCGTGGTGGCGCATGAGCCGATTGCGCAACAAGCGGATCAAGCTGTTCGAGAGCCAGTTCCCCGAGGCGCTCGACCTGATGTGCCGCGCCATGCGCGCCGGCCATGCGTTTCCGACGGCGGTCAAGCTCGTGGGAGAAGAGGTCCCGGAACCGCTGGGCCGCGACTTCCGCATTCTGTTCGACGAGATGAACTATGGCGTGCCCGCGAACGAGGCGATGAGCCGCCTGGCACAGCGCGTGCCGCTGCCCGACGTCAGCTACTTCGTCGTCGCGGTGCTGATCCAGCGCGAGTCGGGCGGCAATCTCGCCGAGCTGCTGGAAAACATCTCGGGCATCGTGCGGGCGCGGCTGAAGCTGCTGGGCGAGGTTCGAACGCTGTCGGCGGAAGGCCGGATGTCGGCCCAGGTGCTGACCGCGTTGCCCTTCGGCGTGGCCGTCGTCGTCAACCTGACCAACCCGGAATTCATGTCGGTGCTGTGGACCGACCCCACGGGCCACAAGATGGTCGGCCTCGCGCTCTTCATGATGATGATGGGCATGCTGTGGATGAAGAACATCATCGCGATCCGAGTCTGATGTGACAGGGACCTTGCCATGACACTCGCTCAACTGATCTTCCTGGCTGGCGTGTTCGTCCTCGTGATGAGCGCCGTGCTCGGCGCCGTCATGATGTTGCGGCCCAGCGCGGCGCAGCAGCGGCTGCGCACGCTGGATCACGCGCCCGAACCCGCGGCGGCCTCGGCGGGTCAGCGCTGGCTGCGCTGGGTGGCCGACATGACGCGTCCCGTCAGCCGGCTGGCGGCGCCCGAGGAAGGCTTCGAGAAATCCAACCTCAAGCTGCGCTTCTCCCACGCGGGCATGCGCAACCCGAACGCCCCCGCGGCGTTCTTCGGCATCAAGACGGTCCTGACCATCGGGCTGCCGATCGTGGCTTACGCCGGCATGGTGCTCAGCGCCTCGATGCCCAAGGGCAACAACCTGCTGTTCGTCCTGCTGATCGTGGCCACGCTCGGCTACTACGCGCCGAACGTGATCCTTGCGCGCATGGTGAGGACGCGGCAGCGGGAGATCTTCGAGGCCTTCCCCGATGCGCTCGACCTGATGACGGTGTGCGTCGAAGCGGGCCTGGGCACGGAAGCCGCACTGTCTCGCGTCGCGGAAGACATGGGCCTGAAGAGCCCGGCGCTGGCCGAGGAATTCCGCCTCGTGAACCTCGAGCTGCGCGCGGGCGCGGACCGCGAGCGGGCGCTGCGCAACCTGGCGATCCGCACCGGCGTGGAGGAGGTGGGCGCATTCGTCACGATGGTCAGCCAGGCCGAGCGCTTCGGCACGAGCATCGCTGCGTCGCTGCGCGTGCATTCGGACATGCTGCGCACGCGGCGTCGCCAGCGCGCCGAGGAGGCTGCGGCGAAGATCTCGCTGAAGCTGCTCTTTCCGCTGATCTTCTGCATCTTCCCTTCGCTGCTCGTGGTCCTCATGGGCCCGGCCGTGATCCAGGTGTCGCGCATCCTGCTTCCCACCATGGGTGGCCAGCCGTAAGGAGACAAGTGATGAAGATGACGTCCGGAGTGGCAAGACAGCTCAGCGATCCGGCCGCGTTCTGCGCCCCTGATGCGGGGTCCGCGGCAACGCTGCCAGGCGCCGTCGAGCATCCTCGTGCACGCACGACGATCTCGCGGCGTCGCGAGACGGCGATGGCGCGTCCCGGCCTGGGCGTGCTCGCCTTGAGCGTGAGCGCCGCCCTGCTGGGGTGCGCCTCGGTCGCGCCGACGGGCTGGCGAATCGAGCCGGCCTATCAGCTGGACCATGGCGGCGCACCCAATGCAGCGGCCGCGTACCTCGCCATGGCGCGGCAGTACGAGGGCGAGTCGCGTGTCGCGCAGGCGCTGCAGGCCTACCGTCGCGCCGCACTCGCCGCACCGGACGATGCCGACGTTCAGCATGCCCTCGGGCTGGCCCTGGCCCGGCACGGGCAGCTGGAGCCGGCCGTGGCCGCGCTGCGGCGCGCCGTCGTGCTGTCGCCCGCCAGCGCTCCGATGCTCAACAACCTGGGCTACGCCTTGCTGCTGGCCGGCCGTGCCGCTGAAGCGATGCCGATGTTCCGCCTGGCCCTCGCCGTGGATCCTTCGCATGTGCTGGCGTCGAGAAACCTCGCCGAAATCTCCCAGCAGCTGGCGCAGGAAGGCGTCCACGAGGCACCCGCGGCCACGGCGGCGGTGCAGCAAGCCAAGGCGCGGACGGACGTGGTGCCGGCGCCGGCAGCGGTGACGGCAACGGTGCCGGCAGCCGACACGGGCGCTGCAGTCACCGTGCCGTCCCTGCCGGCACCGCAGACCGACGCCGCGGTGATTGCCGCGGCGCCGCCGGCGGCGGCGCAGCAGGCCCCAACGCCAGCCCCGCACGAGGCGACCGGCGAAGCGCCGTCATTCGGCACGCCGCCTCCGGTGTCGATGGAGGGGGTGCGGATCGAACTGGTCAACGGCAACGGCGCCACCGGGCTCGCCTCGCGCGTGCGTCGTTGGCTGAACGAGCACGGGGTGCAGGGCGGCCGCCTGGCCAATCTCCCGCCGTACAAGATCGAGCGAACCGTGGTCATGTACAAGGCGGGACAGGCCGAGGCGGCGCGCGAGTTGGCGCGGCGCATGCCGCTCGATGCCGAACTCGTGATGGCGCGTGCCGAGAGCATGCGCGCCGATCTGAAGGTCGTGATCGGTCACGATGCCCGCAGGCAACCGGTCTGCGCCGCCTGGGATGCCTGCCCGCCGCCTGAGCGCGTGGCCGCCGCGGGCCGGTGAATGACCCGGCAGCCGCGCCGTCGGCTCAGTACATGAGCCGATCGGGCCGAATGTCACGCAGGATCGTGGTCGCGATCTCTTCGATGGACTTGTGGGTCGACGACAGCCACGCGATGCCTTCGCGCCGCATCATGTGCTCGGCCTCGCGCACTTCGTAGCGGCAGTTGTCGAGGTCGGCATATTTGCTGCCGGGGCGCCGCTCGTTGCGGATCTGGTTGAGCCGTTCGGGATCGATCGTCAGGCCGAAGCACTTCTTCTTGTGCGGCATCAGCGGCGTGGGCAGCCTTCCGCGCTCGAAATCCTCGGGGATCAGCGGATAGTTGGCAGCCTTCACCCCGTGCTGCATCGCGAGGTACAGCGAGGTGGGCGTCTTGCCGCTGCGGCTCACGCCGACGAGGATCACGTCGGCGGTGTCGAGGTTCTTCGCCGACTGCCCGTCATCGTGCGCGAGCGAGAAGTTGATCGCCTCGATGCGGTCGGTGTACTCCTTGCTCTTCGCGATGTCCGAGAAACGGCCGACGCGGTGGTTCGACGTCATGCCGAACTCGGCCTCCAGCGGCTCGATGAAGGTGTTGAACATGTCGAGCACCAGACCCTTGGACAGGTCCTTCACGATGGCGAGCACCTCGCGGTCGACCAGCGTGATGAAGACGATCGGCCGGCGGCCTTCGACATCGGCGGTGTGATTGATCTCGCGCACCACCTGGTGCGCCTTGTCGGCCGTGTCGATGAACGGCCGACGCACGTGCCGCGGCTTGGTGGCGAACTGGTTGAGGATGGAGTTGCCGAAGGTTTCGGCCGTGATGCCCGTGCCGTCCGACACGAAGAACACGGTGCAGCTCGGCATGGCGGTGGCGGGGGGCAGGGCGTTCACGCGACGATCATAGGCGCAGGGTGGTGCGCGGGCCCGTGCGGGACTTCACTCGCGTGCGATCCATGCCCCTGCGTCTTCGAGGGGCATCGCGCCCACCGGGTGCCAGGGAAATCCCTGTGCCAGGGCCTAGAATCGGCTCCAACGCCTCGCGATTTTCGTTTGCCCATGCGTCCCATCCCCCCACCAGAATCCAGAACACAGGGGTGGGTCCACGTTCGCAGCTTCGGCGCCCCGGCGGCGCCGGCGAACGCATCGGGCCCGTACGACGCGGGAGCCCCGGCTTTCCAACCTCTCGGAGCTTTCCCATGTCTTCATCCAGCGTTGAGGCGACCGCCCTGGTCGTTCCATTCGAGCAGCTGAGAATGACCGACGTCGAGTCGGTCGGCGGCAAGAACGCCTCGCTCGGCGAAATGATCAGCCAGTTGGCCGCCTCCGGCGTTCGTGTGCCAGGAGGCTTCGCGACGACGGCCCACGCCTTCCGGCTCTTCCTCAGGCATGACGGTCTGGCCGAGCGCATCAACGCCCGCCTGGCCGCGCTGAACACCGACGACGTGCGCGCGCTGGCCGATGCCGGCGCGCAGATCCGGCAGTGGGTCGAGCAGACCCCGTTTCCGGCCGAACTGCAGCGGGCGATCGAGACGCAATTCGAGAAGCTGACCGCCGGCAACCCCGGCGCTTCGTTCGCGGTGCGCTCGTCGGCCACTGCCGAAGACCTGCCGGACGCGAGCTTCGCCGGGCAGCAGGAGACCTTCCTCAACGTCGTCGGCATCGAGGAAGTCCTGGCCAAGATGAAGGAAGTCTTCGCCTCCCTCTACAACGACCGGGCGATCAGCTATCGGGTGCACAAGGGCTTCGCCCATGCGGACGTGGCGCTCTCGGCGGGCGTGCAGCGCATGGTCAGGTCCGATCTCGGCGCGGCCGGCGTGATGTTCACCATCGACACCGAGAGCGGCTTCAAGGACGTCGTCTTCATCACCTCGAGCTATGGGCTGGGCGAGACGGTGGTGCAGGGCGCGGTGAACCCGGACGAGTTCTACGTGCACAAGCCGGCGCTCAAGAACGGCAAGCTGCCCATCATCCGGCGCAACCTCGGCTCCAAGCTGATCAAGATGGAGTTCGCCAGTCCCGCCGAGAAGAAGGCCAGCGGCAAGCTCGTGCAGACGGTCGACACCGCGCCCGAGCTGCGAAACCGCTACTCGCTCAGCGATGCCGACGTCACCGAGCTCGCCCGTTACGCGCTGATCATCGAGCAGCACTACGGCCGTCCCATGGACATCGAGTGGGGCAAGGACGGCAGCGACGGCCGGCTCTACATTTTGCAGGCGCGGCCGGAGACGGTGAAGAGCCAGGGCGAAGGCAAGAGCGAGCAGCGCTTCAAGCTCAAGGGCAGCGGCACGGTGCTCGCCGAGGGGCGCGCGATTGGCCAGAAGATCGGGACCGGGCCGGTGCGCATCGTGCACAGCATCGCCGACATGGATTCCGTGCAGGCCGGCGACGTGCTCGTCACCGACATGACCGACCCGAACTGGGAGCCGGTGATGAAGCGCGCCTCGGCCATCGTCACCAACCGAGGCGGGCGCACCTGCCACGCGGCCATCATCGCGCGCGAGCTGGGCATTCCGGCCGTGGTGGGTTGCGGCGACGCGACCGATTCGCTCAAGGAAGGCGCGCTCGTCACGGTTGCCTGCTCCGAAGGCGACACCGGCTACATCTACGACGGCTTGCTGGAGACCGAGGTCACCGACGTGCAGCGTGGCGAGCTGCCGTACTGCCCGGTGAAGATCATGATGAACGTGGGCAATCCGCAGCTCGCATTCGACTTCGCACAGATGCCGAACTCCGGCGTCGGGCTGGCGCGGCTCGAGTTCATCATCAACAACAACATCGGCGTGCACCCCAAGGCCATCCTCGACTACCCCAACGTCGACCAGGACCTGAAGAAGGCGGTCGAGTCGGTGGCGCGCGGCCATGCGTCGCCGCGTGCGTTCTACGTCGACAAGCTGGCCGAAGGCGTGGCGACGATCGCCGCGGCGTTCTGGCCCAAGCCGGTCATCGTGCGACTGTCCGACTTCAAGAGCAACGAGTACCGCAAGCTGATCGGCGGCTCGCGCTACGAGCCCGAGGAAGAGAACCCCATGCTGGGCTTTCGCGGTGCGTCGCGCTACATCAGCGAAGCCTTCGGCGAAGCGTTCGCGATGGAGTGCGATGCACTCAAGCGGGTGCGCAACGACATGGGCCTGACCAACGTCGAGATCATGGTGCCGTTCGTGCGCACGCTGGGGCAGGCGCAGCGTGTGATCGAGATGCTGGGCGAGAAGGGGCTCAAGCGCGGCCAGGACGATCTGCGCGTCATCATGATGTGCGAAGTGCCCAGCAACGCCATCCTCGCCGAGCAGTTCCTCGAGCACTTCGACGGCATGTCGATCGGCTCCAACGACCTGACCCAGCTCACGCTGGGTCTCGATCGCGACTCGGGACTCGAGCTGCTGGCGCGCGACTTCGACGAGCGCGACCCGGCGGTGAAGGCCATGATCTCGCGCGCCATCGCGGCTTGCCGTGCGGTCGGCAAGTACGTCGGGATCTGCGGGCAGGGCCCCAGTGATCATCCGGACTTCGCGGACTGGCTGGCGCAGGAAGGGATCGTGTCGATCTCGCTGAATCCCGACTCCGTGGTGGAAACCTGGCAGCGGCTGGCGAAGCGCTGACGGCCTCAGCGCGAGCGATCACCCGGGCTGCACGCAGCCTGGGGTGAAGCGCAGCGCAACCCCGACCGTGCTCAGATCAGGCCATCGAACGGCAGCACATCCACCAGCTCGCCGGCCGCGACGCTTCCCTGCTCGTGATGCAGCACCACCAGACCATTCGCCTCGCTCATGCTGCGCAGGATTCCGGATCCCTGCGAGCCGGTGATCGAGACCAGCCATGAGCCATCGGCAGCACGGCCGACGATGCCGCGCTGGTACTCGGTGCGGCCGGGTTTCTTGCGCAGCGGCTTGACGCTCGCGGCGCGCAGCATCGGCAAGGGTTCGCGCGCCGCGCCGGCCATCTGCATGAGTGCATCGCGCACGAACGCGTAGAAGGTGACCATCACCGCGACCGGATTGCCGGGCAGGCCGAACAGGATGGCGCTGCGGCCGCCGCTTTCGATGCGGCCGATGGCCATCGGGCGGCCGGGTCGCATCGCGATGCGCCAGAACAGCACGTCGCCCAGCTGCGCCATCACCTGCTTGGTGTGATCGGCCTCGCCGACGCTGACGCCGCCCGAGGTGATCACCGCATCCGCGCATTGCGCGGCGCCGCGGAAGGCGGCCTCGAGCGCCTGCGGCTCGTCGCGCACGACGCCCATGTCGGTCACGTCGACGTTCAGCCGCTGCAGCATCGACCACAGCGTGTAGCGGTTGCTGTCGTAGACGCAGCCTTCGTCGAGCGTCTCGCCGACGGAGCGCAGTTCGTCGCCGGTGGAGAAGAACGCGACCCGCAGACGTCGGCGCACCGGCACTTCGGCCTGGCCGAGCGAGGCCAGCATCCCGATGTCGGCCGGACGCAGCACGCGTCCGGCACGCAGCGCCGCTTCACCGGCGGCGAGGTCCTCGCCGGCCAGCCGGCGGTTGTCGCCCGGACGAACGATGCCGGGCGGTATGACGACCTTGCCTTCCTCCTCCTGCACGAACTCCTGCGGCACGACGGTGTCGAGCCCGGCGGGCATGACGGCGCCGGTCATGATGCGCAGGCATTGCCCCGCGAGCACGTCCCCGCTGGCGGCACCGCCGGCAAAGCCGGTGCCGACCACGTCCAGCGCCGTGGGCGCATCGACCAGCAGATCGCCGCCGCGCAGCGCGTAGCCGTCCATCGCCGAGTTGTCGTGTGCCGGCACGTTGATCGCCGAGACGATGTCACGAGCGAGCACGCGACCCAGCGCCGAGCGGATGGGCACGCTCTCCACCGTGTCGACGGAAGGCACCAGCCGCGCGATGAAGTCCTGCGCCTGGGCGACCGGCAGGGCCTGCGGGTCGTAGCCGCTGATGCAGGAGGCGATTTCGTCGAGCGTCGGCATGTCAGAAGTGGAGGACCATCAAGTCCTTGTCGTGGTAGGTGTCGCCCAATTTGATCGCATGCTCGAGCCGGCCATAGCGACGAAAGCCCGCCCCCTCGTAGAGGGCTACGGCGGGACGGTTCGACGAGGTCACCGTCAGCGTCAGCATCTCCATGCCGGACGAGCTGCGCGCTCGCGCGATGCATGCGGCGAGCAGCGCGCTTCCGATGCCCCGGCCGCGCGCCTGCGGGTGCACCATCATGCCGACCACATGTCCGATGTGCCGGACCTTGATGCGCTTGTCGCATTCGCAGGTCAGGGCGCCCACCAGCGTGTCGCCGTGCCAGGCGCCGAGCGTGAACTGGCCGCCGTCGGCCCGGTCGAGACCCAGTCGCGGCAGATAGGCCGCCGCAGACCTGGCGCGTTCCGTCGGGGCATCGGAGGTGAAGGCTTCGGGATGCAGCTCGAGCATCTCGTCGCGCAAGGCCTTGTAGGCCGCCAGGTCGGCCGCTTCCAGCGCGCGGATCAGCGGCTCAGCGTGCATGGCGCTGCTGCAACTGCCGCAGCTCGTCGTTGGTGTTGGCGTTGAAGAATGCGAGCTCGTCCTCGAACACCACCTCCACGCAGCGGTGCTGCGCGGTCCAGCGGTCGATCTTGCGCTGGCCGGCGGTGGTGAAGCGCACCAGGCTTTCCATCAAGGTCGTCTTCATCAGGCAGAACACCGGCTGCACCTGAACACCTTCGGCGCCATGACTGGCGGCCATCGCGATCTCGGCATCCCCGGCGATCAGCCCATCGGCCAGGCGCGCCACGAGGTCGTCGGGGAAGTGAGGCGTGTCGCACGGCACGGTGACGAGGTAGCCGGTTTCGCAGCGCTCCAGGCCGGCCAGGAAGCCGGCGAGCGGACCGGGGTAGTCGGGCAGGGCATCGGGCCACACCGGCACGCCGAACGCCTCGTAGGCGCCGAGATTGCGATTGGCATTGATCATCACGTGCCCCACCTGGGGCGCCAGCCGCATCAGCGCATGCATCGCGAGCGGCAATCCGTGGTGGCTCTGCAGGCCCTTGTCGACGCCACCCATGCGGCTGCCGCGTCCGCCGGCGAGGATGAGTCCGGTGATGTCTTCGCGCTCGATTGCCATCAGCCGCCTATGTAGTGCATCTCGACGCGCCGCTCGCCGGGGCCTGCATCCGGTGCGAGCGCGCCGCGCAGCTCGGAGTAGCGGTCGTCGCGGCGCTGCCAGATGTGCGCGACGGCGGCGGAGATCTGCAGGTCGCTGCAACCGCTGCGCAACAGCGCGCGCAGGTCGTGGCCGTGTGTGGCGAACAGGCAGAGAAACAGCTTGCCCTCCGTGGACAGCCGGGCGCGGTTGCAGTCGTGGCAGAACGCCTGCGTGACGCTGGAGATGACACCGATCTCTCCGCCGCCGTCCCGATAGCGCCAGCGCTCGGCGGTTTCGCCGCTGGTGTGCGCCTGCAGGGGCTCGAGCGGGAACACCTCCCCGATTCGTCGCAGCACCTCGCTCGACGGCATCACTTCGTCCATGCGCCACCCATTGGTTGCGCCGACATCCATGAACTCGATGAAGCGCAGCACGATGGGCGTGCCCCTGAAGTGGCGAGCCATCGGGACGATTTCGCCGTCGTTGGTGCCGCGCTTGACGACCATGTTGACCTTGATCGGCCCGAGGCCGACGCGCTCGGCCGCCTCGATGCCGTGCAGCACGTCGGCGACCGGGAAGTCGGCGTCGTTCATGCGGCGGAAGATGCCGTCGTCGAGGGCGTCCAGGCTCACGGTCACGCGCTGCAGGCCTGCGTCCTTCAAGGCCTGGGCCTTTCTCGCCAGCACCGAGCCATTGGTGGTCAGCGTGAGGTCGAGCGGTGTGCCTTCTACGGTGCGCAGCGCCGCCAGCATCTCGACCAGCGTCTCGAGGTTCTTGCGCAGCAGGGGCTCCCCGCCTGTGAGCCGGATCTTGTGCACGCCATGTGCGACGAAGAGGCGGGCGACGCGCGTGATTTCCTCGAAGCTGAGCAGCGAGGCATGCGGCAGGAACTGGTAGTTCTTGTCGAACACCTCCTTCGGCATGCAGTAGCCGCAGCGGAAATTGCAGCGGTCGGTGACCGAGATGCGCAGGTCCCGCAGCGGCCGCGTGAGGCGGTCGGTGACCAGGCCGGTGGGCGCCAGCGGTTGCGGCGGGATGAACGGCACGGCGGCGGCGTAGCGCTGGTCGGCGAGCGGAATGACTTTCTCGGCCATCCCTCGATTGTGCCCGCGCGGCGGCGGCGGCGCGGGACCAAGGGTCGGCCCCCGGACGCCTGTTCAGAGGTCGCGCGTGGCGGTGTCCTGGAAGACCGGCGCCGGGGAGGGCGGGGCGGTCGGGGCGGCCGGCACGGCAGCCGCCTGTGCCAGCGGCTCCAGCCGGCGGGCTCCCGTGAAGCGCTTGCGCCAGTATGCGAAGCCCATGTCCTCGACGCGGACCTCTCCGCCCGGACGCGGCGCATGGATGAACTTGCCTTCGCCCACATAGATGCCGACGTGAGAGAAAGTGCGCTTCAGCGTGTTGAAGAACACCAGATCGCCCGGCTTCAGCTCCTCGCGAGGGATGCGGACCAGACCCGGTGCGCTGGCCTGCTCATCCGCGCGGCGCGGCAGCACCAGCCCCAGACTGGTCTCCACGATATGGCGGGTGAAGCCACTGCAATCGAAGCCGGCGTCGACGCTCGAACCACCACGGCGATAGTGCACGCCGAGAAAGTTCATCGCCGTCAGCACGACGTCTGAGGCCTTGTCGCGCACCCGCTCGGCCAGGCGCGGGGCGGCCGGCTCCGCCGGGATCAGGCCTCGTTCGGCCAGGAAGCGGGTGAAGGCTTCGGGCCCGGGCATCTCGGGCGCGGCGCGCGCCGCGGGGAGTGCCAGCAGCAGCGCCAGCGCGGCGATGGCCGCGCGGGTCGGATGGGCTGGCAGGCGGGAATCGCGCATCGCGCGCAGGATACGGATGCGAACAGCCGTAGTCAATCGGAGGAACGCTTGAAAAACCAATGGTGACAATGAGTTAACGTCGGATCGAGAAGGAGTGCGCGATGTTCAAGGCCTTGATGCTCGAAAAGTCTGATGCCGGGTTTCGCGCTGCCGTCCGCGCGGTCGACGAAACCCAGCTTCCCGCGGGTGACGTGCTGGTGGCCGTCAGCCACTCGACCATCAACTACAAGGACGCGCTCGCGATCACCAACAAGGGCCCGGTCGTCCGCGCCTGGCCCATGGTGGCCGGCATCGACGGCGCCGGCACGGTGATCGAGAGCAGCCATCCTGGCTGGAAGCCCGGCGACCGGGTCATCCACAACGGCTGGGGCGTGGGCGAAGTGCATTGGGGATGCCTGGCGGAGAAGGCGCGCCTCAAGGGTGAATGGCTTGTCGCGCTGCCCGACGCGTTCACGCCGCGCCAGGCGATGGCCATTGGGACTGCCGGCTACACCGCGATGCTGTGCGTGCTGGCGCTCGAGCGGCATCGCGTGCAGCCGGGCGACGGCGAGGTGCTGGTCACCGGCGCGACGGGGGGAGTCGGCAGCGTGGCGACGGCGTTGCTGAGCCGCCTGGGACATCGGGTGGTCGCCGCGACCGGCAAGGCGGCCGAAGGGGACTATCTGCGCGCGCTGGGCGCTTCGACCGTGATCGACCGGTCGGAGCTGGCCACGCCGGGAAAGCCGTTCCAGAAAGAGCGCTGGACGGCAGTGATCGATGCAGTCGGCAGCCACACCTTGGCGAATGCGCTGGCCCAGACACGCTATGGCGGTGTGGTCGCCGCATGTGGGCTGGCCCAGGGTACGGACCTGCCAGCAACCGTGCTGCCATTCATCTTGCGCGGCGTGACGCTCGCCGGCGTGGACAGCGTGGTGGCGCCGCCCGGCCTGCGACGTGAGGCCTGGCAGCGGCTTGCCCGGGATCTGGATCCCGGCCAGCTCGAATCGATGACGCAGGACATCCAGCTCGACGGCGTCGTGCCGCAGGCACAGGCCTTGATCGAGGGCAAGGTTCGCGGCCGGATCGTCGTCGACATTCGATGAGGAGGCTCCCATGACACGCTACGCCGAGTTCCATCGACGCTCCATCAGCGACCGCGAAGGCTTTTGGGCCGAGCAGGCACAGCTCATCGACTGGCATCGGCCCTTCGAGCAGGTGTGCGACTACAGCCACCCGCCGTTCGCCCGCTGGTTCATCGGAGGACAGACCAACCTGTGCCACAACGCCGTCGACCGGCATCTCGCGCAGCGGGCCGATCAACGCGCGCTGATCTACGCCTCGAGCGAGACCGGCGAGGAACGCACCTACAGTTTCCGGGAACTGCACGCCGAGGTTCAGCGCATGGCCGCCGTGCTGCAGTCGCTCGGCGTGAGGCAGGGCGATCGCGTGCTGATCTACATGCCCATGATTCCGCAGGCGGTGTTCGCGATGCTGGCGTGCGTGCGCGTGGGCGCGATCCACTCGGTGGTGTTCGGCGGCTTCGCGAGCGTAAGCCTGGCAAGCCGCATCGACGATGCGCAGCCCACCGTGATCGTCAGCGCCGACGCCGGCAGCCGGGCGGGCAAGGTCATCGCCTACAAGCCGCTGCTGGACGAGGCGATCCGCCTGTCGAGCCAGCCGCCGAAGAAGGTGCTGCTGGTCGACCGCGGCCTGGCTCCCATGGAACTCGTCGCGGGCCGCGACGAGGACTACGCGGCACTGCGCCAGCGCCATCTCGAGGCGCAGGTGCCCTGCGCCTGGGTCGAGGCCACCCACCCGAGCTACACGCTGTACACCAGCGGCACGACCGGCAGGCCCAAGGGCGTGCAGCGCGACACCGGCGGCTATGCGGTCGCGCTCGCCGCCAGCATGAAGCACATCTTTCAGGGCAACGCCGGCGAAACGTACTTCTCCACCAGCGACATCGGCTGGGTCGTCGGACACAGCTACATCGTGTACGGGCCGCTGATCGCCGGCATGGCGACCATCCTCTACGAAGGCTTGCCGATCCGGCCCGATGCAGCGGTCTGGTGGAGCCTGGTCGAGAAGTACCGCGTGACGGCGATGTTCAGCGCGCCGACGGCGGTGCGGGTGCTGAAGAAGCACGACCCCAAGCACCTGCGACAGCACGATCTCGGCTCGCTGCGGGCGCTGTTCCTCGCCGGCGAGCCACTCGACGAGACCACCGCCCGCTGGATCGCCGAAGAGCTCGGCAAGCCGGTCGTCGACAACTACTGGCAGACCGAGACCGGCTGGCCCATCCTGACCATCGCCAACGGCGTCGAGCGCGCGCCGGGCAAGCTCGGCAGTCCCGGTGTGCCGATGTACGGCTACGACGTGAAGCTGCTCGACGAGCACACCGGCGAGGAGCTGAAGGGCGCGCATCAAAAGGGCGTTGTCGCCATCGAGGGCCCGCTCCCGCCGGGGTGCATGCAGACGGTGTGGCGCGACGATGAGCGCTTCGTCAAGACCTATTGGCAGAGCATCCCGGGCAAGCTGGTCTACAGCACCTTTGACTGGGGCATTCGCGACGAGGACGGCTACTACTTCATCCTGGGGCGCACCGACGACGTCATCAACGTCGCGGGCCATCGCCTGGGCACGCGCGAGATCGAGGAGAGCATCTCCAGCCATCCCAACGTCGCAGAGGTCGCGGTGGTCGGCGTCGCCGACGCGCTGAAGGGGCAGGTCGCGATGGCCTTCGTCGTCGCCAAGGATGCAAGCGGGCTGGTCGACGAAGCGGCGCGGCTGCGACTCGAAGGCGAAATCATGAAGACGGTCGACCAGCAGCTCGGGTCGGTCGCGCGACCCTCGCGGGTTCACGTGGTCAGCGTGCTGCCCAAGACACGCTCGGGCAAGCTGCTGCGGCGCGCCATCCAGGCGGTGTGCGAGCAGCGCGATCCCGGCGACCTGACGACCATCGAGGACCCGGCGGCGCTGCAGCAGGTGAGGGACCTGGTTGCCCCGCGCGCCTGAGCCGCCGCGGTTCAGCACCCGAATCCGGCGTTTCGTCGCAAGGTCATGCGCCACGGGCCCAACCCGACTGTCCGCGTCGCGGACCAGCCGGCACAATCGCCCGATGCACACCCACCATGTCTTCGCCTTCGCCGCGGCGATGCTCGCGGCCATCCCGGCGGCGGCTGCGCCGTCCCTGCCGGGCCCGGCCTTTCCTTCGTTCGCCGATGTGAAGACCGTCAAGGATGCGTGCGACCGCGACCTCGCGGGCGCTCAAGCGCGTCTCGCGCGCCTGGAGCGGCATGCTCCCGACGGCCGCTGGGCGGCGGCATCGGACGATCTCAACGCCTATCTCGAGGACGTCTCCGGCCCGATGTACCTGATGGAGAACGTCCATCCCGACAAGGCCATCCGCGACGCGGCGCAGGCCTGCGTGCTGCGCTGGCAGGACTTCTTTTCGACGATGGGCCTGAACGAAAAGCTCTATCGCACGGCACAGAAGGTGAAGCCACTCGATGCGATCGATCGCGAGTTCATGAAGTCGACACTCGAAGGCTTCGAGGACGCCGGCATCGGGCTGCCGGTCGACAAACGGCCGCGCGCCAAGCAGATCAACGATCGCATCACTGAGCTGGGCCAGCAGTTCAACAAGAACGTGCGCGACGACACGACCAAGGTGCCGTACAAGGTCGACGAGCTGGCCGGCGTGCCGGAAAACGTGTGGAAGAACGCGCCGCGCGACGCCGAAGGCCAGGTGCTGCTCGGGCTCGACTATCCGATCTACTTCCCCGTGATGGAGCGTGCCGAGCGGGCCGCCACCCGCGAGCGCATGTGGCGCGCGCGCAGCGTGCAAGGCGGTGACGCCAACCTCAAGCTGCTGGCCGAGCTCGCGCAGCTGCGGCGCGAGTACGCGCAGCTGTTCGGCTTCGCGAGCTACGCCGACTTCAAGCTGCGCCGACGCATGGCGGAGAACACCGCGAACACGCAGCGCTTCCTCGACGAAGTGAAGGCGGTGCTCACCGAGCGCGAGGTGCGCGACCTGGCCGAGCTGCGCCAGGCGAAGGCACAGCACCTCGGCACGCCGCTCGATGCGACGACCATCGATCGCTGGGACGTGCCGTTCTACACCGAGCGCGTGCGCCGCGACCGCTACACCGTGGACCAGGACGCCTTCCGGCCGTACTTTCCCCCGCAGGAAAGCCTCGCGTTCGTCATGAAGGTGGCCGAGCGCATGCTGGGCATCCGCTACCAACGCGTCGGCAAGAAGATGTGGCACGAGGACGTGCAGGCGTACGCGGTCTCCGACGCGAAGAGCGGCAAGGCGCTGGCGACGCTGTACGTCGACCTGTACCCGCGCGACGGCAAGTACAAGCATGCGGCGGTGTTCAGCTACCGCAACGGGGCCACGCGCATCGGACGAGTGCCGCAGGCCGCGCTGGTGGTCAATCTCGACCGCAAGGGCTTGTCGCTCGACGAGCTGGAAACGCTGCTGCACGAGCTGGGCCACGCGCTGCACAACAACCTCTCGGCAACCCGCTACTCGGCGCAAGGCGGCACGACGACGCTGCGCGACTTCGTCGAGGCACCTTCGCAGATGCTCGAAGACTGGGTCTACGACAAGCGGGTGCTGAAAGTCTTCACCGAGGTGTGTCCGAGCTGCAAGCCGGTGCCCGACGACATGATCGACAAGGCGCTGGTGGCGCGCGACTACAGCAAGGGCATCAAGGAAGGGCGCCAGCATTTCTACGCCAGCTTCGACCTGGCCCTGCACGCCGCCGACGCGCCCGAGCCCATGGCGCTGTGGGCCCGCATGGAGACCGCGACGCCGCTGGGCCATGTCTCGGGCAGCAAGGGGCCGGCGTCCTTTACCCACGTCGCCGGCGGGTATGCAGCCGGCTACTACGGGTACTTGTGGAGCAAGGTCGTGGCGCTCGACCTCAGGACCGCCTTCGAGGCCGACCGCCTCGACCCGGCGGTCGGCATGCGCTATCGGCAGACCGTGCTGGCGCAGGGCAGCCAGAAGCCGCCCAAGCAGCTGGTGCGCGACTTCCTGGGTCGCGACGCAAATTCGAAGGCGTTCTTCGACTGGCTCAGGCGATAGCCGTCACAGGACTTCGCTGGCGAAGTCCGCGAGCCGCGACCGCTCTCCGCGCGCCAGCATGATGTGCCCGGAGTGCGGCCAGCCCTTGAAGCGATCCACCGCGTAAGTCAGGCCGGAGCTGCCTTCGGTGAGGTAGGGCGTATCGATCTGCGCCAGGTTGCCCAGGCAGACGATCTTCGTGCCGGGCCCGGCTCGGGTGATCAGTGTCTTCATCTGCTTGGGCGTCAGGTTCTGCGCCTCGTCGATGATGACGTACTTGTTGAGGAAGGTGCGGCCGCGCATGAAGTTCAAGCTCTTGATCTTGATCTTGCTGCGCACCAGGTCGTTGGTGGCGGCGCGCCCCCACTCGCCGGCGCCGCCATCGCTCTTGGACAGCACCTCGAGGTTGTCGTCGAGGGCGCCCATCCACGGGCCCATCTTCTCTTCCTCGGTGCCCGGCAGAAAGCCGATGTCCTCGCCCACCGGAACCGTGACGCGCGTGACGATGATCTCGGTGTAGCGGCGGTCGTCCATCACCTGCGACAGGCCGGCCGCCAGCGTCATCAGCGTCTTGCCGGTGCCCGCGGTACCGGTGAGCGTGATGAAGTCGCATTCGGGATCCATCAGCAGGTTCAGCGCGAAGTTCTGCTCTCGGTTGCGCGCGGTGACTCCCCACACGGCGTTCTTGTTGTGGGTGTACTCCCGCAGGGTGCGCAGCACGGCCGTCTTGCCGGTGATCTCGGTGACCTTGGCGTACAGCGGCGCGGCGCCGGGCGCCTCGAAGAAGACGAACTGGTTGATCAGCAGCGCCGGCACCAGCGGACCGCTGATGCGGTAGTAGGTGAGTCCGCCCTGGTTCCAGCTCTCCATCGTCTTGCCGTGGCGCTCCCAGAAGTCTGGTGGCAGTTGCAGCACGCCTGTGTACAGCAGGTCGCCGTCTTCCAGCGTCTTGTCATTGAAGTAGTCTTCTGCGGGCAGCCCCAGCGCACGGGCCTTGATCCGCATGTTGATGTCCTTGGACACCAGCACTACATCGCGCTTGGGTTGCTGCTCGCGCAACGCCTGCACAACGCCCAGGATCTGGTTGTCGGCCTTGCCCTGCGGCAGTCCGACGGGCAGGCTGACGTTGACCAGATTGGTCTGGAAGTACAGCTTGCCGGCTGCTTCGCGATGGCCGGTGCGCGACAGGGGCAGGCCTTCGGTCATGCCGCTGCCGTTGCGCATGCCGATGGTGGCGGCGAGCGTGTCGAGCTCCCGACTCACTTGGCGGGCATTGCGAGAGACCTCGGTCATGCCACGCTTGTGGCCGTCGAGCTCTTCCAGCGTGATCATGGGCAGGTAGATGTCGTGCTCCTCAAAGCGGAACAGCGACATCGGGTCGTGCATCAGCACGTTGGTGTCGAGCACAAAGAGCTTGGGCGGCCCATCGCCGCGCGGCTTGCGCAGCCGCGGCTCGACGGCCGGGCGCTTGACGTGGTGGTGCTGGACGGGCGGTGCCGCTTCGGGCGGCAGCACCGGCGGCGCTGCCACTTCGGCGTGGCTGTCGTACAGGTGCAGCTCAGCGCCGGAAGCCGGCTCTGCGGAACTGCTGGTCTTGTTGGAACGTTTGCCCGGTTTGGGCGCGGCCTGCGAGTCGAAGTCGGTTTGGGTCAGGAGGGAAGCTCGTTTGGCAGGCGGCTTGGGCAGTGGCATGGGCTGGCTGTGTTCCGTTCGACGCGAAAAGAAAAAAAGCCGCACAGTCGCCTGTGCGGCTCGATGGAGAGAGTGCGCGTTTCACAACTCACGGGCATGGCCCATTATGCACATCCGGTGTGTCGCGACAACCCAATGTTGCGTCCATCCCATAGGTTTCGCGCCGACGCAAAAAAGCCGACCCGCAGGTCGGCTTGGGTCGTCGGCGAGGCAGCCCTCAGGCAGCCTCAGCCTTCTTCAGTGCCTTGACCGCCTTCAGGACTTCCTCGACGTGGCCGAGGACCTTGAGGCCTCGCCACTCTTGGCGCAGCACGCCGTTGCCGTCAATCAGGAAGGTGGAACGCTCGATGCCCTTGACCTTCTTGCCGTACATGATCTTGTTCTTGACGACTCCGAACATGTGACAGAGCTTTTCCTCGGTGTCGGCGATCAGGTCGAACGGCAGCTCATAGGTTTGCCGGAATTTCTCGTGCGATGCCATGTTGTCCCGCGAGACGCCGAAAACCACCGCACCGGCCCTCACGAAATCCTTGTGATACTCACCGAACTGCAGCGCTTCGGTGGTGCAGCCGGGGGTCATGTCCTTGGGATAGAAGTACAGGACGACGATCTTGCCGGCATAGGCCTGTGGCGTGAACTTCACACCGCTGGTGGCAAGCGCTTCAAATTCCGGTAGGGGTTTGTTGAGAGCTGGCGTCATGAAGTATTCTGCTCAGTTGCGCTTCGTGGGCGTAGCTCGCGATTATAAGGCCACTGAGGACCTTCGAGTACCCTTCACACGGGTCTTCGGGACAGCTTCATGCCCTCTCGAACAGCAGCGCCGCCACCACCGAACGACCCTCTGCAAGCAGGACGTTGTAGGTGCGACAGGCCGCCGGGCTGTCCATGGTCTCGATGCCTATGCGCGCATCGATCAGCGGTCGCAACAGCGCCGGCCTTGCGAAGCGAATTCGTGATCCGCTGCCGAAGATCACGAGTTCCGGCTCGAGCTTGGCGAGCATCTCGAAATTCGCCTCGGACAACTCGGCGAAGTTCGCCGGCGGCCAGGGGAGCACCGCTCCCGTCCACGGCACGACGACGCTGTGCCGGTACTCGGTGCCGTTGACGATGACGCCTTCGGGTCCGTGACGCGCGATGGCGTTGCTTCCGTCGATGCGGTCGGCTTGCAGTTTCACGAGGGGTTTCCACGGGGTGCGTGTGGTTAAATTATAGGTTTTGCGCCGCAGTAGAACCACTGCGGCCATCCCGGGGGAATTAAGTGAAGCCCATCGCCAAGTCGAGCAAGCTCGCCAACGTCTGCTATGACATCCGCGGGCCCGTCCTGGACAAGGCACGCCAGATGGAGGACGAGGGCCACAAGATCATCAAGCTGAACATCGGCAACATCGCCGCGTTCGGCCTCGAGCCGCCCGACGAGATCGTGCAGGACATGATCCGCAACCTGCCCCATACGGCGGGCTATACCGACAGCAAGGGACTGTTCGCACCGCGCCGCGCCGTGGTGCACTACACGCAGGAAAAGCTGATCCGCGGCGTGACCGTCGATGACGTCTATCTCGGCAACGGCGCCTCCGAGCTGATCGTGATGAGCCTCAACGCGCTGCTCGACGACGGCGATCAGGTGCTGCTGCCTTCCCCCGACTACCCGCTGTACACCGCCGCGGTGGCCCTCTCGGGCGGCACGCCCGTTCACTACGTCTGCGACGAGCAGTCCGGATGGTTGCCCGACATCGACGACATCAAGAAAAAGATCACGCCCAGCACGAAGGCGATCGTCGTCATCAACCCGAACAACCCGACCGGTGCGCTGTACCCCGACGAGGTGCTCAAGCAGATCGTCGAGGTGGCGCGGCAGCACCAGCTCGTCGTGCTGGCGGACGAGATCTACGACAAGACGCTGTACGACGGCGCGACGCACACCAGCATCGCGTCGTTGGCCGATGACGTGCTCTTCATCACGTACAACGGCCTGTCGAAGAACTACCGCTCCTGCGGCTACCGCGCGGGCTGGATGGTGGTCTCGGGCGAGAAGCGGCACGCCCGGGACTACATCGAAGGCCTGAACATGCTGGCCTCGATGCGCCTGTGCTCGAACACGCCGGGGCAGCTCGCCATCCAGACCGCGCTGGGCGGCTACCAGAGCATCAAGGACCTGGTCGCGCCGGGCGGGCGGCTTTGCCGCCAGCGCGACCTCGCCTACGAGCTGCTGACGCAGATCCCCGGCGTCAGCGTCGTCAAGCCCAAGGCCGCGCTGTACATGTTTCCCCGGCTCGATCCGAAGCTGTACCCGATCCTCGACGACCAGCAGCTCGCCTACGAGCTGCTGGCCGAGGAAAAGGTCCTGATCGTGCAGGGCACCGGCTTCAACTGGCCGCAGCCGGATCACTTCCGCCTGGTGTTCCTGCCGAACTCCGACGACCTCACCGACGCCGTCGGCCGCATCTCGCGCTTTCTCGACCACTACCGCAAACGTCACTCGCACTGAGCCTCGAAGGGCACGCACCATGAAACCCATCCAAGTCGGCCTGCTGGGCATCGGCACCGTCGGCAGCGGCACGTTCAACGTGCTGCGTCGCAATCAGGAAGAGATCCGCCGCCGCGCCGGACGCGGCATCGAGATCACGATGGTGGCCGACCTCGACACCGCGCGCGCGCAGGCCGTCGTCGGCGACCACGCCAAGGTGGTGTCCGACGCGCGCGAGGTGATCGCCAATCCCGACATCGGCATCGTCATCGAGCTGATCGGCGGCTATGGCGTCGCAAAGGCGCTCGTGATGGAGGCCATCGCGGCCGGCAAGCACGTGGTCACGGCCAACAAGGCGCTGCTCGCGGTGCACGGCACCGAGATCTTCGCCGCGGCGCGCGAGAAGGGCGTCATGGTCGCGTTCGAGGCCGCGGTCGCCGGCGGCATCCCGATCATCAAGGCGCTGCGCGAAGGCCTCACGGCCAACCGCATAGAGTGGATCGCCGGCATCATCAATGGCACCACCAATTTCATCCTCTCGGAGATGCGCGCCAAGGGGCTGGATTTCGCGGCAGTCCTCAAGGAGGCGCAAAGGCTGGGCTACGCCGAGGCGGATCCCACCTTCGACATCGAAGGCATAGACGCCGCGCACAAGGCGACCATCATGAGCGCCATCGCCTTCGGCATCCCCGTGCAGTTCGACCGTGCGCACGTCGAAGGCATCACCGGGCTGCACGCAGCTGACATCGTCTACGCCGAGCAGCTGGGCTATCGCATCAAGCTGCTGGGCATCACGCGCCGCCGCGACGACGGCATCGAGCTTCGGGTGCATCCGACGCTGGTGCCGAGCAAGCGGCTGATCGCCAACGTCGAAGGGGCGATGAACGCGGTGCTGGTCCAGGCCGACGCCGTCGGCACGACGCTCTACTACGGCAAGGGTGCGGGCTCGGAGCCCACCGCGTCGGCCGTCGTGGCCGACCTGGTCGACATCACGCGGCTGCACACGGCCGACCCCAATCACCGCGTGCCGCACCTCGCATTCCAGCCCGACGAACTGGCCACCACGCCGATCCTGCCGATCGAGCTGGTGCGCACCTCGTTCTACCTGCGGCTGCAGGTCGCCGACCAGGCCGGCGTGCTGGCGCGAATCACCGGCATCCTGGCGGAGCGCGGCATCTCCATCGACGCCCTGCTGCAGCGCCCGACCGATCCCGACGCGCACGGCACCACCAAAACCGATGTCATCATCATGACCCACGAGACGGTGGAAGGCCGCATGAACGAGGCGATCGCGCAGATGCAGGCGCTGCCCACCGTGCTGGCGCCCATCGTGCGCATCCGCAAGGAAGAGCTGAACTGACGTGAAGTACATCAGCACGCGGGGCGACCGCACCGAGCGCGGCTTTTCCGACATCCTGCTCGAGGGCCTGGCGCCCGATGGCGGCCTGTACCTGCCGACCCACTATCCCCGGGTCGACGCGGCAACGCTCGCACGCTGGCGCGGACTGCCGTACCCCGACCTCGCTTTCGAGATCCTCTCGCTCTACATCGACGACATCCCGTCCGCCGACTTGAAGCGCCTGGTGACCAGCACGTACACCCCCGAGGTGTTCGGCACGCGCGAGATCACGCCTCTGAAGCCGCTCGAACCCGGCCTGCAACTGCAGGCGCTGTCCAATGGACCGACGCTCGCCTTCAAGGACATGGCGATGCAGCTGCTGGGAAACCTGTTCGAGTACGAGCTGGCCCGCCGCGGCGAGACGTTGAACATCCTCGGGGCCACGTCGGGCGACACCGGCAGTGCGGCCGAGTACGCCATGCGCGGCAAGCATGGCGTGAAGGTCTTCATGTTGAGCCCGCACGGCCGCATGAGCGCCTTCCAGCAGGCGCAGATGTTCAGCCTGCAGGACGCCAACATCCACAACATCGCCGTGGAAGGCGTCTTCGACGACTGCCAGGACATCGTGAAAGCGGTGTCCAACGACCTCGCGTTCAAGCGTCGGCACAAGATCGGCACGGTCAACTCGATCAACTGGGCGCGCCTGCTGGCGCAGGTCGTCTACTACTTCGCCGGCTACCTCCAGGCCACCGCGAGCAACGAGGAGAAGGTCAGCTTCGCTGTCCCGTCGGGCAACTTCGGCAACATATGCGCCGGCCACGTCGCGCGAATGATGGGCCTTCCGGTCGAGCGCCTGGTGCTGGCCACCAACGAGAACGACGTGCTCGACGAGTTCTTCCGCACCGGCACCTACCGCGTGCGCGGTGCGGCCGAGACGCACGAGACCTCCAGCCCGTCGATGGACATATCCAAAGCATCGAACTTCGAGCGCTTCGTGTTCGACCTGCTGGGCCGCGACGCGCAGCGCACGCGCCAGCTCTTCAAGACGGACGTCGAGGACCACGGCTCGTTCACCGTCAGCGCCGACGAGTTCGCGCGCGTCGCCGACTTCGGGTTCGTCTCCGGCTCCAGCACGCACGCCGACCGGCTGGCGACCATCCGTGACACCTGGCAACGCTTCGGCGTGATGATCGACACCCATACGGCCGACGGCCTCAAGGTCGCGCGCGAGCGCCGGGACCCGGACGTCCCCATGATCGTGCTCGAGACGGCGTTGCCGGTGAAGTTCGCCGACGCCATCGTCGAGGCGCTGGGCCGCGAGCCGGAGCGACCGGCCGCGCTGCAGGGCATCGAGAAACTCCCCAAGCGGTTCACGGTGATGCGGGTCGATGCCCAGGCGGTGAAACGCTTCATCGCCGACAATGCCTGAATGAAAGTCGTCGGGTTCAGCGGCTATTCGGGCTCGGGCAAGACGACACTCGTCGAGCAGCTCATCGCACGGCTGCGCCTGGCGGGCCAGCGGGTGTCGGTCGTCAAGCATGCGCACCACAACTTCGACATCGACCACGAAGGCAAGGACTCGTGGCGGCACCGCCAGGCGGGCGCTTTCGAGGTCGTCGTCGCGTCGGACCGTCGGCTGGCGAAGATCCGCGAATACGAGGTTCATGCCGAGCCCACGGTGCACCAGCTCATTGCCGAGCTGTACGAGTGCGACTGGGTCCTGGTCGAGGGCTTCAAGCATGCCGACCTGCTGAAGATCGAGGTGTGGCGCGCTGCTGCAGGCAAGCCGGTGCAATACCCGAACGACCCCTTCGTCGTAGCCGTCTGCACCGACAGCCATGCCCAGCTGCCGCAGCGGACCGGCCTGCCCATCCTCGACCTCAACGATCCGGATGCCGTGGCACATTTCCTTCTTGGAAATCCCGAGCGCTATGAGTACCGATCACCCCTCTACGACGACGCCGATGCGGCCGGCCCTGCTGACGCTGGGCCAGGCGCTGGACCGGCTGCTGGCCGCGGTCCGGCCGTTTCCGGCGACTGACGTCCAGACGGTCTCCACCTTCGAGGCGCTGGGCCGCGTACTCGCCGAGGACCTGCGCTCGTCGCTCGACGTCCCGCCGCAGGACAACAGCTCGATGGACGGCTATGCGGTGCGCTGCGCCGACGTGACGCGCGCCGGCGTCTTGCTGCCGGTCGCCCAGCGCATTGCGGCCGGCGCGCCGCCCCAGCCCCTGGCGCCTGGCGCCGCTGCGCGAATCTTCACCGGTGCCCAGATCCCGGCCGGCGCCGACGCGGTCGTCATGCAGGAGCAGTGCGCTGCGGTGGACGGTGGCGTGCGCGTCGACGCCGTGCCCACGTCGGGCCAATGGATACGCCGCCGCGGCGAGGACGTGGCCGCCGGTGCGGTCGTGCTGGCATGCGGCGCACGGCTCACGCCGCAGGCGATGGGTCTCGCGGCGTCGGTGGGTGCCGCCACGCTGCGCGTTTCGCGGCGGCCACGCGTGGCGCTCTTCTCGACCGGCGACGAGCTGGTGATGCCGGGCCAGCCGCTGCCGCCCGGAGCGATCTACAACTCCAACCGTTTCACGCTGCGTGGCCTGATCGAGTCGCTGGGCTGCGAGTGCGCCGATCTGGGCATCGTGCCCGACCGGCTCGACGCGACGCGTGCGGCACTGCGCGAGGCCGCCGAAGGCAACGACCTCATCGTGACCAGCGGCGGCGTGTCGGTCGGCGAGGAAGACCACCTCAAGCCCGCCGTGCAGGCCGAGGGCCGGCTGGACCTGTGGCAGATCGCCATCAAGCCGGGCAAGCCGCTGGCATTCGGCGAGGTCCGTCGGGGCGACGGAACGCAAGCGCATTTCATGGGCCTGCCTGGGAATCCGGTGTCCAGCTTCATCACGTTCCTGCTCGCCGTGCGGCCGGTGCTGCTGCGGCTGCAGGGCGCGTCGGCCGCCGCGCCTGATGGCATGACCATGCGCGCGGACTTCGACTGGCCGCAGCCCGACAAGCGCGAGGAGTTCCTCAGGGTGCGCCGCAATGCGCAAGGCGGGCTGGACCTTTTCCCCAACCAGAGCTCCGGCGTGCTCACCTCGGTTGTTTGGGGCGACGGCGTGGTGGACAACCCGTCCGGGCAGCCCATCCGCCGAGGCGATGCCGTCCGCTACCTCGCGTTCTACGAGCTGCTGACATGAACACCGTGCACGTGCGGTACTTTGCCTCCATCCGCGAGGCGCTCGGCCCGGCCGAGAAGGTCGAGGTGCCGGCCGGCGCCACCGTGGCCCTGTTGCGCGACCGGTTGATCGAGCGCAGTCCCGTGCACGCCGCCGCGCTGGCGCGGGGCAAGGCCTTGCGCTGCGCGCTCGACCAGACGCTGTGCGATGAATCGGCGGTGGTGAGCGAGGGCGCCGAGGTGGCCTTCTTCCCGCCCGTCACCGGAGGCTGAACGGGATGTCCGCCCTGACGCGCGTCACCGTGCAGCTCGAGGACTTCGACCTCGGCGCCGAAGTCGCTGCGCTGCGTGCCGGCGATCCTGGCGTCGGCGCGGTGGCGGCCTTCGTGGGCACGGTGCGCGACCGCAACGAGGGGCTCGGGGTCAGCTCGATGGAACTCGAGCACTACCCCGGCATGACCGAGAGGGCCATCGAGGCGATGATCGACGAGGCCCTGTTCCGCTTCGACATCCGCGCGGTGCGCGTCATCCATCGCATCGGCGTGCTGCACCCCCAGGACCAGATCGTGCTCGTGGCGGTCACCTCGGGGCACCGCGGCCACGCCTTCCAGGCCTGCGAGTTCCTGATGGACTACCTGAAGACCCAGGCGCCGTTCTGGAAGAAGGAGCACACGCCGGAAGGCGCGCGCTGGGTCGATGCGCGCGTCAGCGACGACGACGCGCTGGCGCGCTGGGGCTTGCCCAGCGGGAACGCCGCTCGATGACCGGGGCGCTGCCCTGGCTGCAGGTGCTCGCGGTGGCCGCGGGTGCGGCGGTCGGCGCCCTGCTGCGCTGGGCCAGTGCGCTGGCCTTCAACCACCCCGGCGGCGAGGGCATACAACTCGGCACGCTGCTCGTGAACTGCGTGGGCGGGCTGATGATCGGCTTCGCGATGCTCTGGTTCCAGCGGTATCCCAACGAGCCGATGCGCCTGTTGCTGGTCACCGGCTTTCTCGGCGGGCTCACCACCTTCTCGGCCTTTTCCGGCGAATCGCTCGCGCTGCTGCAGCGCGGCGACTGGGGGTGGGCGCTGCTGCACACGCTGCTCCATGTGGTGGGCTCGCTCGCCTGCGCCGCCCTCGGCTTTCGGTTCGCGCGCACGCTGTTTGCCTGACGCTGGAAGGGCCGGCGCTCTTGCGCTGCGTCAGCCTTTCGTGACTTGAAATCGGTTCGAATTTCCTCAAATCCCGAGCAACGAGAGGATCCGATCCATGCGACTCGACAAGCTCACCACCAAGTTCCAGGAAGCGCTGGCCGACGCCCAGAGCCTGGCCGTCACGCGCGACAATCCGTACATCGAGCCGGTGCACCTGCTGGCGGCCATGCTGGCCCAGACCGACGGTCCCAAGGCCATGCTGGACCGCGCCGGCGTCAACACCGCCCGCCTGCAAGCCTCGCTCGACGCCGAGCTGAAGAAGCTGCCGCAGGTGCAGGGTGGCGAGCAGGTGCAGCCCAGCCGCGACCTGGGTTCCCTGCTTCAGGCCACGGAGAAGGAAGCCGCCAAGCGCGGCGACCAGTTCATCGCGAGCGAGCTGTTCCTGCTCGCGGCCGCCGACAGCAAGGTTGCCGGCCCGCTCTTGAAGGAACACGGCCTCACGCGCAAGACGCTCGAAGCGACCATCGACCTGGTGCGCGGCGGCCAGAAGGTCGACAGCCCCGAGTCCGAGGGCCAGCGGGAGGCGCTGAAGAAGTACACGCTCGACCTGACCGAGCGCGCCCGCAACGGCAAGCTCGATCCGGTCATCGGCCGCGACGACGAGATCCGCCGCGCCATTCAGGTGCTGCAGCGGCGCACGAAGAACAACCCCGTGCTGATCGGCGAGCCGGGCGTCGGCAAGACGGCCATCGTCGAAGGCCTGGCGCAGCGCATCGTCGCCGGCGAGGTGCCCGATTCCCTGCGCAACAAGCGCGTTCTGGTGCTCGACATGGCCTTGCTGCTGGCCGGCGCCAAGTACCGGGGCGAGTTCGAGGAGCGGCTGAAGTCGGTGCTGAAGGAGGTCGCCCAGGACGAAGGCCAGACCATCGTCTTCATCGACGAGATCCATACCATGGTCGGCGCCGGCAAGGCCGAGGGCGCGATCGACGCGGGCAACATGCTCAAGCCGGCCCTCGCGCGCGGCGAGCTCCACTGCATCGGGGCCACGACGCTCGACGAATACCGCAAGTACATCGAGAAGGACGCTGCGCTGGAGCGCCGCTTCCAGCGCATCCTCGTCGGCGAGCCGTCGGTCGAGGCGACCATCGCCATCCTGCGCGGCCTGCAGGAGAAGTACGAGGCGCACCACGGCGTCGAGATCACCGACCCGGCCATCGTCGCCGCGGCCGAGCTGAGCCATCGCTACATCACCGACCGCTTCCTGCCGGACAAGGCCATCGACCTGATCGACGAGGCTGCTGCGCGCATCAAGATCGAAATCGATTCCAAGCCGGAGGTGATGGACAAGCTCGACCGGCGGCTGATCCAGCTGCAGATCGAGCGCGAGGCCGTCAAGAAGGAGAAGGACGAGGCTTCCCAGCGGCGCCTCGCGCTGATCGAGGACGAACTGCTCAAGCTGCAGCGCGAGTACAACGACCTCGAGGAGGTGTGGAAGTCAGAGAAGGCCGCGGCGCAAGGTTCGGCGCAGATCAAGGAAGAGATCGACCGCCTTCGCACGCAGATCGACGAGTACACGCGCAAGGGCGACTTCAACAAGGTTGCCGAGCTGCAGTACGGCAAGCTGCCTGAGCTGCAGAGGCGCGAGAAGGATCTGCTCGCCAAGGAAGCCAAGGGCGTTGCCGGCCGGCCCACGCTGCTGCGCAACGAGGTCGGCGCCGAGGAGATTGCCGAAGTGGTCGCGCGCGCGACGGGCATCCCGGTGTCCAAGCTGATGCAGGGCGAGCGCGAGAAGCTGCTGCAGATGGAAGCGCGGCTGCACGAGCGCGTTGTCGGCCAGGACGAGGCGATCGCGGCGGTTGCCAATGCCATCCGTCGCTCCCGCTCGGGCCTGTCGGATCCGAATCGCCCGACCGGATCGTTCCTGTTCCTCGGCCCCACCGGGGTGGGCAAGACCGAGCTGTGCAAGGCGCTGGCCGCCTTCCTGTTCGACAGCGAGGAGCACCTGATCCGCGTCGACATGAGCGAATACATGGAGAAGCACTCGGTGGCGCGGCTGATCGGCGCGCCGCCGGGCTATGTCGGCTATGACGAGGGCGGGCACCTCACCGAGGCGGTGCGGCGCAAGCCATACAGCGTGCTGCTGCTCGACGAGGTCGAGAAGGCGCATCCGGACGTGTTCAACGTGCTGCTGCAAGTGCTCGACGACGGCCGCCTCACCGACGGCCAGGGCCGCACGGTCGACTTCAAGAACACGGTGATCGTGATGACCTCCAACCTCGGCTCGCATCAGATCATGCAGATGGCGGGCCAGGACGCCGAGACGATCCGCGATGCGGTGTGGGTCGAGGTGAAGCAGCATTTCCGCCCGGAGTTCCTCAACCGCATCGACGAGACGGTGGTGTTCCACGCGCTCGACCAGCAGCACATCGAATCGATTGCACGCATCCAGCTCAAGGTGCTGGAGGCAAGGCTGGAGAAGATGGAGATGAAGCTCGACGTGTCGCCGTCGGCGCTGGGCGAGCTGGCCAAGGTCGGCTTCGATCCGGTGTTCGGCGCGCGGCCGCTCAAGCGGGCGCTTCAGCAGCGCATCGAGAACCCGGTGGCCAAGCTGATCCTCGAGGGCAAGTTCGGACCGAAGGACGTGATCCCGGTGAACATCGAAGGCGGTGAGTTCGTCTTCGAGCGCACCGTGCACTGACGCCGCTCACGCGGGCTCGTCGAACACCGAGTCCATGCGCGCGATCTGCAGTCGCGCCAGCGTGAGGTTGGCGTGCGTCTTGTCGAGTACGGCGTGCAGCGCGAGGCCGGGATGCTTGGGCACCGCGCGCAGCACCAGGTGATGCGCTCCCAGCGTGATGGCGGCTTCGGGCATCGCGTGGCCAAGACCCAGGGTGCGGCTGGTCGTCAGCATGGCGGCCATGAGATCGGCGCCGTGCTCGGCCAGATCGGCCGGCCCAGGGCTGGCGCCGGCGTGAGCAAGGTCCTGCCCGGTCGCGACCTCGAAGATGCAGCAGCTCACCATGCCGGTGAGCTGGCTCAGCTGGTTCACGTAGCGCGTGAGCGGGTCCTGGTCGGCGGTTGCCTGGGCATTGCGTACCGGCACCGAGGGCATGGGCCGCAAGGGCAGCGGCGCGGCGGGCCGTTGTGGCGCGGGCGCAGCGGTGCGGGCAACGGGGGCCGAAGGCGCCGGCATCGGCCGCGCCGCGGGCACCGCCGGCGTGCGGGGGCCCATCTCTTCGCGCAGCCGGGTCCAGGTGCTGCTGATGAAGTTCCACGCATCGGCGGGCCGCGCCACCTGCGGGGTGGTGCGCACGTTGACGCCGGTGCCGCGGGCGAGCTCCATGCCCTGCGTGACCAGTGCATTGGCGGTCGACAGCGGCAGCAGCAGCAGGTTTCGATTGGGCCACGGGCCGGCGATCATGTCTTCGTGCAGCGGCTTGAAGATGCCGGTGATCGAGTGGCCCGGCACATCGCCGACCAGGATCACGCCCAGCGTGCTGAAGGCCAGCAGCATCCGCGCGAGCGCGTGACGCGAGGTCGTGTCGGCGTCTGCCTCCGTCGAGTAGATGCGCAGCGTGTGGCCTTCCGCCGTGGGCAGCTCGACGTACTCGAGCGTCGCCAGCGTGGTGCCGTAGCCTTGCCGGCGGATCACCAGCTTCTGCACCGCGCCCTTGCTGGCGGCCGCGATTCCCGCGATGAGCTTGCGCGAAGAGTGCGTGGCAACGTCGTGGATGGCGATGAATTCCGGGCGCAGGTGCTCGAACTGCTGTTGCATCGCCGGCCCGGCATCGCACGACACGAACAGCTCGCGCACGTTGGCGCCCACGGCGCGCCCGACGTCGCGCTGCTCGGCGGCCAGGTACGTCTCTTCGTCGCGCACGAGCTGCGTCTGGGCGCGCGTGGCCTCCCAGGTCTGCGGCGCTTCCTTCGGGTCTTCGCCCGAAGCGGAGTCCCGCGGCGGGCCCGCCGTATTCGGAATGGTCATTGGTGCTCTATCCCGTTCTCGCCTCAGTGTAGGCCACGCGTTGTGGCCCTTGCCCTGCGAAAACCATGATTTCACGAGCGTTGCGCCGCAGCCATCCCCAAGGTCCGGACGAATCCGTCGCGGCGCCGGTGCGAGCAACGCACTCGTAGAATCGATGCTCCGCATTTTCTGTGGCCGCAGATGCACCGCGTCATCGCATGCACCGGCCTCGAGCGCCCCATGCCCGAATCGGAAGTCCCCGCATCTCCCGCCCCCGTGGTGATCGTCGGTGCGGGTCTCGCCGGGCTCACCGTCGCACTCCACCTGGCCCAACGCCATCCGGTGGTCGTGCTGGCCAAGCGCAACATCGACGAGGGCGCCACAGCGTGGGCGCAGGGCGGCATCGTCGGCGTGCTCGGCGACGACGACAGCATCGAATCGCACGTGCGCGACACGCAGGACGCGGGCGCCGGCCTGGTCGACGAGCAGACGGCGCGCTTCATCGCCGAGCACAGCGCCGAAGCCGTGGCCTGGCTGGTGGAAAGCGGCGTTCCGTTCTCGCCCGATCCGCAGGGACCGCTCGGTCTGCATCTCACGCGGGAAGGCGGTCACGCCGTGCGGCGCATCGCGCATGCCGCCGACGCCACCGGAAAGGCCATCCACGACGCGCTGCTGGAGCGCGTGCGCCAGCATCCCAACATCACGCTGCGCGAACGATGGATGGCGCTCGACGTGATCACGTCACGGCATCTCAGGCGCGAGGAGCAGCCGCAGTGCTACGGCATCTACGCGCTCGACATCGACCATCAGCGCGTCGAGACGCTGCCGGCCACGGCGGTCGTGCTGGCCACCGGCGGCGCAGGGAAGGTGTACCGCTACACCACCAATCCGGACACCGCCACCGGCGACGGCATCGCGATGGCATGGCGCGCTGGCTGCCGTATCGGCAACATGGAGTTCATCCAGTTCCATCCGACCTGCCTGTACCACCCGCAGGAGCGCAGCTTCCTCATCACCGAAGCGATGCGCGGCGAAGGCGCGCACCTGAAGCTGCCCGACGGCACCCGCTTCATGGCCGCCCATGACGAGCGCCTGGAGCTCGCGCCGCGAGACATCGTCGCGCGTGCGATCGACTTCGAGATGAAGCGGCACGGCATCGACTACGTGCTGCTCGACGCCACGCACCTCGGCGAATCGTTCCTGCGCGAGCATTTCCCGACCATCTACGCGCGCTGCCTGCACCTGGGCATCGACATCGCGCGCCAGCCCATTCCGGTGGTGCCGGCGGCGCACTACACCTGTGGCGGCGTCGTCACCGACCTGCAGGGACGCACCGACCTGCCGGGCTTGTACGCGGTGGGCGAGACCACCTACACCGGCCTGCACGGCGCCAACCGCCTCGCCAGCAACTCGCTGCTCGAGTGCGTCGTGCTGGGTCGCACCTGCGCGCGCGACATCCTGGATCGCGGCGCGAAGCATCCGCCCCTGCCGCCCGCCTGGGACGAGAGCCAGGTCGAGAATGCCGACGAGCAGGTCGTCATCGCGCACAACTGGGACGAGTTGCGCCTGCTGATGTGGAACTACGTCGGCATCGTGAGGACCACCAAGCGGCTGGAGCGGGCACTGCACCGCATCAAGCTGCTGCGCACGGAAATCGACGACTACTACGCCAACTTCCGCGTCAATCGAGACCTGCTGGAGCTGCGCAACCTCGTGGACTGCGCCGAGCTGATCGTGCGCTCGGCGCTGATGCGCCATGAAAGCCGCGGGCTGCACTACAGCCGCGATTTCCCGCACACGCTGCCGGTGAGCTTTCCGACGGTGCTGCTGCGTGCGCACCGGGACGGCAAGAAGCCGAAGGCGTACGGGCTCAGCGGCTGAGGCAGTCCCGGAACGCGGCGCGGCTCAAGCCCGGGCCCGCATGGCGATGCGCGCCTGAACGAACTCGAAAGCGAAGCCGACCGCCTCCGCGATGGCGCGCTCGTTCTCGCCGCGCTCCTTGTCCGTGAGGTAGAACGCGAAGTCGACCTCGTGGCGGATGTAGCGCGGCGGCAGCCGGTTCAGGGCCACGCACGCGATGTCCGCGAGCAGCTCTTCGTCGAGGTGCGGATAGCGCTTGGCAGCGGCCCGCACCGCTTCGATGACGGCACGTTCGTGGTGGTTGTGGATGGAGTCGAAGTCGACGTTCATGGGCGCCCAGTGTGGGCCGGACCCGGCCGGCGCAAGACGGCGAATTGGCCGGTTTGCCCCGCTCAATTCGAGGCGCCGATGCGCTCCAGCACCCGCATCGAGAAATCGACCGCCTTCACGTCCTTGGTGAGCCGGCCGATCGAGATGCGGTCCACACCGGTCGCTGCGATCTCGCGCACCTGCTCGAGCTGCACGCTGCCGGACACTTCGAGCAGCGCGCGTCCGGCGTTCAGCGTGACGGCCTGCCGCATCAGCGGCAAGGTGAAGTTGTCCAGCATCACGCTGGTCGCGCCGCAGTCCAGCGCCTCGCGCAGCTGATCGAGGGTCTCCACCTCGATCTGGATGTCCACGCCGGCATTCAGCGCCGCCGCCTCGCGCAGCACGGCTGCGATGCCGCCGGCCGCGGCGATGTGGTTCTCCTTGATCAGGATGCCGTGCCACAGTGCGAGCCGCTGGTTCTGCCCGCCGCCCACGCGCACCGCGTACTTCTGGGCCTGGCGCAGGCCGGGCAGGGTCTTGCGGGTGTCGAGGATGGCGCAGCCTCGCGGATGAGGCGACGCACCGGCGATCGCGTCGACATGGCGGCGCGTGATCGTCGCGGTGGCGGACAGCAGCTGCAGGAAGTTGAGGGCCGGACGCTCGGCCGACAGCAGCGCGCGGGCGCGGGCCTGGATGGCGCACACCGTCGTCCCCGCCTGCATGGCTGCGCCTTCGTCAGCACGCCATTCGATGCGCGCGTCGGCATCGAGGGCACGGATGCAGCCGTCGAACCAGTCGCGTCCGCACAGCACCGCGTCCTCGCGGACGAGCACACGCGCCTTGACAACTTGCCCCGCCGGCACCAGCTCGGCGGTCCAGTCGCGGCGGCCAAGGTCCTCCATCAGCGCATCGCGGATGTTGCGCTCGCGTGCCTGTTCGAGCGTCTCGTCGTGGTCGAAGGACTTCATGCCGCGCCGATGTTCTTCACCAGCCCGGGCTTCTGAGTGGCGCCTGGATTGCGGGCGACGAAGTCGAGCATGCGTTCGATGCAGCCGAGTGCCTGGCCGCGGATCGGCTCGTCGACGACGATCTCGCCGCTGCCTTGCTCCAGGCACTGCACGACGCCTTGCAGCGCGTTCATCGCCATCCAGGGGCAGTGGGCGCAGCTCTTGCACGTGGCGCTGTTGCCGGCAGTGGGGGCTTCGATCAGCGTCTTGGTGGGTGCGAGCTGGCGGATGCGATGAAGCAGCCCGTTGTCCGTGGCGATGATGAAGGTCTGCGCGTCGCTCTTGAGCACGGCCTGCAGGATCTGCGAGGTCGAGCCGACGACGTCGGCCTGCTCGACCACGCTCTTCGGCGACTCCGGATGCACCAGCACCTTGGCGCCGGGATGCTGCGCCTTCAGCAGGTCGAGCTCGAGGCCCTTGAATTCGTCGTGCACGATGCAGGCGCCGTTCCACATCAGCATGTCGGCGCCGGTCTCGTCCTGGATGTAGCGGCCGAGGTGCCGATCAGGCGCCCACAGCACCTTCTGTCCCTGCGCGTCGAGGTGCCGCACGATGGCCAGCGCGCAGGAGCTGGTCACCATCCAGTCGGCACGAGCCTTCACGGCGGCGCTGGTGTTGGCGTAGACGACGACGCTGCGGTCGGGATGGGCATCGCAGAATCGTGCGAAGTCCTCGGGCGGGCAGCCGAGGTCGAGCGAGCACGTCGCTTCGAGGTCCGGCATCAGCACTCGCTTCTCGGGACTGAGGATCTTTGCCGTCTCGCCCATGAAGCGGACGCCCGCGACGACCAGTGTCCGGCTCGCATGATCGCGGCCGAAGCGTGCCATCTCGAGCGAATCGGCAACGCAGCCGCCGGTTTCCAGTGCGAGGTCCTGCAGATCGCCGTCGACGTAGTAGTGGGCGACCAGCACGGCGTCGCGCTGCTTCAGAAGCTTGGCGGCGCGCTGTTTCCACTCGATGCGTTGCGCGGGGTTCAGCGGCTCGGGAACCTTGGCCCAGGCGTGCGCGGTGCAGCTGGCGCCGGAAGCGTCCTGGCGGGTGTAGTCGAAGAGGACTTGGCTCATGGAGCCGGGAATGGTAGCCCGGTTCGGCGCCGGGGAAGGGCGGATCGAATCGCCCTTTCCCAGGCGCGGTCGCGCTCTACAGCAGGCCCTTTTCCACTTCCATCAGCTTGTAGCGGGCCAGCGCGAGGTTGGCACGCTGCTTGTCGAGCAGGGCCATCAGGAACAGATCGGGATGCCGGGTGACGGTGCGCAGCACATGCTGGCGCTGTGCCGCGCTGACCATCACCTCGTCGATCTGGTCGGGCAGGCCCATGTTGCGGGCGGCCAGGCGATGGGCGCGAAGCACCTGGGCGCTGGCCGCGGCCGAGAGGTCGAGGTCGGCGGGCTGGTCCTCGCGGTTCTCGCGCGCCAGCACCAGACCGGTCGTGGCATCGACCACTGCGCAGCCGAGCAGGCCCTCGATGGCCAGCATCTCGGCCAGCGCCTCGCGTGCGCGAGCCGGGTCCAGCGCATGGTGGCTCACCCGCATGACGGGCTTGCCCGGACGGAGCCCCGGCGTGATGGAGGCCCGCAGCGCCGGGGGCGGCTCGCCGGCCGCGGCGTGCAGGTCGGCGACCTTGATGGGGTAGTCGGTCGCGCCCATGGAGGTCTCGGGCGGCTCCCAGGACGGCTGCGTTTTCACGTGGTTCCACATGCCGAGCATGGCGTTCCACACCGAGGACGCGCTGGTCATCGATTCGTTGAGCACATGCACGTGCAGGCGCTGCGGCCAGCTCACGGCGCTGATCTTGTTGGCGATCCACACCGCATTGGGCGGGAGCATGAACAGCAGGTTGGGGCAGCGCCAGGTGGGCAGGGCGGTGTATTCGAGCAGCGAGATGAGCAGCGCATCGATGGCGTGGGGCTGCATGGGCCCGATGATCACCGTCGTCATGTGGCTGCGTTCCATCAGCGCGACCGGGATCTCGGCGTTGTCGCGCCCAGGGGCGCGAACGTCGGCGTGGTAGATCTTCAGCGTGTCCTCGTGGCGCCGCACGAGGGTGGTGCGCTCGATGGTGGCGAGGGTGCGCAAGGTGGTCTGCTCACGCAGGTGCAGCCGCTCGATGGGACGGCCGCCGGCATCGGACAGCGCCTTGATCACCGCCGACGCCCAGATGCCGACCGGGTCGAGCAGGGTGATCAGCCGGCTCGCGGTTTCGAGGTCGGCGCGGGTGGTGGCGAAGTGCTCGCGTATCGCCTGCGCCGGCGAGCCACTGACGACCAGGTCGTGCTGGTGCCGGTCGACCATCTGGCCGCGTTCGTTGACCTCGGTGGCCATGCTTTCCAGGATGGCAGTGGCCGCGAAGCCCTGGTCGGGCGGCTCGGAATCGGAACGCGGCTTCCTGGGGCTCGGCGGGCCGAGATCTCCAAACAGCGAGGTGAGCATGCGGTCTCCCACGGGTCTTTCAGCGGCCCGCGGCGGCAGGCCATTGCAGTCTAGATCAGCGTGGCCAGCCGGGAATACCCGGACGTGCAACCGGTCGTTGCAGCCCTCTGAACGGCGGTATGTGGAGCCTTTCCGGGGCAAGCCCGGCTCAGCCGAAGAACCGGCTCGGCGGCGCGCCGACGGACCGCCGCACCATGGCGCTGAAAGCGCTGGGGCTGGCGTACCCGAGTTCGGCGGCGATGGTGGCCATCGGCAGCTTGCGCGCCGCCAACGCGAGGGCCCGTGCCAGCAGCACCTGCTGCCGCCATTGCAGGAAGGTGGTGCCGAGCTGCTGGCGGAACAGGCGCGCGACGGTGCGCGTGCTGGCGCCGGAGTCGCGCGCCCAGCCGTCCAGCGTCGCGTGCCGCGTGGGGTCGTCCAGCACCGCTTCACACAGCATGCGAAGCCGCTTGTCGGCCGGCAGGTCGACGCCCAGGCGCACCGGGCGGGCGCGCCGCAGCTCGTCGAGCACCAGTGCGCCCAGGCGCCGCTCGCGCTCCAGCTCGTCGGCGACCAGCGCGGCGGCGCCATCGGCACGGATGTCCATCGCCATCGCGAGTGCCCGCAGCAGGTCCGACACCTCCAGCACCCGGCATTGCTTCCAGGCGGGCGGCGGCGCCGGATCGTCGTGCAGGTACAGCGTGCGCAGATCCGCGTCTTCGATCACCGTCACGGCATGCTCGACACCCGGCGGAATCCACAGCGCCCGCGACGGCGGAACCAGGTAGGTGCCGTGCTCGACGGTGAGCCGCACTACGCCGGTGGCCGAGATCGCCAGCTGACCCCAGGGATGGCAGTGCGGCACGACCCGGGTGTCGGTGCGCAGCCGATGCTCCTTGGCGCGAACCGGCCGCCGCGCGGTGGGTCGGTACAGGTGCGGTGTCAGCGGGCCGATCGGCGTCGGGGCCAGGAGGGTCTTCATTGGCGCGATCTCGACAGAACTTGTCGACCTATCGTAATCGCGCCGCCCGAGCCCTGCCTACCATCGGGAGATGAATTCGACCTCCCTGCCGGCCCCTGGGATGCGCCAGGACGCCGCCGTCATCGGTCTCGTCGGCCTCGCGCACGGGATCAGCCACTTCAGCCAACTCCTGCTCGCCCCCTTGTTCCCGTGGCTGAAAGAGGCCTTCGGGGTGAGCTACGCCGAGCTGGGATTGCTGATGACGATCTTCTTCGTCGTCTCGTGTGCGGTGCAGGCGCTGTCCGGCTTCGTCGTCGACCGATTCGGGCCGCGGCCCATCCTTTTCGGGGGGCTCGGGCTGCTCGCAGCGGCCGCCTTCGGCTTCGCCGCCAGCACCCACTACGCGATGCTGGCGCTGTTTTCGGTGGTGGCCGGCGTGGGCAACGGGGTGTTCCACCCGGTCGACTACACGCTGCTGAACCGCAAGGTCCACCCTTCGCGGCTGGGTCACGCCTTCAGCGTGCATGGCATCACCGGCAGCCTCGGCTGGGCGCTGGCGCCGGCAATGCTGGTGCCGCTGACCCTCGCCTTCTCGTGGCGCGTGGCGCTGTCCTGCGCCGGGGTGGTGATCCTGGCCGTGCTGGCGCTGCTGTGGATGCAGCGGGCGCCGCTGGCGCTGGAGATGGCGCCGGCCCGCAAGGCCGGGGCGCACGGGAGCGTCGAAGGCCGCTTCGACTTTCTCGGCATCCCGGCCGTCTGGATGTGCTTCGCCTTCTTCCTGTTCTACGCCATGGCGCTGAGCGGCGTGCAGGCCTTTGCCCCGGAGGCGGCGCGGCTGCTGCACGACGTGCCGACGCAGGTCGCCGCGGTGTGCCTCACGGTGTACATGGTCTGCGCGGCCGGCGGGATGGTCGTCGGCGGCTTCCTCGCCTCCGACCCGGCGCGCTGCGAGCGCATCGTCGGCGCGGGATTCGGGGCGGCGGCGCTGGTCGCGCTGCTGCTCGGGTTTGCGGCGGTGCCGGCGGCCATGGTGCCGGTGCTGTTCGGGGCGATGGGCTTCGGCGCGGGCATCGCCGGGCCTTCGCGCGATCTGCTGGTCAAGCGATCCTCACCCGACGGCGCGACCGGACGGGTGTACGGCATCGTCTACTCGGGTCTGGACATCGGGCAGGCGGTCGCGCCGCTGCTGTTCGGCACGCTGATGGACCTGCATCGGCCGGCCGAGGTGTGGCTGGGCATCGCCGTGGTCCAGGCGGTGCTCGTGGTGAGCGCCTTCAACGTGCGGCGAGCGCGACGAACCGTCATCGCGTCCGTCCATCCCTAGCTTCCTCCCCCAACATGCGGGGGAGAGAAGCAATCCCATGGGCCTGAAATGGCTTGAAGATCGCACGTCTGCAGCCCGCCGACCGGCAAGGAATGGCCCGCACGAGCGAGGCAGGGCGCAGGGAGGATCAGTCGATGTTGTTGCTCTGGAAACACTTGGTCGGTGTATTCGTCGCGGCGCGGCATGCCGACGGATGGCTCGACGCCTGCGTTCGCTTCATCGGCGCGGCACGCGCCGTGTTCACGTACCGCAAGCACCGAGAGCTGCTGGCCCTCGAAATCGTCGACAAGTACGTCAGCGACGACGGCCAGGGCGATGCGCTGTTCCACATCAGCCACCGGCACTACCTGTCCACCGAGTTGAGCTTTCGCGAGCGCATCGACTGCGCCCTGACGCACTACCGCTACGAGGGTCAGAGCTACACCGCCGCCTACAAGGAGGCGGTGTATCACCACCAGGGCCTCACGCTGTGGTCGCGCCGTGTCGATAGCCGGCGCTATGCGCTGGTGCTGCGGGCGACCACCGACCTGCGCCACGAGGGAGGCATCAGCGTCGTGCTGCTTGCCGACGGCCACTGCCTCAACGAGATGTCCTTCGCCTGGGTTCCGGGCGAGCTGCTCGGCCTGGACCGCGACGTGGTGCCGTTCATCACCCGCAACCAGTCGGCGCACCACGACACGGCGCCCGTCGTGCAGTTCCGCCAGGACTTCCCGCAGAACTCGCCGTCCTACTTCTGCCTCGCGGCCATGCACGGCATCGCCGAGGCGAACGGCAAGCCGCACCTCGCGGGCATCCGGCACGACTGCCAGATTGCGTTCGACGAGCGCTACGCGTCCAGCTTTCGCAGCTCCTACTGCGACTTCTGGAAGTCGTTCGGCGGCGTGGAACAGTGTCGCCAGGCCTATCTGATGCCCGTGCCGCTGGTGCCGCCGCCGCTGTCCAGCGTCAAGGCCAAGCACCGCGGACGCGCCATCGAGCGGCGCCGCCATTGGTCGGAGATCTCCTCCGGCGCCGCCGCCATCGCCGCGCTGTACGTGCGGGACAGAAAGAACCGCAACGCGGGTGCCGGCGCGCACGTTCTGCACCACCTCATGCCGCACCTGTCGACGCTGATGTCGCTCGCGATGGTGTTCTGATCACACCGCACAGCGGTGGCGCTCGATGCAGGTGGCGAGCACCTCGCCGCCGTCGCGCTTCCACCAGTTCTCGCTCGAGAAGATCTCGACCTCGCTGTAGCCCGCGAACCCTGCGTCCTCGACCCAGCCGCGTATGCGCGGGATGTCGATGACGCCATCGCCCATCATCCCGCGGTCGTTCAGAAGGTCGCGGGTCGGCACCAGCCAGTCGCAGACGTGAAAGGCCAGCAGGCGCTCGCGACCGGCGCGGGCGATCTGCTGCTGCAGCTTGGGATCCCACCACACGTGGTACAGGTCCACGGCGACGCCCAGCGCACCGCTGCGTGAAGGATCGAGCGCATCGCACAGATCGAGGGCCTGCTCCAGCGTGTTGACGCACGCGCGGTCGGCGGCGTACATCGGATGCAGCGGCTCGATGGCCAGCGGCATGCCGACGTCTTGCGCGTATGCCAGCGTGGCGGCGATGCCGTCGCGCACCTCCTGGCGAGCGGCGGCAATGTCCTTGTGCTCGGGCCGCCCGGCGAGGGCGCCGGGCAGACCGCCGACGACCAGCACGAGACAAGGCGCGTCCAGCGTCTTCGCCTCGTCGACCGCGCGGCGGTTGTCCTCCAGCGCGAGCTGCCGGGCTTCGCGGGTCGATGCCGGAAACATGCCGCCGCGGCAATAGCCTGACAGCGCCAGGCCGAGGTCGCGGATCTGCCGCGCGACGGCTTGCAGACCGACCGCGGCCACCTGGTCGCGCCACGGCGAGATGGCGCGGATGCCGCGGCGCGCGCATTCGTCGACGATGCGGTCCAGCGGCCACTGTGCCCGCACGGTCGCCGTGTTGATGGAGAGCCAGCGATGGTCAGCGGAGAAGTCGCGCATCAGGATTCGATGCCGTGCAAGGCCAGCAGCGTCTTCATGCGCCGGGCCGCGAGCTCCGGCTGCTCGATGAGGCCGGCCGCGTCGGCCAGCCGGAGCAGCTCGGCAAAGTGGATCAGCGAGCGTGCGCTCTGCTGCCCGCCGACCATCAGGAAGTGGTCCTGGTGGCCGTTGAGCCAGGCCATGAACACGACCCCGGTCTTGTAGAAGCGCGTGGGTGCTCGAAAGACGTGACGCGACAGCGGCACCGTCGGCGCGAGGATCTCGTGGAAGCCGGCCTTGTCGCCCGATGCCAGCGCGGCGAGCGCAGCGCTCGCCGCCGGGGCGATCGCGTCGAAGATGCCGAGCAGCGCGTCGCTGTGCTGTTGCGTCGGCGCGGCGCCGACGCCGTCGCCGGCGATCAGCTCGGCATAGTTGAAGTCGTCGCCGGTGTACATGCGCACGCCGGGCGGGAGCCGGCGGCGCATCGCGATTTCCTTGTCCTTGTCGAGCAGCGAAATCTTGATGCCGTCCACCTTGTCGGCATGCGCCGCGATGACGGCGAGCGCCGTCTCCATCGCGGCATCGGCTTCGGCGTGGCCCCAGTAGCCGCGCAACGCCGGGTCGAACATGTCGCCCAGCCAATGCAGGATGACCGGCTCGCGCGCCTGGCGCAGCACGCGGTCGTAGACGCGCTCGTAGTCGTGCGGGCCGCTTGCGGCTCGCGCCAGCGCCCGGCTGGCCATCAGGATGAGCCGGCCGCCGAGGCGCTCGATCGCGGCCATCTGCTCTTCGTATGCGCGGATCACGTCGTCGACGCTGTGCACTGTCTCGGGCGCGAGGTGGTCGGTGCCGCAGCCCGATGCGATGCGAGCGCCCGGCATGTCGCGCGCCGCGTCCAGCGAGCGGCGGATCAGCTCCAGCGATGTCGGCCAGTCGAGACCCATGCCGCGTTGCGCCGTGTCCATCGCTTCGGCGACGCCCAGGCCCATGGACCACAGGCGCCGCCGGTAGGCGATGGTCGTGTCCCAGTCGATCGTGCAATCGAGCCACGGATCGTTGGCTGCGCGTGGGTCGGCCACGACATGCGCGGCCGAATAGGCGATGCGGTTGAAGCGCGGCTTCGCCGGTGCGGTCCACGGCGCGCGGCCGCTGAGCGTGTACGGCTGCAACCGCCCGTCGGCCTGGGGCATTTGCAGGACGAGGCTCATAGCGAAAGCTCCGGCACGTCGATCCAGCGCCTTTCCTTCCAGCTTTGCAGCGCCGCTTCCACCAGCTGCACGCCCTTCGCGCCTTCGGGCAGCGTCCAGCGGTAGGGCGCATCCTCGACCACGTGGCGGATGAAGTGCTCCCACTGCAGCTTGAAGCCGTTGTCGTAGACCTGCGTGTCGGGCACCTCCTGCCACTGCTCGAAGAACGGCAGGGTCTGCTCGACGTCGGGGTTCCACACCGGCTTGGGCGTGTTCACGCGCGACTGGCTGCGGCACTCGGTGAGCCCGGCCACCGCCGAACCGTGGGTGCCGTCGACGTGGAAGGTGACCAGGTCGTCGCGCCGCACGCGGGTGCACCAGGAGCTGTTGACCTGCGCGATCACGTCCTCTCCGCCGTGGCCTTGCAGCTGGAAGGTCGCGTAGGCCGCATCGTCGGCCGTCGCCTTGTACGGCTGGCCCGACTCGTCCCAGCGCTGCGCGATGTGGGTGGCGCCTATGCACGACACCGACTTCACCTCGCCGAACAGGTTGTCCAGCACATAGCGCCAGTGACACAGCATGTCGAGGATGATGCCGCCGCCGTCCTCGGCGCGGTAATTCCAAGACGGCCGCTGGATGGGCTGCAGGTCGCCTTCGAACACCCAGTAGCCGAACTCGATGCGCACCGCCAGCAGACGACCGAAGAAGCCGGCGCGGCGCAGCATGTCGAGCTTGCGCAGTCCCGGCAGGAACAGCTTGTCCTGCACCGCCCCGTGCTTGACGCCCGCCTGCCGGGCGAGTCGGCACACTTCCACCGCCTCGTTGAGGTTGGTGGCGATCGGCTTCTCGCAGTACACATGCTTGCCGGCCCGGATCGCCTGGGCGAGCAGGGTGGGACGCATCTGCGTGGTGCCGGCGTCGAAGAACACCGTGTCGCTTCGATTCGCGAGGGCGGCGTCGAGGTTGGTGCCCCAGCGCGCGATGCCGTGCTCCCGCGCCAGCGCTTCGATCTTCTCGGCATTGCGGCCGATGAGAATGGGGTCGGGCATGACGCGGTCGCCGTTGGCGAGCGGGACGCCGCCTTTCTGCCGGATCGCCACGATGGAGCGGATCAGGTGCTGGTTCATGCCCATGCGGCCTGTCACGCCGTGCATGATGATTCCGAGGGACTGGGTCGGCATGGAGGGCTCTCTTCAAAGGATGGGCTGCAGACTGCTCCACGATGGCGCAGCGGCGCTCGCGAAGCCGGGAACGTGCAGGGAGCGGAGATCGAGCAGGCCGTCGCGCACCGCAAGGCGGGGACGCGCGCCGCTGTCGTCGTAGAAGCCCGGATGGGCTTGCGCGAAGGCCTGGGCCTCGGGCGTCGGCGCGATGCCGAAGCCGTCGACGTAGTGATGGCCGTTGCGCTCGATGTGCGCGATGCCGAGGCTGGCGGCCAGCAGCGTGTCCTGCTGCACCGCGAGACCGGCCTGGCAGGTGAGGTCCTCGCCGGACAGCACCAGCCTCTGCGGCTCGCGGGCGACGCGCACCGCATTGCGCAGCGAGCGATACAGGCCCTTGCAGGCCTTGCTCGAGATGCCGCGGTAGCCGAGCGCCAGGCCCTCGTCGAAGCTGTCGTCGTGGTCGTCCGATTCGTCCAGGATCACGGGCACCGCGATGTCGAGCGCGGCGATCGATTCGCGCAGCGCGATGTGACGCGGCAGCGGCTGCTCCAGCAGGAGGATGCGGTGCATCAGCCCGCGCAGGCCCGGCTCGGCCCGCAGCGCCCGCCAGAAGGCGCCGAGCGACCCGGCATCGGCGAAGGTTTCGTTGCCGTCCAGCGTGACGCGGTAGTCGCCGGCCTGCGCGTCGAGCAGGCGCGCGATGCGGGTGAGGCGATCGATGTCGGCATCGAGGCGCCCGGCGAGCTTGAGCTTGAAATGGCGCAGGCCGTAGCGCGCGATGGCCGCTTCCAGCGTGGCGGGCAGGCCATCGTGCGGATCCGCGCCGGGGTCGGCGTCGACCAGCCGGTCGGCCAGGCCCACGGTGTGGCGCACCGCGACCTGCGCCGGCTCGTGCAGGCGCAGCCGCGGCGAATGCGGATCGCCCAGCACGCCGGCCTGCACGCCGCGGCTCCAGGGCAGGTCGGCGGCGCGCAGGGCCGCATCGGCCACCGCCTTGTCGAGCACTGCCTGCCCGAACTGCGCGGCGAGCCGCGGCAGGCCGAGCGCCACGCCGCGGCTGACCGCCGCTTCGCCGAGCTGGCGCGACAGCGCCCAAGGCGTGAGCGCGTCGCCCGCGCTGCCATAGGCTTCGGCGGCCAGCCGCAGCGCTTCGCGCAGCTGCTCGAAGTTCTGCTCCTGCGTCAGCGACGGCGACTTGTCGAACCACTTGGGCACCATGAGTTCGGCGCTGGCGCCGACCACGGTGCGGCCGCCGACGACTGCCTCGACGCGAACGAACGCCTGCGGGCAGCGTGTGACGGTGGCAGCGCCGAAACGGAACGGCAGGCGCAAGGTCACGGGCCGCTCGAAGAGGGCCACGTGGCGCAGCTTCAGCTCGACGGCGGTCATCTCACGCTCCCCAAGGCCTGCATCACGCCGCGCACGAAGCCGCCGCTGAAGGCGGCGCAGCCGATCGCGTCGGGGTGATAGTCGAAGGCCTCGACGGCCATCCAGCCGCGGTAGTCGAGCTCGCGCAGCGCCTGCAGGATCGGCACGATGGGCGTGTCGCCCTGGCCGGGTCCCCGGCGGTTGTGGTCGTTGAGCTGCACGTGCGCGATGTGGCCGCTGGGAAGGTAGCGGCGCAGCAGCGCGGGTGCGTCGTCGTCTTCTGCGTGCGAAGCGGCGCTGACGTCGAGCATGGTGCGCAGCGCCGGCGAATCGATGCGGTCGACCAGGGCGACCGCCTGCGCCAGCGTGTTGATCACCGGCGTCTCGAACGGCCCGAGCGGCTCGATGCAGTAGACGACGCCCGCCGCGCCGGCGTGCGGCGCGAGCTCGGCAAGACCGGCCTCCACCCGTGCGAGCGCGTCGTCGATGCTCTGGCCGGGTCCCGGGGCGCGCTGCGTCGGCGAGCCGTGGACCAGCACGTCCGCACCGCAGGCAGCGGCGAAGTCGACCAGCCGCTTGAGCACGTCCACCGTGCGTGCATGCTGTGCGGGGTCGGCCGTGGCGATCGACAGCCCGTCGGGCTTGGCGAGCAGCCAGTGCAGGCTGGCGAGCACGATGCCGTGATCGGCCGCGATGCGGCGCAGCCGCCGGCCGTCGGCTGCGCCGAGGCGCGAAGGGTCTTCCGCCAGCGTGAAGGGCGCCAGCTCGAGGCCGGCGTAGCCCAGCGCGGCGGCCGTCGCGCATTGCGATTCGAACGGCAGGTGCCGCAGCACCTCGTTGCACAGCGCGAGCTTCATGACACGGCCCTCCAGCGCACCAGCGCCTTTGCCCGCGACCAGCTTGCGTGGACCATGCGGTTGAAGGCCGGCACATACATCAGCATGGTGAAGATCGTGATGAAGGCGAGCAGCGCGCAGATCGGCCGTGCGAGGAACGGCGTGAAGTCGCCATTGGACAGCGTGAGCCCGCGGCGCAGGCTCTTGTCGAGGATGTCGCCCAGCACGAGGCCCAGCACGAACGGAGGAATCGGGTAGCCGTGGCGGCGCAGGAAGAAGGCGCCCACGCCGATGATGAGCATGAGGTACACGTCGAACAGGCGCGAGGCGATCGCGTACGAGCCGACGGTGCACAGCACGAAGATGACCGGCATGATGATCACGCGGGGGATGCGCACGATCGCCAGCAGCGGCTTCACGAGGAACAGCCCGAAAAAGAGCATGGCGAGCGTCGCCATCAGCGTCATCGCAACGACGTCGTAGACGAACTGCGGCTGGTTCACCATCAGCATCGGACCCGGCTGGACGCCGTGGATGATCATCGCGGCCATCAGCACGGCCGACGGAGCCGAACCGGGGATGGCGAGCGCGAGCGCCGGGATGATGCCGCCCGGGATGGACGCGTTGTCGCCGGTCTCGGCCGCGATGAGCCCCTCGACCGAACCCTTGCCGTACTTCTCCTTTTCCTTGCTGGCGCGCCTTGCTGCCGCATACGAGGACCATGCGGCCATGTCTTCGCCGACCCCGGGCAGGATGCCGACGTACACGCCGATCACGCCGGAGCGCAGGATGGTCTTCCAGTAGACCAGCACGTCGCGAAGTCGCGGCAGCACCGAGTCGACGGCATTGATGGTCGCGCGGCTGGCCGGCTCGGCCAGCACGGTGAGGATCTCGGAGAAGCCGAAGGCGCCGATCAGCGCGGGGATCAGCGACACGCCGCCTTCGAGGTCCTTGATGCCGAACGTGAAGCGGTTCACCGCGTGGATGCCGTCCTGTCCGATCAGCGTCGCGAACAGCCCGAGAAATCCCATGAGCCAGCCCTTGACCGGATCGGAGCCGGCGATGCTGCCGGACATCATCACGCCGAACAGCGCCAGCCAGAAGAATTCGAAGGCGCCGAACGCGAGTGCCACTTCGCCGAGCGTGGGGGTCAGCAGTGCCAGGCAGACCACGCCGAACAGCGAGCCGACCACGGAGCCGGTGGTGGCGATGCCCATCGCGCGGCCGGCCTGTCCCTGCCTGGCAAGCTGGTGGCCGTCGAGGCAGGCCGCCGCATTCGCCGCCGTGCCGGGGATGTTGAGCAGGATGGCCGTGCGGCTGCCGCCATAGATCGTGCCGACGTAGGCACAGATGAGGATCAGGATCGCGTCGTTGGGCGGCATCTTGATCGTCAGCGTGGTCAGCAGCGCGATCGCCAGCGTGGCCGACAGACCCGGCATGCAGCCGATCAGGATGCCGAGCAGCGTCGCTCCCAGCGCATACAGCAGCGGCCAGAACGATGCGAAGCCGAGCAGCGAATGGCCCAGCATGCGAAGGCCGTCAAGCATGGAACCGATGTCTCATGGGAATCCCTTCGGGGGCCGTGCGGGCTCAGGGAAGACGGACCAGGAACAGCTGCTCGAAGACGAAAGGCACTGCCAGGCCTGCGGCCACCGCGACCGCGGCGGCGACCAGGAGCCCGCGGACCACCTGCCCGCTGCGACGCCGTTCATGCCACTGCAGCAAGGCGATGTGCCCGAACAGGTACAGGATGGCCGCGACGCCGAACGGCACGCCGTGCCCCACCAGGCCAGCGGCGAAGCCGAGGCACAGCAGCATCGTCATCGCGATGCGCCGGCGTTCCCCGGGCTCGCCGGTCTCGGGCACCGAGACCTGCTTGGCACGGCGAATCCGCAGCGAGATCAGCACGCCAGTGGCCGCGATCAGCAGGCCCAGGATGCCCGGCAGAAGGCCGGGCGCGGCGAACCATTCGACGCCCTGCGATTGCAGACGCTCCGTGCGCAGTGCGCCGACGGTGATCGCCGCGCCGACGACGACCCACAGCGGCCCGTCGATCCGATCGGTCGACGGAGGAACGACGCGATCCTCGGACGCGGGCTCGAGCATGTCGATCGTCCTGCGTCAGGGCTTGGGAATGCCCAGCGTGTCGGGCGACACCTTGGCCTTGCCGGCGGCCTGCTGCGTCCAGGCGTAGGCCTGGATCGCAGGGAACACGGCCTTCTGCGCCTCCTCGCCCGCCACCGGGGCGAAGATGGCGCCCCGGTTCTGCGCGTACTTGACCATCGCGTCCGCCTTCGGCATTTGCTCGGCCCAGATCTTGTCGAGCGTGGCCGTCACCTCGGCCGGCACGCCCTTCGGCACGAAGATCCCGAAGTAGTTCACCGGGTCCTTGAAGCCCGGAATGAATTGCGACAGCGGCGGCACGGTGCCGTAGCCCTCGATCTCCAGCGGCTTGTCGCCGACGACCGCCAGAGGACGCAGGCGCTTGCCGCGGATCATCTCGGTCTGCTCGGCGGCGAGCTGTGTCGTCACCTCGGTCTCGCCCGCCACGGTGGCGACCACCGCGGGATTGCCGCCGTCGTAGGTGACGTGCTTGTAGGTGACGCCCGCGGCGCGCGACAGCGCCTCGATGGCCGCGTGGCCGCTCGAGTTGACGCCGGCCGTGGCCACGCTCACCTGGCCCGGCTTGGCCTTCATCGCTGCCAGCAGCTCGCCCATGTCCTTGTACGGCGCATTGGGGTTGACGCCGACGACCGCAATGTGCGCGACGGTGAGGTACATGTTCCAGTCCTTGGCGCTCGTGTCGAGCATGCCGAGGACCTTGTAGGTGCCGAGGTCCTTGGCCGCGCCGGCGGTCCAGGTGTAGCCGTCCTTCGGCGCCTCCAGCGCGCTCTTGCTGCCGATCGAGCCCGACGCGCCCGGCTGGTTGACGATCACCACCTTCTGTCCGAGGTGCTTCTCGATCTCCGCCGCCGCGACACGCGTGACCTGGTCGGTCGAGCCGCCGGCGGCCCAGGGCACGATGATGGTGACGGGCTTGGCGGGCTTCCATTGCGCCATCGCCGTCGAGCTCGCGACGAGCAGGGCGAAGACCGCGGCGGGACGGCCGAGCCGCCTGAGGGTGTGTGGAAGGAAGGTCATCGTGTCGTCTCCTGGTTGAACGGCCGTTTGCCGGCTCGAGTTAACGTTTCGGTGAATTGCCGCGGCCGCGTTCACTCGCGCAGCACATAGCCCATCACCACCTCGGTGATGTGCGACAAGCGCTCGGACAGAGCCTTCGGCGACATCAGGTCGCGGCCGAAGATGGTCGACAGCGTGTGGTTATTTGACAGGTAGAAGTACGCCAGGCCGGCGATCGAGATGTACAGCTGCACGGCATCGACGCCACCGCGGAACTGGCCGTCGCGGCGGCCTCGCTCGAGAACGTCGCCCAGCGTCTGGATCAGCGGCGAGTTCAACTCGCGGATGCGCTTGGATTGCCTGAGATGGCGCGCGCGGTGCAGGTTCTCGCTGTTCAGCAGCGTGAGGAATTCCGGGTGCGCGAGGTAGTGGTTCCAGGTGAACGCGACGAGCCGGCGCACCGCGTCGGCCGGGTTGGCAGTCTCCAGGTGGAGTGCGTGCTCGGCGTTGCGGATGTCGGCATAGGTCTGCTCCAGCACGCACAGGAACAGCGCCTCCTTGCTTCCGAAGTAGTAGTAGATGAGCCGCTTGTTGATGCCGGCGCGCTCGGCGATGCTGTCGATGCGTGCGCCGCCGAGGCCGCGCTCGTGGAACTCGCTCGTCGCGGCGCGCAGGATCTCCTGCTGCGTGCGGTCGGCGTCGCGGGTGCGAAGCTCGGCGACGGAGTCGGCGGGAGAGGCCATGGTCCACATAATTCACCGATTGGTGAATAGCGGGCATCCGGTCGAACCCGTACCACCCACCTACACTCGTTTCCATGACTGCGAATCCCTCACGACGTCTGGCCGGCCATGCCCTTGTCGAAGCTCTCGTCGCCCAAGGCGTCGACACCGTCTTCGGTGTTCCGGGCGAAAGCTTTCTCGCCGTGCTCGACGGCTTTCACGAGCATCGCGACAAGATCCGCTTCATCGCGTGCCGGCAGGAGGGCGGGGCGGCCTTCATGGCGGAGGCGCAAGGCAAGCTGAGCGGCCGTCCGGGGATCTGCTTCGCGACTCGCGGGCCGGGTGCCACCAACGCCAGCATCGGCCTGCACACCGCCTTCCAGGACAGCACGCCGATGGTCCTGTTCATCGGCCAGGTCGCGAGCGACCAGCGCGACCGCGAAGCGTTCCAGGAGGTCGACTACCGGCAGATGCTGGGACCCGGCACGCTGGGCTTCGCGAAGTGGGTCGGCGAGATCCAGGACCCGAACCGGCTGCCCGAGTATGTGGCGCGCGCTTTCCACACGGCGATGCAGGGCCGGCCCGGTCCCGTGGTCCTCACGCTGCCCGAGGACATGCTCACCTCGCCCACCGACGCACCGGTGCTGCCGCGCGCCGAGCCCGCGCTTGCCTGGCCCGCGCCCGGTGCGTTGCGAGAGGTCCGCACCATGCTGCTGGCGGCGCAGCGGCCGTTCGTCATCGTGGGCGGCAGCGGCTGGGACGCTGCAGCCTGCGAAGCGCTGCAGCGCTTCGCCGAAAGCTGGAAGCTGCCGGTCGGCTGCGCCTTCCGCTTCCAGGACCTGATGGACAACCGCCATCCGAACTACGCGGGCGACGTGGGCATCGGCATCAATCCGAAGCTCGCCACGCGCATCGCCGAAGCCGACCTGGTGATCGCCGTCGGCGCGCGTCTCGGCGAGATGACGACCGGCGGCTATTCGCTGCTCGCGCCGCCGCGGCCGGCGCAGAAGCTCATCCACATCCATGCCGGCGCCGAGGAGCTGGGCCGCGTGTACGCCGCCGACCTGATGCTGCAATCGGCGATGGCCTACGCCGCCAAGGCCCTGGAAACACTGACGCCGCCTCCCTCGCTGCCCTGGGATGCCTGGACCGCGTCCGCGCATGCCGACTACGAGGCCAACCTCGTCGGGCAGGAGGTCGAGCCGCTCGACATGGCCGTGGTCGTCAAGACGATCCAGCGCCTCGCGCCGCCCGACACGGTCTACACCAATGGCGCCGGCAACTACAGCGGCTGGCTGCATCGGTACTGCCGCTATCCCGGGCTGCAGCACCACGGCAGGACGCAACTCGCGCCGACCTCGGGCGCGATGGGCTACGGCGTGCCGGCCGCGGTGGCGGCGTCGCTGCTCTACCCGGATCGCACGGCGGTCAACATCGCCGGCGACGGTGATTTCCTGATGACGGGACAGGAGCTCGCCACGGCGACGCAGTACGGCGCGACCCGGCTGATCAGCATCGTCGTCGACAACGGCACCTACGGCACGATCCGCATGCACCAGGAACGCGAGTACCCGGCGCGGGTGAGCGGCACCGACCTGTTCAATCCGGATTTCGCGGCTTTGGCGCGGGCTTACGGCTGGCGGTCCGACACCGTGGTGAACACCGGGCAGTTCGAGCCCGCGTTCGCGGCCGCGCTGCAAAGTGGCAGGCCGACCTTGCTGCACCTGAAGCTGCCGGCGGACGTGATCACGAGCCGCACGACCCTGGCCGCCATTCGTGCGGGCGCACAAGCCCGGCGTGCGGGGTGACGACCGCTTGCCTCCACCGCCGACCTACGACGTCTTGCTGCCGCGGAGCATCAGCACCACGCCGACCAGCACGACGCCTGCGGCAATCCACTCGAAGGGCGTGACCACCTCGCCGAGCACGACCACGCCCAGCAGCATCGCGATCACCGGATTCACGAAGGTGTAGCTCGAGGCCAGCCCGGCGCTCGCTCGCGCCAGCAGCACCATGTAGGCGTTGAACGCGATCAGCGATCCGAAGACCACCAGGTACACCCAGGCCGCGACGGCGGCCGGCTGGGGCGGCCATTGAGGCGCCTCGCCATCGAGCAGCGACAGCGCCATCAGCACCAGCCCGCCGCAGATCATCTCGCTGGCGAAGCCCGTGGCGCCGGGCGCGAGCGGCAGGCTGCGCTGGCTCAGCACGCTGCCGGTGGACCAGGCGATGCAGGCGATCGCGATCGCCGCCAGACCCGCCGGCGATGCCTGGAAGCCGGCACCCTGCGTGAGCATCAGCACGCCGCCCAGACCGACGACGATGCCGGCCAGCTCGAGCCGGCTGGGCTTGACGCCGTAGAGCAGATTCAGCGCAGCGATCATCAGCGGCACGATGGCGATGAAGGCGACCACCAGCCCGGAGCCGACCGTCAGCTCGGCGTAGGCCGTGCCGCCCATGCCGCCGCCCAGCATCAACGTGCCGACGACCAGCGCGTTGCGCCATTGCCTGGCAGCCGGCCAAGGCGAACCGCGCCAGCGCATCCATGCCATCAGCACGGCGCCGGCGACCAGGAAGCGCGTGCCCATCTGGAAGAACGGCGGAAAGCTGAGCAGCGCGAACTTGATCGCGAGATAGGTCGAGCCCCAGACCAGCCAGGTGGCGGCGAGGCACAGCAGGAGCAGGCCCGACAGCGGCGAGCCGGAGGTGGAGCGGGCAGAGGCGATTGAACTCATGGCAGGCGGCCGGTTGATTGTTCGTTGTGGGCCGAATGGTATGAAGGCAAGGGGGTCTGAAGCCATAGGATCTTGAAGGTTTTCGGCGCAGAATGCCTGCCGTTTCCGGCCATGTGATCAGGTTCTGCCTTGAACATCGAAATCGACGCCCACGACACCAGGATCCTCGCCGAACTGCAGGCCGATGCGCGGCTGTCGATGGCCGAGCTCGGACGGCGAGTGCACCTGAGCCAGCCTGCGGTCACCGAGCGCGTGCGCAAGCTCGAATCGGCGGGCGTCATCACCGGCTATCGGGCAACGGTCGATCTCTCGCGGCTGGGCTACGGCATCCGCGCGATCGTGCGCATCGGCCGCGCGGAGTACCTGCGCATGGTCAAGGTCGTGCAGCAGACGCCCGAAGTCGTCAATGCCTACAACGTGACCGGAGAGGACAGCTGGGTCGTCGAGATCGCGGTCATCGACGTGGCGCACCTCGATGCGGTGCTCAGCAAGTTCTGCATGCTGACCGAGACGTCCACCGCGATCATCCTCAACGCCGTGCGCCAGCACCAACCCATGCCGCCGGCACGGCGCGAGGAGGTCAAGCCGGCTCGAAAGCGCGCTCGCGCGTGACGCGCGCATGGCGCGCCGCCCGTCGCCGCGTGTTACCAATGACGACTCACGGCGCGGGGCGGCCGCACTACCATCGAGGAACGCCATGACCACGCCCGACTTCAGCACCTGCGACCTGTGCGACCTGCACAAGAACGACGCCAGCGGCGCGTTCCGTGTGCTGCCGCCGGTGTTCCGCGACTTCGGCGCGCGGCGCCGCTTCGCCGGCCCGGTGAGCACGCTGCGCTGCTTCGAGGACAACTCGCTGGTGAAGGCGGCGCTGGAGGAGGCGGGACGACATCGCGTGCTGGTGGTCGATGCCGGCGGCTCGATGCGCCGGGCGCTCGTCGGCGGCAATCTCGCTGCGGCGGCGGTGCGCAACGGCTGGGCCGGCATCGTCGTGCACGGCTGCGTGCGCGACAGCGCCGAGCTCTCGCAGGCCGAGGTCGGCATCCGCGCACTGGCGCTGATGCCGCTGCCCACCGAGAAGCGCAACACCGGCGAGCGCGACGTGCCGGTGCAGATCGCCGGCGTGTGGGTGCGGCCGGGCGACTGGCTGTACGCCGACGACGACGGCATGGTCGTGATGGCCGAACCGGCCTGACACTCCTTCCAGGGACTCGAGATGAACATCCGCGAGTTCGCCGAGCACACCGGGCTCACTGCCCATACGCTGCGCTACTACGAGCGCGTCGGCCTGATGGGCCAGATCGGGCGCGAGGCCAACGGCCATCGTGTCTACGGCCCGCAGGATTCACAGTGGGTCACCTTCCTGCACCATCTTCGGCAGACCGGCATGTCGATCCGCGACATGCAGCGCTACTGCTCGCTTCGCGAGCAGGGCGACGCCACCCTGCAGGCGCGGCTCGCGCTGCTGGAGCGCCATTCCGACAAGGTGGCCGCCCAGCTGCGCTCGCAGCACGAGCATCTCGCGCGGCTGCGCGAGACCGTCGCGGCCTACCAGACGCGCCTGCAGCGCCAGGGCCCGCGCGTCGCAGAGGCTGCGGCTACGGCCTCACCAGCTCGAGAAGTCGATCCAGCCCACCGTCGTTGATCGCGACCATCGCCTGCTCGCGCACCTTGGGCTTGGCGTGGTAGGCCACCGACAGGCCCGCCACGCTCATCATCGGCAGGTCGTTCGCGCCGTCGCCGACGGCGATCGCCCGGGTCGGCTCGATGTGCAGCTGGGCGCAGGTGGTCAGCAGCATGCGCTTCTTCTCTTCGCCGTCGCAGATGTCGCCCCAGGGCTGGTCGATCATCGCGCCGGTGAGCGCCCCGTCGTGCACGCCGAGCACATTGGAGCGCGTGAAGTCGATGCCCAGCCGATCGCGGATGCGGTCGGTGAAGAAGGTGAAGCCGCCCGACACCAGCAGTGTCTTCAAGCCGGCCGATTGCGCCGCGCGCACCAGCGTTTCGGCGCCGGGGTTGAGCTGCAGGCGCCGCTCGTACACCGCATGCAGCGCGCTCACCGGCACGCCCTTGAGCAGCGCCACGCGCTGGCGCAGGCTCTCCTTGTAGTCGGTGATCTCGCCGCGCATTGCCGATTCGGTGATCGCGGCGACCTCAGCCTTGCGACCCGCGGCCGCCGCGATCTCGTCGACGCACTCGATGTTGATCAGCGTCGAGTCCATGTCGAGCGCGAGCAGGCGGAAGTCGGCCAAGCGAAGGGGCGGCGTGAAGCCCCGGACGACGAGGCCGGGAGGGGACGAGGCGGACATGGGCGGGACGGCGAAGGAGGGAGTCGGATTCTACGGTCGCACCCCGCCGGCCCAGTCGGTGCCTGGCGGCACGGTCACCGCGTCCTGTCGACCTTGCGGTGGGCCTGCGGCACGAGCATGAGGGCGGCCGAGCCGTAGTACTTGTGATACTCGGCGACCATCTCGCCCTGGATGACCACGGGGTCCGTGGCCACGTGCCTGCGCGCCTCCTCGATGTCCGCCACGGCGAGGACGAAGAGGCCGCGCCACCCGTCCACGCCGTCCAGCGGCCCCGCCAGCACGAGGGTTCCGTCGGCGGCCAGCCGGTCGATGTTCGCGAAGTGGCCCTTGAACATCTCGTCGCGGTCCCTTCCGGCCGGCACGCGGTTCGGGCCTGTCTTCAGGATGACCAGGACATAGCTGCGCATGCCGCGCTCGTCCGCACCGACGGACTTCGCCAGCGCCTCGTCGTAGGCGGGGCCGGCGGGCGGGCCGGCCGCGTGCGCCTGGGCACACAGCGCCAGCAGGATCAAGCCGGTCTTCGACATGAACGCACGGAACGCGGACATCGCAGCCCCTTGCCTTGACCACCACACGGAGGAACGCCCCGGCGGCCTTGGGTCCGCCGGGGCGTGGGAGGGGTTCCCACCACCCTGCCGGCAGGGGGAACCGGAAGCCATGGTGCGCCTTTGCGCCGTGCCCGCCAATCGCGCGAATCGGGGGTACCCCCCATCACGCCATCGCCGCCTGCGGCGTTCCCAGCGCCCGCAGCACATCCCGGATCAGCTGCGCCCGATCGCGAGGCTCGGGCGTCTCCTTCTCGATGCGCAGCTTGTCGTTGCCGGCCAGCTTGATGTGCCGGTTCTTCTGCACCAGCTCGATGATGCGCATTGCATCGACCGGCGGGTTGGGCCTGAAGCTGATCACCATCAGCCTGGGCGCGGCATCGATCTTCAGAACGCCGTAGGGCTTGGCGAGGACGCGCAGGCGATGCACGTCGAACAGGGTCTGGCCCTGCGGCGGCAGCTTGCCGAAGCGGTCGGTGATCTCCTCCAGCATGGCGTCGATGTGCTCGGCCTTTTCTGCCGTGGCCAGGCGCTTGTACAGCGACAGCCGCGTGTGCACGTCGCCGCAGTAGCTGTCGGGCAGCAGCGCCGGCGCATGCAGGTTGATCTCGGTGGCGGCCGACAGCGGCGACAGCAGGTCCGGCTCGCGGCCTGCCTTCAGCGAGCGCACCGCCTCGGCCAGCATGTCGTTGTACAGCTGGAAGCCGACCTCCATCATGTTGCCGCTCTGGTTCTCCCCCAGCACCTCGCCGGCGCCGCGGATCTCCAGGTCGTGCATCGCGAGGTAGAAGCCCGAGCCCAGCTCCTCCATCTGCTGGATCGCCTCGAGGCGCTGCGCCGCCTGCTTGGTGAGCCCCTCCACGTCGGGCACCAGGAGGTACGCATAGGCCTGGTGATGCGAGCGGCCGACGCGCCCGCGCAGCTGGTGCAGCTGAGCCAGGCCGAACTTGTCGGCGCGGCTGATCACGATGGTGTTGGCGCTGGGCACGTCGATGCCGGTCTCGATGATGGTGGAGCACAGCAGCAGGTTGTGACGCTGGGCGACGAAGTCGCGCATCACTGATTCGAGCTGGCGCTCCGGCATCTGGCCGTGCGCCACCGCGATGCGTGCCTCGGGCAGCAGCTGGGCGAGCTTCTCGCGCCGGTTCTCGATGGTCTCGACCTCGTTGTGGAGGAAGTAGACCTGACCGCCGCGCTTGAGCTCGCGCAGCACCGCCTCGCGGATGGTGCCGGTGGACTCGTTGCGCACGAAGGTCTTGATGGCGAGCCGCCGCTGCGGCGCGGTGGCGATGACGCTGAGGTCGCGCAGGCCTTCGAGCGCCATGCCCAGCGTGCGCGGGATCGGCGTGGCGGTCAGGGTCAGCACGTCGACCTCGGCGCGCATCGCCTTGATCGCCTCCTTGTGGCGCACGCCGAAGCGGTGCTCCTCGTCGATCACCAGCAAGCCGAGTCGCTTGAACTTCACGCTGGCGCTCAGCAGCTTGTGCGTGCCGACGACGATGTCGATGCTGCCGTCGGCGATGCCGTCGAGCGCGGTCTTCACTTCCTTGGCGGAGCGGAACCGCGACAGCTCGGCGACCTTCACCGGCCACTTGCCGAAGCGGTCGGAGATGTTCTGGTAGTGCTGCTCGGCCAGCAGCGTGGTAGGCGCGAGGATGGCCACCTGCTTGCCGCCGACGACGGCAACGAAGGCGGCGCGCAGCGCGACCTCGGTCTTGCCGAAGCCCACGTCGCCGCACACCAGCCGGTCCATCGGCCGCGGCGACACCATGTCCTGGATGACCGCGTGGATGGCCGCCTGCTGGTCGGGCGTCTCCTCGAAACCGAAGCTGGCGGCGAAGGCTTCGTAGTCGTGGGGCTGGAAGCGGAACGCGTAGCCTTCGCGCGCAGCGCGGCGAGCGTAGAGATTGAGCAGCTCCGCCGCGGTGTCGCGCACCTGCTCGGCGGCCTTGCGCCTGGCCTTGTCCCACTGCCCCGAGCCCAGCTTGTGCAGCGGCGCCTCCTCGGCGCTGACGCCGGTGTAGCGGCTGATCAGGTGCAGCTGGGCCACCGGGACGTACAGCGTCGCCTTGTCGGCATATTCGAGATGCAGGAACTCGCTGGGTCCGTCGCCGAGATCGATGTTCATCAGCCCGACGTAGCGGCCGATGCCGTGGTTGGCATGCACCACCGGGTCGCCGCCCTTCAGCTCCGACAGGTCCTTGATCAGCGCGTTGACGTCGCTGACTTGCTCCTGCTTGCGCTTGCGCCGCGCCGTCGGCGAGGTGGCGAAGAGCTCGGTCTCGGTGATGAACTGGATCGCGCGGCCCTCGTCCGGCTCGTGCCAGAAGAAGCCCTCGGCGAGCGGCGCCGCGGCGATCGCGAAGCGCTCGTCGCCGGCTTCGAATTCGGCCAGCGTGGCAACGCTCGGCGGCTCGATCCTGTTGTCGCGCAGCAGCTCCAGCAGGCTCTCGCGCCGGCCCTCGCTCTCGGCCACGATGAGCACGCGGTGCGGCGTGCCGGCCACGTGCCGCTGCAGCTTGCCCAGCGGCTCCGGCGTGCCGCGGTCCACGCTCAGGTCGGGCAGCGGGCGCGCCCACTCGAGCGGCTCCTTGCCGCGCAGCGACAAGCTGGCGTGCCGGCCGACGAGGGCGAAGAATTCCTCGACTTTCAGGAACAGGTCCTCGGGCGGCAGGATGGGCCGTTCGCGGTCGTGCTGCAGGAAGCGATGGCGCTCGCGCGTGTCGGTCCAGAAGCGCGCCAGCGCCTCGTCCACTTCGCCGTGCAGCGCCAGGGCCGCCGGTTCGCCGATGTAGTCGAAGATCGTCGCGGTGCTGTCGAAGAACAGCGGCAGGAAGTACTCGATGCCGGCGGTCGCGATGCCGGCCGCCATGTCCTTGTACAGCCGCACCTTGGTGGGGTCGCCCTCGATGCGCTCGCGCCAGCGGGCGCGAAAGGCGGTGCGCGACTCCTCGTCCATCGGGAATTCGCGGCCGGGAAGCAGACGCACTTCCGGCACGGGGTAGAGGCTGCGCTGGGTGTCGGGGTCGAAGGTGCGGATCGAATCGACTTCGTCGCCGAACAGGTCCACCCGGTACGGCACCGGCGAGCCCATGGGATACAGGTCGATGAGGCCGCCGCGCACCGCGTACTCGCCCGGCGACACGACCTGGCTCACATGCGAATAGCCGGCAAGCGTCAGCTGTGCCTTCAGGCCCGCTTCGTTCAGGCTCTCCTTCTGCTTGAAGTGGAAGGTGTAGGCGGCGAGAAAGCTCGGCGGGGCCAGCCGCACCAACGCCGTGGACGCCGGCAGCAGCACGACATCGACCTCGCCCTGGCGGATGCGCCACAGCGTCGCCAGGCGCTCGGAGATGAGGTCCTGGTGAGGCGAGAAGGTGTCGTAGGGCAGGGTCTCCCAGTCGGGAAAGACCGCGATGCGCAGCTCGGGTGCGAAGAATGCCAGCTCCCCTTCGAGCCGCTGCGTGTCGGCCGGCTCGGCCGTGACGATCGCGGTGAGCTGCTTCTGCGCCGCGCGCGACTGCGCGAAGCGCGCCAGCAGCAGCGCGTCGGCCGAGCCGATGGGGCGGGCGAGCGTGAAGCGCTTGCCGGGGGCAATGGAGGGGATCTGCATCGAGGCGAACAAGGGCCAAAGCAAATCGCCCCGAGAGGTGCTTCCCACGGGGCGATGCGAGCGGCGAATTATAGAATTCGGCGCCCTTTGGCCCCCCAACGATGCCCGCACAGTCCCCACGCTTTCATGCCCTGGTGCCTTGCGCCGGGACCGGCTCGCGCGCCGCGACGGCGGGCCCCAAGCAGTACGCCGACGTGGCCGGGTGCAGCGTGGTCGCGCACACCCTGGCGGCGCTGGCCGGCGTGGCGCGGATCGCGCAGGTGCTCGTCGTGCTGGGCCCGGACGATGTGCAGTTCGAAGCGCGCGTGCCGGGGTTTCGCGGCGCGGTGGCCCGCTGCGGCGGCGACACGCGGGCGCAGAGCGTCGCCAACGGCCTGGCCGAGTTGGCACGGCGTGGTGCATGGGAGCACGACTGGGTGCTGGTGCACGACGCCGCGCGCTGCCTGGTGCGGCCCGAGTGGATCGATGCGCTGATCGACGCCTGCGCCGACGACCAGGTCGGCGGGCTGCTGGCGTTGCCGGTGCCCGACACGCTGAAGCAGGAGCGCGACGGCCGCGTTGCCGGCACGCTGGACCGCGCGCACACCTGGCAGGCGCAGACGCCGCAGATGTTCCGACTGGGCACGCTGCGCGAGGCGCTCGTGCACGCCGGCCCCGGCGTCACCGACGAAGCGAGCGCGATCGAGGCCATGGGCTTGGCCCCGCGGCTGGTGCGCGGCTCGCCGGAGAATTTCAAGCTGACCTATCCGCAGGACTTCGAGCTTGCGGAGCGCCTTCTGAGGACACGTTCATGACGACGAAGGCGCAAGCCGCACCGAGCGAGGGGCTGTCGTGACCCGGCCGCCGATTCCCCGCATCCGCATCGGCGAAGGCTGGGACGTGCACGCGCTGGTGAGCGGCCGGCCGCTGATCCTGGGCGGCGTGGAAGTGCCTCACACCCATGGCCTGCTGGGCCACTCCGACGCCGACGCCCTGTGCCATGCGATCACCGACGCGCTGTTCGGCGCACTCGCGCTGGGCGACATCGGGCATCACTTCCCCGATACCGATGAGCGATTCAAGGGCGCCGACTCGCTGGCGCTGCTGGCCGAAGCGGCGCGGCGCGTGCGCGCTGCGCAATGGCACATCGGCAATGTCGACAGCACCATCGTCGCGCAGGCGCCCAAGATGGCGCCGCACATCCTCGCGATGCGTCAGCGCCTGTCGACCGCGCTCGGCGTGGCGCTGGATCAGGTCAGCGTCAAGGCGAAGACCGCCGAAAAGATGGGGCCGGTGGGGGAGGGGCTGGCGATCGAGGCGAGCGCGGTTTGCCTGCTCTTCCGGCCTTGACGCCGGCCGCTGCTCAGGGCGCCTTTTTCAACCGGATGTGCGCGATCAGTCCGCCCTCGGCCGCGTTCGTGATCTCGAACGTCCCGCCCATGCGCTGCACCGCCTTCTCCACGATGGCAAGCCCCAGGCCCGCACCGGTGGCCGCGGTCCTCGCGGCATCGCCGCGGAAGAACGGCGTGGTCAGCTGGGCGATCTTCTTCGGGTCCACCCCGGGGCCGTGGTCACGCACACTGAGGATGACCCACGGGCCCGTGCGCGCATAGCTCACGGTGACGCGGGCGATGCCGGTGTCGGTGGAGCGCCCGTAGCGGCGGGCATTCTCGAACAGGTTCTGCAGCACGCGGCCCAGTTCGGTGTCGTCGGCCATCACCTTGGTGTCGATGGCCACGCGCGACATGATCCGGATCTGGCTGGGGTCGCGGAACGCGGCCATCTCGCGGTCGACCAGGCTGGACAGGTGCACCGGGGTCAGCTTGACCTCGCCCGGGCGCGCATAGTCCATGAACTTGTCGATGATGGCGTCGAGCTGGTCGATGTCGGACGCCATGTTGCGCTTGGCCTCCTCGTCCTGCACGCTCATCTCGGCCTCGAGGCGCAGCCGCGCCAGCGGCGTGCGCAGGTCGTGCGAGATGCCGGCAAGCATCACCGCGCGGTCTTCCTCCACCTTGGCGAGCTCGCGCGCCATGCGGTTGAAGCCCATGTTCACCTGGCGGATCTCGGAGGTCAGCGTGTTCTCGTCGAGCCGCGAATCGAACTCGCCTTCGCGGATGCGGCTCGCGGCGAACGACAGGTCTCGCAGCGGCTGGTTGATGAGCCGCGCGATGGCCACCGAGCCGAGCACGGTGGCCACCAGCGCGATGCCCACCCAGACGACCAGCGTGGTCCAGGTGATCGGCTGCATGCGCGTCGGGTCCGCCTGCAGCCAGTAAGGATCCTTGTCGAACGAGAAGCCCACCCACAGGCCCGACGCGCCATTGACCTCGCTCGCCACCAGCGTGTCGGGGCCCAGCCGCGAGCGCAGCTCCTGTCCGATCGCTCGGGTGAAGCGGTCGACCTCGTAGGGCTCCCACTTGTCCGTGGGCTCGCGCGGCTGCAGGCGCATGGACTCCTGGTTCTGCATGCTCTTGATCAGCGCGACGCGGTTGATGCCATCGGTGCTGCGCAGAGCGACGCGCGACAGGTTCACCAGGCTCGCGATCTGCTGCGCCGCCTGCACGGCGCGCGGCTCGAACTCCATCGCGCGAAAGGTCTGCGTCCAGGCGAACACGCCGCCGGCGAGAAGGATGGCCAGCAGGAAGAAGGTGCGCCAGAACAGGCTGAGCGCAACGTGCTTTTGGGCCATCGAGGGGTGGGAAGGGGCAGAGCTGTCGTAAAGAGCCGGCCCTCAGGCCGGCTTGTGCTTCATGCTGGAGCCCCCTCCCGAAGGGGGCTGGGGGAGCAGTGTATGACCGGCAAAGCCGGATGGGATGGCTACGCCGTGCCATCCGGCACGAAGACGTAGCCTACGCCCCATACGGTCTGGATGTAGCGCGGCTGGGCCGGATCGGGCTCGATCATCTTGCGCAGGCGGGAGATCTGCACGTCGAGGCTGCGGTCGAAGGGCTCGAACTCGCGGCCGCGCGCGAGCTGGGCGAGCTTGTCGCGCGACAGCGGCTGGCGGGGATGGCGCACCAGCGCCTTCAGCATCGAGAACTCGCCGGTGGTGAGCGCGATCTGCTCGCCTTCCTTGGACAGCCGACGCAGCGCCAAGTCGAACTCGAAGGGACCGAAGGTGACCGTCTGCGCCTCCTTGGCCGGTGCCCCGGGTGCCTCGAGCGACGGGCGGCGGCGCAGCACTGCATGGATGCGCGCGAGCAGTTCGCGCGGGTTGAACGGCTTGGGCAGGTAGTCGTCCGCGCCCACCTCCAGTCCGACGATGCGGTCCACGTCCTCGACCTTGGCCGTCAGCATGATGATCGGCGTGACGTCGTTGGCGGCACGCAGGCGGCGGCAGATGGACAGGCCGTCTTCGCCGGGCAGCATCAGGTCCAGCACGATCAGATCGACCGTCTCGCGCGTCAGCACGCGATTCAGCGCCTTGGCGTCCTCCGCGAGCAGCACTTCGAACCCTTCCTGGGTCAGATATCGCCGCAGCAAGTCGCGGATGCGAGCGTCGTCGTCGACAACGACGACGCGGTCGGCGCGGGCGGTAGGTGCGGTGGTCATGGGCAAACTCCAAATTTGTAACAGCGGCATTTTGCGCAGGTTTGCAGACCCATTTTGGGCGGTTTGACCCTCTGTTACAAGTCTTGCGAACCCCGTTTGGACGAGTGCGCCGTTGAAGAGCAAGTACCCTGCGCCCCCTCTGAAAGAGAAGGAATCGATCCCATGAAGCGAGTTCTCGTGACGTCCGTCGTGGCCCTTTCGTGCGGGCTGAGCGCCGCGGCCCGCGCCGACATGCCGCCACCGACCGGTGTCGTCAACCTGAGCGCGACGGCGTCCGTCGAAGTGACCAAGGACCTGATGTCGGTGACCCTGTCGACGACACGCGACGGTCCTGATGCGAACGCCGTGCAGACAGCGCTCAAGCAGGCCCTGGATGCGGCACTGACCGAGGCGCGCCGCGCGGCGAAGCCGGGGCAGGTCGATGTGCAGACCGGCAACTTCTCGCTGTACCCCCGCTACACGAACAAGGGCGTCATGGCCGGCTGGCAGGGTTCGGCGGAACTGCTCGTCGAGGGCCGCGACATGCCGGCGATCGCCCAGCTCGTGGGACGCATCAACAGCCTGACCATCCAGCGCGTCGCCTACGGCCTGTCGCGCGAGCTGCGCGAGCGCAGCGAAGCCGAGGTGACGGCGCAGGCGATCGCGCGCTACCGCGCGAAGGCGGCCGAGTACGCGACGCACTTCGGCTATTCGGGCTACACGCTTCGCGAGGTCAGCGTGAACGCCAGCGAACCGCCCGTCGGCCCGATTCCGATGATGCGCGCGCAGGCCATGGCGATGAAGGAAGACGCCGCGCTGCCGGTGGAAGCCGGCAAGGCGCCGGTCACGGTGAGCGTCACCGGCACGGTGCAGATGACCAAGTGACCGGCGGTGCGGGCTACTGCGCGACCCAGCCGCCGTCCATGTTCCAGGCCGCGCCGCGCACGTTGTCCGCGGCGGGCGAAGCCAGAAATACTGCCAGCTCGCCCAGCTGTTCAGGGGTGACGAACTGCAAGGAAGGTTGCTTTTCGCGCAGCAGCTCGACCTTCGCTTGGTCCACCGGCAGGCTTTCGCGTGCGGCACGGTCATCGATCTGCTTCTGGACCAGCGGCGTCAGCACCCAGCCGGGGCAGATGGCGTTGACGGTGATCCCGGTGGTGGCCGTCTCCAGCGCCAGCGCCTTGGTGAAGCCGACGATGCCATGCTTGGCCGCCACGTACGCCGACTTCTGCGCGGACGCCACCAGCCCGTGGGTCGACGCGATGTTGATGACACGGCCCCAGTTCTTCGTTCGCATCGCGGGAATCGCCAGCCGCGTGGTGTGGAAGGCAGAGCTGAGGTTGATCGCGATGATCGCGTCCCACTTCTCGACCGGGAAGTCCTCCACGTTGGCCACGTGCTGAATGCCGGCGTTGTTGACGAGGATGTCGGTGCCGCCGAATTCGCGCTCGGCGTAGGCCATCATTGCGGCGATGTCCGCCGGCTTGCTCATGTCGGCGCCGTGGTAGCCCACCTTCACGCCGAGCGCGCGAACCTGTGCTTGCGGGCCTTCGGCATCGCCGAAGCCGTTGAGCACGATGTTGGCGCCTTGCCTGGCGAGGCACAGCGCGACGCCGAGTCCGATGCCGCTGGTCGAGCCGGTGACGAGGGCGGTCTTTCCTTTGAGCATGTGCGTATCTCCTGTTGATACGATGCATTATCGAAGACCCCGACCGAGCGCCCGCCATGCAGCAACCCCGTCTCGAACATGTGCAGTGCCTCGATGCGCGCGGCCTGCATCGGATGGCGTACTGGGAGTGGGGCGATGCGGACAATCCGCGCCTCCTGGTTTGCGCGCACGGCCTGTCGCGACAGGGCCGCGACTTCGACACCCTGGCGCGTGCGCTCGTGCCGCACTATCGGGTCGTCGCGCCGGACGTCGTCGGACGCGGCCGCTCCGACTGGCTGGCCGATCCGGCGGGCTATCAGCTTCCGGGCTACGTCGGCGACATGGTGACGCTTCTCGCGCGCCTGAACGCCGACACGGTGCACTGGGTCGGCACCTCGATGGGCGGCCTGATCGGGCTGGGTCTCGCATCGCTCGCCCAATCGCCCGTGCGCAAGCTGGTGCTCAACGACGTCGGCCCGACGATCCAGGCCGAGGCGCTCGCCCGCATCGGCACCTACCTCGGCCTGCCGATGCGCTGGCAGTCGATCGACGAGGCGGCAGACTACATGCTCAGCATCTCCCAGGGGTTCGGCACGCACACGCGCGAGCAGTGGATGGCGCTGACCGAGCCCATGCTGAAGGCCGAAGGCGACGGCTTCAAGCCGCACTACGACCCGGCCATCGCGGTCCCGTTTCGTGCGCTGACGCCCCAGCTTGCGGCGCTCGGCGAGGCGGCGCTGTGGAAGGCCTACGACGCCATCTCGTGCCCCACGCTGCTGCTGCGCGGCGCCGACTCCGACCTGCTGACGCGCGAGACGGCGCTGGCCATGACGCAGCGCGGCCCGAAGGCGCGCCTGCACGAGTTCAGCAACGTCGGTCACGCGCCGATGCTGACGTCGCCCGAGCAGATCGAGGTCGTGCGGGAGTTCCTGCTGTCCCCATGAAGACCGGACTGCAGGCGGGGCACGACAGCGCGGCGCCGATCGTCCAGCTCGTCGACGAGCACGCCGCCGACGAGGCCGCCCAGCTCGCTCGCGCACGGGCCTTCGCCGAGCCGCTGCTGGCCGGCCGGGCGCTGGACACCGGCGAGGATGCGCTCGCGCATGCCGATGGCGTCGCCGCGGTGCTGCAGCAGATCGGCGCGGCGCCGTCGATGCGTGCCGCGGCCTACCTGGTCTACGCCGGCGACTTCCTGAACAAGCCGGAAGAGGTGGTGGAGAAGGCCTTCGGTCCTTCGCACGCGAGCCTGGTGCTGCACACGCGCAAGCTGGTGCAGATCCAGCGGGCGGCGCGCGACGCCAAGGTCGGCGAGGACCAGCGCGCGCTGCAGACCGAACGCGTGCGAAAGATGCTGCTCGCGTTCTCGCGCGACCTGCGGGTGGTGCTGCTGCGGCTGGCGTCGCGGCTGCAGACGCTGCGCTACCACGCAGCCACGCGCCGCGCCTGTCCCGAGGTGCTGGCCCGCGAGTCGATGCAGGTGTTCGCGCCGCTCGCCAACCGCCTGGGCATCTGGCAGATCAAGTGGGAGCTGGAGGACCTGTCGTTCCGCTTCCTGCAGCCCGACGACTACCGCACCGTGGCAAGGCTGCTCGACGAGAAGCGGGTCGAGCGCGAACAGCGCGTGGAGGCATTCCGGGTGCGCCTGATGGCGCAGCTGCGCGCCCACGGTCTGCGCGCGGAAGTGCAGGGGCGGCCCAAGCACCTGTACAGCATCTGGAAGAAGATGCAGGGCAAGAGCCTGGACTTCACCCGCGTGTTCGATATCCGGGCGATGCGCGTCATCGTCGACGGCGTGCCCGACTGCTATGCCGTGCTGAGCCGGGTGCACGAGCTGTACCGGCCCGTGCCCGGCGAGTTCGACGACTACATCGCCAAGCCCAAGGCCAACGGCTACCAGTCGCTGCACACTGTGGTGCTCGACCAGGACGACCGCGCGGTGGAGGTGCAGATCCGCACACGCGCGATGCACGAGCATGCCGAGCACGGCGTCGCGGCCCACTGGGCCTACAAGGAAGCGGGCACCAAGGGCTACGCCGGCGTGGTGGCAGGCGCCGACTTCGACGCTCAGGTGGCCGAGGCGCGCAAGGCGGTGCTGCGACAGCTGCTCGCCTGGGAGCGGGATTTCGCGGCGCCGAGCACCGGTACCGGCGAAGGGGTGTTCGACGATCGCATCTACGTTTTCACACCCGACGCCGCGGTGGTCGAGCTGCCGGCCGGCGCGACGCCCATCGACTTCGCGTATGCGGTGCACACCGACCTCGGCCACCGCTGCCGCGGGGCCAAGGTCGACGGCGCGATGGTGCCTCTGAACACGCCGCTGAAGAGCGGCCAGACGGTGGAGGTGACGGCGATCAAGGAGGGCGGTCCGTCGCTCGACTGGCTCAACGCCGAGCTCGGCTACATGCGCAGCACGCGCTCGCGCGCCAAGGTGCGCGCCTGGTTCAACGCGCTGGCGCTGGCCGGCACCATCGCGCGCGGCCGCGAGGCGGTGGAGAAGCTGCTGCAGCGCGAAGGGCGAACGGCGATCAAGCTCGACGACCTGGCTGCGCAACTCGGTTTCCGCAACGCCGATGCGCTCTTCGAGGTGGTCGGCAAGGACGAGTTCTCGCTTCGGCACATCGAGAACCTCCTGCGCCCGGCGGAGCCGCTGCCGACGCCCGACGAGGTCATCGCGCTGAAGCGAACGCGCGCCGAAGGCGAGTCTCCCAAGGGCGGCGTCCTGGTGGTGGGCGTCGAGTCGCTGCTGACGACGCTGGCGCGCTGCTGCCGGCCTGCACCCCCCGATGCGATCAGCGGCTACGTGACACGCGGCAAGGGCGTCGCGATCCATCGCCGCGACTGCAGCAATTTCCGCGAGATGGCCGCGCGCTCGCCGGAACGCGTCATCGCCGTCGAATGGGGCGTGCCGAGGGGCGACAAGGGTGCGATGTATCCGGTCGACGTGATGGTCGAGGCGGCAGACCGCCAGGGCCTGCTGCGCGACATCTCCGAGGTCTTCGCCAAGGAGAAGATGAACGTCGCCGGCGTGAAGACGCAGACGGTGCGCGATGCGCAGGGCGGTACCGCCTGGATGACCTTCACCATCGAGGTCGCCGACGCCGCCCGGCTGGCCCAAGTGCTGCACCTGGTCGGCCGCGTGGCCGGCGTGCGATCGGCGCGGCGCAAGTGACGGTCGGATCTGCTGCTATACTGCGAGGCTTCGCAGGCGCGTAGCTCAGCTGGTTAGAGCACCACCTTGACATGGTGGGGGTCGTTGGTTCGAGTCCAATCGCGCCTACCAAATTCGGTAGACAGAACAAGCACTTAGCGGAGACGCCAAGTGCTTTTTTGTTGGTGGTACCAAAAAAGTACCAAAAGTCTCTCCTCCGCGGCTGTCCACTTGACCATTGACCTTGCGGCCGATGGCGCAGAGAGTGACTCCGGGTGGAGCGCGCCTACGGTCCACGTCATGCAGCCGGGAGAGGCCTGCAGGTCGCGGAGAGTTTCCCCGCGACAACCAGACTGGAATCGCCATGCACCTTCAAGTACCCATCACCATTGCGGACGAGCTCGACGAGCAGATCGTGGACTCGACCGGATTCCTGGACCTCGCCAGCGGTGAGATCCACGAAGTGACCTACGCCAACTACGACGTGCAGGCGAAAGGCATTCCGGCGACGCTGCCTGACTACGCGTTCACAAGCGGCAAGCTGTCCCATGCCGGGAAGGACGTCGAGTTCAGCGTACAGGTCGACCTCTTCAGCGGTCGCTACAGCGTCACGGCCAACGAACTGCTCGACATCAAGGTCCGCGCCGCCAAGCTCTTCGCCGGAATCCAGGGCAAGGATCTCGCGCGCGCCGGCGGCCAGTCGGCCACGTCGCGCAGGGACATTCACTGACACGAGCGATCAGGCGTACGGCACAGATCGCGCGCGCGTCGGCTGCGTCGGTCTTGTTCGTCTGTACCTCGGCCTGAGGAATGCTGAGGGTCGCACGAACAAGTCTATGCCTCGGTCAAACGGTCGTCATGTTGCATGTGAAGTCACTGCATCGACAGCACCCGCTGCTTGGAGTCGGAGCACGTCGACCGAGATACGCCGAGCCGGCCATCAGGCCGAGGTGTTCAGCGATGGTGTTGGACCAGCCGAGGTCGAAGCCTTTGCAGAAACATACGCTGCGGTCGCGGCCAAGCTGTTCGCGATGTCGATGTCACTTTCGCTGACGCCGATCGGAAGCACCACAACCCCGTCCTCATCCGCCACAAGGCGTTGCCCAGGCATGAGTGTGACGCCTCGAACGCCACCGTAACGTCGGCTCCCCGAGGCCGCCGATGTCCGCGCGGCGAGGTGCGGTGCCCGGTGCCTTCACGCCGATGTCCATCGTGTCGAGCTCTGCGCGATTCGATACACGAGAGATCACTTGCTGACTTGGTGAACGGCGCGAGCGCGAACGTGAAGCCATGGCGTGCAAGACTCACGGTTTCAATCAGCGTGACTGACCTTTCGCCGTGTGCGACCGCGACCGCCCCGATCAATACGACCTCGGGTTAAGAAATCGAACAGCTTGGTGGTGGCCTCGCTCATCCCCGATTCCTGATGCAGTAAGCCCATCGGAAGCATGGGTTGGGTATCACGCATCTTCACCAGCGCAAGTTCACCCTGTTGGACGAAGTCGCGCACGAAGCTGAGCGGCAGCATCGTCAATGCGCCTCGCTGTTGCAGCAGGCGGACCAAGAGCGTTGCGTTTCGCGTGATCAGCGAGTGAGTCCGTGGCATTGCGGGTAGCTTGCTCACGAATTCGTCGAAGCGCTCGCGCGCTGTCGTACCTGACGGCACCATCACCCACAATTGCGCGGCCAGCGAGGCTTCGTCGAACCGCCGGCTGCGCGCCAGTGGGTGGTCAGCCGAGCACACGATCACCACTTCGTCCTCCAGCAGAGGCAGAAACTGCCAACGCTCGGGTATGGCTGAAGGACGTCGACAAGCAACCAAGTCGACTTCCTGACGCGCAATGGCCAAGAGCTGATCTTCTCCCTCTGCTTCGCGAACGTGCACCTCAATGGATGGGAGGCGCTGACTGAACTGGAGCAGCGCGTCTGTGAGCATATTGAGAGCAGCCACGGAAGTGACGAGACGCACTGTCCCTTGCCCATGCCGGTGCCGAGAGGCGATGACTTCGGCGCCTTCGACAAGCCCTTGCATGACTTGGCGGGCCACCGGCAACAGTTCCAGGCAAGTTGTTGTCGGACGGACGCCACGAGCATGGCGGGTAAAGAGCTGCGCTTCCAGCAGCCGTTCAATGTAGGCAAGTGCCTGCGTCACCGAGGATTGCGTCAGGCCGATGGCGTCGGCGGTCCTCTGCACACTTCCAAGTTCCGCAATCTTCAACAGCACTTGGATGTGGCGAAACTTGCCTCGTGTCAGCAGTCGGTTAAGGAGCGTCGAGGCAGTCAGGTTCAAGATATCGGAAATTCTAATACCAGGGCCGCCGAATTCATTGGTGGCAATGGCCGGCGATGGCTACCGTCTGTGGTCAAGGGTCTGACGGATACAGGCCTATCAGGAGACAACCATGGACTGCACCAGCAGCGCCGGCCCGAGCGGCCGCTTTCGTCGAGCCTTGCTCAGATGCGCAGGGGCCGTTGCGATATGCACAGCCGTATTCCCAGCCGCCGCGGACTTTGGACCCGACTGGGAGATTCGGGTCGTGTCGAGCAGGCCTAACCTGGTTAGCGGCGGGGATGCGGTGATCGAGGTCCAGTTGCCTCGCTACGCACGCAAGCGTGATGTGGTCGTAAGGCTCAACGGCGCGGATGTCACGGATCAGTTGAGCGCCGACTCGTCCGGAGCCAAGCTGACCGGCTTGGTCAGCGGGATGCGGGAAGGCAAGAACCGAGTCACTGTTGGCGACAGGCGGCAAAGCGGGTGGCAACACGCCGGATCCCTGGACGTGGTGAACTACCCAATCTCCGGCGAGATGTTCGGGCCCCATCAGCGTCCGTGGATTTGCGAAACCGAGGCCTCAGGTCTCGGTGCTCCTCCCGCAGCGGGCCCGTGCATGGGTGCGACCAAGTACGAGTGGTTCTATCGTTCCACATCCGGCGCACTGTTGCCCTTGCCGGCGGGTCCGCTGCCGGCAGATGTCGCAACAACCACCACGATCGACGGCACGACGGTGAAGTACATCGTGCGCGTGGAGTCAGGAACGATCAACGAATCCATCTATCGGATCGCGATCCTGGACGACCCGAGCAATCCGATCAGAGACCCGTGGTCGCCGACGGGCAAGAAGCCAGGCCCGGGATGGAACGGCAAGCTGTTCTATCACTTCGTTGGTGGTGCCGCGGCCGGCTTCCGTTCCGGGCGTAATTCAGCGACCAACGCCATCAACGTCTCCGACACGATCTCAACGCGAGATGAACCTCTACGGCTCGGGTTCGCTGTGGCCACGGCGACGCGCAATGTCTTTGGCACCGGATCCGACGAGGTGGTTTCGGCCGAGACGGTGATGATGGTCAAGGAGCGCTTCATCGAGCAGTACGGGGTTCCGAAATACACAGTTGCCTTAGGTAGTTCTGGCGGGGCCATTCAGCAGCAGCTTATCGCCCACAACTATCCAGGCTTGTTCGATGCCATCACGCCGGTGCGCAATTTCCCAGACGTCATGAGCATCTCGGTCGATGTCATCGACTGCGGGCTGCTCAACAACGTCTTCAGCAAGAACCCGGCAAATTGGCCCGCCGATCGGCGAGCGAAGGTCGACGGTTACGCCATTGATCCCCGCGGGCGGACCAACTGTGATGGCTGGCTGCGCTTTTCTTTCGATTGGCCAGGGCCGACAGACGGATTTGACGACGTGGTAACCGAGGCGCTGAGATACAACGCCGCAAGCAACCCTGGGGGCGCACGCGGGACCCTGCAGGACGGCTCGGTCAATTCGATGGGGATCAGTCCGCTCACCGGCTTCGCGCGCACCTACTACGACAACATCGGTGTCCAGTACGGATTGAAGGCACTCAACCAGGGTGCCATCACTGTGACAGAGTTTCTGGATTTGAATGAGAGCATCGGGGGCATCGACGTCGACGCCAATCCGGTGCCCACGCGCAGCCAGGGCGACCTCATCGGGATCAAGCACGCGTACCGGCACGGTCGCATCAATGACGGCGAGAACATGACGTTGCCGATCATCCAATACAGGAACTACGTCGACTTCCAGGCGGACATCCACTCGTTTCATCGAAGCAGGGCCATGCTCGAGCGCATGAAGAAAGCAAACGGAACGACGGACAATGTCGCTCGGTGGACAATGCCGCAGAACGGTACTGTCAACTTCATGCGCATGGCGCTCCTGGCGCACGACGAGTGGCAGCGCAACATCGCAGCCGACAGAGCACCTGGCTCGTACGCCAAGAAGGTTATTCGCAACCGACCCGCCAGCCTCAAAAACCAGTGCTGGGACGACGCCGGCGTCACGCACGATCATCCGTTCGACACGAGCGATCCCGGGGTGTGCAACACACAATTCCCAGTGCACGACGACCCCCGCATCGCTGCGGGTGGGCCAACAGCGGGTGACATCCTGAAGTGCCAACTGAAGCCCGTGCGGCCGGCTGACTACAAAGTATCGTTCTCCAGCGCAGAGTGGGCCAGGCTGCAAGCGATCTTCCCGCAGGGCGTCTGCGATTGGTCCAAGCCGGGCGTCGAGCAGCGGCCGCTGAAGGACGCTTGGCTGGCCTTCCCGAAGCCGGGTCATGCCGTGCGATTGGATCGTGATTTTGATGCCGACGACGATCGCTATGACGACCACCATCACCGCTGACCACGTCAGTACCGGCGCAAGTCAGCAAGGCCGGCGCCAGCCGCGCGCTGAATATGCCTGCCTAATGCCATGGCGCGCGACGAACTCGGGCAATGCCGGCACCAGCAGGCTTTGGGTCGCCGACTCCGATCCGATCAGCCGCAGCATGCCGCCACCGCGATGGGAGCAAGCGGTTCAGCAGCGCGGTTGCGGAGGGATGCATCGCGCGGCGCAGTTTAGGGGACGTCGTTGAAACCCGTCACGCGCCGCTTGGCGGCATTCACGCTCGTGGCTCTCGGGACGGCGCCGTTCGCGCGCGCGCAGCCGGCGGCGTGGCCGACGAAGCCGATCCGGATCATCGTTCCCGCGCCGCCCGGCGGCGCCTACGACCGCACGATCCGTCCGCTGGCGCAGGAGATGTCGGCACAACTCAAGCAGCCCGTCTTCATCGAGAACAAGCCAGGTGCGGGCAACATCATCGGCACACAGGCCGGCGCGACGGCGGCGCCCGACGGCTACACGCTGACGATGACCGGCATGCTGAACACCATCGCGCAAGGCATCTACGAGCGAGTGCCGTTCGACATCGTTGCCGACTTCGCGCATGTCGCCTGCATCGCGGGCGGCGAGCAATGGCTGGTCGTCAACAGCCAGGCCGGTATCGCGAGCTTTGCCGGCCTGATCGAGCAGGCCCGCCGCGAGCCGGGCAAGCTGAACTACGCCACCTCGGGCCAAGGCAGTACCGGTCACCTGGTGATGGAGCTGCTTCAACGAGCTACCGGAACGCAGTTGACGCATGTGCCTTACAAGGGCGGCGCGCCGGCCCTGCAGGACGTGCTGGCGGGCCTGGTGCCGATCACGGTGATTCCCGGGAGCGGCGCCATGCAACACGTGCAGAGCGGCAAGCTGAAGGTGCTGGCGGTGTCGAGCGCCGCGCGCAGCCCCGAGCTGCCCCAGGTGCCCACCTTCGAGGAAATCGGCCACAAGCAGCTCACGGTGATCTCATGGGTCGGCCTGTCGGCGCCGAAAGGCACGCCGCCGGAGATCGTCGACAAGGTGTATGCCGCGGTGCGCGCGAGCATGGCCAGCAAGGACCTGATGGCGAAGCTGGCTGCCGAGGGCCTGACGGCGATGCTGATGTCGCCGTCACAGTACACCCAACTCGTGCGCAGCGACACCGAGCGCTGGGGCCAGCTCACGCGCAGCCTGAACCTGAAGGCGAATTGAGCACCACGAGGCAGGCACAGCATGCCCTTTGTTCGTTCGCACGGATGCGAGATCTACTACGAGCGCCACGGCGCGGGACCGGCGCTGCTGTTTTTGCACGGCGCAGGCTCCAACGCGGCCACCTGGTGGCAGCAACTGCCCGCATTCTCGGCGCAGCACACGTGCCTGACGATGGACATCCGTTGCTTCGGACGTTCCATGGCGCCCACCGACGAGTTCACGCTTGGCCACTTCGTGGCCGACGCGGTGTCACTGCTTGATCACGAGAGGCTGGAACAAGTCGTCGTGATCGGCCAGTCGCTGGGCGGGATGATTGGATTGCAGTTGGCGCTGCGCCATCCGCAGCGGGTTTGCGGCTTCGTGGCCTGCGACAGCTCGCTGGCAGTGGACCATCCGCCGCTGGTGGCCAGCGTCGAGCGGCGCTTCTGTACTGTGTCGGCGCTCGCCATCGAGCAGCGCTCGCTGGGGCGCAAGTTCCTGGATGAGCAGCCTGCGCTCGCGGCGCTGTACGCGCAGATCAATCATTTCAACCCGAGCGCCCATCGCATTGCGCCCGAGGACTGGCATCGCGCGCTCCGGCGCTTGAACGAGCCGCAGTCGCTGACGCGCGTGGGCGACCTCGAAGCGCTGCTGTGCCCCACGCTGTTCGTGGTTGGCGCCGAGGACCCGATCGTCCCGGTGAGCGCGATGCATGACCTTGCGGGCGTTGTGCCGGGCAGCGAGGTGGTTGTGATCGAGCATGCCGCCCACTCGGCCTACTTTGAGCAGCCCGCCGAGTTCAACCGTCACGTGCTTCACTTCCTGCAGCGCCGCGTTGCAGGCCTCACAGGTCTCGATCCACCACGTACCGAATGAAGCATTCGGGTCGAATTGCCGTGCTGTCCGTGGCCGCCTTGGCGGTTGCTTGCGCGACGTCGCGGCATCCGTCGATGCCGACCGGTGCGGCGGCCGGCGACCGCCGCGGCGACAGCATCCCGCGGCGGCGGCGCTGTGCGCCGGAGGCAACCCGCTGGTGTGGAAGACCTACTCGGGCATCGTCAACGCCGCGTTCGACGACGAACTCGCCTTCGTCCGCCGCGCGCTGAACGCTCAGACGAACGAAAGCAACTGCGGCACGCTGACCGCACCCGCTGCGCCCGAGCCGGCCACTGCCGGGATCCGGTTCAACGATTGACCGCCAGGGGCGATTCATGGCCACGGTCTCGATCATCGCTGCAGCGACCTGCATTCCGCTGCGGCTGCCGTTCAACCACTGGGCCGATCCCCCGCTGTGCGTTGGCAAGCCGCGCACGACGCTGGACAGCGTGCTGGTTCGTGTGGCGCTCGGCAACGGCCTGGTTGGCTGGGGCCAAGCGTACGGCGGCGAAATCACCGCAGTGAGCGCGCTGATGCAAAGCCGCATCGCGCCTTTGGGTTGCGGCGAGGACGCCTCGGATCAGACCCTCACCGCGCGGCTGGAGCGCACGTTGCACAACCCCGGACGTTCAGGTTCGTGCGGCATGCGTTGAGCGGGCTCGACATCGCGCTGTGGGACTTGCGCGGCAAGCTCGAGCGCAGGCCACTGTTCGATCTTCTCGGTGGCGCGGCGCGTTCCCGCGTGCCGGCCTATGCCTCGCTGCTGCAGTACTACGGCAGCAGCGCGCGGGTGGTGCAGAACGTGCAACGGGCCATCGACGCAGGCTATGGTGCCGTCAAGCTGCATGAGCGCAGCGTCGATGCCGTGGCCGCTGCGCGCAGCTCGGTGCCGATGTCCGGGAACGCCGGCAGGATGATGTTGGCGGCCAACGCGCCGAGCGCAGCGAGCCCGGCAAGCAGCAGCAGCGAGCCGGTCGACAACGTGCGAGGGTCAATCGGCGCCGGCATCGTCGGCGTCAGCGGACAAACTGTCCAGGCAGTCGTCGAGCAGTTCGTGCAGTGCGAGCACGCGGTCGACGCCCAAGCGCCCGTTCAGCGCAGTCTGAGCCGCCTTCCAGGCGCGCAGCCCTTCAACTCGCTTCTCGTGACCCGCGGGTGTGGCCTCTACCGACCGGCTGCGGGCGTCCTCACCCTCGCCGATCTTGATCCACCCCTGAGCAGTCAGGGGTTGGAGGTTGCGCGTCAATGTCGAAGGATCCATCTGCATGCGGCGCGCCAGGTCGCTTGGCCTCATCGGACCAAGCTTGACGACGTGGGAGAGCAGCGCGTACTGCATGTTCTTGAGGCCGGCCTCAGCAACATAGCCGTCGTAGTGCCGCGTCACTACGCGGCCAAGCTGACGCAGCATCAGGTTGGTACAGCCCTGCGGTTTAGTCTTGGTTTTCACGTGTGATATTGTATATACAACTATTGCAAATACAAGTTTGCGGAAGGGTTCGCAATGACCACTGACGAAGTTCTTGAGCAATGGCAGGCCAGAGAGCGGCAAGTGCGCGACAGGCTTCTGCCAGCAGATGTGCAGCCAAGGGCGCACGTCTTCGGCCGCACAGGCATGCGGATCTTCGAGGCGATCTTTGCCGGGGAGCTGCCGCCGGCGCCCATCGGCGACACGCTGGACTTCATTCCCGTCCATATCGAGCCTGGCGTAGCCATCTTCCAGGGCCGGCCCCAGCGTCGTCACTACAACCCGCTGGGAACGGTGCATGGGGGCTGGTACTGCACCCTGCTGGACTCAGCCGTGGGATGTGCCGTGCACTCGACGCTGCCGGCCGAGAAGGGCTACACGACGCTTGAGCTCAAGGTGAACATGATCCGCCCGCTCAGCGACTCAGTCCCGCTGGTGCGGGCTGAGGGCCGGGTCATCCATGCGGGTCGCCAGACCGCCACCGCGGAGGGGCGAATCGTCGGTCCCGACGGGAAGCTCTATGCCCACGCCACTACCACCTGCTTGATCTTCGACCACACCCCACCCGCTTCTGGAGCCCCCCATGTCCAAGCCTGAGATCGTCCTTTGTTCACCTGTCCGGACCGCCATCGGCACCTACGGCGGAGCCTTGAAGGACACGCCAGCCCCTGACCTGGGTGCCGCCGTTGTCCGCGAGACCCTGAGGCGAGCTGGCCTTGCCGGCGAAAACGTCGATAGCGTCTTGCTTGGTCACGTCATCCAGGCCGGCACGAAGATGAATCCCGCCCGCCAAGCTTCGGTCGGCGGTGGTTTGCCGGTGAACGTGCCGGCGCTGACGTTGAACCGCGTTTGCGGCTCTGGCGCCCAGGCCATCGCGTCTGCGGCGCTCGAAGTGATGTCTGGCTATGCCACCGTCGTCGTCGCTGGTGGCATGGAGAACATGGATCAGGCGCCGTACCTGATGCCTGGTGGTCGCTGGGGGCATCGCATGGGCGACGCCCAGATCCTGGACAGCATGCTGCGCGATGGCCTTCACGATGCGTTCAGTGGGCAGCACTCCGGGTGGCATACGGAGGACCTGGTCAGCCGCTATGACATCTCCCGTGAGGACCAGGATCGCTGGGCCGCACGCTCGCAGCAACGTTTCAGCCAGGCGCAGTCGGCAGGCAAGTTTGATGACGAGATCCTCGGCCTTGAACTGGCGGGCCGCAAAGGCCCGGTGCGCTTCGAACGCGACGAGGCGAACCGCCCCGACACCACGGTCGAGACGCTGGCCAAGTTGAAGCCGGCGTTCCGCAAGGACGGCACGATCACCGCCGGAAACGCCCCTGGCCTCAACAGCGCGGCGTCGGCCATGATCGTTGCGGAGCGAGCCACTGCGGAGCGGCTGGAGCTGAGGCCGTGGGCGCGGCTGGTTTCGCACGGCGTCGCCGCGGTCGAACCGGGCATGTTTGGCATCGGTCCCGTGCCGGCCGTCACTCTTGCCCTGCAGCGCGCAGGCTGGAAGATCGGCGACATCGACCGCATTGAAATCAATGAAGCCTTCGCGGCGATCACGCTGGCCTGCCTGCGGGAGCTCGGCCTGCCTGAGGACATCGTCAATGTCGAAGGCGGCTCCATCGCCCACGGACATGCCATAGGCGCCACCGGTGCGGTGCTTACCACGCGGCTGCTGCACTCCATGCGCAGGGACGGGTTGCGCCGCGGCGTGGTCACGCTGTGCATCGGCGGCGGCCAGGGCATCGCGCTGGCCCTTGAAATGCTCTGACCGGAGATTCGACATGCCCTCTCTGTACCTGGAAGACTTCGAGCCTGGGCAGCGCTTCACAGGAAGCACCCGCGTTCGTATCGACGACGAGCGGATCAAGGCATTTGCAGCTGAGTTCGACCCCCAGCCCTTTCACCTGGATGCGCTTGCCGCCTCGGCGACGTTCTTCGGTGGTTTGGCGGCCAGTGGTTGGCACACCGCCGCGGTGACGATGCGCCTGCTCGTGGACAGCGAGTTCAAACCTGTCGGCGGCATCGTGGGTGCCGGATTCGACGAACTTCGTTGGCCGCGGCCGGTCAGGCCGGGCGACGAACTGCACGTCGAGAGCGAGGTTCTGGAGGTGCGGCCTTCGAAATCTCGCCCAGACCAAGGGCTGGTGAAGGTGCGCACGAACACGTTGAACCAACACGGCGAGGTTGTTCAGACCTCGGTCGGCAATCTCGTCGTCCCTCGGCGACCCGCGTGATCGCGCGTCGAACACCATTTGTTTGAGCAGCGATGAACTACGTGAACTTCGGCAAGACGGGCCTGCGGGTGTCGCAACTGGCCCTCGGCACAGGCAACTTCGGACTTCGTGCTCGACCAAATTCAGCAACGGCGCCCAACCGGACGCCAATCGCCTCGTCACCGGCAACAGCCGCAAAGCCCTGGCGGCTTCGGTCGACGCCAGCTTGCGCCGGCTCAAGACCGATCGCATCGACGTCTATTGGGTCCGCCATCTGAATGGCATAACACCCATCGAGGAAATTGTCCGCGGCTTCGACGACCTCGTACGCCCCCGGCAAGGTTCTCTACGCCGGGCTCGAACTTCCCAGCATGGCGGCTGTCACGCGCAGTGACCTGGGCAGAGCTGACCCGTTTGGTGCCGATCGCCGCTGCCCACTTCGAGCACAGCCTGGTTCGCCGCGAGCCGGCGGCCGACCTTTTCCCGGCTGCGCGGGCGCTCGACATCGGTGTCGTCGCTGTCATGCGTCGGTGGATGCGATTCGTCCCGCTGCCAAGGCGGCGTACATCTCGGGAAATCGAGACGGAGCTCAGTCTGGGTGGCTGTTCGGCGAAGGCCGTGCTTCAGCCTGAGGCGCCGCCAGCGACCCGAGGAGTGCGTCCCGGCAAACCTCGAGCAATTCGCCTGCAAGTGGCGAGTCGTCCGGGCAGGCCCGAGACATGACGAGCGCGCCCACGGCGTGCGAGAGCAAGTCGACGATCCTGCTTCGCGTTTGACTGGCGTCTGTCGCGGGCGCCGTGTCACCGCCACGGCTCAGTGCCGCGATCAAGGACTCGATGCCAGTCGCGAAAGCCGCTCGGACGGAGTCGGGCTGACGCGCAGCATCTCCGCCAAGCGCGGCCATGGTGCAACCGGTGGCTCGGCTGTCTCGGTGCTCACGCGACAGGTATTGCCTGACGAACTCTGCGGGATCCGCACCGTCGCCAGTCAGCGCCGCGGTCTGGGCCATTCCGCAGGCCGTCGATTCGGCAATCAGGTCGGTCTTGGAGCCGAAGTGCTTGTAGAACCCGCCGTGGGTGAAACCCGCTGCAGCCATCAGGTCGGCCACGCCGACGCCGTCGTAGCCGCGCTCGCGAAACAGCTGGGAAGCCGTCTCGACGATGTGCGCCCGGTTCGCCTCTGCTTGTGCCTTGGTGACCTTCATAACGAGCTGACTGATTTTTCGCTGTGCCAGGAGGTTCCACTATACATTGATGTCGTTCATCATCAAATCCTTGACAAGTTGGATGATGATCATCATCATTGATGGGTCTTTACTTGAAAGGACCCTGATCCATGAGCAACACGCACCTGACCGCACCCACCCAGTTCGTGGAGGTCGATGGCGACAAGTTCGCCTACCGCCGGTGGGGCAACGCCTTCAGTTCGCAGCCCCCGCTGTTCTTCGTGCAGCACTTCCGCGGTGGCATGGACCACTGGGACCCGCTGCTGACCGATGGCCTCGCCGAAGGCCGCGAGGTCATCCTCTTCAACGGCCGTGGCATCGCTTCGTCGAGCGGCACCCCACGCAACCGCATGGAGGACATGGCCGACGACATTGCGCGGGTGATCCAGGCGCTGGGTCTGTCGCAGGTGGATCTGCTGGGCTTCTCGCTCGGCGGCTTCCAGGTGCAGGAGGTGACGCTGCGCCATCCGCAGCTCGTGCGCAAGTTGCTGCTGCTGGGCACCGGGCTGCGCGGCGGCGATCCGAACATGGAGCCCAAGGTGCTCGAAGTCGCGCCGCGACCGGTGCCCACGGTGGAGGACTTCCTCTACCTGTTCTTCGGGCGCTCCGACGCCGCCAAGCAGGCTGGGCTGGCGTTCTGGGAGCGCCGCCATCAGCGTGTCGATCAGGACCCGCCCAGCTCCGCGGCGGTGGCCCAGGCACAGACCGAAGCCCATGCCGCCTACCTGCCGCCGCTGGCCGGCGAGAACCCCTACGCCTACCTGAATGCCATCCAGCAGCCAACGCTGGTGCTCAACGGGGTCAAGGACGTGATGATCCCCACGATCAACTCCTGGCACCTGGCGCAGAACATTCCCAACGCCCAGTTGCTGATCTACCCGGACGCCGGCCACGCCGCGCAGTTCCAGTACCCCGAGCGCTTCCTCAAGCACGCGATCCAGTTCCTGGCGGAGTGACGGCGCGCACAAATATCTGCGCCACCAGCCATTGAGTTCACTCGGCGGCCGCATGCCGCGCATCGGCCGCACGTCCATCCATTCAAGAGAACGAATACGAACATGAGCAAGAAAGCGCTCTTCGAGCCGTACAAGCTGGGACCTCTGACCCTCGCCAATCGCATCGTCATGGCGCCGCTGACCCGCAACCGCGCCGGCGCCGGCCTGGTGCCCAGCGAACTGGCCGCGACCTACTACGCCCAGCGCGCTTCGGCCGGCCTGATCATCACCGAGGCCACGCAGGTGTCGGCCCAGGCCCAGGGCTACCAGGACACCCCCGGCCTGTACACGCCCGGGCAGATCGCCGGCTGGCGCCGGGTCACGGATGCCGTGCACGCGAAGGGCGGGCGCATCTTCGTGCAGCTCTGGCACGTGGGCCGCGTGTCGCACGTCAATGTGCAGCCGGGCGGCGCCGCGCCGGTCGCGCCTTCGGCCATCCGCGCGGCGACCAAGACCTTCGTCAACAACGGCTTTGCCGACGTGTCCGAGCCGCGCGCCCTCGAACTGAGCGAGTTGCCGGGCATCGTGAACGACTTCCGCCAAGCGGCGGCCAACGCCATCGCCGCCGGCTTCGACGGCGTGGAGATCCACGGCGCCAATGGCTACCTGCTGGAGCAGTTCATCAAGGACGGGGCCAACCAGCGCACCGACGCGTACGGCGGCTCCGTCGAGAACCGCGCCCGCCTGCTGCTGGAAGTGGTCGCGGCAGCGGCGAAGGAGATCGGCGCCGATCGCACCGCCGTGCGCATCTCGCCGGTGTCGCCGGCCAACGGCATCTCCAGCAGCGATCCGCAGCCGCAGTACGACTACATCGTCGAACAGCTCAGCACGCTGGGCATCGTCTACCTGCACGTGGTCGAAGGTGCGACGGGCGGCCCGCGCGACGTGGCCCCGTTCGACTACGCCGCGCTGCGCAGCCGCTTCAAGCAGACCTACCTCGCCAACAACGGCTACGACCTGGAGTTCGCCGCCGCCCAGCTGGAAGCGGGCAAGGCTGACCTTTTTGCCTTCGGTCGGCCGTTCATCAGCAACCCTGACCTGGTCGACCGGCTCAAGAGCGGCGCGCCGCTGGCACAGCTCAACCCGGCCACGCTCTATGGCGGCGGCGCCGCGGGCTACACGGACTACCCCACGCTGGCCGAGGCCAGGTAAGCAAACACGCGCCGGGCCGAACGCTGCGGCCCGGTGCCCTCTGATCTGCGGAGAACCCATGACCACCCAATCCACCGCCCTCATTACCGGCGCTTCGACCGGCATCGGCGCAACCTACGCTGAGCGCCTCGCACAGCGCGGCCACGATCTTGTACTGGTCGCGCGCGACCAGGCACGCCTGGACGCACTTGCGCGGCGCCTGCGCGACGAACACGAGGTTGCCGTGGACGTGCTGCAGGCCGACCTGACGAAACAGGCCGACCTGGCTGCCGTCGAAGCCCGTCTGCGTGACGACGCCCGCATCGACATCCTGATCAACAACGCCGGCATGGCCCAGTCGGCCGGCTTTGTGCAGCAGACGGCGGAGAGCATCGAACGCCTGATCACGCTCAACACCACTGCGCCGACGCGGCTAGCCGCTGCTGTCGCACCCCGCTTCGCGCAAGCGAGCACCGGCTCGATCGTCAACATCGGCTCCGTGGTCGGCTTCGCGCCCGAGTTCGGCATGTCGATCTATGGCGCCACCAAGGCGTTCGTGTTGTTCTTGTCGCAGGGCTTGAACCTGGAGCTGGCTCCCAAGGGGGTCTACATCCAAGCCGTACTGCCAGCGGCCACCCGCACCGAGATCTGGGAGCGCGCCGGGATCGACGTCAACACGCTGACCGATGTGATGGATGTCGGCGAACTCGTCGATGCGGCATTGGTCGGATTCGACCGCCGCGAACTGGTCACGATCCCGCCGCTGCACGTGGCCGAGCGCTGGGACGCATTGGACGGCGCGCGCCAGGGGCTGCTGGCGAACATCCGGCAGGCACACGCTGCCGACCGCTATCGACGGCAATCCTGATCGTCCCCTCGGTTCTTCATCACTCCATCACCCTTTCCATTCGGAGACACCATGCTCTACCTGTCCCGAGTCGGCGTGTGCCTGCTCGCTCTCTCTGCCACGCTGCTGTCGGCCTGTGCCACGGCCGACAAGCCGCCTGTGGCCGCAATCTCAACCGCCAACGTCGCCACGGCGCAGGGCGCGACATGGAAGAGCGTGCCAACGCAGGTCGTCTCTGCGGGCGGCGTTGACTTCGCGTACCGCGAACTGGGCCAGAAGAACGCCGGCACGTCGGTGATCTTGCTCACCCATCTGGCCGCCGTTCTGGACAACTGGGACCCCCGGGTGGTGGATGGCATCGCCGCGAAACACCACGTGGTCGCGTTCGACAACCGCGGCGTCGGCGCCTCGACCGGCTCGCCGGCCAACACCATCGAACAAATGGCGGACGACGCCATCACCTTCATCAAGGCCAAAGGCTTCAAGCAGGTGGATCTCTTCGGCTTCTCGATGGGCGGAATGATCGCCCAGGAGATCGTGCTGAAAGAGCCGCAGCTCGTGCGCAAGCTGATCCTGACGGGTACCGGCCCAGCGGGCGGGCCGGGCATCAGCACCGTGGCGGGCGTATCGAACTACGACCTGCTGCGCGCGACGTTCACCGGCCAAGACCCCAAGCAGTACCTCTTCTTCACCCGCACGCCGAGGGGTATCGAGGCAGGGAAGGCTTTCCTGAAGCGCCTGCAGGAGCGCACGCAGAACCGCGACAAGGACATCGCCGTGGGTGCGTACGTGGCGCAGTTGCAGGCACTCAGCGCATGGGGGCAGAAGCGCCCGGCCGACCTGTCGGTGATCAAGCAGCCGGCCCTCGTGGCCAATGGCGACGACGACCGGATGGTGCCGACCAGCAATTCGCATGACCTCGCCAAGCGTCTGCCGAACGCCCAGCTCGTCATCTATCCGGATGCCGGCCACGGCGGGATCTTCCAGTACCACGAGGACTTCGTGCCGAAGGCACTGGCCTTCCTGGCGAACTGAGTGCGGAGGTCCCCCATGACTGACACCCATCTCCCCGCGCCCACCCGTTTTGTGGACGTCGGCGGCACTGGGTTCGCCTATCGCCGCTGAGGCACGACGCGCGCTCGGCGAGCCGGGCAACGTCGTGATCGAGGACGAGTCCGACATGGCCATCCTGCGGCAATGGACGCAGGCCGCGACCGCACAAGGCTCGGCCTTGTGAGCGCAACTCAACCATCCGGGCAAGCAATCGACGCGAGGGTTGAATGCGTTCAACCTGGCGCCCTCTGCCGTTCCCTTCCGCGAGGCATGGCGGCGTTCTTCGACACCCCACGCGAGGCCAGCAGCGGTGACATCCACGACATCATCGCTCGCTTCGGGCGCAGCGCGGCTGTCTGCAAGAAGGCAGGGTTCCATGGCGTGCAGATCCACGCTGCACACGGCTACCTGATCAACCAGTTCCTCTCGCCGCACCACAACCGCCGAGACGATGAATGGGGCGGCACGGCCGAGAAACGGCGGCGCTTCGTGCTGGCCGTCTACGCCGAGATCCGCCGCCACGTCGGCCCGGGCTTCCCCGTGGGCATCAAGCTCGACTCGGCCGACTTCCAGCGCGGCGGGTTCACCGAGGACGACTCGCTCGAGACGATCCGTGCACTGTCCGATGCGGGCATCGACCTGATCGAGATCTCCGGCGGAACCTACGAGGCGCCCGCGATGAGCGGCGCGATGCATCAATCGAAGAGGGCATCCACGGCCGCCCGGGAGGCTTACTTTCTCGAGTTCGCGGAGAAGGCACGCGGGGCGGTTGGCAACTTGTCCTTGCTGGCTTGCTCGAAGAGCTCGGCCGTCACGTCGGGAAGCTTGATTGCCGTGAGCTTGGCCAGGGCTCCGGGACGAAAGCGGAAGCTGGCACAGTCCGCGAAGGAAGGCTGCGAGATCCGGTGCTGCCTTCTCGATGAACTTCATTCGCTGCGGTCGATCGAGGTAGAGCTCTCGCCGGTGGTCGGCGTTCTTGATAGGGCGAAGCTTGCTGCGCCCGGCGGAGTCCGTGTTAGCAGGCCGTCTACATAGGCGAGGTTGAGTGCTGCGCGGAAGCACGTCATGTCACGGTTTAGCGTGCTGTCAGATCGACTTGACATGGTGGGGGTCGTTGGTTCGAGTCCAATCGCGCCTACCAAATTCGGTAGACAGAAAGCACTTAGCGGAGACGCCAGTGCTTTTTTGTTGGTGGTACCAAAAAAGTACCAAAAGTCTCTCCTCCGCGGCTGTCCACTTGACCATTGACCTTGCGGCCGATGGCGCAGAGAGTCACTCCGGGTGGAGCGCGCCTACGGTCCACGTCATGCAGCCGGGAGAGGCCTGCAGGTCGCGGAGAGTTTCCCCGCGACAGCCAGACTGGAATCGCCATGCACCTTCAAGTACCCATCACCATTGCGGACGAGCTCGACGAGCAGATCGTGGACTCGGCCGGATTCCTGGACCTCGCCAGCGGTGAGATCCACGAAGTGACCTACGCCAACTACGACGTGAAGGCGAAAGGCATTCCGGCGACGCTGCCTGACTACGCGTTCACAAGCGGCAAGCTGTCCCATGCCGGGAAGGACGTCGAGTTCGGCGTACAGGTCGACCTCTTCAGCGGTCGCTACAGCGTCACGGCCAACGAGCTGCTCGACATCAAGGTCCGCGCCGCCAAGCTCTTCGCGGGGATCCAGGCCAAGGATCTTGCGCGCGTCGGCGGCCATCCGGGAACGTCGCGCAGGGACATTCACTGACACGAGCGGTCAGGCGATCAGCGGCGGGGGAACGCGACTGACAGCGACTTCCGGTTCCGACACGCAGAGGGTCATGGACTGACATCTCCCAAGGAGGCATGCATGGCGGCCGCTCCACGCGCTTGGCCGCCGTTGCGTTCAGTCCTCAGCTCAGAGCCGATCCACGTCGACGATGGCCTGAGCGAATGCCTGCGGGGCCTCTTGAGGCAAGTTGTGACCGATCCCGCCTTGGAGGGTCCGGTGCTCGTACTTTCCGGTGAAGCGCTTGGCATAAGCGGCTGGATCGGGATGCGCGGCACCATTCGCGTCCCCTTCCATGGTGATGGTTGGCACGTTGATCGCCGGAGCCTGGGCCAGCTTGCGCTCGAGGTTGTCATACCTGGCCTCACCCTCGGCCAGGCCGATCCGCCACCGATAGTTGTGGACGGAAATGGCCACGTGGTCCGGATTGTCGAAGGCGGCGGCGCTGCGCTCGAAGGTCGCATCGTCGAAGTTCCATTTCGGCGAAGCGATCTGCCAGATGAGCTTTGCAAAGGCGCGCCGATGCTTCTCGTAGCCGGCGCGGCCACGCTCCGTGGCGAAGTAGAACTGGTACCACCACTTCAGCTCCTCCTGCGGCGGCAGTGGCGACTGGTTGGCTTCGCGGTTGCCGATCAGGTAGCCGCTGACCGACACGAGCGCCTTGCAGCGCTGGGGCCAGAGCGCTGCGACGATGTTGGCGGTTCGTGCACCCCAGTCGCATCCGCCGACGATGGCCTTGTCGATGTCCAAAGCGTCCAGCAGCGCGATGGCGTCGACGGCGAGAACCGACTGCTGGCCATTGCGCGCGGTGTCGTCGGACAGAAAGCGCGTCGTGCCGTACCCGCGCAGGAACGGGACGATCACCCGGTAACCCTTCGCGGCGAGCAACGGCACGACATCGACATACGTATGGATGTCATACGGCCAACCGTGCAGCAGCAACACCGCGGGTCCGGCAATCGGGCCGGACTCGGCGTATCCGACATTCAGAACGCCGGCTTGCACCTGCTTCAGCGGGCCGAACGAGGTGTTGGTGCCGGGCTTCAAGGCCGGAACTGCGCCCGGCCGGGAGTCACTTTCTTGCGCCGATGCAGTGCCGACTCCCCATGCGGTAGCGCTGATGGCCATGGCGGCATTGCCCAGAAAACGACGGCGACTCGCGCTCGGCGTTTGATTGGATTCGGGGGAATTCATGAGCAGGTTCTCGACAGGTTTCAAGGTCGACGGGATCGATGGAAGATGCCTGCGCCCGTGGGATTGCACATCCGACACGGGACAGGGACATCGTCGCGACCATTGGCATACCCCGGCTGCAGGGGCCGCCAGCCCCGAGTCCTGGTCTCAGGCGCGCTCGACGCAAAGCGCGATGCCTTGACCTCCACCGATGCACAACGAGACGACTGCCTTCCGGCCTCCTGTGCGCCTGAGGGCATGCGCTACCTTGGTCAGAAGGATGGCGCCGGTCGCTCCAATCGGGTGGCCATGCGCGATGGCACCGCCGTCGACATTGAATCGGTCCGGGTCGACCTTCAGCTCGTCACGCACGACGAGCGCAATGGCCGCAAACGCCTCGTTGACCTCGAAGCGATCGACCTCCTCGATGTTCCATCCCGCGCCTTGCAGGGCCAGGCGAATGGCGGGCAAGGGCCCAAGTCCGAAGTAGCCGGGCTCGACGCCTGCCACACCGACGCCGCGGATGACGAGCAACGCGTCGAGTCGGGCCTCGTCAGCGACCTTGCGATTGCAGACGATCATGGCTGCTGCGCCGGCGTTCACGCCGGGCGCGTTGCCCGCAGTGATGGTTCCGTCGGGCCGAAACGCGGGCTTGAGCCGAGCCAGGCTCTCGACGGTCGTTTCGGGCCGGTTGGACTCGTCCGCAACGAAGGAGAGCGTTCCCTTCTTTCCCTTCAAAGTCAGCGGTTCGATCTCGGACTTGAACCAGCCAGCCTCCTGCGCGGCGGCGAACCGCTGCTGGCTTTGCGCGGCAAACTCATCCTGTGCTTCGCGGCTGAGCCCGAAACGCGTCACCAGGTCTTCGGTGTGCCAGCCCGAGTGCTTCGTCGAGAAGGCGTCGTGAAGCCCGTCGTGGAGCAACGAGTCGATCATCTGCGCGTGACCCATGCGAGCCCCGAAGCGCATGCCCGGCACGAGGTACGGCGCGCGATCCATGTTCTCGACGCCGCCGGCGATGACGACGCGGGACAGTCCGGAGGACACCTCCGCGTAAGCCGAGACCACCGCCTGGGCGCCGGAGCCGCACACCCGGTTGACCGTCATGGCCGGCACGCTGACCGGCAAGCCGGCGTTCACGGAGGCTTGGCGAGCCACGTTCATGCCGTTGCCGGCCTGAACGACGTTCCCCATGACGACAGAGTCGACCTTCGCGGGATCCAGTCCCGATCGACGGATGACCGCATCGATGACGTGTGCGCCGAGCGCGCTGGCGGGCATGTCCTTCAGCGAACCGCCGAAGCCGCCGATGGGGCTGCGAACCGGATGGCAAATGACGATGTCATTCATGTCGGGCTCCTGTGGGTGCCGGCAGCGTGGCGAGCCACGAGCGGATTTCCTGATTGACGCGGGCAGGGGCGTCCTGATGCACCCAATGTCCCGCGGAGGGCACTGTGGCCAATCGGAGCGAAGCGGCAAAGTACTCCGTCAGCCCATCGAGCACACGGGGCGCGAAATACTCTTCGTCAGTACCCCAGACGATGAGGGTCGGAATGCCGAATCGGTAGCCGGCGGGCGTTTGCGGCCGGTAGGGAGGCGCGGCATAGTTGGCCTTGTAGTAGGCCATCATTCCGTCAATCGGATTCTCATTCAGATATCGGCTGATGGTCGCCTGCCAGTCGGAATTGCGGATGTTCCTGGTCACGAGCTCGACGTTCTTGTCGTCGCCCGGCTGGTATTGAAGATAGGGCAGGGTGTACGCCGACATCGCCTGCTGCTTTCTGTCGCCGTGCACGACGGAATCGAAGGTCGATAGCACGGGCGCATTCAGCAGCGCGAGCCCCTTCACCACGTGGGGAAATCGCAGCGCGACTGCCTGAGCCAAGGCGCCGCCCCAGTCATGCCCAACGATAACGGCCGGCCCTTGGCCGAAGTGCTCGACGATGGCCGCGACGTCCTCGGCCACGGCCGGCAGCGCGTAACTCTCAACCCCCACCGGGACGCTGCTGGGCGGAAAGCCTCGCAGGCGCGGTGTCACGACGAGATGGTCGCGGGAGAGATCTTCGATCTGTGCTGCGAAGGTGCCTTCATGATCGGGAAAGCCATGCAGAAGAATCACGAGCGGGCCCTGACCGTAGCTCGCGTAGAGGATGTCGATATTCCCGTTGCGAATGAACGCAGCAGGATCGCGTGACGAAACGGGCATTTGTTGCCCTCCATGTTTGATGATGTCGAATGCCGAACTACTTCTTCGCCGTCGGCAGATACGGAGTGAAGTATTCGGGGTCGGTGCGCGATGGAGTCAGGCGGTCGTTGGTCGTCGTGGAACCGACATAACGCTCGAAGATCTTCCATCCCCTGTCCGAGCGGCGCAGGCGGTCGACCATGGTCGAGTAGATCCAGATCGCCGGAAGATCGTCGGGACTCTCCATGGCCTGGCCCGCCGCCAGCGCTGGTGCCGCTTCGGGGTGGGCGAACCTCACCAGCAGATTGTGGTAGCGGACGATGACGCCTCCGTCCTCATCCGAGTCCACGATGTGATTGGTGGCGTGCCGACTGACCCCCGGGATGATGTAGGGATAGATGTCGTTGAAGAAGCGACGGGTTTCATCCTGGCCTCGGTTCGTTCCGTGCCAGTGGTAGGTGACGCTGTCCGGCAGGAACGCGTCGACCAGGGCATCGACGTCCCATACGTCGAAGAGCCAATTGACTCGGTTGACGAAGTCGATCGCGCTCGCGCGATCCTCGGTCGTCACGGTGCTGTAGGGCCGTACGGGTGGGAGTTGAATCATGAGGATGGGTTGAGCGCCGCGGAGAGCTGACTTGAATGAGTTCGCAAAGGGTAGCGTCCTCTGCGGCTGCCATGGACAGGCGGCGCCGGAAACACGTTTTGCATTTCCATCAATAGTGGCCGCCTGCATTCGCAGGCGATGCCTGGCTAGGCCCGCCACCACCGGTGGCCTCGCCCCCGCTTGGCATACGCGGCCGCGGCGGGAATGATCAGCTCGACGCGCGTACCGGCGTCCGGCTTGCTGTGGATCTCGAGTGAGCCATGCACGAGCAGCGCGCGCTCGCGCATGCCAGCGAGCCCATGGTGACCCGGTCGCCCGGCATTCAGCACGTCGGCAGCAATGCCCTGCCCGTCGTCGCAGATCGACAGCCACAGGCTGCGCCGCTGGTACCGGATCACCATGTCGATGCGTCGGGCACCTGCGTGCCGCCAGGCATTGCGCACCGCTTCGCGGGCAATGCGGTAGACCTCCTCGCGCACGAGCGGCGCCAGGTCACGCGGCTCGCCCTCGACGATCACGTGCAGCGCGGGGCCCTCCTGGCCATCCTCGTCGCTCGCCAGCTCGTCACCGAGCGCGCGGATGCCCTCGGCGAGCTCGTTGCCGAAGAGCGTGGAGGAACGCAGGGCTTGCACCGCATCGCGTCCTTCGACGATCGCCTGCTCGGCCTGTTCGATGACGCCTTGCAGCTTCTGCCGAGCCTCGGGACGGTCGGGGAGCATGTAGGTGACGGCATGAAATTTCAGCAGCACGCCTTGGAAGCTCTGCAACAGCGTGTCGTGCAGCTCGCGTGCGATGCGCATGCGCTCGCCTACGCGGTCTTGCGTGCGCAACTCGTAGCGGCGACGCAGCAGGCGCAGCCGCAGCCTGTACAGCATGAACAAGGCAGCGACCAGCGCCGCACCGCAGGCGGTGCGAAACCAGGTGGTCTGCCAGTACGCCGGGCTCACCGAAAACGCGAGCGATGCACCGGTCTCGTTCCACACGCCGTCGTTGTTGGAGGCGATCACCGTGAACCGGTAGTCGCCCGGCGGGAGGTCGGTGTAGAAGGCTTGCCGGCGCGTGCCCACATCCTGCCACCGGCCGTCGTGGCCTTCCAGCTTGTAGCGGAAGTTCATCTTCTCGGGCGCCACGAGGCTCAGCGCCGTGTAGTGGATCTGCAGATCGCGCACCAGCGGCGGCAGCCGCAACCGTTGTCCCGTATCGCTCGTCGCCGCGTACGCCTGGCGATCGGCGATGACCTGTTCGACATGCACGGGCGGCGGCAGCCTGTTGCGGCGCAGGCGGGTCGGGTCGACGATGCTTGCGATGGCGAGGTTCGTGTACCACAGCCTGCCATCCGCGGCCTTCGCGGCACGCGGACCGTTGCTGCCGAACGCGGCCGAGGGCCTGACCCCGTCGGAGCTGTCCAGCACGGTGAAGGGAACCGTCCGGTCGACGATGCGTCCCTGGTCTGCGGCTGCTGTCCACGCCTCCATCTCCGCGCGCGCGATGCGGACCAGCCCGCACGCCGTGTGCAGCCACAGGTCACGCGCGTCGTCCTCGAGGGTCCAGTCGACCGGATCGCAGGGCAGTCCTCCCTTGGTGTCGAGTGTGGCGACGCGCCCGTTCTTCAATCGGCTCACGCCGCCCTGGGTGGCGGCCCAGAGCGCGCCGTCGCGATCGAAGCGCAGGTCGTGGACGCGACCCCGTCCCAGGCCGTCGGCCGTCGCATAGCGCGCCAGCACCTGGCCGTCCGATACGTGGGCGATGCCTCCGGTCGCGAATCCCAGCCAGAGGCCGGTGCCCGCCGGATCGGCGGCCAGCCGTGTCGCGGCGCCTGCGTCGCCGAGGCTGGACCAGGGAAGCTCATCGAGCCTGCGGTCCGCGGACCAGCGCAACAAGCCCCGTTCACGGTGTGCGATCCACACGTTGCCCCGGCTGTCCTCTGCGAAGCTGTCCACGATCCCGGCGGGTACACCCACCGCGATGATGACGTGATGGTCCTTCACGTAGCCGACCTCCCCCGTGCCGGCGAACCAGATCCTTCCCTGCGAATCCTGGAAGAGCGATCCCACCCGGCGGAGCGCTTCGACGCGGCCTGCGCGCGGCTGGTAGACCGTCATCCGGCCCTCGCTCCATCGGTTCAGGCCGGTCCGCGTACTGAACCAGAGGCTTCCATCGGATGCGGAGAGGACAGCGCCAACCCAGTCGTCCGACAAGCCCTGCCGAACGGTCAACGTGGTGACAGCCAACTCGCGAAAGCGATCGAGGCCCTCCCGGGTGGACACCCAGATGTTGCCCTCCCGGTCCTCGAAGATCCGGTGGACCGAGTCGTTCGAGAGCCCGTCCGCGAGTGCATACCGGTCGACGCGTCCATCGTGGAGGTGCAGCAGCCCCTGCTCCGTTCCGATCCACAGCGCGCCCTGGCGGTCTCGCAGCAGCGACTCGTACAGGACCGGACCGGCGACGCCCGCCAGCGCCAGGGGATCGACACGGCCGTCGTCGACGCGAACGATGCCGCCCCGGGTGCCGAGCAGCAGCGTGCCATCCTTGTCGATGGCCTGGCTTCCGATGCCTGCAGGGACATGGCCGACGAGTGGATAGCGTTGCGGCGGCCCGGGACGCCAGCGCCACAACCCGCTGGCCGCCACGACCCACAAGCGGGCGTGCGAGTCCTCGTGCAAGGCCGCCACCCATGGGCCGAACGTGCCGTCCTGGCCATCGCAGTGGACGCCGGCCGCGCGGACAGCGCAGACGTGGCCGTCCGCGGCCGTCGACTGCGTACCGACCCAGATCGTCCCTTGACGATCCTCGAACAGCGCATTGATGCCCCGACCCGCCAGCGGCGGATAGGCGGTGAGATGGCGGCCGTTCCAGCTGGCCAGCCCCGACAGCGTCCCGATCCACAGCGTCCCGTCGCGCGCGACGAGCAGCGTTCGGATGAAGCTGTTGGGAAGCGCTTCGCCCGCCGGTGGCAGCCAGGGCACGTTGCGCACGCCGTCGAAACGCGTCAGGCCGAAATCGGTGCCGAGCCACAGATAGCCGTCCGGCGTCTGCGCTATAGGGCCGATCGTTCCCTTGGCGAAGCCTTCGCTCAGGCGCCACGCCGTGTGGGCGTACTGGCCGATGTCGAGCGCCGGATCCAGCGCCTGCGCGCACCGGCACCACGCGATGAGCGCCGCGCAGAACGCCACCCCGAGTGACCCGCCGACCCTCATGTCTGCAGGCGCAGTCGCACGTAGATCGTGCGGCCGACGAGGTCGTAGTTGTAGACGTCGTAGCCCCGGAAGTGCGTGGAGTACGGCGGCAGCTTGTCGGCCAGGTTGGTGGCGCCGACGCGAAGGCTCATTGCACTCAACATGCCCGCTGCGCCACCCAGCATCCGACCGACCGCGACCTCGATGCTCGCGTCCAGGTACCACACGTTGCCCAGCGTGCGCGGGGGCGTGTAATCGGTGTAGCGCCCGACGTGGCGAGCGGCAAGGTACACGTCGAGCGCGTCGTCGGGCTTCCAGCCCAACGACGCCGTGGCCTTGAGCCGCGGCGCGAAGATGCCGTCGGCCTTGGCGCGCGACAGCCGGTCCACGTCCGCGCCGCCGGGCGTGCTCGCACCGTTGAACTTGGTCATGTAGGTGGCTGCGATCGCGGGTGTGAACACGCCGGCCGTCGTCTTCACGTTCCAGTCCACGCTGGCGTCGATCCCTTCCTGGCGCATCGCGCCGAAGTTGATGTAGGTGCCGTCGACCGTCACGATGGGGCCCGGCTGGCCGCCGGTGGACGGGCCTCGCACGACGCGGCCGGGGTAGAGGCTTTCGTTGTCGACGATGAACTGCCCACCCGGCAGGTTGATGGCGTTGTCGATGCGCAGCGTCCACGCGGTCAGCGACAGGTTGAGCGCGCCCGCGTTTTGCGGCGACCACACCAGGCCCAAGGTGGCCGACCTGCCTGTCGTGGGCTGGAGGGCGGGGTTGCCGCCCTGGATCTGCTGGACGATCACGGTCTCCCCGTTGCGCACCGGATCGACGGCGGACTGCGAAAACCGGACCAGCGGCGCAGCCAGGTTGTAGAGCGTGGGCGGCTTGAAGGCGGTACCCACCGTGCCGCGCAGCACCAAGGGCTCGACCGGACGCAGCTCCATGCCGGCCTGCCACGTCGTCTTGCTGCCGAAGTCGCTGTAGCGGTCGCCGCGTGCCGCGCCCGTCAGGGTCAGCAACTCGCGCCGCCCGCCGCGCTCGTCGCTGCGCGCCAGCAGCGGTGCGCGCAGCTCGGCGAACAGCGACTTCGCGGTGCGCTCCGCATCGAAGCCGCGCGCGAGCGTGCTCTTCTCGACCTCGACGCCGACCACGGCGTCGAGCATGCCTGCCGGCAATCGCAGCGCCGGACCCCGCACGAATCCGTTGACCAGCCTGGCATCGCCTTTGAACGGTGCAGGAGTGAATGTCGAATAGATCGACGCCAGCACGTCAGAGCCGGCCATGGGCCCGTCGACGAACGGATTCAGCGCCGTGCGCGGATCCGACGACGCGAGCGCCGAGCCGAGCCGTGCTGCGTCGGGCCGTCCGTAGACGTCAAACGAGCCCCGGTCCCGCGACGCCAACGCCGAGAACTCCCAGTTCCAGTTGCCGAGCTCGCCGCGCGCGCCCACGACAGGGCGCACGAAGGCCTCGTGGAAGCTGCTTCGCGACAGCGGCTCGGCGCCTTGCACCACCCCCGAGACGCGCACGTCCGTGCCGAAGGGGTTGAAGGCGTTGGTGGCCGGCACGGTGTTCAGCTGCAGGAAGGGCGGCGCGTTCGTCACGTCCTCTTCATAGCGCGATGCGAGCATCTCGGCGAACAGGACGATGCCGTTGGCCAGCCGGTAGTCCCCCGCAAGGAAGACGCCCGTACGTCGTGACGCCGGCACGAGCGACTGGTACGACGTGAAGGAACCCGTGTTCTGCATGCCGGCCGTGGCCGCGAAGTCGGCCGGCCGCAGTCCGATGCCGGAGCTGCCGACCGGCACGGCCGCGAAGCTTGCATTCAGGCCCGGCAGATTGCCCGACACCGAGACGACATTGGCGGGAGTGCCGAAGAAGGGCGAACCGAGGTTCGGCCCGCCGAAGCGGCGATAGTCGGGGGATGCAGTGATCTCGCGATCGCGACCGTGCATCGCCGAGCGCTCGCTGTACAGGCCCATGATGGACAGGCGCACGGCATCGCGCTTCCATCCGGCGCCCAGCGACACGTTCTTCTCGTCGGTGTTCTTCGCGCCCTTGTAGCCGAGCGTCGCTTCCGCGCCGTGGAACTCGGACCGCAGGACGATGTTGACCACGCCGGCCAGCGCCTCACCTCCATAGATGGCTGATGAACCGCTCGGGAGCACGTCGATGCGCTCCACCATCGACAGGGGGATGGTGTTGAGGTCGAAGAAGCCGAACGGCGCCACGCCGCCCGTGACGGCGTGCGTGCGCCGCCCGTTGATCAGGATCAGCGTCGAGCCCTCGCGCGCGCCGCGCAGCCGCACCGAGGTTCCGATGAACGTGGACTCCAGCGAGTTGAGCGACGCTTCAGGCACCGTGGCGAGGAAATCGGCGACGCTGGTCTGGCCGCTGCGCTCGATCCGCTCGCGCTCGTAGGTGTGCACGTCCTGGGCTGACTGCACGGCCGCGCGCGGCAGGCGCGACCCGGTGACCTGGACCGGCTCCAGACGCTGTGCGGCCAGCTCGCTTCCCGTGCGCTCGAGCTGGGCGGCTGCGAGCTGCGCCCCGCACGCTGTGCACACCGCGGCTGCCCGTCCGCCCATGCGCTGCCAAGAGTCACCGGTCTGCGAGCCCGACATGGTGCGCCTCCGTCGGCCGGCCCGGCGCCGTTGCCGGGTCCAACGCGGACTCTACGCGCTTGGGCGGGCGCCTGAGCAGACGTGGTACGCGAGCGTCACCCCGCTGAGACGGCGCACGGCCGCGCCGCCGGCAGGGCACTTCCGACCGATCGCCGTTCGAAGGACCGCAGGATGCCCAGTCGTGCCGCGATGGTCACCAGTTCGGGCAGGGATGCGGCCTGCATCTTGCGCATGAGGCTGCCCCGATGCGCCTTGACCGTGATCTCGCTGATACCCAGCTCGCTGCCCACCTGCTTGTTGAGCAGGCCGCAGACGACGAGGCCCATCACCTGGCGTTCGCGCCGACTCAGCGATGCATAGCGGCCGCGCAGCGGGTTCAGCTGAATCTCGTGGTCGAGCGCGACCCGGCTGCGCTCGAGCGCGCTCGTGATGGCACCGATCATCACGTCGTTGCGAAACGGCTTGGTCAGGAATTCATAGGCGCCGGCCTTCATGGCCTGAACCGTCATCGGCACGTCCCCATGGCCCGTGATGAAGATGATGGGCATGTCGGGACGTTCGGCCGCCAAGCGCCTTTGCACCTCCAGGCCGTCGAGACCGCCCGGCATGGTGATGTCGAGGACCAGGCAGCTCGGCTCGCGACGGCGCGCAGACGCGAGGAACTCCTGTGCGCAGGCGAATGTCTCGGGCCGCCAGCCGGCAGACACGATGAGCAACTCCAGCGACTCGCGCACGGACACGTCGTCATCCACGACGAACACGACCGGATTCGTGTTCGAATTGCAGGTGATGCCGGCGAACGTCCCTGCGACGTCGATGTCTGCCGAAGTGATCGGGTTGTCGATGCTGAGCATGATGGTTCCAGGAGCTGGGGCGTTGGAAATGGGTTGCGTGATCGGCGCCGTCGTGAATCTTCAGCGCGCTGCTGAACTTCAGGCTAGTGCACGGACGGCCGCCTCTCAATTCCCGATTCGGGTCCATTTGGATGCGCCACATAGACCGGTCGCGCGCTCCCCCGATCGGGGAATCGGATGAGCACTCGAACGCGTGTTTGTGCGGCGGGGTGCAAGCATCTAGAGTGGGAGCCTCTGGCTTCCGTGGGGCGCCCCGTGCGCATCGGAATCTTTCTTGCCTTCGCGAGCGCCGCGCTCCTTCTCGGAGCCGCCCACGGCGGCGCCCTCGATATCGCCTTGCCCGCGCAAGCCATGGCCGCGACGGGATGGCTGCGGACCCTCTTCGAAATCGCCTTGCTGCTGGTAGTCGCCTGGTTCTATCGCGTCCGACTGCGCCGGGCGGCTCGCCGCATGCAGGTCTGCGAGCAACGCCTGATCGAGCGCGAGCGCACCTCGCGCGAGCTGCACGATGGGCTGGTGCAGGGCTTCCAAGGTCTCGTGCTCAAGTTCCAGGGCGCCATGCAGCAGCTGCCCGATCTTGCGCAGACGCGGCAGTCGCGCACATTGATGGAGCAGGCGTTGAAGCGGGCCGATGCCGTGCTGGCCGAGGGTCGGGACCGCATGCGCGACCTGCGCGACTCCGTGGGGGTGTGTGAGCTGTCGACCGCGTTGTCGGCGGCGGCGCAGGAGCTGTCGCAGCTCGCTCCCTCCGTTGCGTTCGAGTTGCGCGTACGCGGCAACACCTTCGCCATGCGCCCGGATGTCACGGACGAGGCGTACCGAATCGGCCGCGAGGCCCTCTCGAACGCGTACTTCCACGCTGGCGCGCGGCACATCGCCGTCGATGTCGACTACGGATGGTCGCGCTTCGCCCTGCGGGTCCGCGACGACGGCAAGGGCATCGCCAGCGCGGCGTTGGACGCCGGCGTCCCCGGCGATAAGGGGTTGGCCAGGATGCGCGAACGCGCCACGCGCCTGGGCGGCACCCTCGCCATCCACAGCGCACCCGGCGCCGGTACGGAGGTGGAGTTCGAACTGGCGGCCGCGGCCGCGCGCGCGGAGTCGGTGTCGTGACCGGGAACGCCGGCGACCGCCGCATTCGCGTGCTGATCGCCGACGATCATCCACTGCTGCGCGAGGGCGTCGCTGCCGTGCTCGAAAGCCAGCCGGACATCGAGCTGGTGGCGCAGGCCACCAACGGTCGCGAGGCGGTCGAGGCGTTCCTCGAGCATCGTCCCGACGTTGCACTGGTGGACTTGCAAATGCCGGAGATGAACGGCATCGAGGCGATCGATGCGATCCGCGCTGAAGTCCCAGACGCGGTCATCGTCGTGCTGACCACCTACAAGGGCGACGTCACTGCCATGCGGGCGCTCCGTGCCGGCGCTGCGGGCTACCTGCTCAAGGGTGAGATGCGTACCGAGCTCGTCGAGACGATCCGCCAGGTGCACGCGGGAGGGCACCGCGTCCAGCCGGAGGTCGCCTCGGAGCTCGCGGCCCATCTGCGCGACGATGCGCTCTCGGAGCGCGAGATCCAGGTCCTGCGCAGCGTGGCGCAGGGCAACTCCAACAAGCGCGTAGCCCTTGAGCTCGGCGTGACCGAGGAGACGGTGAAGGCGCATATGAAGCGCATCGTGTCCAAGCTGGGTGCCAATGACCGCACCCACGCCGTGACGATCGCGATCAAGCGGGGGATCATCGAGATCTGAACGCCCTCGTTTCAGCACGAGGGGGCCGCGAGGCCAGCGGTGAGCCGTGCCGCACGCGCCATGTCTCACCGCACGGTTAGAGGAACGGCGAAATGTTTGCCATTGCGCGCGTCACGTAGGCTTCCTTCTCCCCCACCGGGGCGACATGGTGAATCGCGTCTCGTGCAGCCTCGACACCTTCCAGACGTGCGATGAACCAGGCCGCCAGATACTGCGATGACAGGCACCCGCCAGCGGTCGCAAGGTTTCGCTTTGCCACGAACGGCTGGTTGAGCACGGCCACGCCGGCCTCCTGGACCCACGGCTTGGTGGTCAGGTCCGTGCAGGCTGGAACGCCGTCCAGCAGCCCCAGCTTGGCGAGTATCAGCGTGCCCGAGCATTGCGCGCCCAGCAGCTGGCGCGTCGGATCGAGCCTCAGCTGCGACATCAACGCGGCATCGGCGACAACGTCCCGGGTCTTGATACCACTGCCGACCAGCACGGCGTCGGCGTCACATGCGTCCTTCAGCGACGCTTGCGCCTCCAGCACCACGCCGTTCATCGAACGCACCTTGTCCGCCGGACTGGCGATCGAGGCCCGCCAGCCGGGCTTCTTGACCCGATTGAGGATGTTGAATGCGATCAGCGAGTCGAGTTCGTTGAAGCCTTCGAAGGTCAGGATGGCGATGTGCATGGCGCGCTCGTGCAGGTGGAGATGTTGCGTCGTTCCATCGTAGAACCGATACTCAATACATTCAAATAATTGTCATGGATACATTGAGGCATGCCTCAGGCCCGCTACAAGCAACTGGTCGACCAGCTTGCGGCCGACATCCGTGCAGGCCGCCTGCGTCCTGGGACACGTCTGCCGACGCACCGCGACCTCGCCGCTCGCGCAGGCCTGGCGCTGGTCACGGCCACGCGGGTCTATGCGGAGCTGCAAGCCATGGGGTTGGTCAGCGGCGAAACGGGCCGGGGCACGTTCGTCAAGGAAGCTCTCCCTCGCGGGCAAGGCATGGACCTGCATGCCTGGAGCGCTGACACGGTGGACCTGAGCTTCAACTATCCGTCTTTGCCAGGCCAGGCCGACCTTCTCAGGGCAGCGCTGCGCCAGCTCGCAGCGTCGGGTGATCTGGACTCCCTGCTTCGATACCAACCTCACGGCGGGCGCGAACATGAGCGGGCGACGGTGGCGCGCCACCTGGCCCGCCAGGGTCTGGCAGCGTCGGTCGAAACCACAGTGCTCGTGAGCGGCGCACAGCACGGGCTGACGACGACCGCCATGTCCTTGCTCGAGCCCGGCGACGTGGTGGCCGTGGACACGCTGACCTATCCGGGATTCAAGCTGGCTGCCGAGGCCAATCGGCTGGAGCTCGCGCCGGTTCCGGCCGCTGGGCACGGCCCCGACCTGGACGCATTGGCCGCCCTGTGCAAGCGGCGGCGCGTGCGCGCCGTCTACGCCATGCCGACGCTGCACAACCCGCTCGGTTGGGTCATGAGCGCCACGCGACGTCGGGATCTCGTCGCCATCGCCCGGCGGCACGGACTGATCCTCATCGAGGATGCCGCCTATGCATTCTTGGCCGAGGGGGCGCCGCCTCCGTTGGCAGCGCTTGCTCCCGAGACGACGGTCCATGTGTCGAGCTTGTCGAAGAGCGTCGCGACGGGTCTGCGCGTGGGCGTGGTCTGTGCACCGCCCGCATGGATTGCCAAGCTCGAACGGGCCATCCGGGCGACGACCTGGAACACCCCCGCAACGATGACAGCCATCGCCTGTGGCTGGCTGGAGGACGGCACGGTGGCCCGGCTTGAAGACGACAAGCGGCGTGATGCCATGCTGCGCCAGAGCCTTGCCGCCGAGACCCTCGGCCGACTGAAGAGGATCAGCCATCCCTCTTCTTACTTCGTCTGGCTTCCCCTGCCGCAGGAGGCCCGGGCAGACGCCGTCGCGATGGTGTTGATACGCGAAGGGATCTCGGTGTCGACGGCTTTGCCGTTCTCGACTTCGGCGCGCGTACCTCATGCCATTCGATTGGCACTCGGCTCCGTCGACTTGACGACGCTCAAGCGGTCCCTGGAAACCGTGGCCCGGGTTGTTGCCGATCAGACGTTCTGAACACCGACGCCGCAGCCAACGCCATCAAGATCAGCAGCGGCAGTCCCAGCGCCCATAGCGCCGCATGGAGATGCGCGATCGCGCCGCAGATCGCGCCGGTGCCGAATGCCACCGCAGGCCACAGGAACTTGCCGATGCGCCCGCGCACGGCCTCATCGCCTGCGCCTCTCAGCAGATCGACGGCATCGATGACGAGTTGGGTGACGTTCCCGGTCATCACTGTCGTGGGTGCAAGTGCGCCGAAAGCGAGTCGACTTGCCGCGTTCTGCACGCCCATGGCCGCCGCGCCCAGCACGCCGGTCACGAGAACCCACGGCGCCGCGGCGTCCACGATGGGTTGGGCTCGCCAGCCCGCCAGCATGCAAGCCGACAGCAGAACGCTCTGAAGGAGCAGAAGCGGCCCTGCAGGCGATCGTCCCTGCCTTGCGGCAAGCAGTGCAAGCAAGCGGGACGCCGCGACGGCGGCAATGAACGCGGGGAACGCCAGCAGCTTCACGAGCACGCCGTGCGTGGGATGCGCGATCTCGCTGCCGAGCAGAACGAAGTTGCCTGTCACGTGCGCCGTGAAGAGGCCGAACAGCGCAATGAACCCCACGGTATCGACGTACCCGGCAACGAAGCCGAGCGACGAAGCGACGACCGACGGACGGCTCAGCCAACTCACTTGAAGTGATCCCGAGTCTTGCCATGCGACCAGCACCTGACTCTCATCCTGCCCAGCATGCGCATCCCAGCGCTCCCCAAAAATTGTTGGGATCCGACACCGGGATCGACGAGTCCGCCGCCACCAGATGGTTGTGGCCATGCACGTTGCAGGCGTTGCTGCAGCCGCACATGGCTACTGGATGGCGCCGCAGGGCTTGCTGCATCGTCGCGCCCTCCCGGTCTCCCCATGCGGCATATCCGCCGAAGGTGCGCACGGGCGACCAATCGGGCATGGCCGAAGGCGGCTTTCTGTCGTCCCACCGGGAGAATTCGCCGGCAGCGTAGACGACCTTTCCACCCACGACCGTGAGCAGAGCCGTCGTGCTCGCGATCTCGGACTCCGGACAGATGAAGAGGTCGCGGTCCGGCACGCACAGATCGGCGAGATGGCCGTCCTTGATCAGCCCCTTGTTGCCTTCCTCGTCGGAGAACCATGCCGCGCGTTCGGTCCACAGGCGCAAGGCGGTCTCCCGATCCAGGCAGTTGTGCTGCCGCGTGAGTTGAAGCCCTCCGACTGTCTTGCCGGTGATCAACCAAGCCAGCGACACCCACGGGTTGTAGGAGGCAACGCGCGTTGCATCGGTACCGGCCGAGACGTGGATGCCTTTGCTCAGCATCCTGGCCACCGGCGGCGTGGCCTCGGCCGCCACTGCGCCATAGCGCTCGACGAAGTACTCGCCTTGGTAGGCCATGCGATGCTGCACGGCAATTCCGCCGCCGAGCGCCGCAATGCGGTCCATCGAAGCGTCGGAGATGGTTTCGGCGTGGTCGAAGAACCAATGCAGACCGTCCAACGGGATGTCGCGGTTCACGCGCTCGAACACATCGAGGGCACGGTGGATCGTTTCGTCATAGGTCGCGTGCATGCGCCAGGGCCAACGGTTCTCGGCCAGGATGCGGACCACGTCTTCGAGATCGCCCTCCATGTCCGCAGGCATGTCCGGGCGCGGTTGACGGAAATCCTCGAAGTCGGCGGCCGAGAACACCAGCATTTCGCCCGCGCCGTTGTGGCGGAAGTAGTCGTCGCCCTGCTTGTACCTGGAGGCAGTGGTCCATCTCAGGAAGTCTTCCTTCTCCTGCTTCGCCTTCTGCGTGAACAGGTTGTACGCGACGCGCACGGTGATCTGGCCCTCGTCGGCCAGCTTCTGGATGACTTCGTAGTCCTCGGGGTAGTTCTGGAAGCCACCCCCTGCGTCGATGACGCTGGTCACGCCGAGGCGGTTGAGCTCGCGCATGAAGTGGCGCGTGGAATTGATCTGGTACTCCAGCGGCAGCTTCGGTCCCCTGGCCAGCGTCGCGTACAGGATGGCGGCGTTGGGCTTCGCAAGGAGGAGGCCGGTCGGGTTGCCGTTCCTGTCGCGCGCGATCTCGCCCCCGGGGGGATTCGGCGTTTCCTTCGTGTAGCCCACGGCTCGCAGGGCGGCTGCGTTCAGGAGAGCGCGGTCGTACAGATGGAGGATGAACACCGGGGTGTCCGGCGCTACGGCGTTGAGCTCCTCGAGCGTCGGCAGCCGCTTCTCTGCAAACTGCTGCTCGGTGAAACCGCCCACGACGCGCACCCATTGCGGCGGCGGCGTCACGGCAACCTGGCGCTTGAGCATGGCCATCGCGTCGGCCAGGCTGTGCACGCCATCCCAGCGCAACTCCATGTTGAAATTCAGGCCGCCACGGATGATGTGCGTATGGCTGTCGCACAGGCCCGGCAGGACTCGCCGACCGTTCAGGTCGATGACCTTGGTGGCGGGAACGGCGAGCTGCATGACCTCCGCGTCCGTCCCTACACGCGTGAACCGGCCGCCCTTGATGGCGACCGCCTGTGCGGTCGGTCGCTCGCGGTCCAGCGTCGTGAACGCTCCGTTGCGAAGGATGAGGTCCGCAGCAGTGGGGTCAGCCATGGTGCGGTTCTCCAACATCCTTGCATTTGGGCAACTCGCCGAACATGTGCGGCTTGACCTGGTCCTGTACCCAGGAAACCGTCTTCCGTGCCTTGAAGGTCTGCTTGACCAGCGGCGGAATCTGCTCGCCCAGAAGGATGCCGAGCAGCCCGACCAGCGCGATGATCGGCGGCGCCGGCGAGCGCACGTTGAACAGCGAATAGATGACACCGACCAGAAAACCGACGGCGAGCGAGACGATGTATGGCTTCATGACGTATCCCGTCGACGCAGGAGGCCGCGCGGCGGCGGCCTCCTGCTGGTCAGCTCAGCCCTCGTGCGCGTTGAACATCGTCCCGGCGTAGACGATGCCGAGGCCATACGCACCCCCATGCTTGCTGGCAATGCCGGTGGTGAGCCCGTACGTCTCGCTGCGGCCCCAGTCGCGCTGCAACTCCAGCAGGTACTGCAGGGACGTCATGGGACGCGCGCCGGCCTGCACCATGCGTTCGACGGCGCGTTCGTGCGCCTCGCTCGAGACGTCGCCACAAGCGTCGGTGATGACGTACACGTCGAAACCCTGTTCCAGCGCGGACAGGGCCGGTCCGACGATGCACACCGACGTCCACAGGCCGGCGAGAACCACGCGGTTCTTTCCGATTGCGTTGACCACCGTGATGACATTGGGATCTTCCCAGGCATTCATGGTGGTCCTGTCGATGAGCTCCTGGCCCGGGAAGGGCTTGACGACCTCATCGAACATCGGACCGGAGAACGTCTTCTCCGCCACGGTGGTCAGAACGGTCGGCACCTTGAAGCCGGCGGCGGCATTGGCGATGAGTGCGGCGTTGTTGCGCAGCTCGATGCCGTCGATCGATCGGGTGGCAAAGGCCATCTGCGACTGGAAGTCGATCAGGACCAATGCATGGTCCTTGGGGGTGAGGAGCGACGATCCGGCCGCGGGCTTGGCATTGGATGCCATGGATTGATTCCTTTCAGGGGGATGGACAGGGTTGAAGATTCGCGGCCGGGTGGCTGCGGCCCGTCATCACTATGGTCCGGGGTCGGGGATTGCGAATGTCCCTTCGGCAAGTGGTCGGGGTATGTCCGAAGTTCAGTGACAGTGGCGGATGCAACTCACGACACTAGACGTCCGCCCACCCGCCACCGAGTGCGAGGAACAGGTTGACCTGGTCGGCCGCGACGCGGCTTTCGGCTGCGGCCACGCTCTGCTCGATCTGGCTCAGCGTGCGCAGCGCATCCAGCACCGGGAGGTAGCCGATCCGGCCCGCTTCGAACAGGCGCTGCGTATCGCGCGCCGCGTTCTGCGCCTGCGTGCGGGCAGACTCCAGGATGATGCGCCGCTCCTGGTCACGGGCATGGACCTCCAGCGCGCTCTCCGTCTCCTTCAACGCGGTCAGCACGACACCGTCGAAGCGCGCGAGCAGCGCCTCGCGATCCGCCTGGGCGGCACGGATGCGCGCCTTGACTCTGGTTCTGTCCGGAAACTCCCAGCTGATGAGGGGACCGAGCGAGAACTTGAAGCTGTCGTTGCGCAAGGCGTGCTGATCCACACCGACGGACCCGATCGAAGCGCCGAGAGCGACCTTCGGATAGAGGTCGCCCGTCACCACGCCGATCCTGTCCGACGCGGACAGCACGTCGAACTCCGCGCGGCGGATGTCGGGGCGACGCCGAAGCAGAGCGGCCCCGTCGCCGATCGGGATCGGCTTGGCCAGGCGCGGCTCCTGGTCGCAACGGCCCAGTTCCTCGGGAAGCTCCCGAGGCGTGCGGCCCGTGAGTGCGGCCAGGCGATACATCGCAACGCGCCGTTGCGCCTCGAGCGTGGGGATGGAGGCGCGCACCTGCTCTTCCTGGGCCGAGGAGCGATCGACGTCGACCGGGGTGCCTCGGCCATGGACGGCCAACCTGCGCGTGAGCTCCGTGCTGCGGGCCTGCAGGCTCACCTGGTTTTGCGCCACGACGATCTCCCTGCCCGCAGAGCACAGCTCCAGGTAGGCACGCGTCGTTTCGGCCACCACGCTCACGCGCGCGCGGCGTCCCGGGCCGCGGTGGCGGACCCGACATCGGCCTGCGCTGCGTCGATGCTGCGCTGGATCTGCCCGAACAGGTCGACCTGGTAGGAGACGCCGAACCCCGCGCCATAGACGAACTTGCTGGGAAACGGCTTGCCCGGATGGAGCTCTTCCTGCGCCGAGCGCCGGGCGAAGGAGGGTTGGGCGCTGAGCGTGGTGGAAGGTTCCTGTGCGGCGCTGGCCAGGTCGAGCGCCGCTTGGGCCTTCAGCAGGTTCGCAGCGGCCGTCCGCAAGTCCGTGTTCGCCGCCAACGCCTGCTGCACCAGGCCATCGAGCGTCCGGCTGTCGTACAGGCGCCACCAGGCGTCGGGGACGGGCTCCTGGGCGACGTACCCATTGCTCGTGCCGATGAACGAGCCTTGCGCCGTGGGCTTGTTGAGCGCAGCAGCCTCGGGCAGCGGGGCGCGCGGTGGAATGAAGCCGGAGCAGCCGGCAAGCAAGGCGGCGAGCACGAGCGTGGCCAGCCGCTTCATGGCGGGCGTTCTCATCGCTTGCTCAACTGCAGGCGATCGGCGCCCAGCACGTCCACGCTGGCCGTGCGTCCCATGATCAGCCTGCGGTCCTCGGGCAGCGTGTCCAGCCGCACGCGAACGGGGATGCGCTGCGCGAGGCGCACCCAGTTGAACGTGGGGTTCACGTTGGCCAGCAGGTTCGAGCTCGGGCCGCGCTCACGATCCTCGATGCCGGCGGCGATGCTGTCCACATGCCCGTAGAGGGGCTCGCTCTCGCCGATCAGGCGCACCCGCACGGCGTTGCCGACCTGCACGCGCGCGATCTTCGTCTCCTCGAAATAGCCCATGACGTGGATCGAGTCCTTGTCGACCAGGGCCATGACCGCCCGCCCCGTCGTGGCATAGGCTCCCGGGCGCAGGTCCAGGTTCGTGACCCAGCCGTCCACCGGCGCCACGACGCGCGTGCGCGCGAGGTTCACCTTGGCGTTGTCGACGGCGGCGAGCGCCTGGGCCAGCGACGCATTGAGCTGGTCCAGCTTCTGCCCGCTTTGCTCGCCGGTCTCCGCCGGCACCAGGTCGCCCAGCGCATGGTTTCGACGGTCCTCGCGCTGCGCCTGCGCGAGCTGCGACTTGAGGCCGCGAACCGACGCCTCGGCCTGGGCCAACGCAATGCGCGGGCGCACCGAGTCGACGGTGAACAGCAGGTCGCCCTTGTGCACGGCCTGGTTGTCGTGCACGGCAATGTGCTCGACGATGCCCGAGACGTCCGGAGCGATCTGCACCACGTCGGCTCGCACACGGCCGTCGCGTGTCCAGGGCGCCTCGCGATAGTGCTGCCACAGTCCGAAGCTCGCCCAGGCGCCGGCCGCGACGATGGCGACAGTGGCGCCCACCTTGAGAATGCGTTGGACCGGTATCTCCATCGTTGCTTCATCCCAGCAGGTAGACCAGATGCTCCTGGAAATGCGTGGCCGCGAGGGCCAACGCCAACCAGAGCACCGCGAACAGGGCGAGATCGACCAGCGGCGGATGCCAGACCCACCGGTACGCACCGAGGGCGACCAGCACGCGGCGCAGGATCGTCAACGCCGCGACGGCGACGAGCGCGGTGATCAGCGCCACATCGAAGAACAGGCCGAACAGATTGATGTCGGCGATCACGCAGGGGCCCCGTTCGCGGTTGAGGTGACGCGGCTCGGCGGAAAAAGTCCCAGCCGCAGGCCTGTCGCTGCCGTGAGCCCCTGCACGCGCAGAGCATCCGGATCGGACTCGACCAGCCTCGCGATGGCGCGGTCGATGGAGTCCAGGATGGTCGCCGCCGGGGCGATGTCCGGGCGTTCCAGACGTTGCCGGAAGTGAACCCCGATCTGCGTCAACGCGCTCTCGATGGCGGTGCGCACTTCCGGCTTCGCTGCCAGGCCCGCGTGACGCAGATCGAGCATGTTCACGCCGATCCTCAGATCGTCCAGCGCGCGCCCGGCCTGGGCTCGCAGCACGCCGCTCGTTGCGGCCATGCGCGGCAGCAGCAAGCCGATGCGGTCGAGCATGCGGCTGCCCCACGCCGCGCGGGAGAGCCCGTTCGTGTCGTCCGCCATGGCCGCGAGGTCGCGCCATGCTGCACGCAGCAGCCTGCGCACCCGGGTCTCCGCGCCGATGACGCGGACCAGCGAGGTGACGACCAGCGCCACGGTGGAGCCCAGCACTGCTGCCATGGCCGTCGTCGTGAAGCTCCAGAAGTCGCCGGTCTGCATCGGCTGCAGGGCCACGAGGGTGAGCCAGATGATCGCGACGCCGAGGGCCGCCAGCCCCAACCTGGGCGTTGCGAGGTAGAGCGCGATGACGAAGAACAGCGGAGCCACCGCCAAGGCCAGCTCGACTGGACCGTCGAGCACCGGAAGGACCGCAAACACGTAGACCGCCGCGATGGGGATGGCGCCCAGCACCGCGGCACCGAGCAGCACCTTCTGGCCGGGACGCGGATCGTCGAGGGCCGCGAAAATCGAGCTCGACGAAGCGGCGAGGCCGACGGCCGCGGCACCCTGGTCCCAACCGAGCGTCCAGCAGATCGCACCGGCGACCACCACCGCCAACGACGCGGTCAGGCCTGACCATGCCGCCAGGGCGTGGTCGACGTGGCGGGGGTGCCGGGAGGCGTCCGCGAGCAGCCTGCGGATGCCACCCTCCGGAATGCTCTCGCTGTCGTCGAGATGCTGCAACAGGCTCAAGGAGTCGTTCCAGACGGCCAGCAGTTCGGCGAGCCTTTCCATTGCGCCGATCAGGAGCAGCTCGCTGTTCGCAAGCTCGGGCTGCTCCGCGTCGATCAGAGCCTTGCCCGATGCGCCCAGACGAACGGCATCGGCCCGGGTGAGCGGTCGCTCGAGATGGAGCCGGACTGCCTTGAGGTGTGCATCGACTTTTGACCCCAAGCGAGCATCGGTCGCCCGGATCGCCGGCAGCCGGTCTTCCACGCCGGCCAGGAGCGGCAGCAGCGCGAGCAGCCGCTCCTCGAGAGCGGTCACGATGGCGATGTCCCGCGCGGTGATGCCCGGCTCGAAACGCAGATGGACGGCCAGGTTGCCCATCTCGGCCAGATCGGCGCCGAGACGCTCACGCGCGCGCCGTTGCGCGTCATCGGTCGGATCCGGCCCCAGCCCCTCCAGGAGCCAGCGTCTGGCGTCGCCGACGGTGGCGTGCACCCTGGCGACGAGGAGCGGCTTGACGCTACGGGGCGCGAAAACCGTGTGCACGGCCATCGACAGGGCCGCGCCCAGTGCGATCTCCTCCGCGCGCCACAGGGCCACGTCGAAGATGGACGATGGATTGTTGGCCATCGGCATGCCGATCAAGGGCAAGGTGTACGCCGCCAGCAGGAACACATAGCTGCGTGGGCTGCGGTCCAGCAGCGACAGATAGAGGCACAGCCCGACCCACCCCGCCACGCCCAGGAGAAGCAACTCAGGCGCGGCGATGAAAGCAGGGATGACGAAGAGGGTGCCTGCGACGCCCAGCAGCGTTCCCAGGGCTCGATAGACCGAGCGCGAAACGACCGCTCCGGCTGCCGCCCCGAGCTGTTGACTCGTCAGGAAGACTGTCAGTACGGCCCATCCGGGATTGGTCAGGTTGAACCACAGCGCCAGCAACACGGCGGCGATGGCCGCCGCCGCTGTCTTGATCGCGAAGGCAACGCCACGAGCATTGAACGCATTCATGAGAGAAGCGATCTGACCGCAACCGGTGGCGCCGATCCATTGCACGTTGGTGTCGACCGATACCAAAGCATCACCGTGGCACCGGAAGCAGACCGACACCAAAGTATCGTTTACCTCGGCCATCGCTCGGTGCATTCTTCCGCTCAGGGGGTGCAGCAAGGACCGTCATGAAGCCGTCGGCTGAACCTGCGTTGATTTCCGTCGTCGATGACGATGAATCGGTGCGCGAGGCGCTGCCTGATCTGCTGGGCGAATTCGGATTCGCGGCCCACGCGTTTTCGTCGGCCGCGGAATTTCTCGCGTCGGGCCACCTCGAGAGGACAGAGTGCCTCCTGCTCGACGTCGCGATGCCCGGGATGACGGGGCCGGAGCTGCAACTTGAGTTGAAGCGCCGCGGTGTGGGCATCCCGATCGTGTTCATCACCGCACACAGCGACGAAGGCCTGCGTCCGCGGCTCATCGCGCAGGGTGCTGTGGAGTGCCTGTCGAAGCCTTTCAGCGACACGGCGCTTTTCGACGCCGTGACGACCGCCTTGTCTTCGAAATAGACGAACCCCGCCGCGCGCGGCGGCGACAACCGACACCAAGGTATTGTTTACGACGGCCACACGTCGGCGCATGCTCGAGAGTCGGCGGAGCGACTTCGATGAACCTACCCCTCGAGGCGTATTGCCCCATCGTGCCAACCGTGGACGGCGACGCCGCCATGGAGGTGCTGTGGCAGGACAGCGAGCGTGTCGTCCGGCGCGGGTGCCTTCCGTCGGCCGCAGGCCAGCGGCCGGTCCTGGCCGTGACGCTCGCCGAGGAGCACCCGGCTGCCGCGAGCCTGGATCGCCTCGCACACGAGTACGCGTTGCGTGACGACCTCGACGCCGAGTGGGCCCTGCGCCCCTTGCAGCTGGTGGGCGGGTCGCAGAAGCGTGTGCTGCTGTTGGAAGATCAGGGCGGCGAACCGCTCGAGCGGCTGCTCGGGACCCCCATGGAGGTCGGGCGCTTCCTGCACATCGCCGTCGGGATGACGGCCGCCCTGGCCTGCGTGCACGCTCGCGGCCTTGTTCACAAGGACATCAAGCCTGCCCACGTGTTCGTCGATGCCGCCGACCATGTGCGGCTCACCGGCTTCGGCATTGCATCGCGGCTGCCACGCGAGCGCCAGGCGCCCGAAGCGCCCGAGGTGATCGCCGGGACGCTCGCCTACATGGCGCCGGAGCAGACGGGGCGAATGAACCGCTCGATCGACTCGCGAAGCGACCTTTACGCGCTGGGGATCACGTTCTACCAAATGCTCACCGGGAGACTGCCGTTCACTGCGTCCGATCCCATGGCGTGGGTGCACGCGCACATCGCCAGGCGGCCTGTGCCGCCGGCGGAGCGGGTGCAGATGCCCGCCGTTCTGTCGGCCGTCGTCATGAAGCTGCTCGCCAAGACGGCGGAGGACCGATACCAGACCGCGGCGGGCGTGAACGTCGATCTGCAACGCTGTTTGAGCATGTACGAGGCGAGCGACGCCATCGAAGCGTTTCCGCTCGGCGCCCACGACATTCCGGACGTGCTGCGCATTCCCGAGAAGCTGTACGGACGCGAGCCGGAGGTGGCCACGCTGTTGGCCGCCTTCGAACGCGTCGTTTCGCAAGGCGCGCCGGAGCTGGTCCTGGTGTCGGGGTATTCCGGCATCGGCAAGTCCTCGGTCGTCAACGAGCTGCACAAGGTCATCGTTCCCCCGCGAGGCCTTTTCGCGTCGGGCAAGTTCGAGCAGTACCGGCGTGACGTTCCCTATTCCACGCTGGCCCAGGCATTCCAGACGCTCGTGCGCCAGGTGCTTGCCAGGAACGAAGCCGAAGTCGACCAGTGGCGCGAGGCCATGCGGGAGGCGCTGGGCAGCAACGCCGAGCTCATGGTTCGGCTCATTCCCGAGCTGGAGCTCCTGATCGGAAAGCCGCCACCGGTTCCAGAGCTTCCGCCGCAGGAAGCACAGGCCCGGTTCCAGCGAGTGTTCCGCCGGCTGCTCGGCGTGTTCGCGCGGCCCGAACATCCCCTGGTGCTGTTTCTCGACGATCTGCAGTGGCTGGACACGGCGAGCCTGACGTTGCTGGCCGACTTCGCCACGCAAACTGAAGTGCGTCATCTCCTGCTTGTGGGCGCGTACAGGGACAACGAGGTCGATTCGTCCCACCCGTTGATGCGCAGCCTCGACGCCATCCGAAACGCCGGCGGATCCATCAGTGCGATCGTGCTGGCGCCCCTGGCACTTCGCGACCTCCGTGCCCTGATCGCCGATTCGCTGCATGGCGAAAATGATTGCGCGTCGCCGCTGGCAGATCTGGTCCATGAAAAGACCGCCGGCAATCCGTTCTTCGCGATCCAGTTTCTGGGTGCACTCGCGGAGGAGAAGCTCCTGACCTTCAACGCAGGCGATGGGACTTGGGTCGCGGACCTCGAGCGTATCCACGCGAAGGGGTACACCGACAACGTCGTCGACCTGGTGATCGGCAAGTTGCACCGGCTGCCGGCTGACACGCGGGAAGGTCTGAAACACCTCGCTTGCCTGGGAAGCCTCGCAGGGTCTGCCATCCTGGGCCGCATCTTCGGAGAATCGGCGGACCTGATGCAGGCGTCGCTGTGGCCCGCGGTTCGCGACGGCCTGCTCTTGCGCATGCCCGGAAGCTACGCCTTCGTGCATGACCGCGTGCAGGAAGCTGCCTACTCGTTGATCTCGCAGCGCAGCCGGCCGGAGTTCCATCTGCGCATCGGGCGTGCCTTGCTGGCCTCCATGCGCGCGGACGAGGTCAACGACGTGGTCGACCAGTTCAACCGCGGGGCCTCGCTGCTGGCGGATCCGCATGAGCGCGAGCAGATCGCGGAGCTCAACCTCCGCGCGGGACGCAGGGCGAAATCTTCGACGGCTTATGCCTCCGCCTGCACTTACCTGGCCGCCGGCGCGGCGCTGCTTCCCGAGAACGCGTGGAGCCGACGCTACGAACTTGCCTTCGCGTTGTGTCTCGAGCGGGCCGAATGCGAGTACCTGAGCGGCAACTTCGACGCGGCCGAGGCGTTGATCGTGCAACTGCTCGCGCGCGCCGCATCGAACATCGACAAGGCCGCTGTCTACCGGCTCGAGGTCGACCTGCACGTGACGCGCTCGGAGAACCCGAAGGCCGTCGAGAGCGCGCTGGCCTGCCTGGCGCTGTTCGGCATCGTCATCCCGGCGCATCCCACCGCCGAACAGGTGGACGCGGAGTTCGAGCGTGTTTGGCGCAACCTGGCCGGCCGACCCATCGAAGACCTCCTGCATCTGCGCGAGATGACGGACCCCGCGCAGCGAGCGGCGATGGGAGTGCTCGGGTTGCTTTTCGCACCGGCCTACTTCACCGACGCCAACCTCGTGCAACTGCACCTGTCGTACTTGGTGAACATGACCCTGGAGCATGGGACGAGCGACGCTTCGGCCCACGGCTATGCGTGGTTCGGCGTCGTTGTCGGTACGCGCCTCGGTCGGTACACGGACGGCTATCGCTTCGCCAGGCTGGCCTGCGATCTCGTGGAGAAACTCGGGCTCGTGGCTTACAAGGCGAAGGTCTATTTCCCCACCGAATTGACGGCCCTCTGGGCACAGCCGGTTGCCACCGCGATCGACTACATCCGAGGCGCCCACCGCGCTGCCGTCGAGAACGGCGACCTCACCATCGCCTGCTACAGCTGCAACCACGCGGTCACCGATCTGCTGCTTCGGGGCGATCCTCTCGACGAAGTGTGGCGCGAAACCGAGCGTGGCCTCGAATTCGCCCGCAAGGCGAAATTCCGCGACGTGGCGGACATCATCGTGGCGCAACAGCGGTTCATCCAGGCCATGCGCGGGCGCACGACGACGTTCTCCAGTTTCAGCGACCCCGGTTTCGACGAGGCCGTCTTCGAGGCGGAGCTGACCGGCGAACGCATGGCCACCATGGTGTGCTGGTACTGGATCATCAAGCTGCAGGCGCGCTTCCTTGCCGGCGATCACGGCGCCGCACTCGATGCGAGCGCAAAGGCCAAGGCGCTCCTCTGGTCTTCGGATGGCCACATCCAGGTCTTCGACTACCACTTCTATACCGCGCTTTCGATCTGCGCGGCCTGGCGAGACCTCGCTGCGGAACGGCAAGGATCGGTGAGCGACGCGGTGCGAGAGCACCTGGACCGGCTCGCGGATTGGGCCGCCAACGGTGCCGTGACCTTCCGCGACCGGCATGCGCTGCTGCAGGCGGAGATCGCGCGCGTCGAAGGACGGGTGATCGAGGCCGAGCGGCAGTACGAGGAAGCCATCGGCCTGTCACGTGAGCACCGGTTCGTTCAGAACGAAGCGCTCGCCAGGGAGCTCGCCGGACGCTTCTATGCGGAACGCGGTTTCGCGGACATCGGCGAGCTCTACCTGCGCAAGGCTCGGCACTGCTATCTGCGCTGGGGAGCCGCCGGCAAGGTGCGGCAACTGGACGAAAGCTCACCGGGCCTGCGGGAGCAGGAGCACGAACCCGCTGCCATGGGGACGATCGGAGCGCCGGTGGAGCAGCTCGATCTGGCCACCGTGATCAAGGTGTCCCAGGCGGTTTCCGGCGAGATCGTGCTCGAGAGGATGCTCGACACGCTGATGCGCACGGCGATCGAACATGCGGGCGCCGAGCGCGGGCTGCTGATCCTGGCCCAGGCGGAGGGGCAAAGGATCGTGGCGGAGGCCACCACCGCGGGCGACACCGTCGTCGTCCAGGTGGCGGCGCGGTCCGTGGCCGCGGCCGTCCTGCCGCAGTCCGTCCTGCAGTACGTTCTGCGCACGCACGAGAGCGTGATCCTCGGCGACGCGGTGGCACAGGGGCCGTTTGCCACCGACCCTTATGTGCGCGAGCGCGAGGCCCGGTCGATCCTTTGCCTGCCGCTGCTGAATCGGGCCAAGCCCATCGGGGTGCTCTATCTCGAAAACAACCTGGCGGCGCACGTGTTCGCGCCGAGCCGCATCGCGGTACTGAAGCTGCTCGCCTCCGAGGCTGCGATCTCGCTGGAAAACACGCGCCTGTACCATGACCTCGCCGAACGCGAAGCGCGGATCCGGCGCCTGGTGGATGCCAACATCATCGGCATCATCATCTGGGATTTCGCCGGCTGCATCCTCGATGCCAACGACGCGTTCCTTCGCATGGTGGGCTACGACCGCGAGGACCTCGTTTCGGGACGCATGCGCTGGACGGACCTGACCCCGCCCGAATGGCAGGAGCGCGATTCGCGCGAGCTCGTGCCCGAACTGAAATACGCGGGGAGTCTGCAGCCCTACGAGAAGGAGTATTTCCGCAAGGATGGCAGCCGCGTGCCTGTGCTGATCGGCGCGGCGAGCTTCGAGGCCGGCAACGAGGGCGTTGCTTTCGTGCTCGACCTGACGGAGCGCAAGCGTGCGGAAGCCGAAGCCCGTGACAGCGAGCGCCGTCACCACGAGATGCAGATGCGGCTCGCCGACGCGAACCGGCTCGCAAGCATCGGCCAGTTGTCCGCATCGATCGCGCACGAGATCAACCAGCCGCTCGCGGGCATCGTCGCCAACGCCAACACCTGCGTGCGCCGGCTGGATGCCGACCCGCCGAACAACGCGGGCGCCGCCGAAGCGGCCAGGCGACTGATCCGCGATGCCAACCGCGCCTCGGAGGTCATCACGCGGCTGCGGGCCCTGTTCGGCAAGAAGGAGACGGCCACCGAGTGGGTGGACGTGGGCGAGACCGCACGCGAGGTGGTCGCGCTCTCGGCGACGGCGCTGCAGCACGAGCGCGTGGCGCTGCGCTGTGACTTCGCGCGGGACCTTCCCCTCGTGAAGGCCGACCGCGTCCAGCTGCAGCAGGTGATCATGAACCTCGTGCGCAACGCGGCCGACGCGATGAGCGGCGTGGACGAAAGTGCGCGGGAGCTGGCCATCCGCACCGAACGCGACGAGGAAACCCACGTGCGGCTGACCGTCCAGGACACCGGCGTGGGACTCGACCCGCAGTGCGTCGACAAGCTGTTCGAGGCGTTCTACACGACCAAGAGCGGCGGCATGGGCATCGGACTGTCGGTCAGCCGCTCGATCATCGAGCGGCACCAGGGCCGCCTCTGGGCGGAATCGAACGACGGACCGGGTGCGCGCTTCTCGTTCTCGCTTCCGGTCCCGCAGGCCAAGGACGCGCCCAGCTGAGCCGCGGCCGCGCCGGATCAGTGCCCGCCCAGTGCGAGCGCCAGGGCTTTCAGCAATGCCGTGTCGGTGAAGGGCTTGAACAGGCACTCCACCGCGCCCTGCGCAAGCAGCCGCTGCCGCACATCGTCCTCCGCGCGCGCGGTGATGAAGACGACCGGGATCGCATGGCCGCGGCGCGCCAGCTCGAGCTGCAGCTGCGGCCCGGACAGGCCGGGCATCGCGACGTCCAGGACGAGGCAGGCGATCCCCGCGATGCCATCGAAGGTGAGGAATTCCTCGGCCGACGCGAACACCCGGACAGCGTATCCGACCTGCATCAGCAGAGGGGGAAGCGATTCGCGCACCGACGAGTCGTCGTCGACGACGCAGACCAGTGGGCGCGCCAACTGCGGTTTCGGCATGGGACCGCCCTTCGTGTCGATGGTTGTGCAAGCGAGGATGCGTTGTCTTGCGGCGACTGTCCACGATACTTTGGTGTCGTTTCGCGCCCGTTCATTGTTCGGGCTCGCCTCGGGCTGATGGACTGACGCCGCGCAGCGACCCCTTGCGGGCATCGGAGCCCTTGTTTCCACCCGGGCCGCTGGGATAATCGTTCGAGCCGCTGATGACGGCGGCGAGGGGTCACCCGCGAAACGTATCGCTGGGATGTTCCGGACAGCGAGGTCCGCGATGAACCGATTTCTTGGTCTCGACATCGCAAGTCCATGAGCGCCATCCGTACCTCACGGACGAAGGGTGCGCGCCCCGATGCGGCACGCTCGGTGCCGGTCGAGCAACTCGATCTGGCAACCGTGCTCGAGATCTCGCAAGCGGTGTTCGGCCAGACTGATCGAGAGAAGCTGATCGCCACGGTGATGCGCCTGGCCCTGGAGCACACGGGTGCGCAGCGGGGTCTTTTGATACTTCCACGGGGCAATGCGTATCGGATCGAGGCAGAGGCCCGGATCGGCGGCAATGAGGTGGTTGTCGATCTGCAGTCCGCCGACGTCACGGGCGCGCATCTGCCGGAGTTGGTTTTCCAACAGTGCGTGCGCACCAGGGAAAGCGTCCTGCTGCAGGATGCCTCGACAGAAGACCCGTTCTCCAACGACGAGTACCTGCGCAGTCACCCCGCACGTTCCGTGCTCTGCATGCCTTTGCTCAAGCAGACCCAGCTGGCCGGTGTCATCTACCTCGAGAACCAACTGGCTTCAAGCGTCTTCACAGCCGCCCGGATGACCTTGCTCAAGCTGCTGGCGTCCGGGGCGGCCATTTCGCTGGAGAACGCGAGTCTCTATCGCCATCTTCAGGAACGCGAGGCGAGGGTTCGTCGGCTGGTCGATTCCAACATCATCGGCATCGTCATCTGGCACGCCGATGGCCGGATCCTCGACGCCAACGAAGCGTTTCTCCGCATGATGGGGCACGACCTCGACGGCCTGGTCTCCGGCAATGTGCGATGGACCGATCTGACTCCATCGGAATGGCAAGTCCGCGACGCGCAGGCGATGGAGGAGTTGAGGTTGGTCGGAGTGGCCCGGTCATATGAAAAGGAGCTCTTCCGGAAAGACGGCACCCGCGTGCCGGTGCTGGTCGGAGGCGCGAGGTTCGAAGCGATGCCGGACGAGGGCGTGGCGTTCGTCGTCGACCTGACCGAGCGCAAGCATGCGGAGGATGCACTGCGCGAGAGCGAGCGGGAGTCGCGCCTCATCGTGGACACCATTCCAGGCCTGGTCGCCATCCTGACGCCGGCCGGCGAGGTCGACGTCGTCAACAACCAGCTCATCGAGTACTGCGGGCAGTCGCTGGAGGCGATGAAGCAATGGGGCACGAACGGCACGGTTCATTCGGACGACCTGCCTCGCGTCGGTCAGGTGTTTGCGGCAGCGATCACCTCGGGCGAACCCTATGACTTCGAGGCGCGCATCCGGCGTTTCGATGGCATCTACCGTTGGTTCCAGGTTCGTGGGCTCCCCCTTCGCGACAGCGGCGCGCATGTCGCCCGTTGGTACGTCCTGCTGACGGACATCGACGACCTGAAGAGCGCCGAGGCCGAACTCAGGCGCGTGTACGACAGCTTCAGCGATGCCCAGCGGTTGAGCAAGACGGGCAGCTTCATCACCGATCTGGTGGCGGACCACCACAACTGGTCCGAGCAGGCTTTCCGGATCTTCGACTTCGAGCCGGGGACGAAGGTCACGTTGAAGCGGGTTCGAGACACCATCCATCCCGACGACCTGGCGTCGTTCGAATCCATGATCGGGCGCGCCATGACAGGGATCGACGTCAGTTTCGCGTTCCGGACCGTGACGGCCCGGGGGATCGTGAAGCATGTGCGCGGCGTCGCCCATGTCATCGAACATGTCGAGGGTCGCCCCATGTTCGTAGGCGCCATGCAGGACGTGACGGAGAGCATGGTCGCCGAGGAGGCCCTCAACAGGGCGCGCTCGGAGCTTGCCCATGTGGCTCGGGTGACGACCCTCAGCACGTTCACCGCTTCGCTTGCCCATGAAGTCAACCAGCCGCTCTCCGGGATCATCACCAACGCCGGCACATGCCTGCGCATGCTGGATTCCGATCGTCCGAATATCGAGGGCGCGTGCGAAACCGCGAGGCGGATCATTCGCGATGGCAACCGCGCATCGGACGTGATCACGCGGTTGCGTGCGCTGTTCAGCAAGAAGGAATTCACCCTGGAATCGCTGGACCTGAACGAGGCCACCCAAGAGGTCATCGCGGTGTCGTTGAGTGATCTCCAGAGAAGCCGCGTGACTGTCCAGTCGGAGCTGGCCGAAGATCTCCCCAGGGTCACCGGCGACCGGGTCCAGCTCCAGCAGGTCATCCTGAACCTGCTGCGCAACGCGTCCGACGCCATGACGGGTGTCGACGATCGCCCTCGGCTCCTGAGGGTCATGACGGCGCGCGAAGACGGCGATCGTGTGCGCGTGAGCGTGCGGGATGCCGGCGTGGGCGTCGACCGTCAAAGCGCGGAGAAGCTCTTCGAGCCCTTCTACACGACCAAGCGCGGCGGCATGGGTATCGGGTTGTCCGTCAGCCGCTCGATCGTCGAGCGACATCATGGCCGTCTCTGGGCAGAGTCGAACGACGGGCCGGGTGCGACGTTTTCATTCTCCATTCCTTGCGCGCCCGATGGCCCTGCGAGAAGCGTCCATGGGTGACGACCACCGCAGGACCGTCAGCGCAGGCCCTCTCCGGCCAGCGCATCACCGGTGAAGAACCGCGGGGGCTGGCGCCTCGCGGTGGGTTGGAAATAGCCGCGCGCGTAATCCGCTTGCACCAGGTAGGCCCCGGTCTGGAAGTCGAAGGTGACGGAAGCATCGCCGAATCCTTGATCGGCGGTTTCATAGAAGGGGATGTAGAAGCCGAACACCGACCGGTACAGCTTGCCGGCGGCGTCAAAGTTGTCGGACGCTCCTACTTCCGGCTGGTCTTCGTCGAAATAGAACTTGCGCTTGGCATAGACGTGACGTGCGCCTGCCTTGAGCGTCGCTTCCACTTCCCAGACTCGATGCAACTCCCAGCGCAGGCAGTCCGGCCCGGGGTGGCCTTTCAGGTAGCGCCTCGCCTCGGGACACGCGGCTTCGTCGAACAGCCTGAACGCGTTGTAGGGAATCAGCATCTCCCGCTTGCCGATCAGCTTGAAGTCGAAGCGATCCAGGCCCCCGTTGAAGACGGTAGCCTCGTCCATGACGGCCGCACCACCCGATATCGGATTGGGGGTGTCGTACGCCAGTTCGGGCGTGAGCTTCACGCGTCGTTGCCCGGGCAAGTACTGCCATACCTTGCGGCGATTCTTGATGGGATCCACGTAGTCGATCAGAACGAGCTTTTCGCCCACCTTTCGCGCCGGGCCGGTGTAGTCGACGCGAACCAGCCAATACGAATCCGACGCAGACATCACCGCGTTGTTGTCGAGATAGAAGGCGGGGTACTCCTGCCAGATGTCGAGTTCGCCCTGCACGTTGATGCCCCCTGCGGCATCGATCATGATGTTTCGGAAGCTCGCCACGTAGGACGGTGACTGGTACCTCAGGTTGTGGTTCCACATGACCTCGTTGCCGGTCTTCGGGATCGGAAACGGTACGCCGCCGTAGCAGCCTTCGAGCGCCAGTCCGTCCTGCGTTGTCTTGCAAGCGCTGGCGTTCTTCACGGAACGCTCGTTCACGTGGGCGGGATAGCGCTGGGTGCGGTGGCTCGGGTAGACGTCCAGCCGGAAGCTCGGGTACTTTTGCAGCAACGCCTTCGCTCCATCGCTGAGCTTGTCTGCGTGCTGGGCCATGTTGGCTCCGGTCACGCTGTACAGCGGCCTTTCGTCGGCGAACGGGTCCGGGCGCACGCGCGGATTCTTCGAGTCGAAGCTGGCAGGAGGCTTGACCTGGCCGTCGGTGTAGGGCGGGATGGTGCCTTCCTTGTTGCCGGCTTTCTCTGCGCCCCAAGGCATGAGCGTGGTGCCGAGTTGCCGGGCCTCGTCGGCGCTGACTGCCGCCATGGCCGCGGCCGAACCGCCGAGCATCACCGACGCCGCGGCTGCGCGAAGGATGGGGTTCATGTCTCGTCTCCTTGTCGAGGGTTCATGGCCGGGTCGTGGCCTTGCCGATGTCGCGCAACAGGAAATGCGACAGCGCCGGAACGAGCGTCAACGCCGCCAGCATGTTCCACACGAACATGAAGGTGAGCAGGATGCCCATGTCCGCCTGGAACTTGATCGGTGACCACGCCCAGGTGACGACGCCGGCCGCCAGCGTGATCCCGACCAGCGCAACAACCTTGCCGACGAATGACACGGCATGGCGCCAGGCGTCGGGCAGCGATGCACCTGCGCGCTGGTGTGCGAGCTGCACACTCACGAGATACAGCGCGTAATCCACGCCGATGCCGACGCCCAGCGCCACCACCGGCAGCGTGGCCACCTTGAGGCCGATGCCCAGGCACACCATGAGCGCCTCGGCCATGACGGACGTGAGCAACAGCGGCAGGACGGCGACGACGACCGCGCGCCAACTTCCGAAGGCGATGAAGCACAGCACGATGACCGCTGCATAGACGCACATCAGCATCCGCGCGTTGGACTGCTCGACGACGATGTTGGTGGCGGCTTCGATGCCGGATGTGCCCGCCGCGAGAAGGAACCGGCGATCCGTTGTCCCGTGGCCGGCGGCGAAGCGATTCGCGGTCGTCACGACGCCGGTCAGCGTCTCGGCCTTGTGGTCAGCCAAGTAGGCAACCACGGGAATCACCGAGCACTCCGGCGTGAGCAGCTCGGAGTTCCACGACACCGCGTTGCTCACTTGCGAATCGATGATCCGCTGGTCGCCGGCCACGGTCAGCCACTTCGGGGTGCCGTCGAACGAGCCCGCGGTGTAGGCACGTATCGTGTCGGCCAATGACTCGACCTTCTGCACGCCCGGCAACTGGGCCAGGGTCCAGGCCAGGCGGTCCGCCTCGATCAGGTTCTCGTAGGTCCCGCATTGATCCTTGGGCGTCCTCACGATCACCGCGAATACATCGCTCGAGATGCCGTAGTGGGCAGCGACATAGGCGTTGTCCTGGTTGTAGCGCGAGTCCGCGCGGAGTTCGGGTGAGCCGGGGTCGAGGTCACCGACCTGCAACTGAAGGCTGACAAGGAAGGCCGCGACCCCAAGCGCGGCAGCGATCACGAGGGCCGCCGTCGCCCAACGCCGCTCGGTCAGCTTGTCCAGGGCAGCCGGGAGGCGGCCGGTGCCGTGGCCGATGGCTTGCTCCCTTCGGCTGCCCGCCTCCGTGCTCACGCCGACGTAGGACAGCAACACGGGCAGCAGCACCAAGTTCGTGAAGATCAGAACGGCGACTCCCAAGCTTGCCGACAGGGCGAGCTCGCGAATCACGGGGATGTCGATGACCGTCAGCACCGCGAAACCGAAGGCGTCGGCCAGCAAGGCAGTCAGACCGGCCATGAACAGGCGCCGGAACGTGCAGCGCGCGGCCACCAGGCGGGACGCGCCGCGGCGGGTGTCCTGCATGATGCCGTTCATCTTCTGCGCGCCGTGGCTGACACCGATGGCGAACACCAGGAACGGAACCAGCACCGAGAACGGGTTCAGCTCGTAGCCGAGCATGGCGACGAGGCCGAGCTGCCATGCCACGGCAATGAGCGAGCACGACAGCACCAGCGCCGTGCTGCGCCAGCAGCGCGTGTAGCCGAGCAGGATGGCTGCGACGATGGCGGCGGCGACCGCGAAGAACGCCATGATCTTGCGCACGCCCTCGATCAGATCCCCCATGAGCTTGGCAAAGCCGATGATGTGCACTCGCACCGGCGCGGCGCCTGCGTCGCTGACAGACTGCTCGTATTTCTGCCGGATCGCTTCGAGCGAGGATGCGAACCGGTGGTAGTCCAGCAGTCGCCCCTCGCCATCCTTGGCCAGCAGTGGCACCACAACGGCGATCGAGCGGTAGTCGTTTGCCACCAGGCTGCCGACGACGCCGGCGCGCGCGATGTTGAGGCGCAGCGCCTCTATGGAAGCGCGCGAGCCGTCGTAATCCTGTGGCATCACCGGCCCACCCACGAAACCGTCTTCCGTCACCTCGGTCCAGCGAACCACGGGCGTCCAGACCGACTTCATCCACGCGCGATCCACGCCCGGCAACAGGAAGATCTCGTCATTGATCGCCTGGACGACGGCGAGGTAGGGGCGATCGAAGATGTCGCCCTGCGGGTTCTCGACCACGATGTGCACCGAGTCGCCCAGGCCACGCAACTGACTCCTGTTGTCGAGGTAGTTCCTGATGTAGGGGTGGCTCTGCGGAAGGGCCTTCTCGAAGCTCGCACTGACGAGGAGGCTGCGGAGCTGGCCGGCGAAGAGAGCGGTGAGCAACACGCACACGACCAGCACCCACGGGCGATGGTTGAAGATCAGGCGCTCGAGCGGGCTGCCGCTCGATGAGTCGAAGCGGTCGAGGTCGGACCCCGCGACCGCGCCACCTTCGATGCCCGGGGCGTGCATGCGATGTCGTCCGGTGCGTGATCAGCGGGGGGCACTCGCCGACCAGGGCAGCGGCGCCCCGAAGGCTCCGGCCGGTCCGGTGAGGACGAGGTTGCCGTTGCGACCCGGAGCCACGCCGTAGCAGGGCACGGGTCGTTTCAGCCGCGTGGCGACGAAAGTCCTGCCGCCATCCAGGCTGATATGGATGCTGCCGCCCTGATCGACGAGCGCGATGCGGCCGTCCGGCAGCGCTGCACCGGCCGTGATGCCGGCGTCCGTGTTCATCGACACCTTTTGCCACGTGGCACCCTCGTCGGGACTGCGCCAGACCGAGCCGCGCATGCCGAAGGCGAGCAGGACGTCCGGGTCGGCGACCACGAGGCCGAAGAACGTGCCCGTGTAGGACGTTGTGACGGGCACGAACTTTTTCGCGCTCGCCTGCAGGCGCCAGACCTTGCCCTGCTCGCCGGCGAGGAACACGCGCCCTGGACGGCCACGCACCGCATAGAAGTGCAGCTCTTGCGCGTTCGATGTCCGGTCCATCCACGGCACCCAGGTCTTGCCTCCGTCCTCGGTGCGCAGGATGGTGTTGAAGGCGCCGACGACGAAGCCGGATGTCTCGTTTTCGAACTGCACGTCGAGGAAGGGCTGCGCGGTGGCCTGCGCCAAATGGGCCTCGGCCTGCGCGAGGGCGCGCGTTTCTTCCGGCGTGGGGGCACTGCGACCCTGGTAATACCGCCTGGCGATTTCGGCGGCTTGTTTCCCGGCAAGCTGTTTCGTCCATGTCGCCCCACCGTCCCGTGTCGCGAGCACGACGCCGCCGTGCCCCACGGCCCAGCCGATCCTGGGGCTGGGAAAGCTGATGCCCAGCAAGTCGACGCTGACGGGCACGGCGGCTTGGCGCCAGGTGGCGCCACTGTCGTCCGAATAGACGATGTGCCCCCGATGGCCGACGGCCACCACGCGATCGCCGGCGCGCTCGGCGGCGAGCAGCGGAGAACGCGCGGCAAGCGAGCTCATGAGTGCGGGCTCGTCGGTGGGCTGGACGAAGCCACCAGCGAGACTCGCTGTCACCAGCGCCCACACCAAGAGCACGAGCACCTTCGGGCGGCGTGACATGGTGAGTGCTTTCGGATCTTCGAGTCCCCGCGGGGTCAGAACGTCGCCTTGAAGGTGAACGATATCCAGCCCCGGTCCCACTGTGCGCCGATTCCGCCGATGGCGCCGACCTGCTGCTGCCCGAACGCGTTGACCGAATCGTTGTGGTGCCTGGCGCGCGAGCCGTTGTAAGCGAGGGCGAAGTTGTACTTGGCCTTCATGTCGAGTGCGACACCCAGGCTGTAGCTGCTGCCCCCTTCATAGCCGCCAAAAAGAACCGGCGACGTGCCCTTGAGGCCGATCGAATAGAGCAAGGGCATCGACAAGTCCGCGCCCGGAACCACCTGGAACCACGTCGGCACGAACCGGACGGCGAGGCCCCATGCGTCGCTGGTTGCGCAGCCCAGCCGATCCGCGATCGCCTTGCAACCGTGGTCGACGGAATTGAAGTTCGCGGGGTTGTTCTTCACCTTCCCGAGACGGCTGTAGGTCAGCTCGGCAGTCAACGTTGCGGAATCGAACGCCGCGGTCTTGCCGACGTAGGCAATCGCGTTGATCAGTGCATGCGTCGTGTTCCCGGTCGGCTCCGCACCGAGGAATGTCGCCGGACCCATCAACAACGGCGTATCGATGCGGCGCGCGATTTCGGCGCTGACACTCACGCCTGCGATCACCCTGGAAACGCTCGCACCGACGAGGGTGACCCGCTTGTCCTGGTAGCTCAAGCCCAGGGACGTGGGTATCGGCACACCGAACGCGAGCGGCGCCGCCTGCAGCCCGCCCAGCACGATCTGCGGCAGCTTGTCGGTGTACTTGCGAAGGTACACCCCCGCCGTGCCGGACAGCCACGCCGGGCTCCAGCGCGCCATCAAGCCCCAGTCGCCGGTCTTGCGCGGTTGCTTGTACGTTGGAATGAATGGCACTGCGGCGACCGGTGTCCCGCCGAGGGCGCTGGAAATGGCCGACGCCTGCGCCGGATTGATCACGAAGGTGCCGCCTCCTTGGGTCAGGGCATCGAGCACGCCGAAGTAGGTGCCGCCGTCGGGGAACGCACTGGGCTTCCAGTCGAAGTAGTACTGCCCGGCCACGATGAGCTCGTCGCGCAGCTGGGCCGTTGCGGAGAGCTGGCTGAGCGGCTTGAACACTTCCTTCGCCTCCACGCCCGGATTGGCCAGCGCCTTGCGGATGTCGACCGGACCCTGCGCGTACGACACCCCGTGAACGAACGAGAACAGCGACTCGCCCCAGTAGATGGTGTGCTTCCCGAGCTTGAGGTTGACCGGCACGGTGCCGAGGTCGAACCCTGTGAAGGCGAAGGCGTCGAGGAGTTCGCCGGACGGGCCCCTGTTCCACCGCTTCGTGAATCGGGTGTAGGTGTTGTCGGGGTACGCCGCGCTGATGTCCCCCAGTCCCGGGATCACGAAATTCGGGTTGGCGGTCTTTTCGGCATCGCTGCGGTACGCGTGGTCGTACCAAAGCGCCGCGCTGGCGCGCAGTCCCGACCGCTTCTTGTAGACCAGGTCCGATTCGGTCAGGACATCGAGCCGGTTCGTGACGATGTCTTTGCGCTCGAACTTGCTGTCGGAATTGTCGTAGGTGCTGTTGTTCAGGATGTTCGCATCCTGCGACTGCGCCCGGACCCCGAGGTTGTAGCGCACGCTGTTGTCCCATCGAAGCGTCAAGTCGGGATTGCCCGTGTCGACGGAGAAGGCGTGGGCGGGCCCTGTGCCGGCGACAGCCGTGACCAGTGCGCCATCGAGCACCGCACGAGCCAGGAGGCGCAGCCGATCCGAGGGCCAGTTGATGCACATGGTGGGCTCCATAGACGCTCGTTCAACCAAAGCGCCATGCTGCGCGCGGCGTGCCGAGATGGCGCGGACGACCCACTGCTCGACCGCGGATCAAACCGGAAGCGCGTGACCGAGTCAACTGGACGAAGGTATCGGTCGACGCCGCGCTGCGGCCCCAGTAACCATGACAACGATGAGCACTACCGAAGTCGGTCACGAACCATATACATTGCTGTCAGCACGCAACGGCGCGTGCTTGCGCTCCAGCGAGGGGGACATGGCGTCACGATACCCATCCGAGTCCGGGGTGACGTCTGCGACGGGCACGATGCCGATCGTGTTCGTGGTCGACGACGACGTATCCGTGCGGGAGTCATTGGAACTGCTGATCGTCTCCGCCGGCTGGCATCCGGAGACGTTCCCGTCCGCGCAGGAGTTCCTCGGCCGTCCCCGTGTCCAGGCGCCGAGCTGCCTTCTCCTCGACGTTGCCATGCCGGGCCTCAATGGCCTGGAGTTGCAGAAGCGCGTCGCGGTCGAGCGCCCCGACATGCCGATCATCTTCATCACCGGCCATGGCGACGTGCCGATGACGGTTCAGGCGATGAAGGCGGGCGCCGTGGAGTTCCTGACCAAACCGTTGCGGGATGACGTGGTCGTCGATGCTGTCGCGAGCGCTCTCGAGCGCAGCCGGCTCGCGCTCGACCACGAGTCGCAGATGACCGCGCTGCGCGATCGGTACGCGTCGTTGAGCCGGCGCGAGCGGGAAGTCATGGCCCTCGTGGTGGCCGGCCTGCTGAACAAGCAGGTCGGCGGCGAGCTGGGCATCAGCGAGATCACGGTCAAGGCGCATCGGGGCCGGGTGATGCAGAAGATGAAGGCCGCGTCCTTGCCCGACCTGGTCACGATGTCGACGCAACTCGGCATCCTCGGCCTGCCCGAAGCCGGATCGCAAGCGGTCGGTCCAGCGCAAGCGGGCCTGGGTCGCTGACCTCGAGTCCGCGCCAGGCTCAGCGCGACTGGAGAGCGTGGCGCTGACCCGCCGTGCTGTTGCGGGCTTCGATCGCCTTCACGGAGTGGTCAAACGCCCGCTCCAGAACGCGCCTGCCAATGGTTCCGAGGACCAAGCCGAGCAGGCGTCCCTTGAGGTTCTTGCCCTCGCGCACGATGATCGCGTCGATGCTGGTGATGCCGTTGGGGTGCCGCGTGAAGGTGTAGGTGTGGCCTGAGGCGCCTCCCCACACGTTGGAGTCGACCGTCGTGAGGACGACGCGGCTGGAATCGGACCAGTCATAGTGCAGTCGTTCCCAGATGCCGCCCGAGCCTTCCGTGACGTCGGCGTGCAAAGAGTCCTGGTGATGCACCGTGAGGACCTCGTCGGCGCTGTTTTTGAAGAGCGTCGAGCGGCCGGGCCCGAAGTCGGTGAGCCCGGCAACGTATTGCTCGGGAGTTGACGTGGTCGTCTGGTGGAGGTGGATCGTGGGCATGGGTGCTCCGTGCCTCCTCAGCGCGCCGCGGCCGCGATGATGGCGTCGGCGACTTCCTTCGGCCGCGACTGCTGAGGCACGTGGCTGGTGGGCAGGCTGACGACCTTCGCACCGATGGCCTTGGCCATCGCTGCCTGCTGGGCCGGCGGGATCATGTGGTCCTGCTGGCTGAGGATGTACCACGACGGGCGGGTCTTCCACGCCGCGATGGTGGTTCGGGCGTCGAAGTTGGCGCCGCGCACCGGTCCTTGCGTGACCGCCATCAGGTTCGTCTCCGACGCCGGGAGGTCCTGTGCGAAGTGCTTCGCGATGCCTTCCGGTGTCAGCGTCAGAAAGCCTTCCTTGTCCGTCACGATGTGCTTGAAGCCCTCCGGCGTCGGATAGTCCTTCGACATCTCGGCGACCGATTGGCCTTCGGAAGGCGCGAAGGCGGACACGTAGACCAGCGACTTGACCCGCTCGTGCTGTCCCGCTTCGGAGATGACGACGCCACCCCACGAGTGGCCGACGAGGACCACCGGCCCCGTCTGCGCGTCCAGCACGCGGCGTGTCGCGGCCACGTCGTCGGCCAGCGAGGTCAGCGGGTTCTGAACCGAGACGACCTTGAGGCCCTCGGCTTGCAGGCGAGGCACGACACGGTTCCAGGCGGAACCGTCGGCGAAGGCGCCATGGACCAGGACGACCGTGGTGGGCGCCGCCGAATCGGGCGAGGCGGGTGCCGCGCCGGCTGAGAGAGTCAGGGCGATGGCTGTGGCGGCAATGGCGTTCTTGACGAGGCGAGTCATGCGAAGGTCCTTGGAGAGAAAAGGGTGCGGTGCGAGACCACCGAGATGGAGGTCTCAGCGTTGGCTTGAATATCGGACTTCCGGCATTTCAGGACAAGGTGAAGTAAGGCCGACACATCGATGTCACCGCGGTGGGACGTTCGCGTACGACCTTGGACCGACCTCTGCGTGCCGACTCCGCCGGATGCCAGCCCGCCGCCGCTTTCCTATCGTCGCTGCGTCATGAGTTGCGCCGCCGCGCTGACCGAGGACTGCAAGATGACGCAAAGGATCAAGGTCAATGGCTCTAGCCGCAGTGTCGATGTCGATGCAGACACGCCCGTGCTGTGGGTGCTGCGCGATGTCCTCGGCATGACGGGAACCAAGTTCGGGTGCGGCATGGGCCTTTGCGGCGCGTGCACCGTCCATGTCGACGGCGTGGCGGCGCGCTCTTGCGTGACGCCGGTGGAGTCGGTCGGCAAGGCGGACATCACCACTATCGAGCACCTGTCGAGATCGAGGGTAGGGCAGGCTTTGCAAAAGGCCTGGATCGACCTCGAGATACCGCAATGCGGCTATTGCCAGTCCGGACAACTGATGTCCGCGGCCAGCCTGCTCTCGCGCAATCCGTCGCCCACCGACAAGGACATCGACGAGGCGATGTCCGGCAACATCTGCCGGTGCGGTACCTACAACCGGCTTCGCGAAGGCATCAAGACCGCTGCGAGAGCTCTATCGAAGCATGCATGAGGAGCCGACATGATCCTCGATCGACTTCAAGAACATCTGGCCGACCGTGAAGAGCCGGGCGTCTCGCGCCGCACGCTGCTGAAGGCCGCGCTTTCTGCCGCCGGTGGCCTGATCATCGGTGTCGGGTCCGTCACGGGCGCGGCGGCTGCGACTGGCGGCAAAGGTTCCGGTGCGTTCGCCCCCAACGCCTTCGTGCGCATCGACCCCGACGGCCGGGTGACGATGACCATGGCATACATCGAGATGGGGCAGGGGACGTACACATCGATTGCCATGCTCATCGCCGAGGAACTCGAAGTCGATCTGAGTTCGGTTCGCTGGGAACATGCTCCGCCCGACGACAAGCTCTATCGAAACGGGATTTTCGGGTTCCAGGTGACGGGGGGCTCCACGACGATCCGCGCAAGCTTCGACCCGATGCGATCCGCCGGTGCCGCGGCGCGAATGATGCTGGTACAGGCGGCGGCACAGCGATGGGGCGTGGACGCGAGGGAGTGCAGGGCCGAGAAGGGCGAAGTGGTCCACTCCGCCAGCCTTCGGCGCTTGAAGTACGGCACGCTCGTGGCCGATGCTGCGAAGCTGCCCGTGCCGACGGACGTGCCGCTCAAGCGCATCGACGAATTCAAGCTGATCGGCACGCCCGCCAAGCGGCTGGACACCCCAGGCAAGGTCAATGGGACCGCCCGGTATGGCATCGACACGCGAGTGCCGGGAATGAAAGTGGCCACCCTGATGCAGGCGCCGGCCTACGGTGGTCGGCTCCGCAGCGTGAACGACCGTGCCGCGCGCGCGGTCAAGGGGGTGCGGCAGATCGTGAGACTGGACGACTGCGTCGCCGTGGTCGCGGACCACATGGGCGCGGCCAAGAAGGGTTTGGCTGCCCTGGTGCTCGAGTGGGACGACGGCCCGAACGCCCGGATCGACACCGCCGACATCGTCAAGTCGATGGAGCAAGCCTCGAAGGGGCGGGCCGCCGTCGCGAGAGCGGAGGGCGACTTCAAGGGAAGCTATTCGGGCGCACATCAACGTGTCGAAGCGGTCTACGAGGTTCCATTTCTTGCCCATGCCACCATGGAGCCGATGAACTGCACGGTTCATGTTCGCAAGGACGAGTGCGAGATCTGGACCGGAACACAGGTGCTCACTCGCGCGCAGAAGGTCGCGGCGGATGTGACCGGCCTTCCGCTGGAGAAGGTCATCGTTCACAACCACCTGCTGGGCGGCGGCTTCGGCCGGCGACTCGAAGTCGATGGCGTCGCACGCGCCGTGCAGATTGCCAGGCAGGTCGACGCGCCGATCAAGGTCGTCTGGTCGCGCGAGGAAGACATACGTCGCGACATGTTCCGGCCGTACTTCTTCGACAGGATCAGCGCGGGCCTCGATGCACAAGGAAGGCCGGTGGCGTGGAACCATCGCATCACGGGCTCGTCCATCCTGAAGCGGTGGGCGCCACCGCTGTACCAGAACGACTTCGATCCCGAGACCATCGACGGTGCGGTCCACACTCCATACGCGATCGCGAACGTCCTCGTCGAGTACGTCAACCATGAGCCGCCGCACATCCCGACAGCGTTCTGGCGCGGCGTCGGCCCCACCCACAACGTCTTCGTCGTCGAGAGCTTCATCGACGAACTGGCAGCGCAGGCTGGTCAGGATCCGGTGGCGTACCGCCTGTCAATGCTGGACAACAATCCGAGAGCCAAGGCCGTGTTGCAACTGGCGGCGCAGAAGTCGAACTGGTGCCAGGCCATGCCCAAAGGCATGGGGCGCGGGGTAGCGCTTCAGTTTGCGTTCGGCACCTACATGGCGCTCGTGGCCGATGTCGAGGTGCTGCCCGACGGCCAGGTTCGCGTTCACAGGGTCGTGTCGGCCCTGGATTGCGGCGTGGTGGTGAACCCCGACACGGTCGAGGCGCAGGTCCAGAGCGCCGTGATCTTCGGTGTCTCGGGCGCCCTCTTCGGTGAGATCACCATCAAGAAGGGACGGGTGGAGCAGTCCAATTTCCATGACTACCGTCCCATCCGGATGAACGAGGCCCCTGCCGTCGACGTGCACATCGTCAAGAGCACCGAGAAGCCCGGTGGCATGGGCGAGCCCGGAACGTCGGCGCTGGCTCCGGCGGTGACCAACGCCATCCATGCCGCCACCGGCAAGCGGATCCGGCGGCTTCCCGTGGACGCTGCGCTTCTGAAGAACGCCTGACTCCGCTCGACCTCGCGGTCCCTGTTGGTGAAGGACGAGGACGACTTGTCCTGGGAACGCATGTCGTGGAGTCTTCATGGCCTGGCTCGCCCGGCAGCCGGAGGGCTGCGGCCGGGGTTCATCGGAATGCGCACACCAGCCCGTAGACGATGCCGACCGCCGCACAGGAGACGATCAGCGCCGGAAGAATGAACAGCGCAACGCCGTACTCTTCGTGATGCGCTTCGAGATGCTGAAAGATCCGGTTCATGAGGTTCTCCGCTGCCGTGACGCTGGTGAGATGTCCTGCTTGTTCACAGCGTAGGCGCTCACCGGCGGCCCTTAAAGGTCGACACTTCCAAAGCGTTTTTGCAGAAGACGAAACAATTCCCGTGGTCTTTCAGCGGGACGTCGGCCGGCGGGGGACCATGAGCGTCGCGGTCATGCTCTGGACAACGACGCCGCGCTGGTTGAGCGTGTTCGATCGCATCACCACGACGCCGCGGTCGGGACGCGAGCGAGAGGGCGTGACCTCGATCACCTCGCTCTCCGCATGCAGCACGTCGCCAGGCCGGGTCGGCGCTTTCCAGGCGAGTTCGCCGCCCGCGCCGACGATCCCGCCGGCCAGGCGCGGCCCGCTGGTCACCAGCAGGCGCATCGTCACGGCCGCGGTGTGCCAGCCGCTGGCCGCCAAGCCGCCAAAGATGGAGTGCGTCGCGGCGGCTTCGTCGAGGTGGAACGGCTGCGGGTCGAACTGCTGGGCGAACGACGTGATCTGGTCGAGGTCCAGCGCATGCGTGTCGGTCTTGAAGGTGTCGCCCACCTTCAGGTCGTCGAGGTACAGAAGGTCGTTCATCGGCGTCTCGTCGAGTTGGTGCGTCGAAATCTAGGAACTGCGGCGCCACGGGAGAAGGCTCCGGCGCTGAAAGACTCTTTCCAGATCCGACAAAAATCGGACGCGGCCTGCATCGCCGGGGGGAGGGAGCGGGAAGGTTCCATCGTTGCACTGATTGCAAAGACGAATTGCAGGCACTCCTCTGGTTCGGTCTGTGCCGTCCACCTAGATTGGATTGCATAGGACGACGCTCTTGGAGACTGCGATGACGCACCACAACGCTTCTCTTCCGGCCCCCCGCTTCGAAATCCGCTTCCAGTCGCTCTTTCAAGAGGGCCGCGGCATGGCGTTCCCCTGCGATGCCAGCGGTCAGGTCGACCTGGACACGCTGTCCGACAAGGGCCGCTCCAACTACCTCTTCGCCAGAGCGATGGTGGGCCGCGAATACACGATGCCCAGCGTCTGCGCAGCATGAACACGCACATCCGCCCGATCGAGGCCAAGGACCTCGGGCTCGAAGTGGAGTTCGTCGAAAGCCTGTCGGCGGCGACGGGCTATCAGCGCCTGATGTCAGCTCGCCGGCCGACGATGGAGGAGCTCAGGCGCTGGACGAACATCGACCACGCCCGCGAAGTCGCCCTCATCGCGACAGCCCTGGTCGATGGCAGGGAGTGCCAGCTGGGCGTCGCCCGATACGTCCGCGATGCCGACACGCAAGACGCCGAGTTCGCGATCGTGCTGCGCGATGACAGCCAGGGCCGTGGTCTTGGACGCGAGCTGCTGCTGAGGCTGCTCGACGCGGCAAAGCGTGCGGGACTCCACCGGCTGGTGGGCACCACCCTGTCGGACAACCAGGCGATGGTGACCCTGGCACGCCGGCTGGGCTTCCGTGCGTCGAGAACGCCTGGTGGCGCATTCATGACGACCCTCACGCTCGACCTGGCTGCATGGCAGCCGCAATGACTGCGCGATGTCGTCAGACGCCCGACTGCGTCTGGCGCGCAATGCGCGCCAGCTGGGCCGGGCCCGCGGCGACGCCGCTCAGCAGCAGCGAGATCGAGAACTGGATCATCTCCTGCACGTCGATGACGCGGTCCGAGCGGGGCACGCGGGCCGCGAGGATCAGGGTCGCCAATCCGTGCTCCACCGACCACGCAGCATGGACGACATGGTTGAGGTTCTCCACCGGCCAGCCCTTGGTGCGCGCGTAGTCGCACACCGCGGAAGCGAACAGATTGAACGACGACGAAATCGCCTGGTTGAGCTCCTCGTACGCATCCTTGGCAAGGATGCGCGGGCCGACCATCAGGTCGAACAGGCCCTTCTCCCGCTGGGCGAAGCCCACGTAGCTCTCCATCATCCGATGGACCTTGATGAGCGGATCGGCCGTCGACTCGTCGATGCTGCGGCGCTCGTCGGCGAGCTCCCTGAAGCCGTCGGCGGCGATCGCGGCCAGCAAACCTTCCTTGCCGTCGAAGTGGCGCGACGGTGCGGCGATCGACACGCCGACGGAGCGCGCGACATGGCGCAGGCTCAGCTCGTGTGTTCCCACTTCGTCGAGCACGCGGCGACCCTCGACGATCAACGCATTGCGCAGGTCTCCATGGTGGTACGAGGCGCTGTGGGACTTGGACGCGCGCTTGCGCGGAGTCGGGGTGGCAGGCTGCTTGCGCATGTCGATGGCACTGGGTTGGTCCGAAATCATAGGGCGCATGCCGCAGGCCTCGCGGGCTCGATAGGCGCCGAGGCGACTTTCCGACATCGGTGCTTTCCCGTTTGATGATTTAAGTTAGCAGTGCTAACATTGTCCCACGTTTTCGATCACTCCCGCTGTCCCCAGGCGCCCACGAAAGGCTTGCACCCATGAGCGACGACATCATTCTCAAGACGCAGGACGGCAACGTGACCGTCCTGTCGATGAACTACCGGCCCTACAACCTGGTCGGGCCGAACCTGAACCGGCCGCTGCTGGCAGCCATGCGAGAGGCGGTGGAGCAGGGCAGCCGCGCGATCGTGCTGCGCAGCGCGCTGCGGCACTTCTCGGCCGGCGCGGACCTCAACCTCTTCTCGGCGCGCATCGATTCACAAGGCAAGGCGGTGATGAGCCCGCTCGAGACGCTGCGAGGCCTCGAGACGCTGCCGGTCCCGATCGTCGCGAGCGTGCACGGCGTCTGCCTCGGCGGCGGCTTCGAGCTGGCGCTCGCCAGCGACTACATCGTCGCGGCGGCCTCCGCGAAGATCGGCTCGGTCGAGGCGACGCTGGGCCTGCATCCGCTGATGGGCGGCATCCAGCGCCAGGTGCAGCGCGCCGGCATGGCGCGCGCGAAGGAGATGTCCATGCTCGCGCGCCGCTACGACGCGGCGACGCTCGAGCGCTGGGGCCTCATCAACCTGGTGGTGCCCGACGAACAGCTCGACGACGCCACGATGTCCATCGCGAGGGAACTGGCGAACGGCCCGACGCTGGCGCACGCGGCGACCAAGCAGCTCGCGTCGATCGCGGCCAACGAAGGCGTGGACGCGGCCGACGAAGCGATGCTCGAGCTGCAGAAGCCCATCTGGGCTTCCGCGGACCTCAAGGCCGGACTGGCGTCCTTCCGCGCCAACGGCCCCGGCCTGGCTCAGTTCGAGGGGCGCTGAGCATGGCCGGCCCTCTGCAGGGAGTGAAGGTCGTCGACTTCTCGCGCGTGCTCGCAGGCCCGCTCTGCGCGCGCACGCTCGCCGATCTCGGCGCCGAAGTGATCAAGATCGAGCCGCCGCGTCCCGACGTGTCGCGATTCGCCTTTCCCTTCGACGACGGCATGTCCGGCTACTACGCGCAGCAGAACGCCGGCAAGCGCAACGTCAGCATCGACCTCAACGTGGCCGGTGCGCGCGAGCTGGTGCTCAAGCTGTGCGACACCGCCGACGTGGTCGTCGAGAACTTTCGCGCCGGCACGCTGAAGTTCTTCGGACTGGACTACGAAACGCTGTCGCGGCGCAACCCGCGCCTGGTCTACGTCTCCATCACCGGCTACGGGCAGGGAGGGCCGTGGGCTTCGCGCATGGCTTATGCCCCGACCGTGCAGGCCGAAGCAGGCTTCACGCACAACACGCTGCGCCACTTCGGCGACGGGTTGAGCCGGCCGCAGACCGATGCGCTGTCGCACGCCGATGTCTACGCCGGGCTGCAGGCGGCCATCGCCGTGCTCGCGGCGCTGAAGCGCCGCGAGGTGACCGGCCGCGGACAGCACATCGACGTCGCGATGGCCGCCGTGCTGATGTCGATCAACGAGCGCGCACACGTCGACCTGTCCGATATCGACACGGGCGCCGAACCGGCGGTCCTCGGCGCCACCGACGGCCCGTTCTTCCGCGGCCCCGGTGGAGAGCAGTTCGTTGCGGCGCAGAGCCTGGTCGGCAGTCTGACTTTCCCGAACTACCTGCGCGCGATGCGTCGCGCCGACCTGGCTCGCGACCCGCGCTTCGAGTCAGCCGCGCTGCGCCTGCAGAACTTCGCCGCGCTGCATGCGGTGGTCCAGACGTGGATCCTCACCTTCCGCGACATGGAGGCGCTGGACGCCCAGCTCGACGAAGCCAAGATCGCCATCGGCCAGGTCCGCACCCTGAAGGAGCTGGCCGACAGCGAATGGGCCGAGTACTGGGGCGCGGTGCATGAAGTGCCCGACCGGCGCGGCGGCACCTACAGGCTGCAAGGGCGACCGTGGCGCTTCTCCGAAGACGGGTTGAGCGCGCCGGGCCTTCCGGCGTTTCGCGGCGAACACAACGCCGAGGTGTTCGCCGAGCTGGGCCTGAGCCGGCAGGAAATCCAGCATTCCATCGACGCCGGCATGCTCATCGAGCACTCGCACGCGACGCCGCCGGCACCCAGCCCTGCGGGAGCGCGCGCGGAAGAGGTCGCTGCTTAGTCAACTTCCAGGAGCACTGCATGAAAGATGCACTTCGCAAGGTGCGGCGCCGCGGCATGGCCATCTGCCTCGGGCTGCTTCTTCCGGCCGCGATGGCCCAGACGCCTTCGCCCGACAAGCCCTGGCCAAGCGCTCCGATCAAGGTCATCGTGCCGTATGCGCCCGGCGGCGGCACCGACGTCGCGGCGCGTCTCATGGCCCGCAAGCTGCAGGAGTCGCTGAAGCAGACCGTCATCGTCGACAACCGCCCCGGCGGCAGATCCATCATCGCGTACGAGGCGGCGCTGCGCGAACCCGCCGACGGCCACACGTTCGTGTTCAACAACTCGTCGCACAGCGTGCAGGCGACGTACAAGCGTCTGCCGTACGACATCGTGGCCGACTTCGTTCCGGTCTCGCCGATCGCGAATTCTTCTGTCGTGCTCGTGGTGCCGCCGGATTCGGCCGCCAAGACGCTGCAAGAGTTCGTCGAGCAGGTGCGGCAGAAGCCGGCGAAGGTCGCGTTCGGCTCGTTCGGCGTCGGAACGACCTCGCATCTCTACGGCGAGATCCTGAACGCGGCCGCCCGCATCGACATGCTTCACATCGCCTACAAGGGATCGGCTCCGGCCCTGAGCGACCTGATGGGCGGCCATGTGCAGGCGCTCTTCGTCGACGGCATTGCCGCCAAGCCCCTGGTCGAGAGCGGCAAGGTCCGCGCGCTGGCCATCACCGGTGTCAAGCGCTGGAAGGCCTATCCGACCGTGCCGACCTTCGGCGAGCTCGGTTATGCGGACCTGGGCAAGCCAGGCTGGTGGGGCTTCGTCGCCCGCAAGAGCGTGCCGCCGCAGATCGTCGCGCGCATGAGCGAAGAGATCCGCAAGATCGTCGCGATGCCCGACGTCGCCGCCGCCCTCGGCGAACTCGGCGCCGAAGCCCATGCGGACACGCCGGCCGACTTCGCCGCCACCGTGCAAGGCGACGTAGTGCGCTGGAGGCGCATCGTGCAGGACCGCAACCTGTCGGTCGAGTAGACGGAGGCCGAATGATCGCGATCGATTACACGCACGCCGAAGATGCGCGCAGCTGGGTTGCCGGCGCGGACGCAGCGGGTTGCGACTTCCCCATCCAGAACTTGCCGCTTGGCGTCTTCCATGCGGGTGGCGAGACCAGTGCCCGCGTCGGCGTGGCCATCGGCGACCAGATCCTCGACCTTGCTGCAGCGCTGGACCACGACCTGCTGCCCGAGCTTCGCTCCCTGGAGGCGGACCTGCGCAGCGACAGCCTCAATGCGCTGATGGCGCGAGGCCAAGTGCATCGCCGACTGCTGCGCCATGCCGTGTTCGCGCTGCTGGAGGCCGGCAGCCTGCACCAGGCCCGCGCCAGTGCGTGCCTGGTGCCCATGAAGGCAGTGCAGATGCGGCTGCCCGTGCGCATCGGCGACTTCACCGACTTCTTCACCTCCATCCATCACGCGCGGCGTACTGGGGAGCTCTCGCGGCCCGATGCGCCGGTGCTGCCCAACTTCCGTCATATGCCGATCGGCTACCACGGCCGTGCGTCGTCGGTGGTGGAAAGCGGCGTGCCTTGCGTGCGGCCCGAGGGACAGGCCGCCGGCACGAACGGGGACACGCGCTACGTGCCCAGCGACAAGCTCGACTTCGAGCTCGAGGTCGGGTGCTACGTCAGCCAGGGCAATGCGCTCGGAACCACGATCGCCCTGGACGATGCGGACCAGCACGTGTTCGGGCTGTCGCTCGTGAACGACTGGTCGGCGCGCGACATCCAGCGCTGGGAGAGCCAGCCCCTGGGTCCGTTTCTCGCCAAAAGCTTCATGACCACGGTATCGCCGTGGGTCGTGACCCTCGAGGCCCTGGCGCCGTTTCGCGGACCAGCCCGCGGCAGGCCCGAAGGCGAACCGCCGCTGTCTGCGGCGCTCACGTCCACCAAGCACGTCGCCGGCGGCGGCATCGAGATCTCGCTGCAGGCGCTGCTCCAGACCGAGGCGATGCGCAAGCAGGGCATCGCGCCGGTGGTCATCGCCCAGCCGCGGTTCGGCGAGCAGTACTGGACGCTGTTCCAGATGCTCACCCACCATGCAAGCAACGGCTGCAACCTGCGAACCGGCGACCTGCTGTCCAGCGGCACGGTGTCGGGACGGGACCGCGCGGACAGCGGTTGCCTGCTCGAGCTGACAGTCGGCGGCCGCGAGCCCCTGCGCCTGCCTGCCGGCGAAACACGCACCTTCCTGCACGACGGCGACATCGTGTGCCTGCGCGGCATTTGCGAGGGCCCGGGTTTCAGGTCCATCGGCTTCGGCGACTGCACGGCGCAGGTCGTCTCGATGAACGGAAGGAGCAGGGCATGAGCCTGCAACGAATCACCACCACTGTGAATGAAGCGAGCGTGAGCGCGGAGGTCGAACCGCGCACGCTGCTCGTCCATTTCCTGCGTGAGCAAGCCGGCATGACCGGCACGCACGTCGGCTGCGACACCTCGCAGTGCGGTGCCTGCACCGTGCGCATGGACGGAAGAACCGTCAAGTCATGCACCGTGCTGGCGGTGCACGCGCATGCGCACCGCATCACCACCATCGAGGGCCTGAGCAGCCCGGACGCGCTCACGCCGTTGCAGCAGGCCTTCAGCGATCTGCACGCGCTGCAATGCGGCTTCTGCACGCCGGGGATGGTGTTCGCCGCGCAAGCGTTGCTCGATCGCGTGCCCGACCCGACGGAGGCACAGGTGCGCGACGCGCTGCACGGCAACCTGTGCCGCTGCACGGGCTACCAGAACATCGTCGACGCCGTGATGCTGGCGGCCAGGCGCATCCGGGACGAAGCGGCGCCCGTGGCTTCGACGCTGGCCGGGGAGGTTCAATGAGCAAGCTCGACTCCATGCATGCCGCGCTGATCGGGCAGTCGGTGCGGCGGCGAGAGGATCCTCGCTTTCTCACAGGCCGTGGCCGCTACACCGACGATGTCCCGATGGCGCGCCTCGCGCATGCCGCGGTGCTGCGCTCACCCTACGGCCACGCCTTGATCCGGTCGATCGACACCTCGGCCGCGCTGGCGATGGAGGGCGTGATCGGCGTCCTGACCTATGCCGACATCGCAGGCAAGGTCGGCGACATCCGGCCCAACTGGGTGATCGGCGATTCGATCGTGCCGCCCCATCCGCCGCTTGCTTCCGACCGCACCCGCTATGTCGGCGAGGCCGTGGCGCTCGTCGTCGCGAACACGCGCCAGCAGGCGGCGGACGCGCTGGAGGCGATCGAGGTCGACTACGACGTGCTGCCGGCGGTGGTCGACGAAGAGGCGGCGCTCGAGACGGGCGCGCCGCAGCTGCACGCCAACGTCCCGGGCAACCTCATCGGCACCTACAAGGCCAGCGGAGGCGACTACGCCGCTGCGGCTGCAGCCGCCCACAAGCTCGTGACGGTGAGGCTGGTCAACCAGCGTCTCATACCGAGCGCCATCGAGCCGCGCGCCGTGCGCGCCAGCTACGACGCTCTCGACGAGCGGCTGACGATCCATCTGCCGACGCAGGTGCCGCACATGCACAGGCGCTGGCTCGCGGAGACGCTGCGCTGGCCCGAGCACCGCCTTCGCCTCGTCGCGCCGGACATCGGCGGCGGCTTCGGCTCGAAGATGCACCTCTATGCCGAGGAGATCCTGGTGGCGTTCGCGGCGCGTCAGTTCGACCGGCCGGTCGGCTGGACCGAGACGCGCAGCGAAGCCCACATGGCGACCACGCACGGACGGGCGCATGTCGAGAACGTCGAGGCCGCGGTGAGCCGCGACGGCCGCGTGCTCGGCATCAAGCTGCGCTCGGTGGCCAACATGGGGGCCTACCTGTCCAACATGGCCACGGGCATCCCGACGAACAACACGGTCACGTTCATCTGCGGCAACTACGACATCCCGGCGATGGATGCCGAGGTGCGCCTGGTCGTGACCAACACGACGCCGGTCGATGCGTATCGAGGAGCGGGGCGCCCCGAGGCCTCGTACATCATCGAGCGGACCATGGATGCCGTGGCGCACGAGCTCGGCATGGATCCCGTCGAGCTGAGGCGCATCAACCTCATCCGCTCGCACCAGTTTCCGTACACGCCGTACGGTCACCCGGTGCTGCGCTGGGACAGCGGCAACTACGAAGGCTGCCTCGAAAGCGCCGTGACGGCGATCGACCATGCCGGATGGCGCAAGCGCCAGGCCGAGCTGCGAACGCAAGGCCGCTACGTCGGAATCGCGGTGACGTGCTACATGGAAGTCGTCGGCATGGGCAACTCGAGGACGCTCAGTGCGCGCGGGTTCGACCGCGGCGGCTGGGAGAGCGCTCAGGTGCGCGTGCATTCGGACGGCAAGGTGACGCTGTTCTCCGGCTCGATGCCGCAGGGGCACGGTCACGCCACGACCTTCGCGCAGATCGTCGGCGACGCGCTGCAGCTGCCGATGGATCACATCGACGTGGTCCAGGGGGACACCGACAGGGTGCCGGCCGGACACGGCACGTTCAACTCGCGGTCGGTTGCGGTGGGCGGGTCGGCCGCCCACACCGCCGCACGCAAGGTCCTGGACAAGGCGATGAAGATCGCCGCCGCCATGCTCGAAGCCGAGCCGCAGACGGTGGACTACGCCGGCGGGACGTTCTTCGTGAAGGACCAGCCGCAACGCAGCGTCGCTTTCGCGACGGTGGCCCGCACGGCGTACGTCGCCAACAAGCTGCCGGCCGGCATGGAAGCCGGGCTCGACGAGACGGTGTTCTACGAGCCGCGGGCGATGAGTGCGCCGCACGGCGCCCACGCCGCGGTGGTGGAAGTCGATATCGAGACCGGTGAAGTGCAGGTCCTGGACTACGTCGCCGTCGACGACGTCGGCGTCCTCATCAACCCGATGCTGTGCCACGGCCAGATGCACGGCGGCATCGCGCAGGGCATCGGCCAGGCCTTGTACGAGGGGGTCGACTACGACGAGAGCGGTCAGCTGCTGACCGGCACGCTGCTCGATTACGCGGTGCCGAAGAGCGACCAGCTGCCGCGCATGCGGACGAGCTTCCAGGTCACGCCGTCGCCCACGAATCCGCTGGGCGCCAAGGGCATCGGCGAAGCCGGATGCGTGGCAGCACCGACGGTGATCGTCGGCGCGGTCTGCGACGCCCTGTCGGGCTTCGGCATCACGCACATCGACATGCCGTTGACGCCGCCGAAGGTGTGGCAGGCCATACGCGCCGGCCGTTCGCGAGCGCAAGCCAGGAGCTGAACGCAATGATTCCAAGTGCTTTCGACTATGTCAGGCCCGACAGCCTGTCCGACGCCCTGGCCCTGCTCGCGCGCCACCGCGACGCCGCCAAGCCGATGTCCGGCGGCCACTCACTGCTGCCGATGATGAAGCTGCGGCTGGCTGCTCCCGACCTCGTCGTCGACGTCAATGAGCTGGGCGAGCTGCACGGCATCACGGTCGGCAGGAACGAAGTCGTCGTCGGCGCAGCGACGACGCATGCCACGCTGGAACACCATCCGGAAGTCGCTGCGGCGTTGCCGTTGATGCCGGTCGTGGCGTGCCAGATCGCCGACGCGACGGTGCGCAACCGGGGCACGCTCGGCGGCTCTCTCGCCCATGCGGACCCTTCGGCCGACTGGCCTGCCGCCATGCTGGCGCAGAACGCCGTCTTCGAGGTGGCGGGCTCGTCGGGTTCGCGCTCCATCGCGGCGCGCGACTTCTTCAAGGGCTTGTTCGAGACGGCGCTGCAACCGGGCGAGCTGATCGTCGCCGTGCGTATCCCGGTCGCCGCGAACACGCGCGTGGCCTATCGGAAGTTTCGCCATCCCGCATCGGGCTATGCCGTCGTCGGCGTGGCCGTTGTCCTCGACTACGACAAAGGGCGCTGCGGCGGGGGATGCATCGCGATCACCGGCTTCGCCGACCACGCGTTTCGCGCCGAGCGTGCCGAAGCGGAGCTGTCGAAACACGTCGGCGAGCCGTCGCACATCGAGCGCCTGCTCGACCTCGCATTCGACGGCGTGGCGCCGATCGAAGACCGTTTCGCGGATGCCGAGTACCGCCTGCAACTGGCTCGCACCATGCTGCGCCGGGCGCTCGCAGATGCCCAGTCGTCCTTCAACCCCGCACGGAGTGCCGCATGAAGACTCAGCCTACCGCCTTGTCCGCCAGCCTGGACGTGCAGCAGTTCATCGACCACCGGCGATTCAGCGCTTACCAGGCGCTGGTCTTCGCGCTCTGCTTCCTGATCATGGTGGCGGACGGCTTCGATACCGCCGCGATGGGCTTCGTCGTGCCGGCACTCACCGGCGAGTGGGGCGTGGCCAGGCATGCGTTCGGTTCGGCCTTGAGCGCTTCGCTGGTGGGCCTCGCCATCGGTGCGCTGGCGTCCGGCCCGATCGCCGACCGGTTCGGCCGCAAGCCCGTGCTGCTGGTGTCGGTGGCGCTGTTCGGCATCTTCAGCCTGGCCACCGTCTACGCTTCCTCGCTCGGCACGCTGACCGTCCTGCGCTTCATCACCGGGCTCGGGCTGGGGGCGGCGACGCCCAACGCCACGACGCTGCTGGCGGAGTGCGTTCCGGCGCGGCGGCGCGCGCTGCTGCTCAACGGCATGTTCTGCGGCTTCACGCTGGGCGCCGCGGCGGGCGGCTTTGCGGCAGCCGCGATCATGCCGGCGTTCGGATGGCGCGGCGTGTTCCTCGTCGGCGGCGTGGTGCCGTTGCTGCTGGTGGTGGTCTCGGCCTTCGCGCTGCCCGAGTCCATCCGCTTCATGATCGCGCGCGGGCGTCCGACCGAGCAGGTCAAGGCCGCGCTGCGCCGCCTCACCGGCGTCGATGAGATTGCCGCGACCCGCTTCTCGGTCGAAGAGGGCCAGCGGCAGCAGGCAGGCCGCTCGCCCGTCGTGCAGATCCTCTCCGGCGAGTTTCGCGTCGGCACGCCGATGCTGTGGCTGGCGTACTTCATGGGCGTGCTCGTGCTGTACCTGATCACCAGCTGGATGCCGACCTTGATCAAGGATTCGGGCGTCTCGCTGCGCAACGCCTCCATGGTCGCGGCGCTGTTTCCGCTCGGCGGCACGCTGGGCGCCATTGCGTGCGGCTGGCTGATGGATAGGCGCAATCCGCATCGCATCATCGCCGGCGCCTTCTTCATCGCGGGGCTGCTGATGCTCGCGCTCGCACAGGCTCTCGGGCATCCCGTCGCGCTGTCAACGCTCACCTTCGCGTCGGGCCTCTTCACCGGCGCCGGGATCGTCTCCATGCCGGCGCTCGCCGCGCTGTACTACCCGACGCAGGCGCGGGCTTCCGGCGTGGCGTGGATGCTCGGGATCGGGCGGCTCGGGGGCATCCTCGGCGCGGCAGTCGGCGGTGTGCTGCTGCAGGCCGGCCTCGGGACCTCGACCATCCTGGCGATGCTTGCCGTGCCTGCCGTCATCGCGGCCGCGGCCGTGGTCCTCAAGGACTCGTCACGCAGCGCCAGGCCTGCGCCGGCGGTGGTGGGTGCCTGACCATGCAGCTGATTGGCGAACGATTGATCTGCGCGCCCATCGCCACGACGTGGCAGGCGCTGAACGATCCCGAGGTGCTCCGGTCCTGCATCGCAGGATGCGAGTCGCTCGAACGCACCGGCGCTGATCTGCTCTCTGCAGTGATGGCCGTCAAGGTCGGTCCCGTCAGCGCCCGCTTCAAGGGAACGCTGAAGATGAGCGACGTCAAGCCGCCGCACAGCTACTCGATTGCGTTCGACGGGCGGGGTGGCGTGGCCGGCTTCGGAAGCGGCGTGGCGGAGGTGATGCTGTCGCAAGAGGAGAAGGGGACGCGCCTGCGCTACAAGGCGCAGGCCCAGGTCGGCGGAAAGTTGGCGCAAGTGGGCTCTCGTCTGGTCGATGCGGTCGCCGCCAAGATCACCGAGGATTTCTTCACCGCATTCGAGGCCCGGCTTCAGCCGCCGGCCGACGCCCCGCAGCCCGAGACCGAGGCGCCGCGCGGTGTTCCAGCCTGGGCATGGCTTGTGGGCGCCGTGCTGGTGTGTGCGGGCGCCTGGATCCTGACCCATTGGTAGGAAAGCGGATGGATGCCGTCGATGTCGATGTGCTGAGTCGTTGCGCGTCATGGTTGGCGCTCGGTCGAGAGGCCGCGCTGCTCACGGTGGTGCGCACGTGGGGGTCTTCGCCCCGCCCGGCGGGCGCCATGATGGCGATCCGCGACGATGGGCTGGTGGCCGGTTCGGTGTCCGGCGGCTGCATCGAGGACGACCTGATCGCCAAGGTGCGCGACGCCGGCATCAAGGCTGTCGCGCCCGGCGGCAAGCCGTGCCTCGTCACTTACGGCGTGCGTGCAGAGGAGGCGCATCGCTTCGGCCTTCCGTGCGGCGGCACGCTGCAACTCGCGCTGGAGCCGCTCGGGTCCCACAGCCGCATCGAAGAGTTGGTGCAACGCCTCGAGCGTCGCGTTCTCACGCTGCGAACCCTCCATCTGGACAGCGGCGCCGTGGACCTAGGCGATGCATCGTGCGTCGACGAGCTGCACTGCGACGAGCAGACGCTGCGCAGCGTGCTGGGGGCGCGCTTTCGCCTTCTCGTCATCGGCGCGGGACAGCTGTCGCGCTACCTCTGTCAGATCGCCGTCGGCCTGGGCTTCGACGTGACGGTTTGCGATCCGCGCGACGAGTACGCCGAGACCTTCGACCCCGAAGGGGTGCAACTGGTGCGCTGCATGCCGGACGACGCCGTGCAGGCGATGGCGCTGGACGAACGCTCTGCGGTGATCGCCCTGACGCACGATCCCAAGCTGGACGACCTCGCGCTGATGGACGCACTGGAAACACCGGCGTTCTACGTGGGGGCGCTGGGCTCGCGGGCGAACAACGCCAGCCGGCGCGAGCGCCTGAAGACCCATTTCGGCATGACGGACGAGCAGCTCGCACGCTTGCGCGGTCCGGCCGGCTTGTACATCGGCAGCCGCACGCCGCCGGAGATCGCGTTGTCCATCCTGGCCGAGATCGTCGCAGCGAAGAACGGTGTGGCCATGCCGCGGCTGCTCGGGGTCGGGGAAGCGAAGGACGCATTCGCCGCGCGCCCCGCCGAGAATGCCTGCTTCGCATGAGGGTGTCTCGGCCTGCCGGAATCGAAGAACTGATCGTGTTTTGCAGGCCCCGCGCTCTTTCGCGCAACGGCCACTCCCTGCGGTCGAACCCGACCCTCTCCCGCAAGCGGCAGAGGGAGCCCGTCTCTCTCCCTCGCCCCCGCAGGGGGAGAGGGTCGGGGTGAGGGGCCGTGGCCCAACGCCGACTAGTGGCCTGTAACGGCCGATTCGGAAGTGCCTGCCGCGCAGGCGACGCGCATGGCGGCGTTGCAAATGCTCGCGATGCCTACGGGCATCGCTGCGCTTTGCGCCTTGCCCTGCGCACCGCCTGCGCGGCCTTCACTCCCGAATCGACCGTTACAGGCCACTAGGCGGCCTGCTGGCGCGCCACGCGGCGGATCGTCTGAGGCGGCTGGCCCAGCGTGCGCACGAACGCACGGCGCATGCGGTCCGGATCGCCGAAGCCCGTCTCCTTGGCGACGACGGCCAGCGGCAACTCGCCGGCATCGATCAGGTTGCGCGCGGCTTCGACGCGCAGTTTTTCCACCGCGTGCGCCGGTGCCTGTCCGGTCGCGGCCTTGAACATCCGGCTGAACTGCCGCGCACTGAGGTGCGCCACCTCGGCCAGGTCCTCCACCGACAGTCGGTCCCGGAGGTTGGCGCGGACATGGGTCAGCGCCTTCTGGATGCGATCGGACTTCGGATCCAGCTCGAGCAGCGCCGAGAACTGCGACTGCCCGCTCGTGCGCCGGTGGTAGACCACCATCTTCTTCGCGATCGCGCGCGCCAGGTCGACGCCGTGGTCCTCCTCCACCAGCGCCAGCCCGAGGTCGATGCAGGCCGTCATGCCGGCTGACGACCAGACGTTGCCGTCCTTCACGAAGATGTGGTCCGGCAGCACCTTGATCTGCGGATGGCGGTTCTGCAACTCCTGCGTGACGGCCCAATGGGTCGTCGCGCGCCGGCCGTCGAGCACGCCGGCCTGTGCGAGCAGGAACGCGCCGGTGCAGATGCTGGCGATGCGGCTGCTCGAGCGTTGTGCCCGCTGCAGAAACCGTTGCATCGCCGGCGTGGCGCTCGGTGCCGTGATGGAGCCCATCACCAGCACCGTGTCGATGTCATCGATGCGGAATCTCCGCGAGTCCACCGTGGCGCCGGACGAACTCGCCACGGGCCCGCCGTCTTCCGACAGGCGCACCTGCCGATAGGCCGGCCGGCCCAGCTCTCCATTGGCCAGCTCGAACACCGTGGTGATCGCGAGATCGAGGATCTCGAACCCCGGGAAAAGCACCACGGCGACGGTCTTCATGAAGATGTCCTTTTTTGCTGGAAGCATGACATTCAAGACTAGTCGTCCCGCCCCACCATTGCAAGGCCGATGACTGATCGGTTCACATGGAGCAAGGACATGACTGCAAAGGCAGACAAGGGAACCGCACTGATCACCGGCGCGTCGGGCGGGATCGGTGCCATCTACGCCGACCGGCTGGCCGGGCGTGGCCACGACCTGGTGCTGGTGGCGCGCAACGAGGAGCGGCTCGCTGAGCAAGCGCAGCGCATCCGCAGCGAAACGGGGCGTGCGGTGCGTACGCTGCGCGCCGACCTGAGCGACCGGTCCGACCTGGCCAAGGTGGAGACCTTTTTGCGCAACGAGCCGGGCGTGTCCATGCTCGTCAACAACGCAGGCTTCGGCGCCGTGACGCCGCTGCTCGCCACCGACGTCGACAAGATGGAAGAAATGATCGACGTCAACGTGACGGCGCTGACGCGGCTGACCTATGCGGCGGTGCCCGGCTTCGTTGCCCGCGGCCGCGGCGCGATCATCAACATCGCATCGATCGTCGCCATCGGGCCCGAGATCCTCAACGGTGTGTATGGCGCCAGCAAGGCCTATGTGCTGGCTCTCACCCAGTCGCTGCAGCACGAGCTCGCCGACAAGGGCATCCGGGTGCAGACGGTGCTGCCGGGCGCAACGGCCACCGAGTTCTGGGACGTGGCGGGCATGTCGCACGCGCACTTGCCGCAAGGCTGGGTCATGGACGCGCACACCATGGTCGATGCGGCGCTCGCCGGATTCGACCAGGGTGAAGTCGTGACCATCCCGCCGCTGCAGGACGGCGAGGACTGGACCCGGTACGAGGCAAGCCGCCGCGAGCTGTCGCAGCGCTTTTCGCACGCGCAGCCTGGCGCCCGTTATCTGGGGTGATGACACCGGGTGCGGTGCGTGCTCGGTCGCGACAGCAAAACTGCTTTCCGTGAAGGCGCCTTTTTCGGGCGGTTCGGGAGTGGTTTGATGCGGCTGCCGCGACACGATGGCGCACCGCATGACCGCAGACGACAGAACCCACGACCTTCACGCGCTGACCCGGCAAAGGCTGAGCGCCGGCACCTGGCTGGACGCACTGCGGGCCGCTCCGCCGGCGGGCATGAAGATACGCAGCGACGACGAGCTCGACGCGTCTCTGAGCGACGCTCTAAGACATCATGACCCGGCCGCAGACGTCCATGTGTTCGGCTACGGATCGTTGATGTGGAACCCGGCGATGGAGCACACGCAGGTCCACAAGGCCCGCGTGCGGGGCTGGCATCGCCGGTTCTGCTTGCGCTTGTTCATCGGCAGAGGGTCGCCGAAGCAGCCGGGCGTGATGATGGCGCTGGACCGGGGCGGTGCCTGCCACGGTCTGCTGTTCCGCATCCCGGCTCGCCATGCGCGTGACGAGCTGCACTTGCTGTGGCGGCGCGAAATGGCCTTCGGCGGATACGACGCCCGATGGGTTGCGGCGTCGGTCGATGGACGCGTCGTCCGGGCGCTGACCTTCGTGGCCAATCGCAGGCAGGGCCGGTACGCAGCATTCGCCGCGGACGAGGTGGCGCACTTCATCCGAACGGGCGCGGGCAGCCTCGGCACGTGCCGGGGTTACTTCGAGGCGACCTTGCGCAAGCTCGACAGCCTCGGCATCAGGGATGCCGGCATCGAGCGTGTCCGGCTGGCTCTGCTGCGGGCCGATGCCCGCGACGCCGTGGCGTCGCCGGTCAGCTCCGCCTGAGGTGGGGATGTCTTTCGAAGAGGTCGACGACCCAGTCGATGAACACCCGGACCTTGGCGCTGAGGAAGCGGTTCGGCGGGTAGATGACGTGAACCGGGATGGTCGGGGTTTGCCAGTCTTCGAGCACCGCAACCAGCCGGCCTGATTCCAACGCGGCGTGCACGGCGTATGCGGGCGCCTGGATGATGCCCAGGCCGGTCAGGCCTGCCGCCAGGTAGGCGTTGGTGTCGTTCAGCAAGAGTCGGTTGGACGGCGGGACTTGCACCTCGCCCGAGTCGTTCGAAAACCGGAACGGGTGCGCCCGGCCGGTGTGGCTGGACAGCATCCCGATGGTGGTCCGCGTCTTCAGTTCGTCCGGCGTTGCCGGTGCGCCGTGGGTGGCCAGGAATTGCGGGCTGGCGCAGGTGGTGAAGCGAAACTCGCCGATGCGCCGAGCGACCAGGGACTCCTCGACGATATTGCCGGCGCGTATGGCGCAGTCGACGCCCTCGGCGATCAGGTCGGATTTGCGGTTGCTCGTTCCCAGGTCGACCTCGACCCCGGGATAGGCCCGGTAGAAGTCGCCCATCGCAGGCAGCAGCACCATGGTGCCGATGGTCGCCGGTGCCTCGACGCGTATGCGCCCCGAGGGCGTCGTCAGCGACTGTTTCGCCGACGACTCGATGTCGGCCAGCTCCGTCAGCAGCCTCACCACCCTCTCGTAATACGTCGCTCCTTCGGGCGTCACGGTGAGCGTGCGTGTCGTTCTCTGCAGCAGGCGGACTTCCAGATGCTGCTCCAGCCCCTGGATCAGCCGCGTCACCGTGGCGTTCGGCAGATCGAGGCTGTCTGCTGCCTTGGTGAAGTTGCCGGCTTCGACCACACGGACGAAGGTGTTCATCGCGGCGATGAGGTCCATCACGGAACTCCAGGCTGGGGCTGGACGACGATGGTACGGCTAGCCGGTCGTCAGGCCGGCCCCAGCGAAAGCGAGAGATTCAAGCGTTGTCGCGCTTCGCCATCATCACCAGCGCGGCCACCGCCATCGCCATCACGACGAGGCCGTAGCCGAGCGCCGTCGTCCGCAAGCCGTACTGGCCCGTGAACAGGCCGGCAACGATGGCCGGAACGCTGAAGGCGAGGTAACTCAGCACGAAGTAGCTCGACATCAGCCCCGCGCGCTCGTGAGGAGCGGCCAGCGGAACCAGGCTGCGCACCGCGGCGTTGAGGCCGGCGCCGAAGCCGAGGCCGGCGATGAGGCTGCCGACGAAGAAGGCCGCGGCCGACTCGAATTGCACACCCGCCACCGTCACGCCGACGCCGATCGCCAGGGCCGCGGCGCCGACCGCGAGTGCCCAGCGAGCAGGGCGGTTGCGCACCATCAGGATGGCCGCCGCGCTGCCGAAGGACAGCAAGCCGATCAATGCGCCGCCCATCAGCGGCGAATGGTTGTGCGTGACGAGGCGGGCGAGCGTCGGGCCGAGCGAGAAGTACAGGCCGCCGAGCGCCCACTGCGCGGTGTTGACCGGCAGCACCTGCCACATGGTCGTGCGGGCCTTGAGGGGAATCGCCAGGCTGGGCCTGAGCGAACGCCATGCACCGGCCCGCCGCTCGACAGTCTCGGGCAAGTACAGCGCCGCCGCCACCTGCAGCGCGAAGGCGACGAGCAGAAGCTCGAACACCAGCTGCGTCGGCGCCGGTGCGAACTGCGCGAGCAGGCTGGCACCCAGTGCGCCGACACCCAGGCCGACCATCGGCGCAACGCTGTTGACCACCGCGCCGCGCTCGCGATGCAGGTCGAGCAGTCCGGCGCTCAGCGCGCTCGACGCGATCCCCGTCGCCACGCCCTGCACGACGCGAGCAGCCAGCAGCCAATGGACCGACTCGGCACCCCGGAAGACGAGCACCGCCACCAGCTCGAGACCCAGCGCGGCGAGCAGCACGTCGCGCCGGCCCCGATGGTCGGAAAGCGCGCCGAAGACGAGCAGTGCGGCCAGCAACGCGAAGGCGTAGCTCGAGAACACCAGCGTGAGCGTCAGTGCCGAAAAGCCCCAGGCCTCGCGATAGATCGCGTACAGCGGCGACGGCGCGCTCGAGGCGGCGAGAAAGGTGATGAGGATCGACCCCTTGAGCCAAAGCGCTTGAGCGTGGCTCAGGCGCTTCACGGGAAAGGCAGCGATGGGCACGGCAGACATGGCACTCCTCGTCTTTGTTCAAAGCAGCTATTTGCCTGGGCGCAGTCTGCTGACCTGGACTGCTTGCGCATAGCCCATGTCCTGCAAAACTCAATTTCGCTGAAGTGGTCGATGTCGGTTTCAGGGCATGCGCGATTCGCGCGATGTGACGGACAACGACATGCAGCGCGGTGCGCTCTCTTCGCTGTTGGGTCATCCGCGTAACGATTTGTGAATTCCACGCGTGACACACCCCGCAGCGCCGCGCTGGCATGGAGGCTGCGCCATCCCCTGGCGAGACCGCGCGGCCATGAAGTTCCCTGAAGTTCATTGCCCAGGCCTTGCCCACGCCATCGAACAAGAACTCAGGAGAACAGACAGTGAACAACAAGAAGAACAAGGATCGGCGGCGCCTGCTTGCCACGGCTTTCGCCGCTGTGGCCGCGGCCAGCCTCACGGCGTGCGGCGGAGGCGGCGGGGCGCCGTCGGCCCCATCGCCGCCATCACCATCATCACCACCACCCTCGGGTGGCGGCGGCCACAGCAAGAGTTCGAAACGCGGCATCGCCTACGACCTCGCCACTGCACCGGACCTGGCCGCGCTCGCGCCCGGTGTCAGCTGGTGGTACGGCTGGGGTCTGCAGCCGAACGCGGGCGCACCGTCCGACCACGCTGCGCGCTTCGGCATGGACTTCATCCCCATGCTGTGGCGCGACTTCGACGACGCGCAGGCGCTTGCCTTCCTGCAGGCGCATCCGGATGTCCACTATTTGCTGCTGCTGAACGAGCCGAACCTGACCGACCAGGCCAACCTGACGCCGATGCAGGCCGCGCAGCTGTGGCCGCGCTATGAGGCGATCGCCGCGACGACCGGCGTGCAGCTCGTCGGCCCTGCGATCACCTGGGGCACGATGCCGGGCTTCGCCGATCCGGTGGTGTGGCTCGATGCCTTCTACGCCGCCTACCGCGCGGTCAACGGCAACCGCGATCCGCGGATCGATTGCCTCGCCTTCCACTGGTACGACTACGGCCTGAAGGAGCAGCTCGATCGCCTGACGAAATACGGCAAGCCGTTCTGGGTCACCGAATTCGCCAACTGGCACAACGGCGACGGCAACGCGCAGATCGACACGGTGGACAAGCAGATGGCGCAGATGACCGAGATGGTCGCGCTTTGCGAGTCGCGCGCCGACGTTCTCCGCTACGCATGGTTCACCGGACGCTGGACGCAAGGGGGCGATCCGCACCACACGAGCCTGCTCGCTGCGAATGGGGAGCTCACGGCACTCGGGAGGCACTACATGGGGCTGCCGTTCTGAATTCGGCCCGTGGCTCTTGGCATCAATCCTGCGCACACCACGACACACCGGCATGCCGACGAACTTTGCTGAAGATTCATGGCAGCTGTCGGTCGGCCACATCAACCAAGAACGATCAGAGGAGTCTCCACCATGAAGCACATCGTCCCTGTGGATCAGACGCGGTCACGCTCCGTGCTGACCTTGAGTTCTCTCGTGCTCGCCGCTGCTGCCCTGAGCGCCTGCGGTGGCGGCAACAGCGAGAAGGCGTCCGACGGCATTGCCGCTCCGCCCGCCGCGGCCCCTGCGCCGGGAGGCGGATCGGAGGAGCCCGTGCTGGAGTTGCCCGCGCCCGCGCCTGCGCCTGCGCTTCCGGTGCCCGGTGCCCCAGTGGCTGCTCCCCCACCACCGCCCACGCAGCAACTGCCGTCGGGCATCGACATGAGCAATCCAGGCGTTGCGGTCAAGCCGGTCGCTGCGACAGCCTCGTCGTCTGCGAACCAGGGCAACAGCGCCGCAAATGCCATCGATGGCAGCGCCACCACGCGTTGGGAGAGTGCTCACACGAGTGCAGAGTGGATCCAGTTCGACTTCGGCACCAAGACGCAGCTCGGCTACATGAAGCTGGTCTGGGAAGCTGCGTACGGAAAGGAGTACGCGCTCGAAGCGTCCGACGACGGCGTCACCTGGTACCAGCTGCGCTACGTGACGGGCGCCAAGGGCGGTACCGAGGAGTTCTTCAACCTCAACGCGAACGTCCGCTACGTCCGCATGCGAGGCGTGGCCCGTGCCACGCAGTTCGGATATTCGCTGTTCGAGGTGGAGTTCAAGTCTCCCGGCAGCGACAACTCCTTGCCCGTGTTGTCCACCTCGGCGGAGAAATTCCCGGCCAGTGGCGCCGCGCTGGCGCCAGCGCCTGCCGTGCAGGCTCCCCTCGAGATGGTTCAGTTCTCGCTGGCCGATGGCACCTTGGTGACCCGCTTCGGCATGGTCGGCCGGTCCCGCCACGCGCGCGAGCGCGGCGAGGAATGGAACGAAATCGGCTACGGCCTCAACGAAACCGTCGACGCCGCGGGCAAGCCGGTGGACAAGGGCCCCGGCGCCCACCTGAACTTCGTGGCGAACTACTTCAAGAACCGCACCTGGGGCGTCGAGTTCATCGACAACAGCAAGGTGGCCGGCGTGACCAAGCCGAAGCTGATCATCAACCAGTACTTCCAGCAGGCCCAGAAGGGGGGCGGGCATTCATTCGTTCGCCGCTTCGACACGACCGGCGTCACCGGCTTCGGCTGGATGAGCCCGGGGGATCTGCTGGACGACTCGACGTACACGGCGGGATTCAACGATGTCGCCGCGTGCCCCGTGGTGCCGAAACCACCGGAAGGTGCGCTGAGCCGACCCACCAGCGGCTACAACGGAATCATCGGGGCCAACGACGGCTGCAGCGTGGTCTTCGACACCTACCCCGGACACACCGCGATCGCCCCCGACGCCAACGGTGTTCTGGTCCCCAACGGCGTCAGCGTTCCCGCACGCCCGCTCAAGCCGGGTGATGCCCTCGAGTTCACGGGCTCGTTCTTCTCCACCCGCGCAGCCATGGACGCCGTCGGCGACAGCGGCGCCGTTCGCTACTACACCAACGAATTGACCTACGTGGTGGGCACGGGCCTGCGGCCCTGGTATGGCGTGCAGCCGCGGCTGATGAACGCCCCGCTGCCGGACGAAACCCTGTCGGGTGGCATAGGCTCGGTGTCCTACGACTACGCCGACAACGCGCAATTCATCTTCCAGCAGCCGCACAACAACATCGGCATGCAGAACATGCAGCGCTTCGTGGAGGGGCGTCGCTGGCTGCACACCAACCTGTGGAATGGCGATCACACCGAAGTGGGCAACGACCGCAACGAAGCAGCCATCGGATTGCAAGGCCCGCGCTTCAACCAGTCCTCGTGCTTCGGATGCCACATCAACAACGGCCGAGGCGTCGCTCCGGCGGCCGTCAACCAACGGCTGGACACGATGGCCGTGCGCACTGCGACGCTCGACGCCGACGGAAAGCAACTGCCGCATCCGACCTATGGACTGGCGGTGCAGATGAACGCGCGATCCCTCGCTACGGGCAAGCTGCAGGACTGGGGGACCAGCGTGCGTGTGTCAGGCTTCGACGTCAAGACCGTGACGCTCGCGGATGGCACGGCGGTGGAACTGCGCAAGCCGAAGATCTCGTTCGACGGCCCGACGCCTGCCGTGCATTCGCTGCGCAGCGCTCAGCCGATGATCGGCATGGGTCTGCTCGAGGCGGTGTCCGATGCGGAGATCCTCTCGCGTGTGCGCACCACCCCTGACGCGGACGGCGTGAAGGGCCAGGCCAACTACGCGTACGACCCGGAGACGGGAGCCGTGCGCCTGGGCCGCTACGGCTGGAAGGCCTCCAAGGTGAGCCTGCGCCACCAGTCCGCTGCGGCGGCGCTGCTCGACATGTCGGTGACGTCGCCGGTTTATCCGAACCGCGACTGCCTCGCCGGGCCGGCCAAGTGCACGTCGGCCAAGGTCGAGAAGGGGCTCTCCGAAGACGCATTGACCTTGATCACGCGCTACCTCCGCCTGCTGGCGGTGCCCGCACAGCGCAGCGTCGCCAGCGGATTCCCGAAGGGCGTGGCGCCCTTGTCGTACCTGGATGTCAATCCGGCGCAGGTCGCCGCCGGCGCCAAAATCTTCGAGAACATGCGCTGCATCGCGTGCCATACCGCCACGATGAAGACGGGCGAAGGCTCGGAGATGGCCGAGGTGCGCAACCAGACGATCAAGCCTTACACCGACCTGCTGCTGCACGACATGGGCCCCGATCTGGCTGACAACCTCGTCGAGGGGCAGGCCACCGGCAGCATGTGGAGAACCTCCGCCTTGTGGGGCATCGGCTATACCGAATTGGTGGCTGCGAGCAAGAGTGTCCCGGTGGGTTATCTGCACGACAGCCGGGCACGCACGCTCACCGAGGCGATCCTCTGGCACGGTGGAGAAGCGGCGGTGAGCCGCCAGCGGTTCCAGGCGCTGTCGAAAGCGGATCGCGACGCCTTGCTGGCCTTCCTCCGTTCGTTGTGACCTCCTGCGAGAGGGGCGAGATACAGGCGCGCTGGTCCTTGCACTTTGCCTGGCGAGGCTGCTCTTCGATGACCGCGATATTTCACCGGCACAGCTTCTAGCCGTTCGACTCGTGCACGAACAAGCCCTGCATCGGATCGATTGGATCCCTCCAGGGTGCGCGCACGATGGCCTGCAGCGCGTCGCGATGTCCAGCACTCCAACGCGGGCGAATGCCCGTGCGCGTGAAGTCGACGTCCTTCAGGTAGTCGTCGCCCGGAATCGCCGGCGCCTTCAGGCGCACGAGGTGCACCGTCGTCTCGGCGCCGTGCGCGGCCAACTTGAGCCGGCTCGGGATCTGGTCTCTTGGCCCCGGCCAGCGATCCAGAAGGTCGTGCAGCAGACGGCGCAGGTGATGCAGTTGTCTTTGCCGCGCGATGTGCGAGTCGGCATGGCTGGCGAACTGGATGTCCTTCTGGCGGGCCATCACTTCCCAGATCGAACGCGGCTCGGCCGCCGTTCGCTGCCAGACGTCGACCGCGAAGATCAGCGCGCTGCGCCGGGGCCGGTCCTCGATCACCGGTTCGACCGGCGTGTTGGAGTAGATGCCTCCATCCCAGTAGGCCTCGCCGTCGATGCGCACCGCTGGGAACGCCGGTGGCAGTGCGCCTGAAGCCATCACATGATCGATCCCCAGCGGCGTGTCGCGGCTGTCGAAATACTTCATCTGCCCGCTGCGTACCGCGACCGCGCCCACGGTGATGCGCGTGCTGCCCTTGGCCAGCAACTCAGTGTCGACCAGCTCGTGCAGTGTGCTCCGCAGGGGCTCTGTCGAATAGTACGAAGCCTCGTCGAGGCCCAGCGCTGCATGCGGGCCGGCCCAGGCACGCAGGCGAGGCGTGAAGAAGGCCGGCAGGCCGCTGGCGGCGATCGACCAGGCGCCGACCGATGCTTCTGCTCCACGCGTCGCCAGAACTCGCGCAGTCGGCCGAGTCGCGTGGCTTGGGGATTGCCCGCAATCAGCGCGGCGTTGATGGCCCCGATCGACGTGCCGATCACCCAGTCAGGCTCGAGCCCCGCGCCGGACAGCGCCTCGTAGACCCCGGCCTGGTAGGCGCCCAGCGCGCCGCCGCCGGGCAGCACCAGCACGACTTGCTCATGGCGATCACGGGGCTTGCGGCTCATGTGCTGGACTTTCGGCGCGACGCCGCGCGGGCTATTGCATGAACCAGCCATGGCTGACCACCATGGACTGGCCCGTCAGCGCATTGCTGGGAAACGAGGCGAACATCAAGGCCACCTCGGCCACGTCGGCGGAGGTGGTGAACTCGCCATCCACCGTGTCTTTGAGCATGACCTTGCGCACGACATCGTCTTCGCTGATGCCGAGCGTGCGCGCCTGCTCGGGGATCTGCTTGTCCACCAGCGGGGTGCGCACGAAGCCTGGGCAAATGACGTTGGCTCGCACGCCGTGGGGAGCACCTTCCTTGGCCACGACCTTGGCCAGCCCGGTGAGGCCGTGCTTGGCCGTGACGTAGGGCGCCTTCAGCAGCGAGGCTTCCTTGGAGTGCACGGAGCCCATGTAGATGATGCTGCCGCCGCGGCCCGCCGCGTACATGTGGCGCAGCGCCGCACGGGTGGTCAGGAAGGCACCGTCGAGGTGGATGGACAGCATGCGCTTCCATTCCTCGAAGGAGAACTCCTCCACCGGCCTGACGATCTGGATGCCGGCGTTGCTGACCAGAATGTCCAGCCCGCCGAAATGCGCGACCGCACGATCCACGGCCTGGGAGACCTGGGTTTCGTTCGCCACGTCGACCGCCACCCCGAGGGCTTGGTGGCCGGCGTCGGCCAGGCGCTGAGCGGCGGCTATCGCGGCCTGCTCGTTGAGATCGGCGATCACGACCCGCGCGCCTTCGCGCGCGAAGGTCAGCGCGATCTCGTGGCCCAGGCCGCTGGCGGCACCGGTCACGAAAGCAACCTTGTCTTTCAGTTTCATGCGTTTCACTCCTTGGGCAGGCTCGATGAATAGTCATGCACGACCGTGCCCAGCGCGAGCGTGAGGTCGGTGACGAAGTGCAGTGCCGACACCACGCGGCGCACGGGCAGATCCGCCACCGGGGCCAGCGCATGGGGATGCAGCTCCAGCGACGCGGGTCCGGTCCAGGCGCCCTTCAGCGTCACGTCGGTCGTGTGGAAGCGCACCAGCTCGCACACGCGCAGGGAGCCGTCGACATGCGGAATCACCTTCAGCAGGTAGTTGGGCTCGGCCAGGGCGCCCAGCACGGCTTCGGGCGCCACCGCGTGGTGCTTGAAACCCATGGTGGCCGTCGCGATGCGCACCGGGCCGTAGTCGAGCGTGCCCACCAGGGTGTCGCTGGCCACCGACAGGTGAGGCGCGCCGAGCTTCTTGGGGAAGCCCCAGAGCTCGCGTCCGCCGGCGATGGGCGAGTGGTTGTCCAGGAACATCGCATGCACATAACTGCCCGGACGGCCGTCGAGCGTTACCGGGATGACCTGGCCGGCCTCGGTGTAGTCGCCGAAGCCGGTGGAATCCGGCATGCGCATGAACTCGAACTTGACGATGGGCTCGCTCACCTCCAGCGGCTGCGGCACGACCGCGCGCAGCGCAGCCATGTCGGTCTCGTAGGTGATCACGAGGTACTCGCGGTCGATGAACCGATACGGCCCGTGGGGAAAGGCGGGGCTGGTCAGCGGCATGGCAAAGGGCCCGCCGCGCAGGTCTTGCACGCGCATGGATGCTCCAGTGGGGTGAGAGGGGGAAAGGGGAACAGGGTCAGTACAGGCCGGTCGCCAGGTAGAAGGCGATGACGGCGAAAACAGCGAGCGTCTTGAGGCAAGTCACGGCGAAGATGTCGCCGTAGGACTGACGGTGCGTCAGCCCGGAAACCGCGAGCAGCGTGATGACGGCCCCGTTGTGGGGCAGCGTGTCCATGCCGCCGCTCGCCATCGCGGCCACGCGGTGCAGCACTTCCATCGGGATGTGCGCGGCCTGGGCACCTGCGATGAACTGGTCAGCCATGGCGGCGAGCGCAATGCTCATGCCGCCGGAGGCCGAGCCGGTGATGCCTGCCAGCGCGGTCACGGAGACCGCTTCGTTGACGAGCGGGTTGGGCACGGCACGAAGCGCATCTGCCACGACAAGAAAGCCCGGAAGCGCCGCTATCACACCGCCGAATCCGTATTCGGACGCCGTGTTCATCGCCGCCAGCAGCGAGCCAGCCACCGCCGACTTGCTGCCTTCGACGAAGTGTTCGGCCACCGAGCGCCATGCAAAGACCAGGACGGTCGCGATACCCGCCAGCAAGGCAGCCTCGACCGCCCACACCGCCACCAGCGGGCCTACTTCCGTGGTGACGGGATGGGCCAGACCGGGTAGCGCGACAGCCACCGTCTTGCCGTACAGCACGGGGATCCACGAGGTGAAGAGCTTGTTGCACACGCCCACCATGACGAGCGGCGAGATGGCCAGCCATGGGTTGGGCAGGTTCGTGGCCACGAACGGCGGCGGCTCGTTCAGCGTGTGGGTGCCATAGCCTTCGCCGGCCCGAGCGGCGGCAGCGCGTCGCCATTCCAGGTAGACGAGGCCCGCGACGAGAATCAGCATCGCGCCGATGATCCCGAGCCACGGCGCAGCCCAGGTGGTGGTGCGGAAGAACGTGGTCGGAATGATGTTCTGGATCTGCGGCGTGCCCGGCAGCGAATCCATGGTGAAGCTGAAAGCGCCGAGCGCGATGGTGCCGGGGATGAGGCGCTTGGGGATGTCGAGATGGCGGAACAGCTCCGCCGCGAACGGGTACACCGCGAAGACGACGACGAACAGCGACACGCCGCCGTAGGTGAGTGCTGCGCAGACCAGCACGATCGACAGCATGGCCCGCTGGCGACCCACCAGCTCGATGGTGGAAGCGACGATGGCTTTGGCGAACCCGGACAGCTCGATGAGCTTGCCGAACAGCGCGCCGAGCATGAAAACAGGGAAGTACAGCTTGATGAACTGCACCATCTTGTCCATGAACACGCTGGCGTAAGCCGGCCCCACCAGCGCCGGCTGCGTCAGCAGCACAGCCAGCAACGCGGCCACGGGAGCGAACAGGATCACGCTGTGGCCACGGTAGGCCACGAAGATGAGCAGCCCGAGGGCAAGCAGAACGACGAGCAGTGACAACGCAACATCTCCGCAAGGCACGTGCCGTCGTGAACGGCACATGGTGAGATGCTAGAAGGCGAGAACCATTCTCGACAGCGCCGGAAGGGGGAGGCAGGTTCCAACCTTGGGCAGACCTCGCTACAAGCTCGGCGACGCAGCGTTGTCCATCTCTGGCGCGCGAACCTGCCCCGCGGCGCCGTGGTCCAGCTCACCAGCAGCACCAGGGTCGTGTCCAGGTCGAGGTGATTGGTCGGCGTCGCATCGATGATCGGGCCACTGACCTGCGGCAGGCGCACCCCTGCAACTCCAGCACCGGCTTGCCGGCCGGCGCGCGACTAGAAGACCACGCTCGCTTCTTCACCGCAGAGCATTCCAAGCCCGTGACCGGCCCCGTTCGCGAAGGAACGCGCAGGCAAGCAGGACGTTCCCTCTCCCGCTTGCGGGAGAGGGTCAGGGTGAGGGTGTGCGCGCCGGCCCTCACCCCAGCCCTCTCCCGCAAGCGGGAGAGGGCGTCCCGATCGCTTTGTTCCTCGACGAGCCCCGCGACCCAGTCGACGAAGATGCGCAGCCTGCTGCTGACGTGCCGATGGGGTGGATACACGACGAACAGCGGCGTGCTCCCCGCGCTCCATTCGGTCAATACGGCCTGAAGCGCTCCCGTCGCAAGATGCGGCGCAGCCATGAACGCCCTTGTGTAAACGATGCCCACGCCCGCCAGGCCGGCCGACAGCATGGCGCTCGAGTCGTTAGGGGCGATCGTCGACCTGACGTTGGCTTCGTAGTGCTCTTCGCCGCGTTGCATCACGTAGACCCGGCGCCTGATGTCCAGCGAAAAGTAGGTGCGGCGCGCCACGAGGGACACGTCAGTGACCTGGAAGAGCCGAAACTGTTCAGCGCCGAGTTGCGGGATGCCTTTCGGCCGCTGCGCTGATTGCTCGGTGGAGCGTGCGTGGATGGTGCGCCACTGTGGGACCGGGCAACTGGCGCAAAGCCGTGGCTACGCTCGATGCGTCGCGGCGAGCAGGTTGACCGCCATGGCCGCCAGCGCGAGCGCCGAGCCCACCAGCGCCAGCCCGATCCAGGCGTGGTGCTGTGCTGCAAGGCCGCCCAATGCCGCACCGGCTGCGCCACCCAGGAAGTTGGCCACCATGAACACGGTGTTCAGCCGACTGCGCGCATCCTGCCGCAGCCCGAAGATGCGGGACTGGTTGGCAACGAAGCCGGCACGGTTGCCGAGGTCGATCAACACCATGCCGACGACCAGCCAGACCAGGCTCAGCGCACCCGCGGCAATGAAGCCGAAGGCGGCTGCGATCGTGATCGAGCCCACCAAGACCATGGTGCGGGCGCCGACCCGATCGACGATCGTGCCGATTCGAGGCGATGACGGGATGCCCACCAGCCCCACGAGTCCGAACGCGCCGATGGTGGCGGGCCCGAGCCCGTAGGGCGGCCGCGAGAGCAACGCAGCGATCGTGGACCACAGCGCGCTGATGGCGGCGAACATGAGCAATCCTGTCATGGCCGCGATGCGCAGCAGGCGCTCTTCGCGCACCAGGCGACCCACCGAGCGCATGAGGTCGCGGTATCGCATCGAGGTCAGGCCTGTCGACTCGGGCAGATGCCTGAGAACGATGGCGAGAAGCACGAGGTCGACCGCCGAGGCAAGCACGAAGATCGCTCGCCAGCCGAGATGGGCTCCGACGAACCCGCTCAGTGTGCGTGCAAGCAGCAGCCCCGACGTGAGTCCACCCAGCAGGGTTCCGACGACACGTCCCCGCGCCTGCGGCGCTGCCCGGCCCGAGACGGCCGGAATGATGATCTGCGCGGTGATGGCAGTCATTCCGACCACGAAGCTGAAGGCGGCGAGCAACGAGAACGTCGGTGCCAGCGCGCAGGCGAGCAGCGCGATCGCATTGGCGACGATGGCCATCGATGCCAGCCGGCGCGGCTGGAGGGTGTCGCCGAGCGGAACGAAGAACAGCAGGCCGGTGGCATAGCCGAGCTGCGTCAGCGTTGCAACGAGACTCCCGCGAGCGAGCGTCACGCCGAACGACGATGCCATCTGCGGCAGGAGCGGCTGGTGGTAGTAGACAGTGGAGACGGCGAGCGCGCAGTTCAGTGTCATCAGGAAGACCAGCCGCCCGGAGAGGGCTGGCGTCGTCACGATGCCTCGGCCCGGCGGTCCCACGAGCCGCCGAGCGCGCGGATGAGGCCCACGGTGGCCTGGTACTGGGCGGCTCGAACCCGTGCCGCCTGGCGACGGCTTCGCAGCTCGCTGCGCTGCGCGTCGAGCAGCTCGAATTGACTGATGAGCCCGTTGCGGTAGCGCGAATTGGACAGCGTCGTCGCCCGGCTCGCCGAGCTGACCGCCGTGGACTCGGCATGGGCCTGCTCGCCCAGCAGCCGCAAGGCCGACAGCTGGTCCTCGACGTCCTTGAACGCGACGAGCACCTGCTCGCGGTAGGTGGCGAGCGCACCGTCCATCTCGGCCCGGGCCGCCTCGATGCCGGCCTCGCGCCTTCCGCCGTCGAACAGCGGCAGCGACAGCAGGGCGCCGATGCCCCATGCGCGAGCCGATCCCTTGAAGAGGTTCGACAGCTCCGACGATGCGACGCCGCCGGCCGCCGTCAGCTGGAGGTCGGGGAACCAGGCTGCTTGCGCCACGCCGACCCGCGCCTGTGAAGCGAGCAGCTGTCGCTGCGATGCCGCCACGTCCGGCCGGCGGGCCAGGACCGTGCTCGGCACGCCCGCGGGAATGATCGGCAGGGGCGCATCCCACGCCGCCGGCGCCACGGAGAAGCTCGATGCCACCTCGCCGACCAGAACCGCCAGCGCGTGTTCGAGCTGGGCACGCTGGGCCTGCAACGCCAAGGCTTCGGACTCGGTGGCCGCCAGCTCGGTGCGCACGCGCGCCACGTCCAGTTCCGCCACGTCGCCGGCCCTGAAGCGCGACTCGATCAGCCTCAGCGTGTCGCGGTACGCGGCCACCGTGTCGCCGACGATGCGGTGCTCGATGTCGAGGGCGCGCAGCGTGAAGTAGGTCTGGGCGACGTCCGCCTGGACCAGCAGCTGCGCGCTGCGGAGCAAGGCCTGGCGCGACTCGGCGTCGAGTGCTGCCGCATCCGTCGCCCGCGACAGCTTGCCGAACAGGTCGACCTCGTAGGACAGGCTGGCGCCGGCGCTCAGCTGCGTCTGCGGCGCTCCTGCGGGCGGCTGCGCGCCGCGCGTGGCGCCGGCCGACACGCCGATCTGGGGCTGTCGCTGAGCGTCCGCGCTGCGCACCAGCGCCTGGGCTTGCGCCAGGCGTGCGGCTGCGACATGGATGCGGTCGTTGCGCTCGATGGCGCGCGACATCAGCTGATCGAGCAGCGGATCGCCGAACGCCTTCCACCACTCGCCCCGAGCCTGCGCATCGGCCGGAGCGGCGACAGTCCAGTGTCCGTCGCCTTCCTTGAACGCCGCGGGCGGGGCCGGAAGCTTCGACGCGTCGATCGCCGGCGGGGACGCGCATGCGGCCAGCGCCAGGGCTGCCGCCAGCGGGAGCAGGCGCATGTAGACGAGAGAGGGCTTCATGTCAGGCGGCCTCCACATCCGCCGTGGGCGTCGGCGTGGTCTGCCCGTGGTGCCTCAGCGCGCGGTTGCCCACCAGGCGGCGCATCAGCACGTAGAACACCGGCGTCAGGAACAGGCCGAAGGCCGTGACGCCGATCATTCCGCTGAACACCGCCACGCCCATGGCGCGCCGTGTCTCGGCGCCGGCCCCGGTCGCCAGCACCAGCGGAATCACGCCCATGATGAAAGCGAACGAGGTCATGAGGATGGGCCGCAGCCGCAGGCGCGCCGCCTCGATCGCTGCCTGGATCGGCGTGCGCCCGGCGAATTCCAGCTCGCGGGCGAACTCCACGATGAGGATGGCATTCTTCGCCGACAGTCCCACCAGCACCATCAGGCCGATCTGCGTGAAGACGTTGTTGTCGCCCTTGGTCAGCCACACGCCGGTCATCGCGGCCAGCAGGCCCAGCGGGACGATGAGGACGATGGCGATCGGCAGCGTCACGCTCTCGTACTGCGCCGCGAGCACCAGGAACACCAGCAGCACGGCCAGCGGGAACACCCAGACCGCGGAATTGCCGGCCAGGATCTCCTGGTACGTCAGGTCCGTCCACTCGTAGGCGATGCCGGGCGGCAGCGTCTCCGCGGCGATGCGCTGGACGGCGTCTTGCGCCTGGCCGGAGGAGTAGCCCGGCGCCGCCGTGCCATTGATGTCGGCCGACAGGAAGCCGTTGTAGCGGATCGCCCGCTCAGGCCCGAAGGTGGACTGGACCTTCATCAGCGCTGACAGCGGCACCATCTCGCCGGTGGACGAGCGCACCTTCAGCGCGCCGATGTCCTCGGCGTGCGACCGGAAGTCCGAGTCGGCCTGCGCGCGAACGGTGTAGGTCCGACCGAAGCGGTTGAAGTCGTTGACATAGGCGCTGCCGAGGTAGATCTGCAGCGTGTCGAACACGTCGGTGACCGACACGCCCAGCTGGCGGGCCCTGGTGCGGTCGATGTCGGTGTACAGCTGCGGCACGTTGACCTGCAGGCTGGTCCACAGCCGCGAGAGTTCCGGCGCCTTGCGCGCCTTGGCCAGGAACTCCTTCGTCGCCGCATCCAGCGCCTCGTAGCCGAGCGAGCCGCGGTCCTCGATCTGCAGCTTGAAGCCGCCGGTCGTTCCCAGGCCCTGCACGGGCGGCGGCGGGAACAGCACGATGGTGGCCTCCTGGATCGCGCCGAACTGCTTGTTCAGGCGCGCCGTGATCGAGGCGGCGTCCTGGCCCGCGCGCGGCCGGTCCTCGAAAGGCTTGAGCGACACGAACACCACGCCGGCGTTGCTGCTGGTGGTGAAGCCGTTGATCGACAGCCCGATGAAGGCGATGGCGTGTGCAACGTCCGGATCCTTCAGCGCGATCCCGCTCATGCGGCGGATCACTTCCTCGGTGCGATCGAGGCTCGCGCCGTCGGGCAGTTGCGCGAAGCCGACGAGGTACTGCTTGTCCTGCACCGGCACGAACCCTTGCGGGATGACCTTGAACAATCCGACCGTGAGGGCGGCCAGCGCCAGGTACACCGCCAGCATGACGGCCTTGCGCGAGATGGCACGCCGCACTCCGCCGCCGTAGGCCTCGGCGCCGCTTCGGAACACGCGGTTGAAGCCGCGGAAGAAGCCGCCCAGCACACGGTCCATGCCGCGGGTCAGCGCGTCCTTCGGAGCGTCGTGGCCGCGCAGCAGCAGGGCCGACAGGGCCGGCGACAGGGTCAGCGAGTTGATCGCGGATATCACCGTCGACATCGCGATCGTCAGCGCGAACTGGCGATAGAACTGCCCGGCCAGTCCGCTGATGAAGGCCAGTGGAACGAACACGGCGACGAGCACCAGCGCGATCGCGATGATGGGCCCCGACACTTCTCTCATCGCCTGATAGGTCGCCTCGCGCGGCGTGAGCCCGGCCTCGATGTTGCGCTCGACGTTTTCGACCACGACGATGGCGTCGTCCACGACGATGCCGATCGCCAGCACCAGCCCGAAGAGGCTCAGCCCGTTGATGGAGAAGCCCATCGCATGCATGACCGCGAAGGTTCCGACCACCGACACCGGCACGGCGAGCAGCGGGATGATGGAGGCGCGCCAGGTCTGGAGGAACAGCACGACGACGATGACGACCAGGATCACCGCCTCGAGCAGCGTGTGCACCACGGACTCGATCGATGCGCGCACGAACTGCGTCGTGTCGTAGACGACGGTGTAGTCGACGTCCTCCGGCATCGTCTTCTTCAGCTCCGCCATCTGGGCGCGCACGCCGTCGGCGATCGAGATGGCATTGGAGCCGGGCTGGGCGGTGATCGCCAGCGCCACCGCCTCCTTGTTGTCGAGCAGCGATCGCAGGGAGTACTCCGCCGCGCCGAGCTCGAGGCGTGCGACGTCACGCAGGCGCGTCACCGCTCCGTCAGCGCCGGTCTTCACGATGATGTCGCCGAACTCCTCCACGGTCTGCAGGCGGCCCTGCGCGTTGACCGACAGCTGCACGTCGATGCCCTTGCTCGGCGACGCGCCGATGATGCCGGCGGCCGCCTGCACGTTCTGCTCGCGCATCGCCCGCACGACGTCGCTGGCCGACAGGCCGCGCTGGGCGATCTTCTGCGGGTCGAGCCACGCGCGCATTGCGTACTCGCCGGCGCCGTAGACGCGGATCTGGCCCACGCCCGGCACCCGGGACAAGCGGTCCTTGACATTGATCACTGCGTAGTTGCGCAGGTAGGCGAGGTCGTAGCGGCCGTGGGGCGACACCAGGTGGACCACCATGGTCAGGTCGGGCGAGCTCTTGATCGTCGTGATGCCCAGCCGGCGCACCTCCTCGGGCAGCCGCGGCTCGGCCTGCGACACCCGGTTCTGCACGAGCTGCTGCGCCTTGTCGGGATCGGTGCCGAGCTTGAAGGTCGCCGTCAGGGTCAGCGCCCCGTCGGCCGTGGCCTGGCTGCTCATGTAGAGCAGGTCTTCCACGCCGGTGATCTGCTCCTCGAGCGGCGTGGCCACGGTCTCGGCGACCACCTTCGGATTGGCGCCCGGATACTGCGCGCGCACGATGACGGAAGGCGGGACGACCTCGGGGTACTCCGACACCGGCAGGCCGCGCACCGAGATCGCGCCGGCAATGAAGATCAGCAGGGACAGCACGCCCGCGAAGACGGGCCTGTCGACGAAGAACTTGGACAGGTTCATGACGCACTCCGGCCCGGCGAGCCTCAGGACCGCTTGCCGCTGTCGGGATGCGCCGACGCTTCGGCGGTCCCGCCCATCGTCACGGGCTGCGGCGCCACCAGCGCTCCCGGCCGCACGCGTTGCAAGCCGCTGACCACGATGCGCTCCTCGGGCTTCAGGCCGGAGGTCACGATGCGCAGGCCGTCGACAGTGGCGCCGAGCGTGACTTCTCGATAGGCCGCCTTGTTGTCGTTGCCGACCACCAGCACGAACTTCTTGTTCTGATCGGTGCCGACGGCACGCTCGGTGATGAGCAGTTCCTGCGTGGTCTTCGCGCGCCCCAGGCGCAGCTTGGCGAACTGGCCCGGAATGAGCGCGCCCTGGACGTTGTCGAAGCGCGCGCGAACGCGGATGGTGCCGCTGCGCGCGTCCACCTGGTTGTCGATGAGCTGCAGCTTGCCGGGGTACGGAGTGCCGTCGCTGGCCGCCGTGCCCATGCGCACGGGAATCAGGTCGATCCGGCTGCGATCGCCATTGACGCCGGGCACGTCCTGCAGCGCGCGCAGCACCACCTGCTCGTCGACGTCGAAGCTGGCGTAGATCGGGTTCACCGAGACCAGCGTGGTCAGCACGGGCGACGCGGGACCTGCGGCGATGAGGTTGCCGACGGTCACGTCGAACTTGCCGGCGCGTCCACCAATGGGCGCACGCACTTGCGTGTAGCCCAGGTTCAGCTTGGCGGAGGTCAGCGATGCGCGCGCGGCGCTGAGGTTGGCCTCGGCTTCGCGCAGGCCGTGATCGCGCTCGTCCCGCTCGCGCTGCGAGATCGCCTGCTCCTGCCAGAGCCGCTGCGCACGCTCCTGCTCGACGCGCTGGTGCGTCAGGCGGGCCTCGGCGGCGGCCACCTGCGCCTGCGCGCGCTCGACTTCGGCGGCATAGGGCGCGGGGTCGATGGTCACGAGCAAGTCCCCCGCGTGGACCAGCGCTCCTTCGCGGAAGTGCACCGCCTGGACGGCCCCGGACACCCGCGCGCGGATGTCGACGTGCTCGACAGCTTCGAGGCGGCCGGAGAACTCTTCCCAGGCGGCCGCGGGCGCTTGAACCACGGAGGCCACCGACACGGCAATGGCTTGCGGCGCTGCCGGAGTCTGCGCGGCGGTCGCCTGGCCGCCATGCAAGGCGAAGAGGGTCGCAGCGGAACCGGCAGCAAGGGCGGCGACCGCTGCGCCGATGGTGATCGCCCGGCGCCTGGAGGGCGCGCGGGTGGGCGTGATGTTCACGATGAAGGTCCTCGATGAGTGGCTAGGAGTGGGCCGTGCCGGCGAACAACCGGCGCAGCGAGTCGAGTGCGACGGCCGTCCAAGGCGCTTGTGCGGGGGCCTCGTGCATGTAGGCCGCGGGAAAGTTCGTCGGTGACGGAAGCGACAGCAGCTGCGTGTGCGTGCCGTGGGCGATGAGGCGCTGCGAATATGCCCGTGTCTCGTCGCGGAGCGGGTCGTCGTCCGAGGTGAAGAGCAGGGCCTGCGCCAGTCCATCGAGACGCACCGCGTCAGCGGGAGCGGCGTATGGGTGGGAAGCGTCGGAAGGACGTGGGGCGTAGCGGCGCCAGGCTTCAACGAACCGGCAGCCGGCGGTGCCTGCCTTCGCCCGGCGCTGGGAATCGGTCGCCAGCAGGGGGTTCAGCATTGGAGAGAACAGGATCTGCCCTGCGAGCGGCAGCTCATTCCTGTCCCGCACCATCATCGCCAGCCCGGCGGCGATGTTTCCGCCTGCCTCGGCACCGGCGACGTAAGTCTTCTTCCTGGCGTAAGTGGGCTCGCGATACAGGTGCAGCATCGACGTGTACGCAGCACAGAGAGCATGCGGAAACGGATGGGCGGGCGCGAGCGGGTACTGCAGCGACACGACGCTGGCTCCAGCTTGGACGAGCAGTCGCTCGATGGCTGTCATTCGGCCTGCCGCGGGTGCGCTGACGAACCCACCGGCGTGCAGGTGCAGGACCAGGGGCGCATCCGTTGCGGGATGCGGGTACCACCGGGCGAGATGAACGATGCCCGCGCCGTCGGGGATGCGCAATTCGACGCCGGAGGGTGAAGCATCTATGACTCTGGAGGGACTCGAGTTGTTCATGGCACGGCGCATCGGTTGACGGTGCTAGAAAGATAGGAGCAACGGTCTCCCGGATAAATCGGGCTGCGTCAGTCGCAGCGTTTCAACTCTCAGCACAATCGAGGACGCACCATGGACAAGCTCGGCGCGATGAGGGCCTTCGTGCGGGTCGTCGAAGCGGGTACCTTCACCAAGGCGGCCGACTCGCTCGGCGTGCCGAAGGCGCAAGTGACGCGCTCGGTCCAGTCGCTCGAGCAGGAGCTGAAGACGCTGCTCCTCAACCGCACCACGCGGCGAGTGACCGTCACGGCAGACGGCGCGGCCTACTACGACCGCACGGTGCGCGTGCTCGACGAGATCGAGGAGATCGAGTCGAGCCTGTCGCACGCCAAGATGAGCCCGAGAGGCAAGCTGCGCATCGACGTCGCGGCGCCCATCGCGAACCTCATCCTCATCCCGGCGATGGAGGACTTCTGCGCGCGCTACCCCGACATCCAGATCGATATCGGCATCAGCGACAAGCCGGTGGATCTCATCGGCGAGAACGTGGATTGCGTGCTGCGCGCCGGCGCGGTCACGGACCCGTCTCTCGTGGCGCGTCGCATTGCCGAGATGCAGCGTGTCGTGTGTGCTTCGCCGGCGTACCTGAAGCGCTGCGGCGTGCCGCTGCATCCATCGGACCTGGACAACGACCCCCACCGCGTCATCAACTTCTTTTCCTGGGGCGGTGAAGGCTTCGTGCTGCGGCGTGGCGACGAGCAGTACGAAGTGAACGCCAAGTCCACCATTGGTGTGAACGACTCCAGCGCGATGCTGGCTGCGGGGCTTGCGGGCCTGGGAATCGTGCGCACCGCCATGTTCATGGCCGAGCCATATCTGAAGGCCGGCACGCTGCAACTCGTTCTGCCCGAATGGTCCCGGGGCGGCTTCCCCTTGTATGTCGTGTACCCGCCCAACCGGCACGTCAGTGCCAAGGTGCGCGTGTTCATCGACTGGGCGGTGGACCTCTTCGCCCGCACGCTCGAACCGCGCTGACCGGCCTTGCGACGACCAGCGCGAGCGTCGATCAGGGCGAAGTCGTCGACGGCGCCGCGGCGACGTCGACCACTTCGCCGCGACGCTTCGCGATGTTCTGCACGAGGGACGCGAACTCCTGCGACGAGCGCATGGCGGCGTAGCGCGCGGAAGCGAGGCGGTACTGCCGGCTGAACGTGTCGGTGGCCTCGCCATGCTCGAGCTCGGCGAGTCCCGAGCGGCGATAGATCTCGAGCTCGGCGAGGACCTCGGCCCGGCTCCTCGGCTGGGGCAGGGTGACGTCCTTGAACTTCGCCCAGACGTCGGGCGTGGCCTCCTGGGCCAGGGTTGCGGTGACGCCGAGTCCGGCGACGAGGGCTGCGAAAAGGTGCTTGGTGCTCATGACGGTTCCTGTGGTGAAGTGGGTCAATGACCGGCCCTTTCGATGAAGCTCGCTCATTGATGAGAGGAACTGTAGGGACGAGGCCGCGCTGGGAAAAGGCCAGTCTTCGCAAACCACCTTTTCAGAATCTCGAACGCGTCGCCGCGTCCTTCCGAAGACAGATTCGCAGCTCCTGCCTTGGGCACATGGCATTGCGTGCGCAGTTCCCTAACCTGCACGTCGTGCTTCAGGAGATTGCATGAAAGCGATTCGAATGGTCGCGGCGGCACTGGCTGTCGCGGCGAGCGGCTGGGCGCTGCACACCGCGCATGCACAGCTGGCCGGTGTGGGGCGCATCGACCTTCTGCGGCACGACTTGAGCATCGCAGGACGCGAGGCGATCCAGGTGCGCGTCGACATCGCCTCCGGCGTGGTCGCACCCAGGCACAACCATCCCGGCGAAGAGCTCGTCTACGTCATCGAAGGCGTGCTCGAGTACCGGCTCGACGGCAGGCCGCCGGTGACGCTCAAGGCCGGCGAGGTCCTGTTCATCCCGCCCGGGACGAACCACGAGGTGAAGAACGTCGGCAGCGGCAATGCGGCGGAGCTGGCAACCTACATCGTCGAGAAGGGCAAGCCGCTCATCGCGCTGGCGAAGTGAGGCACGGCGAGGTGCACCCAGGGACGCCAGGGCGCTCGAAAGTGCCTACAGTGCTGTCTTCCCCAGCGCATGGGTGCGCACGGCCATGAACGCAAAGACCTCCGACCACATCCTCATCGTCGACGACGACCGCGAGATCCGCGAGCTGCTCACCACTTACCTGGTGAAGAACGGCATGCGCGTGATCGCGGTTCCCACCGGACGCCACATGCGCGCCGCGCTCGAGGAGCATGGCACCTTCGACCTCATCATCCTCGACCTGATGCTGCCCGGCGAGGACGGCATCGCGCTGTGCCGCGACCTGCGTTCCGGCAAGCACAAGGCGATCCCGATCCTGATGCTGACGGCGCGCAACGACGAGGCCGACCGCATCCTGGGCCTCGAGATGGGCGCGGACGACTATCTGGCCAAGCCCTTCGCCGCGCGCGAGCTGCTGGCGCGGCTGCGGGCGGTGCTGCGGCGCGCGCGCATGCTGCCCCCCAACATGCGGTCGACCGAGGAGGCGACGAAGCTGGCATTCGGCGATTGGCAGCTCGACACGACGGCGCGCCATCTCATCGACGCCGGCGGCGTGATGATTCCCTTGAGCGGCGCCGAGTACCGCTTGCTGCGCGTGTTCCTCGACCATCCGCAGAAGGTGTTGAACCGCGACCAGCTGCTGAACCTGACGCAGGGACGCGACGCGGAACTCTTCGAGCGCTCGATCGACCTGATGGTCAGCCGCCTGCGGCGCCACTTGCGCGACGATGCCCGCGAGCCGCGCTACATCAAGACGGTGCGCAGCGAGGGGTACGTGTTCTCGTCGGCGGTCGAGGGGCTGGAGTAGCTCGGGGTCGCCGGCCCGGCCAGGTCTGGCGCCGCACCGGAACGCTTTCGCAGACAGGCAGATGCCGCGCTTCGTACGAGATCCCGCCCGCCAGGAAGAACAGGGCCATCCACAGCTTGCGCATCTCAGGGCTCCATGGAAGCGGGCTCGGCCAGCAGCGCCTCGATGCGCTTGGCGACCTCGCCGTAGTCGCCTTCGCCGTGGTGCATGTAGACCAGGCGGCCGTTGCGGTCGATCAGGTAGTCGGCCGGCCAGAAGTGGTTGCCGAAGGCGTCCCAGGTGCCGTAGTCGTTGTCCTGCGCGACGGCATGCGTGATGCGCAGACGGCGGATCGCCTCCTGCAGCTTGGCCGTCGATCGCTCGTGCGCGAACTCGGGCGTGTGTACGCCGACGACGACCAGGCCCTGTGCGCCGTACTTCTCCTGCCATTGCGTCACATGAGGCAGATGGCGCAGGCAGTTGACGCAGTCGAAGGTCCAGAAGTCGACCAGCACGACCTTGCCGCGCAGCTCGTCCATCGTCAGCGGCGACGAGTTGAACCATGCCCCGATCCTGTGGAACTCGGGCGCCGGCTGGCGCGACGGCAGGTCGCCGCCGCGCCGCGGGTACGCGATGGAGTACTGCGCGGCCACCGCAAGGGCGACGGCAGCGGCGAGCAGCGCGATGTGAAGAAGAATGCGGGTTCGCATGACGACAGTCCTCAGCCGAAGGTGAACGCGTAAGCCTGTGCGCCGGCATCGAGAAACTCGATCTCGAACAGCGACTCCTTGCCACCCCCCGGCTGCCGGACGAGCTGGTACAGCCGGTGCGCGTCGACGATGCCGTTGCCCTGCGCGTCGACGTCGCTGCCGTGGTCGTTCAGCGGCGGCTTGCCGTCGACGAGCACCCGAAAGCGCACCGGCTTGCCATCGGCCTCCGGTCCGAGCACCAGATGCAGGTCGCGGGCGTGGAAGCGATACGCGATGCGGCCTTGCGCCCGCGCCAGCACGATGCGGTCGGGCTCGATGGTCCAGTCGCCGTGTAGCGTCCATTGGTCGACGCGCAGCGAGCCGGCGCCGCGATATGCCTGCACACGCCCGAGGACGGCGCGGTCGCGCGACACGAAGCCGCTGCCTCGCTCGTGGCCCAGATAGGTCTCCCCCGACAGCGCCGGCCGCGGCCCCGGTGCGGCCTGCACGCCTTCACCCGTGGGGGACACCACGCCCGGCGCAAGCGGCTCGCGTGCAACCTCGGTCAGCAGCTGCTGCAACACGCGCTCGGACTGAGCGTACTGGTCTTCGCCGAACTGCTGGTGACGGACGCGGCCTTGCGCATCGACGAAGTAGAAAGCCGGCCAGGCCCGATTGCCGAAGGCGCGCCAGATGGCGAAGTCGTTGTCCAGCACGACCGGATAGCCGACACGCAGGTTGGCGGTGGCGCGGCGCACGTTGGCCGGCAGCTTCTCGAAGGCGAACTCCGGCGTGTGCACGCCCACCACCACGAGACCGGCGTCCTTGTACTTCTCGGCCCACGCGTTGAGGTACGGCAGCGTGCGCAGGCAATTGATGCAAGAGTAGGTCCAGAAGTTGACCAGCACCACCTTGCCGCGCAGGTCCTGCGGCATGAGCGGCGGGGAGTTGATCCACTCGGTGGCGCCGGACAGCGCACTCAACGGCCCCCTGTCTTGCGTCGTGGCGACGACACGCCGGAAGCCGGCTTCGGCGGCGGTCGGCGCGTACGTCTGGACAGCTTGCGGATGCGGCTTCCCGGCGCCGAGCTTCTCGAGCAGCGACTGTTCGATTCCCGGTGTCACGTCGACCGGCAGGCGGCTGAGCAGCTGCGCATCGACGCCCAGGGCCAGCGCACCGACGCTCGCCAGCACGGCCGCGCCTGCGCCGCGCCGCGCCCACTCTCCAGCGCGCAGGAAGCGCTTCAGCACCGGCAGCACGCGGCCACCGAGCAGCAGCGCCGCGGCCAGCGAAGTGCACGCGCCCGCGGCATAGGCCGCCAGCAGCAGCGTCGTGCCGGGACCGGCGCCGTTGAGTGCCGCGGCGGTCAGGACGAGCCCGAGGATGGGCCCCGCGCACGGCGCCCACAGCAAGCCCGTGCTGACGCCCAGCACGAACGGCGCCGCGATGCCGCCACGCTGGCCGTGCGAGAGGCGCTGCCCCAGCGCGACCAGCGGCCTTGCGAGCCGCTCGGCCACCGCGGGGAGCATCAGCGCGATGCCGAACAAGGCCATCAGGATGAGCGCAGCGCTGCGCCCGGTCTGATGGACCGCGATGGCGCTGCTGCCGCCCACCGCCGCCAGCGTCGCTGCGGCGCAGAAGGCGATGCCCATGCCGGCGAGCAGCGGCAGGCCATGGGAGCGGAACGGACGATCGGTGCCTGCGAACACGAAAGGCAGGACCGGCAACACGCAGGGGCTGAGGATGGTGAGGACGCCGCCCAGGTAGGCGATGAGGAGGGTGAGCATGGCAGGGACTCGGGGTTGAAGGGGAGGAGCGTGGAGGCGAGGGGTCAGGGCGGCGGGGCGGACGTTGCGCTCATCTTGAGTCGGGCCTCCAGCCCGCCCTCGCTGCGATTGCGAAGCTCGAGCGCGGCGCCCAAAGCCATCGACAGCTGGTGCGCGATGGCCAAGCCGAGCCCGGTGCCGCCGGTGCTGCGGTTGCGCGAGCTCTCGACGCGATAGAACGGCTGCAGTACGGCATCGAGCTGGTCGGGCGGAATGCCGGGCCCGTTGTCGATGACGGCGATCACGAGGCGGTCCGCGCTGCGAGTCACCTGCACGAGCGCATCGCTGCCGAACTTCAGCGCGTTGTCGACCAGGTTCGTCAGGATGCGGCGCAGCGCATGCGGGCGCGTGACGATCGCCTCGCCGACGCGGCCTTCCAGCCGAAGCGTGTGGCCGGCATCCTCGTAGTCGGCGACCATCGCCTCGAGCAGCGCATCGACATCCACCCGTGTGGGCGGCTCGGAGGATCCGTGCAGCGTGCGCGCGTAAGCGACGCCTTCGCGCACCAGCGCCTGCATGGCATCCAGGTCCTGGCGGAACTTCGCGCGGTCCTGCTCGTGGTCCATCAGGTCGAGGCGAAGGCGCATGCGCGTGATGGGCGTCTGCAGGTCGTGCGAGATCGATGCGAGGATCTCCACGCGTTCTGCCGTATAGCGCGCGATGCGTCGCTGCATCTCGTTGAAAGCGCGGGCCGCGTGCGCGACCTCGCTAGGGCCGGCCTCGTCCAGCGCACGTGCCTTCAGGTCGAGCCCGAGCCCGTCGGCCGCCGCGGCCAGCCGTGCGAGCGGACGCGTGACGAGCCGCACCATCACCCAGGCACACGCGGCCAGCACCATCAGCTGGGCGAGCAGGATCCATATCACCCAGGCCGACACCGGCATTTCGACGCGCCGGGCATGCACGACGATCGGCGAGCCGTCGGCGAGGCGAACGAGGATCTGCAACCCGTCGTGGCCCTCGGCCACCTGCGCGACTTTCAGGGCTGCGTAGGGTCGCAGCGCCTCCACGAAGGCCTTGGCGAACTCGCTCGCGGACGCCGTGTGCGGCGGCGGGCCCTGGACGTCGCCGTCCAGCGTGAAGCGGTAGTTTCGGCGCGCGAGCTTGCCGAGCCAGCTCGCGCGCTCGTCGGCGTTCAGGCGGTCGAGGATGGCGATCGAGCTTGCGATGTCGCGCTCGATGCCGGCCATCATCAGCTCGCGCAGCGCGATGCCGCGCTCATGCCGGATCGAGATGAATGCCAGCGCCTGCGCGATCGCCAGCCCCAGCACGATGATCAGCGTCACGCGCGAGAACAGCGACTGCGGCAGCAGGCGGCGCCATCCCCTGTCGCAGCGGGGGACGTGAGAGGTGGCGTGGGAAATGGCGACGTGGCCCATGAGGCCCTCCAGGTGGAACAGACTCGTGGCGAAGTGCGAGGCACTCGCATGGCTTGGGTTATAGGTGGCGCAGGAGGCTCCGTGGGCGCTTTGCGTATTCCTGTGTATCCGCCCGCCTGAAGCCAACAATACTTTTCGCTCGGCGCCCGCGCCATCGCGCGCACTGGCAACTGTGTATTGCACTGTGTCAGCGAACGCGCTGCACACATGCGCATCCAAATCTCCGCGTCGCCCGACACATGGCCGATACAGCCGGCCGTTGCAATGACGACATCGCCGATCGCGCCGCATCACCCGTATCAATGACATGGCAGACGGCGAAGGAACCGCTTCGGGTCACGAAGCATTGCACCCAACCGAGGAACCGTCATGAGCACCAAGCATTTGTTCGCAGCCCTCGTCGCCGCAGTCGGCGTGAGCACAACGATGGCGCAGGAAGCCACGCCCGACGTCTGGACGAAGTTCAACGACGCCAGCCTCCTTTCGTCGAGGAGCAGGGCCGAAGTCCTGGCCGAGCTGGAGATCTACCGCCGCTCCGGCCTGGCGGAGCTGGAACGTGGCGACGCCACGGACCCGTTCAGCCACCAGCATCGCGTGGCTTCGGCCCGGTATGCCGCGATGCGCTCCTCGCCGGAGTTCGCGTCGCTCGTGCAAACCATCGCGCAGCGCCGCGGCGAAACGGCCGATGTCGCCACGCTCGCCACGACTCGTTGATCGTCTCCGCACCCATCCATTCACGAAAGGAACCATCATGTCCAACAAGCTCGACCAGGTGCTCTACACGGCGCACACCCACACCACCGGCGGCCGCGAAGGCGCTGGCCGCTCCAGCGACGGCGCGATCGACGTCAAGCTCAGCACGCCGGGCACCAACCGACCCGGCACGAACCCCGAGCAGCTGTTCGGCATCGGCTACTCGGCCTGCTTCATCGGCGCGATCGAGATCGCCGGCAAGCAACTGGGCATCAAGCTGCCGAGTGACACCGCCATCGGCGCCGAGGTGTCGCTGGGCAAGACCGGCGGCGGAGCCCATTACGGCCTCGGCGTGAAGCTGAAGGTCAGCTTGCCGGGCCTGGATGCGGCCGTGAAAAAGCAGCTCGTGGAAACCGCCCACCAGACCTGCCCGTACTCGCGTTCCATCCGTGGCAACGTCGACGTCCAGTTCGAGATCGCCTGAGGGACTCTCATGACCGACGTGGCCCGCTACAACCCGATCAGCTGCGACTTCCACGATGTCCTCGAAGCCGCCGCAACGACGCGCAAGGTGGTCCGCGTGCGGTTCGTCGACGACGCAGGCACGCTGCAGCACCGCAGCGCGACCATCGTCGACGTCTTCAGCCGCCATGGCGCGGAGTACCTCTGGATCAGCACCGGCGAGACCTTGCGTCTCGACCGGCTGATCGCCGTGGACGACACCAAGTTTGTCACTCGCTGGCAGTGAGCGTGCTGGCATCGCCGTTGCTTGCCACTGCGGGTTTGTCTCTGGAGCCCCATGAGGATCGCTACGCTCTTCGCGAACACCAGCGCGCACGCACGCATCACGCGCGCATTGACCGACCAGGGCATCGAGGTGGTTTCGTTTGCGACCTTCGACCTGCTCGTCGCGGCGCAAGCGGTGCAGGCGTTCGCCGCGATCATGGTGGATGACACTGCGCCGCGCCTCGATGAACGGCTTGCGCGCCTGCAGCCGAAGTTCGCGGCGCAGACCGCGCTCATTGTGGTCGGCGAGGGCGGTGCCGCCAGCATCTCGCGCGCGTTGCTGCTTGGCGCCGACGACTATGCGATCACTTGCGAGCGGGCAACCGAGCACTTGGTGCAGCGCGCGATCGCACGCGTGAGCGTCAAGTTGCGAGGGTCACAGAAGCGCATGCTGTCGGTCGGCTCGTACAGGCTGCTTCTCGCGGAAGGCGTGTTGTACTCGACAGGAGGTCAGGTGCGGCTTACGCCGCGCGAGCTCACGCTGGCGCGCCTGCTCTTCGAGCGCTGCAACCAGGTGGTGACCAGCGAGACGCTTTGCGACGCGATCTGCGGCCGCGTCGACGCGAGCGCCGAGCGCGCGGTGCAACAGCACGCGTATGAGCTGCGCCGCAAGCTGCAGCAAGTCGTGCCGCGGGATGGGCAAGCGCTGCGTATCGTGGCGATGTATGGCGCGGGCTACCGCCTCGCCTGGTGATCGAGCGCAAGGCACGAGGCGTGCGCCATTCGCGCGAAGTGACGCTGGCTGTACGCTGCGCCGCACGTGCATCGGGCAGCTGTTCTGATTCGCGGCACAACTTCAGGAAAAGTTCAGCCGCCTGCGAGTCACATGCCCTGGTTCTTCCACACTGAGATCGCCGTCGCAAGCAAGAGCAGCGCTGCTGCGCCTGCCGTGAAGAGCGACGTGACCTCCATGTCCTGCATCTCCATCACCAGCTTGCTGTGCAAGCCGGCGTAGACGCGATCGAGCTCTGTGCCGCTGTCCGCATGGAAGTATTCGCCGCGGGTCAGCTCGGCGACCTGCTTCAACGCATCCTCGTCGAGACGCACGACGATGTTGACCCCGTCGCCCATGACGACGCCTTCCTTGGTGCCGAACCCGACCGTGTACACCTTCACCCCGTGCTTCGCGGCGAGCTGCGCGGCCTCGACCGGCTCGGGGCCTGCGGTGTTCTGTCCATCGGTCAGCAGCACGATGGCCGCCGCGGAGTACGAACCCGGCGGCACCGCAGCCAAGCCCTCGGGCGCCGTCCTCCGACCCTCGCCGCCGAGGCTGCGCGCCGGCTTGCGTGTGCGCGCAAGCGCGTCCTGTGCATCGAGATTCTCTCCGGGGAAGACCGCCGCCAGCGCGACCAGGATGCCGCGGCCGATGGCAGTGCCCTGCTGCGGTTGCAATCGGTCGATGGCGGCCATCACGTCGTTGCGCCGCGCGGTCGGCGGCTGCACGAGCTGAGCGTCGTCCGCGTAGGCGACCACGCCGACGCGGACATGGCGCGGCAGCCGCGCGGCGAAGGCCTTGGCCGCCTGCTGCGCGGCGGCGATACGACTGGGCGCCACGTCCGGCGCCTCCATGCTCCCCGAGATGTCCATCGCCAGGATGAGGGTCTGCTGGCGCGTCGGCAATGTCAGCATCGCCGACGGCCGGGCGGCCGCGACGATCAGCAGCGCGAGCACGCCGAACAGCAGTGCCGGCGCGACGAAGCGGTGCCATGGCGGCGTCCGGGTGGATGCGTTGCGCGCGAGGAATTGGAGTGCCCGGCCACCAGCGCGCACGGCGCGCTTGCGCAGCAGGGCCCAGCACCCGAGGGCGAGCACGGGCAGCATGGTCTCGAGCCAGAGGATTTCAGACCACTGCAGGTGCATCGTCTTGCTCCGGAGTCTTTCGGCCGTTGCGCTTGCGCTGGGGCTTCGGCTCGTCGGGCAACCTGAACGGCGCCGGCTGCCAGGCGTACAGCGGAACGAGCTTGCTCGTTCCGTTCGGACCGGTGTGCCTCCATCCGGCGACGTGAACCACGCCCTTTTCGCGCATCACGTCGAGCAGCGTGACGAGGTTGTTGCCGCTGTACGCGATGCCCAGACGTCCCGCGAGCTCGCGGCAGCTTCGCGGGCCCTGCATCAGGTAGGCCGCGACCCCTGCGAAGCGCTCCATGACGGCGTGGGGCTTGCTGCGCCAGTTCTTGCGGTTGGAGGGCTGCTTGACGACTTCGGACGGGCTCGCGTTCATGGCCCAGTGTTCGCTGCCCGATCCGTTGCATCAACGCTCACTCGGAGGAGAGCACGCACCGCCTTTGGACAGATGCAGATCCTGTGCGGCCACCTTACGGTTACGGGGTTGCAGAAGAGGCCCCAGCATGCACGTCGGCACGACATCGTTTCCACGGTACGCGTTTCTCGGCGACGACGAGGCGCGGTTCGTGAACAGCGCCTTCTCGCGCCTGCTGCCCGAGCACGACGACGACAGCTGGCGTTCCTCGGCTGGGGCGGAGTACGTCGACGAGCGTCTGCGGACCGGAGACGATTGCGTGCTGCAGCTTTCCATCGACCTCGGTGCCGAAGAGCTGCGGCTCACTGCGGCGCAAGTCGCGAGCACCTACCGCCGCGGCATCGCCGCCGTACAGCGCCACTGCATGGCTCGCTGCGGCGATGCCTTCCAGGACCTGCCGGTACGGCAGCAACATCTGGTGCTCCGGCTGCTGGAGCGCGGCGCGCCTTCCGCCGGCCTGCGCGGCCATGACCCCCTGTTCTGGCTGCTCGTGCAGCATGCCGCGGAAGCGTACTTCCTTGCCACGCACATCGCGCTGGTGCGCAGCGATCGAGGCGTTGCGCGCCCTTCGCCGCTCCAGCAGGACCGTCTCCTCGCGTAAACGCAAGTCGGGAGCCTTGCATGCCTGTCATCGAAGTCGACTTCCGGCGCCAACGCGCGGGTGAGGGTCCGGACGATGACGATTGGCCGACGACGCAGCGATTCAGCCGGCGGTCCGGCGAGAAGATGCGCGGCGCGGACTATGCCGCGGCGATCGAACGGCCTCGGCACTCCGCGCTCCCGGCCTGGCCCGTCGCCATCGGCGTCGTCGTGGCGATCCTCGGTGCGGTTGCGAGCGTGCTCTGGCACGCGGAATGACGGAGATAATGCCCGTGGCCGCACGATGAGGGCGGCGAAGGTTCCGGACAGCGAGGTCCGCAATGAACCGACCATACTGGCGCGACGCTGGCGGTGAAGATGGCCGTTCCCATGTGTTGTGGGAGGACGGCGAGCGCCGGTTTTGGCGAATGAAGGGCGAGCGGCGCGATTGCATCACCGTGCTGCCCGCCGCCGAGCACCCCGCGCCTGCCAGCGTCAGCCGTCTTTCGCACGAATACGCACTGAAGGACCATCTCGACGGCGCCTGGGCGTTGCGTCCGCTGGAGCTGGTGCGCGAGCGCGGGCAGACCGCCCTGGTGCTCGAATACCACGGCGGTGAGCCCCTGGATCGCCTGCTCGGGCTGCCCATGGACACCGCGCGATTCCTGCGGCTCGCCATTGCCCTGGCGGCGGCCGTGAGCCGGCTGCACGAACGCGGCCTCGTCCACAAGGACATCAAGCCGGCCAACATCGTCGTCGATGCTGCGGGCCAGCAGGTGTGGCTCACAGGCTTCGGCGTCGCGTCGCGTCTTCCGCGCGAGCGCCGGTCGCCGGAGCCGCCCGAGCTGATCGCGGGAACCCTCTCGCACATGGCGCCGGAACAGACCGGGAGGATGAATCGTTCGATCGACTCGCGCAGCGACCTCTACGCACTGGGCGTCACGCTCTATCAAGCGCTCACCGGAAGCCTTCCGTTCACGGCTTCCGATCCGATGGAGTGGGTGCACTGCCATGTCGCGAGAAAGCCGGTGCCGCCCACGGTACGCCTCGGCGATGTTCCTCCGCAGGTCTCCGCGATCGTCATGAAGCTGCTCGCCAAGACGCCGGAGGAGCGCTATCAGACCGCCACGGGAGTGGAGCGGGACCTGCGACGCTGCCTCGATGAGTGGGACACTCGACACTCGATCGGCGAGTTCACGCTCGGGGAGCACGACACCCCTGACAGGCTGCTGATCCCGGAGAAGCTGTACGGGCGGTCGCGTGAGATCGGCGCCTTGCTCGCCGCCTTCGACGATGTCGTCGCGAGCGGCGCGCCGCGGCTGGTGCTTGTCAGCGGGCACCCGGGGATCGGCAAGTCCTCTGTCGTCAACGAACTGCACAAGGCGCTGGTTCCTTCGCGCGGGCTGTTCGCATCGGGCAAGTTCGACCAGCTCAAGCGCGACACCCCCTACGCCACCTTGGCACAGGCGTTCCAGAGCCTGGTCCGGCATCTCCTCGGCATGCCCGAGGCGCAGCTGAGCCGGTGGCGAGACGAGCTTCGCCAAGCCCTCGATCCGAACGGGGCGCTTGTCGTCGAGCTCGTTCCCGAGCTCGAATTCGTCATCGGAGAACCGCCGCCGCTTGTCGACCTTCCGCCTGCGAATGCGAAGCGCCTCCAGCTGGCGCTGAGGCGGTTGATCGGCGTCTTCGCACGTGCAGACCATCCGCTGGCATTGTTCCTCGACGATCTGCAGTGGCTCGATGGCGCGACGCTCGACCTGCTGGAGGATCTGCTGGTCCAGCCCGACAAGCAGCACCTGCTGCTGGTGGGTGCCTACCGGGACAACGAAGTCGATGCGGTGCACCCGTTGACGCGCAGCCTCGAAGCCATCCGGGAGTCCGGGGCCGAGGTGCAGCAGATCGCCCTGGCGCCCCTGAGCCATGACGACCTGGGACAGCTCGTCGCGGATGCCCTTCTGTGCGAGAGGCAGCACGGGATGTCGCTCGCGAAACTGGTTCACCAGAAGACGGCCGGCAACCCGTTCTTCGCAAGCCAGTTCATGCATGCGTTGGCCGAGGAGGGGGCCATCGCCTTCGACTTCGGCGCGTCCCGATGGTCCTGGGACATGAGGCAGCTGCAGGGGATGGCCTATGCGCGCAACGTCGCGGACCTCATGGTCGGCAAGCTGAGCCGGCTGCCTCAGGCCACGCGGACGGCACTGGAGGAGCTCGCCTGCCTCGGCAACGTCGCCGGGACCTCCATCCTTGCCCTCGTCCACGGGTCGTCCAAGGAAGAGCTCCATGCCGACCTGTGGGAAGCACTCCGCCTGGAGCTGGTCGTCCAGTCGGAGGACTCGTATCGCTTCGTGCACGACCGTGTCCAGGAGGCGGCGTATTCCCTCATCCCGATGGAACGGCGCGCGCAGGCGCATCTGCGGATCGGGAGGTTGCTGAGGGATGCACGCGGACAAGCGACCTTCGACATCGTCGGGCAGCTCAACCGCGGCTCCAGCCTCCTCACTTCGCAGGACGAGCGGGACGAGCTGGCCGAGCTCAACCTGGACGCCGGCAAGCGCGCCCACGCGGCGGGTGCGCTGGCCTCGGCGCTCACCTATCTGACCGCGGGCGCCGCGCTGCTGGGCGACGACGGCTGGCTGCGCCGGCACGACCTGAGGTTCGAGCTGGAGCTTTCTCGAGCCGAATGCGAGTACCAGACGGGTGACGGCACCGCTGCCGAAGAACGCTTCGTCGCGCTGTCATTGCGCGCCGCCAATCTCGTCGAGCGGGCAAAGGCGGTCTTCTCGCTGGCGGCTGTCCACTTCGGCCTCGGGCAGACCGACCGCAGCATCACCGAGTGTCTCTCGTGCCTGCGCGACGCCGGGCTGGACATTCCCCTGCATCCGACGAACGAACAGGCCCAGGCTGCCCTGGACCGCATCCGCGCGAAGCTCGTCGGCCGCTCGATCGAGGAACTTGCGCAGCTGCCGCCGATGACCGATCCCGCGGCGCGAGCAGCCATGGATCTGCTGGCCGGCATGCTCCCCAGTGCGATGCACACTGACAAGAACCTGATGGGGGTGGTCGTCTGCGCGGCCATCGAACTCAGTCTGGAGCAAGGACACTGCGATGTTTCGTCGTATGTCTACGTCTATGTCGCGGCCTTGCCCGGTTGGCCCTCCAGCCACTTCGAAACCGGTCTTGCGTTCGGTCGACTGGGTCAGGCGCTGGCCGAACGCAAGGGGTACGAGCGAATCCGGGTCAATGTCTGCTTTGCCTTTGCCATGCGCATCCTGCCTTGGGCGCAGCACGTCGCAGATTGCCGCGATCTGATCCGCCGCGCCTTCGACCTTGCGGACCAGTCCGGCGATCGCAACATGGCTGCGTCATGCAGTTGCGCGCTCGTCTCGAACCTGCTCGTGGCGGGCGAGCCGTTGGCCGAGGTGGAGAAGGAGGCGGAATTTGCCCTGGAGATCTGCCGAAGGTCGACATGGACCCAGGCGATCGAACTCGCCAGCATGCACGCAGCGTTCATTCGGAACCTGCGTGGCGTGACGCCGCGGTTCGGCGCGTTCGCCGACGAACGCTACGACGAGCAGTCGATGCAGCAAGGTCTCGCGAACCACAAGGTCATGCCGTTCTCGGCATTCGCCTATTGGGTACGGACGCTGCAGGCGCGCCTTCTTGCCGGGGACTGGGCGGGGGCCCTGGAGGCGTCGAGCCAGGCCCAACCCCTGATGTCGGTGTTGCCCGCCGTCATCGAGATGGCCGAGCACGCGTTCTACAGCGCGCTCGCGCATGCCGCGGCGTGCGACTCCGTTTCCGCCGACGAACGCCCGCAGCACGTGCAGGCACTGAGCGAGCATCACCGGCAGATCGAAGAGTGGTCGGGGCATTGCCCCGAGAACTTCAAGAATCGCGCCGCATTGCTCGCCGCGGAGATCGCCCGCATCGAAGGGCGTGACCCGGACGCCATGCGGCTCTACGACCGAGCCATCGGGTCGGCGCGCGAGAACGGCTTCGTTCACAACGAGGCACTGGCCACAGAGCTCGCCGCGCGCTTCTACGCGGCCCGCGGATTCGACCGGATCGCGAAGGCGTACATGAGGGATGCCCGGCACGGCTATCGTCAATGGGGAGCCGACGGCAAGGTGCGGCAACTCGACGATCGGTATCCGTACCTGCGGGATGACGACGCGCGCCCGGATCCGACACGCACGGTGCAGACGCCCGTCGAGCACCTCGACCTGTCCACTGTGCTCAAGGTCTCGCAGGCGGTGACCGCCGAGACCGACCTGGACAAGCTGATCGCCATGATCATGCGCCTGGCGCTGGAGCATGCGGGCGCGGAGCGAGGCCTGTTGATCCTTCCCCAAGGCGATGCGTACAGGATCGAGGCCGAAGCCCGCATCGGCAGCGATGCGGTGACAGTGGCGCTGCGCGAATCGGACATCACCCCCGCCGACCTGCCGCAGTCGGTGTTCCACTATGTCGTGCGCACCCGAGAGAGCGTGCTGCTGAACGACGCCTCGGCTGACAAACCGTTCTCGGACGACGAGTACCTGCGCCGTCACCGGGCCCATTCGGTGGTGTGTCTGCCGTTGCTCAAGCAGACCCGGCTGGTCGGGGTGATCTATCTGGAGAACAACCTGACGCCGGGCGCTTTCACGCCCGCCCGGATGGCGCTGCTGAAGCTGCTCGCCTCCGACGCGGCCATCTCGCTGGAGAACGCCCGCTTGTATCGCGATCTTCAGGAGCGCGAAGCGAGAGTTCGGCGGCTGGTCGACTCGAACATCATCGGCATCGTCATCTGGCATGCCGATGGCCGGGTCGTCGACACCAACGAGGCCTTCCTGCGCATCACTGGGCACGATCGCGAGGAACTGCTCTCCGGTCGCGTGCGCTGGACCGACCTCACGCCACCGGACGCGCGACTGGTGGACCAGGTGAGGGATGCCGGAGCGGTCCAGCCGCACGAACGCGAGTTGTTCAGGAAGGGCGGCTCACGCGTCTCGGTCCTGGTCGGTGGGGCGCTCTTCGATGGCGTGCGGGACGAGGGCGTGGCTTTCGTTCTGGACCTGACCGAGCTCAAGCGGGCGGAGCAGGCCGCTCGCGACAGCGAGCGGCGATACCACGAGGTGCAGATTCGGCTGTCCGATGCGAACCGTGTCGCGAGCATCGGGCAGTTGTCGGCGTCGATTGCCCATGAGATCAACCAGCCGCTGTCGGGCATCGTCACCAACGCCGGCACGTGCCTGCGCATGCTGGACGCGGACCCGCCGAATGTCGAGGGCGCACGCGAGACCGCGAGGCGGACCCTTCGCGACGGCAGCCGCGCCTCGGACGTGATCGCGCGGCTGCGTGCGCTGTTCGGCAAGCGGGAGTTCGCGCTCGAGTCCATGGACCTGAACGAGGTGATGCGGGAAGTGCTCGCGCTGTCGTCCGGCGAGCTTCAGCGCAACCGCGTGATCGTTCAGCCGGAGCTGGCCGGGAACCTGCCGTCCGTCAGCGGCGATCGCATCCAGCTCCAGCAGGTCATCGTGAACCTGCTGCGCAACGCCTCGGAAGCGATGGCCAGCGTCGACGATCGTCCGCGACGGCTGGTGATCACGACCGAGCGCGAGGCGGACGATCGTGTGCGGGTGGCGGTTCGCGATGTCGGCGTGGGCTTGGACCGCCAGCACCTGGACAACCTGTTCGATGCCTTCTACACGACCAAGAGCGGCGGCATGGGCATCGGGTTGTCCGTCAGCCGCTCGATCATCGAGCGGCACCATGGCCGCCTGTGGGCGGAGCCGAACGAGGATGCTGGCGCAACATTCTGGTTCTCCATCCCCTGTGAGCCGGAGCAGGCTGTGTAGCTCCTCACTCCACGTACTGCGATCCGCTGCCGAGGCACGGATTTGCCGCGAGATAGTCGAACGCCGCCTTGGCCTGTACCAATCCGCTTCCGGTGAAGTAGTCGGTCGCGCCTGACGTGCTCAGGCGAAGTGCGGACTGCCGAAGCGCGTTGCGGATGTGGTTGGCCGTGCAGCCGGGGAAGTGGCTCCAGACGAGCGCGGCGACGGCGGAGACATGCGGAACGGCCATCGATGTTCCGTCGGACGCGATGTAGTCGTGAACCGTGTAGTTGACCGTCGCGAGCTGCCCCAGTTGGCCCATCAGCGTCGCCCCGACGACGTCGCTGGTCGAGACCGACGGAATGCTCGTGATGGCACCCAGCAGACCGAGAGTGCCCGTGAATTCGCCCGGGGCGTTGTTGTAGATCACGGCACCGACACCGCCGCTGCCTTCGCAGTTCACGACCTTTTCCCAGAACTGGTTGGTACCGCGCCGGATCAGGCAAATCTTCCCGGCCACGGAGAAGTCGGGCGTGTCGCCGATTCCGAAGTCCACCAGGGGGCCCGTTGCAGTGGTCTTCACGGAACCCTCGAATGATCGCGCTGCATGCTCGACCCCCGCGACGGTGAGATGCGGTGTGAAACCGGTCCCCACCGGCACGGTGGAGAGCACCTTGACCCCGGGCGCTGCGATCTGCACACGCGTGTTGTACTGCGAGAAATACGCGTGCGTGAGATTGCTGTCGACCGCGGCGACGGAGAGAACGCCCTTGTAGGAAGCGGGATAGTGGAACAGCGCGTTTCCGTCATTGCCGGCGGCAGCCACGAGGAGGATGCCCTGCCGGGTCAGCTTGGCGACCATGCGCTCCTCGGCTTTGCTCGCGAACGGGCTGCCCAGGCTCATGCTGATCACGTTCGCGCCGGCGTCGGCGCAATCCTGCATGGCGGCGATCAGCTCGCCCGCATAGATCCACGTCGCATCAGGGCCGAACGCGCGAACGATGAAGAGATCCAGGTTGCCGGTGCGGATCACGCCCGAGACGCCTCGCCCGTTGGAGCCGATGGCTGCCATGGTGCCGGCCACGTGCGTCCCATGCATGTGCAGCGGCTTGCCGTCACTGCCATCCCACTTGCCGGCCCCTTTGTCGATGCCGTCGACGCGCATGGTCTGAAGGTCGGGATGCCCGCGCGCAAAGCCGGTGTCGATGATGCAGACCTTTCGGTTGCCGGCGAAAGGCACCTGCGCCGCCTGCACCGCCTGGATGCCCCATGGCAGCGTCTCGCCGTTCAGCAGCACGTCGCTGTAGCCGGCGCCCAGCGCGAGCAGCTTGCGCGGGACATCGGGGGCGTAGGCCTGCACCTCGGGCAGCATCGGCCGAAGCGCGGCGACGTTGGGCGGGTTGTTCGGATCGATCTCGATCCAGACGGCAGGGCCGTCCGGCATGTCTGCCGAACCGACGACCTTGATCTTCTGCGATTGCAGAACCTGGATCACGCGGTTCACGTCGGATCCGGGCTTCAGGTCGATGGAATATCGGCTGGGAAGGCTGAACGCCTCGGCGGCCATCGAAGAGACGGCGCTCGCCAGGACGGCAAGTCCGATCAGCGCAGCACGCATGATCTTCTTCAGTGCCATGAAAGTTCTCCTCGATCCTGCTAGGACTTGCACGCTTGCGTCTGGACGTTGCCGTCCATGATCCCTTTGTTGATGTAGTTGTCGAACGGGCCTCCCACCAGGCGAAGCTCATCCACACGAACGACGTGCTTGTCGCTGCCTTGCTTGGTGTCGTCCTTGATCGCTGTGAAACAGGCGTAGAGCTTGCCTGACCCCGGGGCCGCGGGATTGGTCGACGTGTAGTCCGCCACCACCGCCGGAGAAAGCGGGCAGTTGCATTCGAAGCTGAAAAGGCCGTTGGGAGGTGCACCGGCGCACATCCCGGCCTTGACCACATCGGCTCGGAACGACACGCCCCCAACCTTCTCGAACTCCACCGAGCTGCGGTCGGCATAGGTGACGCGCCCCTTGGGGCTGCTCGCGCACGTATCCGCATTGACGGTGACGACGGCGCTTTGAGCACCGCCGGCCGAGGGAAGCGTTCCACCGCCGGTCAGCCGGGTCGTTCCTTCGACACTGCATCCAGCGGCCAGCGCCGCGAATGCCAGCACTGGAAGCGTCCGGGTGGGTAGTCTCATGATGTCCTCCTTCTGCGCCTGTCGCATTGACAACAATGTCGGCGAACAGTCGCGACGCTTCAACGATGCTTTGGTATTGGTGCGGGCCTGAGCGTCAACAGGCTGCAGGCGGAACGGACAGCGCTTCCCGGTACGCGAACAGCGCAGGCGTGCCGCCGGTCATGATGAACAGGATGTTCTCCTCGTCCGCGAGGTCCCCGTGCCTGACCTGGCTCAGCAGCCCGGCGAAGGCCTTGCCCGAGTAGACGGGGTCGAGCAGCAGGCCTTCGTTTGCGGCCAGGATGCGGATGGCGTCGATGGCCTCGGGCGTGACCTCGCCATATCCCGGGCCGCGCGCATCGCTCACGATGACGTCGTCCACGCCCACCTCGCCACCTGCCGCCAGCAGCGCATGAGCGCCTCGGGCCAGCTCCAGCGTGTTCGCGTGCGCCGCCGCCGGGTTGGCGAACACGGCGAAGCCGTGAACCAGCGCGTGCCGATCGAGCAGCGCGAAGCCGGCCACGAGCCCGGCCTGCGTCCCCGCGCTGCCGTTGGCCACGACCACCCTGTCGAAGCGGATCCCCAGCGCATGCTCCTGGTCGGCGATCTCGAGGGCGCACTCGGCGTAGCCCAGACTCGATCTGGCAGAGCTTGCGCCGAACGGCAGCACGTAGCCGACGCGGCCGTCGGCTGCGAGTGCTTTCTGGCGTTCCGCCACGAAGCTGCCGACGGCCCCGGCATCGTCCAGCGCATGGATGGTCGCGCCGAACAGATCGGCCAGCAGCGGGTTGCCGCTCTCCCGGTAGTCGATGGCGTCGCCGTCGGTGAGCGGACGCAGCCCAAGTTCGCAGCGCAGACCGATGCTGGCTGCTGCCGCGGCGGCCAGCCTTGCACTGTTCGACTGGCGCGGGCCGGTGGCGATGAGGGTGTCGGCACCCTGGTCGAGTGCCTCTGCGAGGAGGAACTCGAGCTTGCGCAGCTTGCCGCCTCCGCCGCCGAGACCGGTGGCATCGTCGCGCTTGACGAACAGCCGCGTGCCGTTGATCGCGGGGCCCAGCGCAGCCTCGACACGATGCAGGCGCTGAATGGGTGTCGGGCCGGCGAGCAGCCGCACGCGGGAATACCGATCGAAGCGTGTTGCGACGGACATGACGTCACCTCGGGTGCCATTGTTCGCGTCCCGCGGCAGGCGGGCATCCGTCTTCCGGCCGATCGAAGCATGGCGCTTGAGCCGTGCCGTGTAGTCCGAAGGTATCGCCGATACCATCGTGCAATCGATTCGCATCCCTGCTTCTGGTGTGATGGCCTCGCGTCTTCCAAGGAGGTCTGCCATGTCACCAGAAATCAGCTACGAGCTTCGGTTTGACGGGCTCTTCAATCCGGGTCACGGTTATGCCTTCCCCTGCGATGCCGACGGGCACGTCGACATCGACAACCTCGGGGACCGGGCCCGCGTGAACTACTTCTACGCGCGTACCGTGATCGGGCGTGAGTTCCATGCGCCGGTGAAGTGCCGGGTCGTGGCAGGTCGCCTCGAATAGGCGCGAGCCGATGGATCAGCTCGTCGCGATGCGCGCCTTCGTGCATGTGGTGGAGGCGGGCAACTTCACGAAGGCCGCTCGCGCCCTGAAGGTGCGCACGCCGACGGTCACGCGCCTGATCCAGGGCCTGGAGGGCCATCTGCAGGTCCGCCTGCTCCAGCGTTCGACACGCTTCATGGCGCTCACCGCCGAAGGCGAGACCTATTACGAACGCGCGGTCAGGTTGCTTGCGGAACTCGCGGACGTGGATTCATCCGCGAAGGAATCCGCCGCGACACCGTCCGGTCGCTTGCGCGTCGAATGCGCGGCCGCCATCGGCACGATGGTCATCGTGCCGGCATTGGCGCAGTTCCATGACGCCTATCCCGGCGTGGAGCTGCAGATGAGGATCGGCAACCGCCGATCCAACCTCATCGCGGACGGCGTCGACTGTGCCATTCGCATTGGCGAGGTGACCGAGCAGTTCCTCGTCGCACGTCGCATCGGCGAGCTTCAGCTCGCCACATGCGCCAGCCCGCAGTTCCTGCGTTCCCACGGCGTGCCCGCGACACCGCGCGATCTCCGGGCGAGTGCCGCTGTCCGGATGTACTCGGCGCATACTGGTCAGCCGGTTCCATTCCGCTTCGCGACGGATGCGGGTCCGCTGGAGATCGCGCCGGCGCACAGCCTGTGGGTGAACGACATCCAGGCGTACGTGGCCGCCGGCTTGGCAGGCCTGGGACTGATCCAGGCGCCTACGTATGCCGTGCGCGAGGCCCTGCTGGACGGCAGGCTGGTCGCGGTGCTGGAGAACTGGCGGGCCGCGAGCATCCCCGTCTACGTCATCTATCCGCCGAACCGCTTTCTCAGCGCGAAGGTGCGCGTCTTCATCGACTGGGCCGCACGCGTCTTCGAAGGCCATGCCGACTTGAAGCCGAGCGACCGTGGGCTGGTCCGCCGGTCCGCGGAGCGGGCTCGCGCCCTGCCGGCGCGGTCACCCTGCACTGCGACCTAAGCGATATCCCGGCCACCGGCTGGTGTCTGATGCGCGCTTGCCGGCCGCGCGCCAAAGTTCCCTTCACCAAAGAGCACCAGCGGATGGTGGCTTCGGTCACTGATCATCCTTTCATTCAACACGAGGAATGCGCATGTCGAGCAACATCGTCGTCGTCTACTTCAGCGGCTATGGTCACACCGAAAAGATTGCCGAAGCCGTCGCCTCCGGGGCCCGAGCCGGGCTGCTTCGCATCGACGAAGCCGGGAACCTTCCGGTGGGCGGCTGGGATCAACTGGCCGCGGCCGATGCCATCGTCTTCGGGTCACCGACCTACATCGGCAACGTCAGCTGGCAGTTCAAGAAGTTCATCGACGAGTCGTCGAAGGTCTGGGCTGCGATGGGATGGAAGGACAAGCTGGCCGCCGGCTTCACGAACTCTGCCGGGATGAATGGAGACAAGGCGTCGACGCTGGGCGTCCTGTTCACCATGGCCCAGCAGCACGGGATGCTGTGGGTGGGCACCGGCATGATGCCGAGCAACAACAAGAGCTCGAAGCGCGACGATCTCAACTACGTGGCCACTTTCTCCGGCCTTGCGGCGACGACGCCTGCCGACGCCGGCCCCGACGAAATCGTCCGCGGAGACATCGAAACGGCACGCCTGTTCGGGCGCCGCGTGTCCGCGACGGCCGAGCGACTGCGCGTGAAGGAGAGCGCCCTGGTGAGTTGACGGGCGGCGGGGCCGGCGCTCAGGCCGACCCCGGGCCGGTGCGGCGCCGGGGTCATGCGGACACTTCGAAGATGAGCTCCAGTTCAACCGCCGCGCCGAGCGGCAGGCTTGCGACACGCCCAGCACCAGGCGGCTGTGACTCCTGTCCGGCCCGAAGACGTCCTGCAGCAGCTCCGAAGCTCCGTCGGCGACCTTGGGATGGTCCCTGAAGTCGCCTGCCGTGACCATTGACACTCCCCGGCGGACAACGCGCCTGATCCTGTCGAGCGAACCCAGGTGCTGCCGTGCCACGGCGAGCGCGTTGCATGCCGCGAGACGGGCTGCCTTGCGGCCGGCATGGACGTCGATCTCCGCGCCGAGGCGCCCGATGAACCTGGCCTCGCGGCCTCCGGTCGGCAGCATGCCGGTGAGAAAGAGCAGTTGGCCCGTCTGCACGGTTGCGGTGGCTCGGGCAGCCTGATGCCCAGCTCGCCCAGTCGCTGTTCGGGCGCGATGCTTCGCTGCTCGACATGTCGCTCCCTCGCTCACGCGTGCTGTGCCTGTGGCTGCATCCCGGCCATGCGCAAGGCGGGCGGCACGGGCAGGGCAGGCATGCGCTCCTCCACCAGGCCGCGCGTGGCGGCGATCCCTGCGGCCTGCGTGCGCGACGTGGCACCGAGCTTGGTCATGATGGCGCTCATGTGCGACTTGACCGTGCCTACCTCGATCTGCAGATGCCGGGCGATCGCCTTGTTCGATTCGCCGGTGACCACGAGCCGCAGCACCTCGACCTCGCGCGACGTCAGTGAGGCCCGGGTCAAGCTGTCGGCCATGCGTTGTGCCACCGACCGGCACAGGTAGCGCACGCCGCTGGCCACCGTCGTCACGCCTTCGACGAGCTCGCTGAGCGATCCGCCGAGCAGCAGATAGCCGTGGATGCCCGCCTCGATGGCCCTGCGGATGTCCGCTTCGCGATCGTTGGGTGTCAAGGCCAGGATCCGGGCTGCCGCCAGCGGCCGGCACGATGCGCGGACCGCTGCATCCGCGAGAGCCATCGCGTGGCTGTAGTCGGCGATGACGACATCGATCCGCAGCCCGTCCGGGTCCATGACATCGACGCCGTCCACGTAGATCTCGAAGGCCGGGTGCTGGCGCAGGGCTGCGACGAGACCGGCGCACAGCAGCGGATCGTCTTGCATGACAAGGATGTTCGAGCGGCGAGGTGCGGTGACGTTCATCGGGTTCTCCACAGGGCTGGGTATGAGGTGAGCGGCTGTTGCCACGCTTGCGAAGCGGTGGCAGCGGGATGCGATCTCACAGCAATCGGCGAGGCCGATCCATTGCACGTTGGTATCGCCCGATACCTAAGCACTACTCCTCGCGTCGAGCCATCGCCACGTCAACGGGCGGATGCAAGCCTGTGACCAAGGCCGGATGCGCCTCTGTCGCGGGGCGCCGACAGTCGGCTCCCCAACCTCCCTGAGCGAGGAAACGACCATGACCCGATCCCACAAGATCGCCGTGCAGGAACACGGCGCGGCGACTCAGACGGCGCTCCGCGCGATCAAGGCGCTGGCGCTGGCGGCTCCCCTCGTTGCGTTCGGCGTGTCCAGCGCGACGACCTGGCGACGCGCATCGCGTCGTTCGATCGCCAGGCGATCGTCGACACCAAGAAGCTGGTGAATGCAGCGACGCTGCCGCCGGACGCCGAGCTCCAGGCGAGCCGGGACGCGTTCATCGCGTCGGTGCAGCGGCCCGCGGCGCAAGCGAGGCTGAAGGCCTTGCTCGACAAAGGACTCCAGAAACCCGGCGATGTGGAACGGCGCCTGGGCCGCTACGCGGCGGAGTACGGGAAGTAGTCACTGCATCCTCACCGTTCGACTTCATCTCTCCCCATTCTTCTTTTTGACAGGAGCACATCGTGTCCGCACAACTGAGAGCCAAGAAGGTCCTCTACACAGCCCGTGTCCACACCGCCGGCGACCGCGACGGCGGCGTGTCGCGCAGCGACGACGGTCGCCTCGACGTTACCCACACCGTGCCCGGCAAACCGGGCGACGGGACCAACCCGGAACAGCTCCTGGCCGCAGGCTGGTCCGCCTGCTTCCAGGGTGCGATGGGACTGGCCGCCGGCAAGATGAAGGTCGCGATGCCCGCCGGCACGGCGATCGATGCCGAGGTGGACCTTTGTCTGGGCGATGACGGGTATTCGCTGCAGGCCCGCCTCAACGTCAGCGTGCCGGGGTTGCCGCGCGACGTGGCCCAGACGCTGGTCGAGACGGCGCATCAGACGTGCCCGTACTCGAAGGCCATGCGGGACATCCCGGTGGCGATCAACCTGGTGTGAAGCGACCGTTGGGGTTCGCTGCGCTCGGCGCAGCAAACCCCGACCTCAGAACATGTGCCGCACGCCGACAGCCAGTTGCGTGATGTTGCGGTCCGCGGCGGTCGTCAGTCCGGCCGGCAAGCTGCTCGACCAGCGGGCAGCGTAGTGCGTCCCTTCGTTCCTGAACCGCGTCGCCGCCGTGTAGAGGTTCGTTCTCTTCGAGAGGTCGTATTGATAGCCGACCCCGAACGCCTGCGTCTTCCCGTCATCGTGCTTCTGCTTGTTGACCAGGAACTGCGCGCGAAACAGGTTGGTGCGCACGCGGTAGTCGCCGCCGAGCCACCAGCCGATGCCGTCGGCATTGGCGTCCGTTCGGTCGTTGACCGAGATCACGCCGGCCATCGCACGCCAGTTGTCGTGGGCATAGGCGCCGCCGGCGGAGACGGTGCGCACGCCGAGGCCGTCGTTGATGCGGTCGTCCACGATCGACAGCATGGCGTCGATCGCCCCCGAGGTGTAGCGGCCGTAGACATCGGCCACGCGGGTCTGCGTCGTCGCACCGCTCGACTCGCCGAGGCCGAGCAGCACGCCAGCCTTGAACCCGCCGAACGAAGCCGACTCGAGCTTGACCGAGTTGTTGACCCGCGCCGGGCCGCCGTTGCCCGTCGCCGTGGTGGTGGTCCCGCCGCGCACCGGCTCGTAGGCCCCGAAGCCGCCGATCACGCCGGTGCTCGGGCCCACAGGGACGTTGCTGAACGCGCTGAATTCGGTGGCGACGCTGTAGACGCTGCCGTACTGGCGACCGAGGGTGAGCGTGCCGTAGGGGGCGCTGATACCCACGAAGGCCTGGCGGCCCCAGAAGGCGTTCTGCCCGTTGGTGCCGTCGTCCAGGTTGATGCCGCTCTCGAGCGTGAACAGCGCGCGCAGGCCGCCGCTCAGGTTTTCCTGGCCCTTGATGCCGAAGCGCGAGCCGGACTGGCCGCCCGATTGCGTGCGGGTCAGCGTCGCGGCGCCGCGCGCGACCTCGACATAGGCATCGACGATGCCGTACAGCGTGAGGTTGCTCGTCGGCTGTGCATGCGCGACGGAGGTGACGGCCAGCGCGAAGCCGGCCAATGCGAACGGAGCTGATTTCATGGTGAGGCCGGTCGTGAGGACGTTGCGAATGTGAGCTGTCGCAGCTCCTTCGTCATCGGCCGCACGACAGACATGGCGAGCGAACCTGGGTAAGACAGCAGCGCTGCACCTAGGCCGCGCCTCGACCGACATCCTTGGAACGATGACGCTTGTCCGTCGACCCGGGAAAGTGGCGGCATCCGTCGAGCCGATCGGTGTGCTGAACGGCTGCCGGTCCCCTCAACACGGAGCTCTCGACATGGCCCTGGCCGCCCAATCCCTCGAATCGCACTACGCCAGCCACGAAAAGCGCAAGCGCATCCTGGCCATCGTGGCCGCATCCGCCGGCAACCTGGTCGAGTGGTTCGACTTCTACGTCTACGCTTTCTGCGCCGTCTACTTCGCGCCCGCCTTCTTCCCGAAGTCGGACGCCACGGCCCAGCTGCTGAACACGGCTGGCGTGTTCGCCGCCGGCTTCCTGATGCGGCCGATCGGCGGCTGGATGTTCGGGCGGATCGCCGACCGGCGCGGCCGAAAGACTGCCATGGTGATCTCGGTGCTGATGATGTGCGCCGGATCGCTGCTGGTTGCCTGCCTGCCGACCTACGCGACCCTGGGCGCCTGGTCGCCCGCCTTGCTGCTCGTCGCGCGCCTGGTGCAAGGCTTGTCCGTCGGGGGTGAATACGGCACCACCGCGACCTACATGAGCGAGGTGGCGCTGCGCGGCCGGCGGGGTTTCTTCTCGTCGTTCCAGTACGTCACGTTGATCGGCGGCCAGTTGCTCGCCGTGCTGGTCGTGGTGGCCCTGCAGCAGTGGCTCGACGAGGCCGAGTTGAAGGCCTGGGGTTGGCGTATCCCGTTCGTCATCGGCGCGGCCACGGCCCTGGTCGCGATGGCGCTGCGGCGAACGCTGCACGAGACCGCGGCGCCGAAGATGCGCGACGACAAGGCAGCGGGCAGCGTGACCCAGCTGCTGCGTCACCACCGCGCGGCCTTCCTCACCGTGCTGGGCTACACCGCTGGCGGCTCACTGATCTTCTATACCTTCACCACCTACATGCAGAAGTACCTGGTTCACTCCGCAGGCTTGTCGATCAAGACGGCCAGCCACGTCATGACGGGATGCCTGTTCCTGTTCATGTGCATTCAGCCCGCGTTCGGCGCCCTGTCGGACCGCATCGGGCGAAGGACCAGCATGTTGCTCTTCACCGGGCTCGGGGCGCTCGCCACGGTGCCCATCTTCACCGCGCTCCATGCGGTCGACAGTCCATACGCGCACTTCGCGCTGATCCTGGGGGCGCTGGCCATCGTGAGCTTCTACACGTCCATCAGCGGCATCGTGAAGGCAGAGCTCTTTCCGCCGGAGGTTCGCGCGCTCGGTGTGGGTCTGGCCTACGCGATCGCCAACGCCCTCTTCGGCGGCTCGGCGGAATACGTTGCGCTCGCGCTGAAGTCGCTGGGCCATGAGTCGGCCTTCTATTGGTACGTGACCGCGATGATGGTCATGGCCTTCGTCGTGAGCCTGCGCCTGCCGCGGCAAGCCAGCTATCTGCATCACGACCGCTGAACAGTGTGTTTCGCCAGCGGGCCTTTATCCGGCCAGGGGAGGTGCCTACCTTTGCTGGATGCGAGCACTGGTGTTCGCGTCTGAAAGGAAACGACCATGACCCTCGATGAAGCGCAACGCACCACCGGCGATCCGTCCCTCGTGAGGGAAGACGACGCGCTCGGGCAGCAAGGCCCTGCCCAGGGGAGCGAGCAAGAGGCATCCAGGGCCATCAACGAATGGGACGACTGGAAGCCCGCACGCGACCTGGTCTGAGCTGCCGTCAGTCGCAGGCGCAGGCAGTCCATGTGGCAGAGGCGCTTCGTTCGCTTCATTGCGACAGTGACTGCGTCTTCCACAAGAGCGTCGGAGTCTTCATGCGGTTCTCGAATCTCGCAGCTTCTTCCGTATCGGCCTCATGCCGTTTGCGCGCCATCGTTGCGGCTGCAACGGCATCCATCTGCATGAGCAGCTGGGCCGATGAGCCCTTGTTCGCAAAAGGCGGCGTTTCTTCGCTCAAGCCCGATGCGTTCTTCGCGCAGCTCGGCGTTGCGGACGAGGTGACATCGGGCACCGGAGGAGCGATCTGGAACGTCCCCTGGGACGCGCTGGGCCCGCGCTGGAGCATGTACGTCGAGGCCTCGGTCAGTCGCTGGCAAAGCCGCGGAGGCTATCCGGCCGAAACCGGCATCCTCACGCAGCTCGCGCTGATCCCGGTGTTTCGCTATCGGCTCGACGAAGGTCGCTCACGGTGGTTCCTGGAGGGCGGCATCGGAGCGACCGTCACGTCGAGCGTCTATCGCGGCGGAGAGAGTCGGTTCAGCACCTCGTTCAACTTCGGCGATCACGCCGGCGTCGGCTACTCCTTCGGCGAGCGAAGGAACAACGAGCTCGTGCTGCGCGTCGAGCACTTCTCCAACGCGGGCATCAAGCATCCGAATCCCGGCAAGAACTTCCTCGAGCTGCGCTACGTGCGGCACTTCGACTGAGAGGTTTGCGTCATCCGGCGCCGCCGCGATCCTCGTGGGCGGCGCCGGTCTTTCGTGAGGGCCGCGCGAAGGCGCGCCCTTTTGCCGCACCCTGTCAGCCGCCCGTCTTCGCGTCCTTCTGGGTCTTGCGGCCGGCGTAGGCACGTGTGCTCTGCGCTTGCGGCTCGATGAAGCCGCTGTACGCCTCGTTGACGACAGGCAGCTCGCCATTGGCTCGCGCACGCGCGAGGTCCTGCTTGACCTGCGCCCGGGTGAGCGTGGTCGCCGGGACATGGCGGTAGTCGAAGCTGCCGTAGGCCTCACCCTGCAGCGCCGCCAGCTCGCCGCTGGCCGCTGCCTGGCGCAGTTCGGCCTGCACCTCCGCACGGCTCGCGGTGCTGGGGGGCGGGTTCCATTGCTCGGCTTCGACGGCCGCCGCGCTGCCGGCGGCCGCGATGAAGGAGAGGGCGATGGTGAGTTGTCGGACGTTCATGCTGTGTTCCTGATGATGACTCATGAGTCGTGGGGGTGAAAACGCGGCGCGACCCATGACACTGCTGCGCTTCTTCATCAATGAGCGACAAGGGCTCTCTCGCGCATCGATGCTTCACTTTAGGCACTGAGGCCGCGACGAAAAAGCACGCGGGGTCGAACGACGCGTTGCAGCGGTCGCAACAGTCAAAGCGCTCGCTCCGGCGTGCCTGCCGGGTCCGCAAGGTTCCTTGCTTCCATGGAATTGACTGTTGTCGGCACCTCGCTTTCTCCTCGGATGACCAGTCACTAGATTCATGACATCGAGCCGCTGCGGCAGCAGACAAGCCGATCTCTTCAACAGGAATCACCATGAGCCAACTCTTCCTTCGCCATGCATCTGGCTGGGCCGCCGTTGCCGCCTTGCTGACATCGACCGCCACGTTCGCGCAAGGTTGCGCATCGATGCACGCGCCCGCCGGCCAGGCCAAGGCATGCGGCTGCGGCGACACGTCCGCAGCCGTGGTCAACGAAGTCCCCGAGGTGGGCCCCTATGCCAGGTACCTCATCTCCCAGGGCATGCGAAAGGACGAGGCGCTGCAAGCGGCGCGGTCCATCGATGCCGGCCAGGCAGAGGCGTCTCGCGCGATGCGCCGGCTCGCACCGACAGTGCGCTGAGGCTTCGCTTCACGCGCCCGCCGAAAGCGGGCTGCAGCGTCGGACGGTGATGTCCTCGGGAAAGTGGATGTCTGCGGTCAGCTCGGTCGCGGCGTCGCGCCGGACGAAACGGCCGCGCAGCCGCACCGACAAGGCAGGCAACGGCTGCACATCGAGCAGCCGGGCCCAATCGCTCGAACGGGCAGCTTCGATCGCCACGCTCGACACCCATACGGTGAGCGGAATGCCGTCGCGGGCGGCCTCGCGCAGCTGCAGCATGCGATGGGCGCCGAGGCGGGTCACGGACGCCACGTGGCCGCCGTACCAGTCCGGCCGGCAGAGCTGCGCGTAGGCCAGCCCGCGCAGGGCGGTAGACCGTTCCACTATCCGACCGCGATGAAGCGATCGGCGCGCGCCGCCCGCCAAGTGGCGTCGCGTTGCCTCGATACGCAGGCGATGGGGAGGGCGTCGCCGAGCCAGTCGTTCGGCGTGACGAACCACAGCGCGAGCTCCCAGTCCGCGATTACCCCTGCGAGCTCGCGTGCGATGCGCGCAACCTCGGGACGCACGCGCATGTCGCCGTCGAACTGGAAGAGCGGCCACCACTGGATGCCGTTCCAGAAGAAGCTCACCGAGCCGTCCCTGTCGGGCATGTCGCTGCTGCGCCGCGTCTCATGGGGGCGCGCCGCTGCAATTCGCCGCAGGACCTCATCCTTTCGCGCGATGCCGCCGGCGGCGCGGTAGGCGCCGAGCAAGGCGGCAAAGGTGCTGTCGCTCGCGGCGGTCGCCGCCTGCGGCGCATTCGCCGGCAACGGCATCGGCACCGTGGCGGCGTACTGCCGCGGCCAGTCCACGGCCAGGTCGTTCATCTTCATGCATCACCTCGAAGCTGCGAATGTCCGCCATCGAAGTCTCGACATCGCCGCTGCAGCCGGCATCCGGCTGTGGACAGGTGCCGCTTTCTATCCAATGGCGGGTGCCCGGACGCTGCATTCAGACCGCGTTGCGTTGACCCTGGCTCAGGCGGGCGCCCCGCGCGACGGCGGCGGCCGTCTCGCTTTGCACCTGCTCGCGCGAACGCGTCGAACGGATCTCGCCGACCTGGAACGAGCCGTAGCTCTGGTTGTGCGTCTGCAGCTCGCCGGCACGCCTCGCCACGTCGAGGTCGGCCAGCACCTGCGACCGCGCCTGCGTGGAAGCGAGCTGCTCATTCGAGAAGCCGCCGTAGGCCTCGCCGCGGTTGTCGAGCTGGCCGGCAGCGCGTGCCTGTGCGAGCTCGGCCTTGACCTCGGCACGCGTGCGAGCGGACGCCGTTGCGTTGTCGAAATCGCGGGTGCCTTCCTGGGCAAGCGCGGCGGTGCCGGTCGCGAGGGCAAGAACGATGGAGAGAGTGACCTTGTGGGCGTTCATGGCGAGTCCTTTCGATTCGGTGGATGCTCGGAGGACGACGATGTCCTTCGATGAGACGAATCTAGAGGCGGGGCCTGGTCTGCAGAAGTGGCCTCTCGGCCAATGCAGTTTTGCGACTTCGCGAAGAGTGCGGTACCGGCCACAAGCACGACACGCCGATGAACCGGAGGCAGAGACTGACGAAGCGCGGCGTGAACTGCACCGTTCGCGCGATCGCCGACCCGTCGGCGGGCGGAAAGCTCCACGAGTCGATGCCGAAGTGCGTCATCGCGATGATCTGGTGCTCGGCGAGGTCCGCGGGCTGCGTGATGCGCTTGTGGGTGGCGAGATAGCGCGGCGCCGCCGCCACGACACGCCGCACCTCGCCCACGCTCAGCGCAACCAGCGTGGAGTCGGCGAGGTGCGAGATCCGCAGCGCCACGTCGATGCCTTCGTCGATCAGATGGGCTGGACGGTCGAGCATGTCCAGCCGCACCGACACGGCGGCGACCGGCGCCGTGATGGTGAGCATGCCGCGCGGCGCCGATCGTTCGCCCGCGGCGGCCATCTCAGCCTCCTCGAGATCGGTGAGGATGCGTCGGCACGCGACGGCGTAGCGCTCGCCGGCCTCGCTGAGCTTGATCGACCTCGTCGTGCGATGCAGCAGCTCCGTGCCGACATGCGCCTCGAGGTATGCGATGGCGCGGCTCACGGCAGCAGGTGACTTGCCCAGCTTGCGTCCAGCGCCGGCGAGACTGCCGGCGTTGAGTGCCGCCACGAACACCTTCATCGCGTCGATGCGATCCAAGACCATTCCCCGCGCGAAAGACGTACGCGAAGCATAGGCCGTTCGCTTGCGCAGCGCGCCGTCAGGCTGCGCGACGCAGTAGCCGCGAGCGACCGTCTCCATGTCCGCTCAGGCACGACGAGCTCATACCAAAGTATCGGGCAACACCATCGTGCAATGGTCCGCATGCTGCGCGTGAGGTCTCATGAGCAACCACCGGGAACAGCCTGTCCATCCAACCCGAAAGGAGTCTCACTTGAAACCCAAGGACATCATGAGGATCACGACGGCGACAGCGGTGCTGGCTGCCCTGGTCACGATCGTCTACGCGCAGGACAAGTACTCGCTGAAGTCGCCGAGCGGAATCGCGTTCTCCGACTTCAAGGGCTACGAGGACTGGGCGGTGGTCTCATCCGCCCGCACCGATGAAGTGCTCAAGGTGATCGTTGCCAACCCGACGATGATCGAGGCCTACAAGGCCGGCGTTCCAGGCAACGGCCAGCCTTTCCCGGAGGGCTCCAGGATCGTGAAGCTGCAGTGGAAGCCGAAGAAGAGCACGGAGGCCCCCTTCGACGTGGAGGTGCCGGACGTCTTCACGGAGGCTTTCGTCATCGAGAAGGACAGCAGACGGTTTCCGAAGACCGGTGGCTGGGGATACGCGCTGTTCAAACATGACGCCGCGACCGGCAAGTTGACGAGCGACCCAGCCACCGCCGACTGCGGACATGCATGCCATGTCGCAGTGAAGGGCAAGGACTACATCTTCCACCCATACCAGAAGCGCTGAGCGCGGCCGCGATCTTTGCAAGTCGGCCAATGAAGTATTGACCGTCCCTGTCTTGCTCGGCACGTGTCCGTTTTCATAGAGTGATTCATCGGCGGCCAGTGGCCGTCCACCCCCGGCCCGGGCGCCACGTCGTCGACCGGCGGCCCGTCATTGCACATCAAGGAACCATTCATGCAGAAACCTGCTCGCCGACGTCGCCTCGCCACCCTGGCGGCCGCTTCCTCCCTGGCCGTGTGGCTGGCCTGGGCCAGTGCACCGGCGCTGTCGGCATCGACCGAAGCCACGGAGGCCACGACCGGCGCCAAGCCCACGATTGTCCTGGTGCATGGCGCCTTCGCCGAGTCGTCGAGCTGGGAAGCCGTCGTCGCCCGTCTGCTCGCGAAGGGCTATCCGGTGGTTGCTGCAGCGAACCCGCTGCGCGGAGTGCACAGCGACGCCACGTACCTCGCCAGCCTGGTGGACAGCATCCCTGGCCCGATCGTGCTCGTCGGTCACTCGTACGGCGGCAGCGTCATCACCAATGCCGCGACTGGCAGACCCAACGTGAAGGCGCTGGTGTACGTGGCGGCCTTCGCTCCTGACGCCGGCGAAAGTCTCGCCATCCTGAGCGCGAAGTACCCGGGCAGCACGCTGGGCGCGGCATTGCTGCCGCCGGTACCGCTCAGCGACGGCAACTACGATCTCTACGTCAAGCCATCGGAGTATCGCGAGAGCTTCGCCGCCGACGTGCCGCCACGCTCGGCGGCATTGCTTGCAGCCACGCAGCGGCCCCTGACCGCAGCCGCACAGGTCGAGCCCTCGGGGACGCCGGCGTGGAAGTTCATTCCGTCGTGGTTCATCTACGGCACGCGCGACAAGGCGATCCCGCCCGCCCTGCAGCCATTCATGGCGGAGCGCGCACACTCCAGGCACACGGTGGCCGTCGAAGGCGCCTCGCATGCGGTGATGGCTTCGCATCCCGAGCCGGTGGTGAAGCTGATCATGGAAGCGGCCGGCGCAGGGGTCTGAGGTGCGGAACGTCGCAAGCGGGTTGCTGCCCAACCGGCGACGCGTCCAGGTGGAAGCGCGACGACAGACCATGGACAAGCTGAGTGCGATGAAGGCCTTTGTGCGGGTCGTTGAAGTCGGCACCTTCACCAAGGCGGCCGAGTCTCTCGGCCTGCCCAAGCCCAAGGTGACTCGCCTGGTGCAGAGCCTGGAGAAACAGCTCAAGACGATGCTGCTCCATCGCACCACCCGGCGAGTCACGATCACGGCAAACGGCGCTGCCTACTACGACGGTGCCGTGCGGGTGCTGGGCGAGATCAAACAGCTCGAATCGAATCTGTCCGAAGCGGCGGACGCGAGAGGCAAGCTGCGCGTCGGGGTCGCACGGGTTGGGGCGAGGGGCCGAAGTCAGCGCCCGACGCTGCTGGACGAAGAGATCGAAGGTCTGGACTGAGCCGTCATGAGCCAGGATTCCCGGTCGTCTCGCCCGACCCGGCGTCGGCGTTCTCACGCGCGTCCCGCAGAGCTGTTGGACGCGGCTTGCGAGGTGTTCGGCGAGAAGGGATACGCCGCCGCGCGCACGGAGGAGATCGCGGAGCTGGCCGGAGTCTCCAAGGGCACTCTGTACCGTTACTACCCCAGCAAGGAAGAGCTGTTCAAGGCCGCGATTTCGCGGGCCCGTTCGAAAACAGTCGTTGCCGGGGTGCTTCCGGTTGTCCATGCCAATGCCGCGAGCGCCGATGTGCTTCATCGCGTGCTGGCGGAGTTGTGGTCGCAGCTGGCCGGACCTGCCGGAGCCGGCGCGTTCAGGATGCTGTTGACCGACGTCCGCCGATTCCCCGATGTCCCGGACCTCATGCTGCGCACCGTGATGGAGCCCGGACGTGCACTAATCGGCGAGGTGGTTCGCAAGGGCATGAATCGCGGCGAGTTCCGTCCGCTGAATCCCGATGTGGTGGCGCTTTCCGCCCTCGCGCCCATCATCATGATGTGCCTGCAGATGCAGACGAACGGCGATGGCGCTGCCTCCGGGTCACTCGCTGATGGTGCAAGCTTCGTCCGCCAGCACGTCGAGCTGGTACTCCAAGGATTGCAGGCCGACTGATCCCAACCACCGAGGTCAAGCCGTCCGCCGTTGCGGCGTCGGTCAACTTCGCATTGAACCGAGTAAGCAACCGTCCTAGGCGGTCGTGGCGGGCCGCGTGAATTCCGCGGCGTGCGCCTGCACGAACTCGCGCAGGCTCGTCGGCGCACGACCCGACAGCCGCGTGAAGTCGTCCGTCATGCGGTCGTAGCGGCCCTGCTGATGCAAGCGCGCCATTGCGGCGAAGTGGGCCAGCAGGTACGCCGGAACGCCGGCCTCGCGCAACTTGCCGGTCCAGGCGTCGACCGGCACGTCGCGGTAGGTGATCGTGCGCCCGAGCGTCTCGGAGAAGACCTTCGCGAAGTGCGTCAGGTCGGCCGACTCGGGTCCCGTGAGGTTGTAGGTGCGACCGATGTGCGGAGCCGGCTCGTCCAGCACCAAGGCGACGACGCGCGCGACGTCCACCGCGGAGACGGGCGCGGTGCGGCCACCGCCGAGCGGCAGCACGAGCGCATCGCTGTCGCGCACGCCCGCCGCGGCGAGCACCTGGAAGAAGCCCTCCATGAATACGGTTGGCCGCATCGTGACAACCGGCAGGCCGGACCACGAGAGCGCCTGCTCGGCGAGCCAGTGCAGCTTGTGCTGGGGACTGTCGGTGGTCTCGGTGATGCTCATCTGCGTGACCGTCATCTGCGACATGTTCACGAAGGCTTCGACGCCATGGTGGCGGGCGACCGCGGCGATGTTGACGGTGGCCTCGAGATAAGCCGCGGAGACCGACATGCCGAAGTAGATGCGCATGCAGCCCTCGACGGCGCGGTGCACCGAGGCGAGGTCGGTCAGGTCGCCCACCACCACCTCGGCGCCGAGGCGGCGGAGGTCTTCCGCGCGCGTGTCCTCTCGTCGCACCATGGCGCGCACCTTGTGGCCCTGGGCCAGCAGCATCTCGGTGACGTTGCGGCCGATGGCGCCGATCGCACCGGCGGCGCCGGTCACGAGGATGGGGAAGTCGTGTTCTGAAATGGTCATCGCTTTTCCTTGGGAGTCGGGTCGTGGTGGGCCAATGCGGGTCATGGCGGCGGGCGCGGGTCGCGAACTGCAGCGCTGGCGCGGCGCTGCTTCATGCGCCCCCCAATTCCTTGCTGAGGTCTTGTGCGTGCTGTCCGGCGGTCTCGACGCCTGCCAAGTCACCGATCGCGCCAACCTCTCGGGTGGTGATGCGGGCTCCGTGTTCAAGCGAACGATGCACGGGACAGCGCTCGGCGATCTCGATGAGTCGAGCACGCTGTGTGGCATCGAGCTCCCCCTCGATGGCAATCTCCCGAACGAAGGCGTCGGGTAGGGGTTGTCCGGTGTCCCGCGTGTGGCCTACACAGACACGCACACGCTCCAGTGACCAGCGCTTGTGTCGAGCGTACATGCGCAGCGTCATGACCGTGCACGCACCCAGACCTGCGCTCAGCAACTCGTACGGCGTCGGCCCCGAGCCAAGCCCACCGATGTCGGCAGGTTCGTCGGCCAGGAAGTGGGTGGAACCGGCGTGTACCTCCACCTGGAAGTTGCCGATCCCCGTCTCCTCGACCACCACCTCGCCGCGCTCGCTGGCCATGCGTGCCGGCGCCCCGCCGACATAGCGCGCAGCCCACGCCGCGATGACCTGGGCAGCGTACTCTGCGTCAGCGGGGCGAGTCAGGAGGTGGTTGGCATCATCCAGTGACACGAAGCTCTTTGGATGGTGTGCGGCTTGAAAGATGCGCGTGGCGTTGGAGATGTCCACCGTCGTGTCCATCGGCGCATGCAAGACCAGCAGCGCCTTCCGAAGCGAGCCGATCCGTTGCCCCTGGTCGTGCCTGGCCAGATCGTCGATGAAGCTGCGGCGCATGCGGAACGGACGACCACCCAGGTTCACCTGCGCCTCGCCTTGGGCCAGGAGCGTTGCCAGGTCGGAAGCGAACAGGTGAGTGACGTGCTGGACATCGAAAGGTGCGGCGAGGGTTGCGACGGCGGTCACCGAAGGTAGATCGCTGGCGGCGGCCACTACCGCTGCGCCGCCCAGGCTGTGGCCGATGAGCAGCTTGGGCGTCATGCCGGCGCGGGACATGGCGCAGGCCGCAGCAAGCAGGTCCTGCACGCTGCCGCTGAAGGTGCTGTCTGCAAAGTCGCCGCCGCTTTGCCCAAGGCCCGTGAAGTCGAAGCGCAGGACGCCGATGCCCTGTGAAGAGAGGGCCCGTGCAATGCGCACCGCCGCCAACGAATCCTTGCTGCAGGTGAAGCAGTGAGCAAAGATCGCAAAGGCATGCGGAGGGCCATCGGGGAGGTCCAGTCTGCCGACGAGCGGTACGCCTGGTTCGCCGTGGAACTCAAAGGGCTGGCTTCGCATCGCTTTTCTCCTGCGCGTTCCCGGCAACGTATCGAACTCTTCGACCACGCGCCCGTCGCTTCGCCGGCGCTGCTCGATGGGTTCAAGAACCTGGTGGTGATGTTCTCGCTGAACTGGAGCACCGATCGTCAGAGCAGCCCTTCGGGCACGAATGGCGAGAACAGGAAGAGCTTCAGTCGCCGTGCGGGGCTCACCTCGGGCTCGTCGTCGTGCACCGTGGAGACTCCATCGACCGTTTCGATCCATGTGATTCGGTCGCCGGGCTGCTCCAGCTGCAGCCGGTAGGTGTCGCTGTCGCGCAGCTCGTCGAGCAGCCCTGACACCTGCGCGGCCAGCGCGGGGGAGTCGACCATCACGCCCAGTTCGGTGTTCTCCCGCGACGAGCGGAAGTCCATGTTCATCGAGCCGATGAAGGTGGTGCGCGCGTCGATCACCGCGATCTTGGCGTGCGAGCGCCCGACCGCCGCGATCTGCACGCCGTGCCGCTTCGCCATGGCCGGCGGCCGCGCGCTCATCTCGTAGATGTCGACGCCCATTCTCAGCAGCGCCTTGCGGTAGCGCGCGTATGCGGCGCTCGCGAACGGCTCGTCGTTGGCGGCCAGCGAGTTGGTGATGAGTGTTGTGCGCACGTCGTGCGCGCGGGCCCGGCGCAAGGCGTCCATGCCGATCTTGCCGGGCACGACGTAGGGCGAGGCCAGTTTGAGCTCGGACGTCGCCGCGTCGCAGGCTCGGACCGCCGCGGCGATGACCGTATCCGGGTCGTCGCCGCGTTCGCTGCGACCAGTGACCTTCTGCGGGTCGTCGGCGAACACCTGCACGGCGCCGTGCAGCAGCGGCACCGGTGGTTGCGCGAGATCGACGCTGAGCGGCGCGTTGCCGAGCATGTCGCGGGTGTCCGGCGGCAGTGGCGCGAAAGCCGCACCAGCCGACGCGGTCCGGCGCTCGAAAGCGCTGCGCAGCTGCGGCAAATCGATGGGTGCGGGCTCCAGCGCGTGAAGCGGGTACGCGTAGGGGCTGTTCCAGTACGTGTCGAAGATCGATGCGAGCCGGTCGACGGGGGCGCCGGCGAGCAGCAGGTCGAAGTCGATGAAGTTGCCGGTCTCGCTGCGGAAGAAGTATTCGTCGGCCACGTTGCGTCCGCCAGCGACGGCGAAGGCGCCGTCGGCGATGAACAGCTTGTTGTGCATCCGGTGGTTGATGCGCGCGAAGTCGAGCAGCGAGAAGCCCCAGCGGGTCAGCGTCAGCGAGCGGCCGGCGGGGAAGGGGTTGAATACCCGCACCTCGACGTTGTCGTGCGCCGAAAGCTCGTGCAGCAGGCGCGAACTGCCTGCGGTGTACAGGTCGTCGACGAGCAGGCGCACCCGCACGCCGCGGGCGGCGGCGTTGCGCACCTCGCGCATCCACGTGCGGCCGGTGGCGTCGTCCTGCACCAGGTAGTACTGCAGGTCCAGCGTTCTCTCGGCCCGGGCGGTGAGCGCAAGGCGCGCATCCATCGCCAGTGCGCTGGTCGGCAGGGCGCGGAACCCGGCGCTCTCGCCGGCCGGCAGGCTCTGCGTCGAGATGCGGCCCAGCGAGGTGCCGGCGCTGGCCGCGATCGCAGCGCTCGCCACTTTGTCGACGGGCGACAGCGAGGCGCAATCCTGCAACGCGGCCAGGCACACGGCCACGAGAAGGAGCGACAGGGTGCGGCGAATGGTCATGCGCGTGGAATCCGGTGTCGCATGCTGGCAGCGACAGGGCCGTCGCGCGCGCGACTGATGGCGCAGATCGCGTTCTGACCTTCGGATGAGCCAAGAACCACACACCGCTTCCCGGCCGACGTGCCCGGCGGCTCGCGGTTGTCGCGGCACCCGCGGATGACGGTGTCGAATGCACGGACATTCATGTCATGGCGCTGAACTCGCTGACATCGGGGCGACTCCGCGATCGGCCTGCGGTGGTACCGCGAGCTCGGGAGCGGGCGCCGCCTGACGCCTCGGCAAGGGTATTTCGATTGCCACCGGAGACCAGCGCTTGACGACACCATCGTCTCTGGCTTGGCGGATCTCGCGATCCACCCGGTTGCGCGTCGCCACGGCGTTTCCGCGCAGCCACATGTCGTTCGTCCCTGCTTGCGCCTGCGCTTGCGCGGCGTCTGTGCTGCCCATGGCCAGCAGAAGGAGTGCCGACCACAGGGGAAGGATCCTCATGTCGATGTCCTCGAATCAATGCGTTCACACTGAACGCTCGAATCGAGGATAGGCCGCGGCGCGCCTTTCGGACAGACGCCGCGCTGCAACTCAAGGTTGCATCGGGCGTAACGGAGGCGATCGTGGCGTCGCCTCATCGTCCCACCCGCCACCGAGTGCGAGGAACAGGTTGACCTGGTCGGCCGCGACGCGGCTTTCGGCTGCGGCCACGCTCTGCTCGATCTGGCTCAGCGTGCGCAGCGCATCCAGCACCGGGAGGTAGCCGATCCGGCCCGCTTCGAACAGGCGCTGCGTATCGCGCGCCGCGTTCTGCGCCTGCGTGCGGGCAGACTCCAGGATGATGCGCCGCTCCTGGTCACGGGCATGGACCTCCAGCGCGCTCTCCGTCTCCTTCAACGCGGTCAGCACGACACCGTCGAAGCGTGCCAGCAGCGCCTCGCGATCCGCCTGGGCGGCACGGATGCGCGCCTTGACTCTGGTTCTGTCCGGAAACTCCCAGCTGATGAGGGGACCGAGCGAGAACTTGAAGCTGTCGCTGCGCAAGGCGTGCTGATCCACACCGACGGACCCGATCGAAGCGCCGAGAGCGACCTTCGGATAGAGCTCGCCCGTCACCACGCCGATCCTGTCCGACGCGGACAGCACGTCGAACTCGGCACGCCGTATGTCGGGGCGACGCCGAAGCAGAGCGGCCCCGTCGCCGATCGGGATCGGCTTGGCCAGGCGCGGCTCCTGGTCGCAACGGCCCAGTTCCTCGGGAAGCTCCCGAGGCGTGCGGCCCGTGAGTGCGGCCAGGCGATACATCGCAACGCGCCGTTGCGCCTCGAGCGTGGGGATGGAGGCGCGCACCTGCTCTTCCTGGGCCGAGGAGCGATCGACGTCGACCGGGGTGCCTCGGCCATGGACGGCCAACCTGCGCGTGAGCTCCGTGCTGCGGGCCTGCAGGCTCACCTGGTTTTGCGCCACGACGATCTCCCTGCCCGCAGAGCACAGCTCCAGGTAGGCACGCGTCGTTTCGGCCACCACGCTCACGCGCGCGGCGTCCCGGGCCGCGGTGGCGGACCCGACATCGGCCTGCGCTGCGTCGATGCTGCGCTGGATCTGCCCGAACAGGTCGACCTGGTAGGAGACGCCGAACCCCGCGCCATAGACGAACTTGCTGGGAAACGGCTTGCCCGGATGGAGCTCTTCCTGCGCCGAGCGCCGGGCGAAGGAGGGTTGGGCGCTGAGCGTGGTGGAAGGTTCCTGTGCGGCGCTGGCCAGGTCGAGCGCCGCTTGGGCCTTCAGCAGGTTCGCAGCGGCCGTCCGCAAGTCCGTGTTCGCCGCCAACGCCTGCTGCACCAGGCCATCGAGCGTCCGGCTGTCGTACAGGCGCCACCAAGCGTCGGGGACGGGCTCCTGGGCGACGTACCCATTGCTCGTGCCGATGAACGAGCCTTGCGCCGTGGGCTTGTTGAGCGCAGCAGCCTCGGGCAGCGGGGCGCGCGGTGGAATGAAGCCGGAGCAGCCGGCAAGCAAGGCGGCGAGCACGAGCGTGGCCAGCCGCTTCATGGCGGGCGTTCTCATCGCTTGCTCAACTGCAGGCGATCGGCGCCCAGCACGTCCACGCTGGCCGTGCGTCCCATGATCAGCCTGCGGTCCTCGGGCAGCGTGTCCAGCCGCACGCGAACGGGGATGCGCTGCGCGAGGCGCACCCAGTTGAACGTGGGGTTCACGTTGGCCAGCAGGTTCGAGCTCGGGCCGCGCTCACGATCCTCGATGCCCGCGGCGATGCTGTCCACATGCCCGTAGAGGGGCTCGCTCTCGCCGATCAGGCGCACCCGCACGGCGTTGCCGACCTGCACGCGCGCGATCTTCGTCTCCTCGAAATAGCCCATGACGTGGATCGAGTCCTTGTCGACCAGGGCCATGACCGCCCGCCCCGTCGTGGCATAGGCTCCCGGGCGCAGGTCCAGGTTCGTGACCCAGCCGTCCACCGGCGCCACGACGCGCGTGCGCGCGAGGTTCACCTTGGCGTTGTCGACGGCGGCGAGCGCCTGGGCCAGCGACGCATTGAGCTGGTCCAGCTTCTGCCCGCTTTGCTCGCCGGTCTCCGCCGGCACCAGGTCGCCCAGCGCATGGTTTCGACGGTCCTCGCGCTGCGCCTGCGCGAGCTGCGACTTGAGGCCGCGAACCGACGCCTCGGCCTGGGCCAACGCAATGCGCGGGCGCACCGAGTCGACGGTGAACAGCAGGTCGCCCTTGTGCACGGCCTGGTTGTCGTGCACGGCAATGTGCTCGACGATGCCCGAGACGTCCGGAGCGATCTGCACCACGTCGGCTCGCACACGGCCGTCGCGTGTCCAGGGCGCCTCGCGATAGTGCTGCCACAGTCCGAAGCTCGCCCAGGCGCCGGCCGCGACGATGGCCACAGTGGCGCCCACCTTCAGAATGCGTTGGACCGGTATCTCCATCGTTGCTTCATCCCAGCAGGTAGACCAGATGCTCCTGGAAATGCGTGGCCGCGAGGGCCAACGCCAACCAGAGCACCGCGAACAGGGCGAGATCGACCAGCGGCGGATGCCAGACCCACCGGTACGCACCGAGGGCGACCAGCACGCGGCGCAGGATCGTCAACGCCGCGACGGCGACGAGCGCGGTGATCAGCGCCACATCGAAGAACAGGCCGAACAGATTGATGTCGGCGATCACGCAGGAGCCCCGTTCGCGGTTGAGGTGACGCGGCTCGGCGGAAAAAGTCCCAGCCGCAGGCCTGTCGCTGCCGTGAGCCCCTGCACGCGCAGAGCATCCGGATCGGACTCGACCAGCCTCGCGATGGCGCGGTCGATGGAGTCCAGGATGGTCGCCGCCGGGGCGATGTCCGGGCGTTCCAGACGTTGCCGGAAGTGAACCCCGATCTGCGTCAACGCGCTCTCGATGGCGGTGCGCACTTCCGGCTTCGCTGCCAGGCCCGCGTGACGCAGATCGAGCATGTTCACGCCGATCCTCAGATCGTCCAGCGCGCGCCCGGCCTGGGCTCGCAGCACGCCGCTCGTTGCGGCCATGCGCGGCAGCAGCAAGCCGATGCGGTCGAGCATGCGGCTGCCCCACGCCGCGCGGGAGAGCCCGTTCGTGTCGTCCGCCATGGCCGCGAGGTCGCGCCATGCTGCATGCAGCAGCCTGCGCACCCGGGTCTCCGCGCCGATGACGCGGACCAGCGAGGTGACGACCAGCGCGATGGTGGTGCCCATCAGCGATCCGACGGCCAGGTGGGTGAAGCTCCAGAAGTCGACGGTCTGCACCGGCTGAAAGGAGACGAGGGTGAGCCAGACGATCAAGAACCCGAATGCATGCGCCCCGAGCTTCGGCGTTGCCATGTAGAGCGAGATGAAGAACAGCAGCGGAGCAACCGCCAGGGCCAGCGCGGCGTGATCGTGGAGTGCCGGGAAGACCGCGAACACATAGAGCGCAGCGGCGGGGATGGCGAACACCGCGGAGACGACCAGCAGCAACTTGTGAACGGGACGCGGATCGTCTAGGAAAGCGAACAGCGAGCTGGACGCAGCGGCGATGCCGATCGCCGCGGATCCCTGATCCCAGCCGAGCATCCAGCACAGCCCGCCGGCGACGATCACCGCCAGCGCGGCGGCAAGGCCCGACGAGGCCGCCAGCGCGTAGTCGACGTGACGGGGGCGCTCGGTGGCTTGGGCGAGGAGCGTGCGGGTGCGATCGTCCGCAACGCTGGCATCCTCTTCGAGATGATGCAGCAGGGTCAGGCAGTCGCTCCAAGCCTCCAGCAGCTGGGCAAGGCGTTCCATGGCGCCGAGCGCGAGCAGCTGACCGTTCGCAAGATCGCGCTGCCCCGTGTCGACGAGGGTAGTGCTCCACGCGCTCAGGCCGGCGGCGTCTGCGCGCGTGAACGGGCGGTCCAGCATCAGCCGCACAGTCTCGAGGTGCGCATCGACCCTTGCGCCCAAGCGGGCGTCGGCCGCACGAATGGCCGGCAGCCGGTCTTCCACGCCGGCCAGGAGCGGCAGGAGTGCGAGCAGGCGCTCCTCGAGAGCGGTCACGATGGCGATGTCCCGCGCCGTGATGCCCGGCTCGAAACGCAGATGGACGACCAGGTTGTTCATCTCGGCCAGGTCGGCGCCGAGACGCTCGCGGGCCCGCCGCTCGGCGTCGTCGGTCGGTTCCGGCCCCAGCCCCTTCCGGATCCAGCGCCGCGCCTCGCCGACGGTGGCGCGCACCTTGTCGACGAGCACCGGCTTGACGCTGCGGGGAGCGAAGACGGTGTGCACGGCCATCGACACGGCCGCGCCCAGCATGATCTCCTCGCTGCGCCACAGGATCACGTCGAAGAGGGACGACGGATTGTTGGCCACCGGGATGCCGATCAAGGGCAACGTGTACCCCGCCAGCATGAGCACGTAGTTGCGCGGACGAGGGTCCAGCAGCGCCACGTAGAGGCAGAGCCCGACCCAGGTCGCAACGCCGAGGACGAGCAACTCCGGGGCCGCATTGCACGCAGGGATGACGAAGAGGGTCCCGGCCACGCCCAGCAGCGTTCCAAGGGCTCGATGCACGGAGCGGCCAACGACCGCTCCGGCCGCGCCTCCCAGCTGCTGGCTCGTCAGGAAGACCGTGAGCACCGCCCATCCGGGATTGGGCAGGTTGAACCAGAGCGCCAGCAGCAGGGCGGCGATGGCGGCCGCCGAGGTCTTGATCGCGAAGGCAATGCCGCGGGGATTGAACGCGTTCATGAGAGGGCGCGGGCGTCGATGTCGGCCTTCGTCCGCATCAGGCAGGCTGTGCCATCGGTTCAAGCCGGTGCACGCGCACCGAGGACGACCCCGGCGGGATCGGCATGCGCTCCTCCACCAACCCTCGCGTGACCGCGACGGCGGCGGCCTGCGTGCGCGACGTGGCATTCAACTTGGCCAGGATGGCGTTCACGTGCGACTTCACGGTGCCGACCCCGATATGGAGCTGCCGCGCGATCGACTTGTTGCATTCGCCGGCCACCAGGAGTTCCAGCACCTCGATCTCGCGCGCTGTCAGCGCCTCACGGGTCAGGCTGTCCGCCATTCGCTGCGCAGCCGAGCGACTCAGGTAGCGCCCGCCATGAGCCAGTGCTGTCGCGCACTCGATGAGCTCGCTCAGGGGCCCTCCGAGGAGAAGATAGCCGTCGACGCCCGCTTGAATGGCCCGCCGGATGTCGGCCTCGCGTTCCCTGGAGGTCAGGGCCAGGATCCTGGCCGTGGCGAGAGATCGGCGTGCGGCTCTCGCGGCAGCGTCGGTCAGCCGGATGGCCTGGTGATAGTCGGCGATGACGACGTCGATCGGATGTCCGTCAGGACCCGCGGCGTCCGTGCCGTCTGCGAAGACTTCGAAGTCTGCATGTTCGCGCAGGGATGCGACGATGCCGGCGCGCACGAGCGGATCAGGATGCATCACCAGGATGTTGGGTGAGCAGGGCAGGGCGGGATTCATCGTGTGGTTCCGTCACGCAGAGGCTGAACGTGGAGTCGACTCTCTCTGACCGAGAGGTCACCTGCTGCTGGTAGACACGCGATGGGCTCATTTATTCCGCCGCTGCGGCCGGAAGGGTCGGGCAGGCCGGCGTGGTCGACGGCGAAGCGCTCACAGGTATCCCTGCGGAAAGAGCGGCAGCGATGCCCCCGTGTCGCTCGCAACGCGCACCGCATCGCCCTCGCCGGCCGGCGCGAACTCGCGGCTTCCGTCGCGCATGTGCAGCAGCGATGCCGACAAGCATGGAAGCTCGTCCGGCCCGCACCCGGCCGGGGCGTCGAGTTCGCGAGCGGCAGGCTGGGACATTGCGGTGAGGGCCATGGTGCAAGCAGGACGAGTGCAGTTGCCCAGTGTTCAGCGTTGCGGGAGCCGCAGACAACGACCTTTGGATGCATGGCGGTCTCTGCCTCGCGAGGGAAAAACTCGTCGCGATGGCTGCAGCCTGCGGCAGGTCACTCAGAGAGCACAGAGCCACAGAGGCCATCCCACCGAGCTCGACCCACCTCAGGTGCGGCTCGAGTGCGTGAGGGTGAAGGACTCGACCTCGGCCATCGCGGACAGCTCGCTGACGAGCCGGTTCATCGCGTCGGTGTCCGTCACCGAGTTGCCGAAGATCAGGCACTGGAGCTCGAAGCGTCCCTGGTCGTTGGTGATCGTGAGGCTGTCCAACGGAATGCTCATGCCCCGCTTGGTCATGTAGCGATGGATCGCCTCGGGAAGGGGCGTGTACCCGGGCCGGAAGCGGACCGTCCCGGCCATGACCGCATGCGCGGGAAGTTGACGTTCGATCCGCGGCATGACCGTCATGCTGATGACGAACAGCGCCGTGAGCCCGATGGCCGGCAGGTAGAAGCCCACGCCGACCAGGATCCCGATGGCCGCGGAGCCCCAGATGGAGGCCGCCGTCGTGAGTCCGCGGACGCTCATGCCGGTCTTCACGATGATGCCGGCGCCCAGGAAACCGATGCCGGTGAGGATGCTGCCGATGACGCGCGTCGGATCGCCGCTCCCCGTCTCGTGCGCGGTGCTCCAGTACCAGAGCGACGGATAGCCCGCCACCAACGTGACGGCGCAGGACGTGGCGCAGACGAGGCAATACACCTGGCTGCCCGACGCACGGCCGCTGAAGTAGCGCTCGTAGCCGACGAACCAGCCGAGGAGCAACGCGCCGGCCATGTGCACCACGATCCACAGCCCTGCGGTATGCCAGGCGGCGCTCACGGGCTCGCATCCGGACCGCGCGACCGGGCGGCCGTCTGGCCGGCCCACGCGACGACTTCGTCGAGCAGCGGGCCCAGGGCGACGTCGAACGCCTGCACGGCACCGGCCGCGTCGGACGTGAGCGCGGGCGCGCTGGCGGTGAAGCGGCGTTGTCCCGCGACGAAGCGCCGGGCCGGATCGCTCAGGACGGCCGTGAGCGAGACCTTCGCAAGTCCTGGGCGGGCGGCCGCGTCGTGATAGATCTCGTCGAGATGCGTGTCGAGCACCAGCATCCCGTGCACGCCGCCGGTGGCGTCAGCCACCGTGCCGAAGGCGCCGCTTCGGCGCAAGCGCTCGGTGAGCAGCGCGCCGAGCCGGCGGCTGGGCGGCTCGGTCCAGCTGTTCAGCTGGTAGTAGGCACGCGTGCCGACCGTCGGGCTGTAGACGATGGCCTGCGCATCGTAGAAGCCGGCGGCCGTGGTCGGGGTCACCAGCAGCGTCGAAGCCTGCGCGGCGGCCGCGACGGGCGCGGGCGCAGGCGCAGGATCGAGCACGTGGTAGTGCTGCGGCGCTCGCACGCCGGTACTGCAGGCCGTCGCGGCGGCGGCCAGCACCAAGGCCGGCAGGACGCGGTGAAAGAGCTTCATCTTCCGGTCTCCCCAGGACCGAGGCTCGCGGCGCTGGGGCCCAACAACGCGGCGCGCGGATCGCCCAGTTTTCTCGATGTCGTGCCCAGCGCATCGGCAGCGGATCGAAGCTGCTGGCTCGTGATTCGCAGCTCGATGCCCGCATCTCCGAGGAAGTCCTCGGTGCGGCCTGCCAGCCGCGATACGTCGCCGCTCAGCTGCCGCACCGCGGCGGTCGCCTCGCCGAGATGGGCGCCGGCCTGTGCGCCGAGCGTGTCGTAGCGGTCGGCGAGGCGGTGGAAGTCGCTCGCAGCCGACGTCGTCGTCGACTGCAGCGTGTCGGCGGTGCGACCGATCGATGCCAGCGTGGCGTCCATGCGTCTCGTCAGCGCGCCGGCGCTGCGCGTGGCAACGCGCAGGTTGTCCAGCGTTTCGGCGAAGGCCGCCTGGTTCTCCGGCGACAGCGCCTGGCCGATCCGCTTCATCGTCTCGTCGGCGCGCTGGGCGAGCTGGCTCATCGTCTGCGAGAACTGCTGCAGTTGCGACTCGCCTTCCGGGATGGTCGCATGCGCGCGGTCCAGCAGCGGGCTGTCCTCCTGCAGCGTCACCAGCCGGATGGTGGCGAGGCCCGTGATCAGGTTGCGGTCGACCACCGCGCGTGTGCTGGTGCGCACGGGTGCGGACGCGTCGACGTCGATGGTGACGTCGACGCCGCCCGGCTGCTGCTTCGAGAACGCGAACCGCACGACGCTGCCCACGCGGATGCCCCTCATGTGCACGTCGCTGTCCGGCTCCAGTCCTTCCAGCGACTGGCGTGTGAAGGTCGATGTGTAGTGGCGGGTCTGCCTGCCGTTGCCCGTTGTCAGCAGCCACGCGAGCGCCGCCACCACGATGCCGAGCACGATCAGCACCGAAGCGCCGACCACCGTGTATCGAGCGTGAGGTTCCATCACGCGGCTCCTTGAAGTTGCGGCGAGCGCGTCGAGAAGTACTGGCGGATCCAGGGGTGATCCAAGCCGGTCACCGACGCGAGCGGACCGTCGGCAATCACCCGGCCGCCGGCCAGTGCGATGGCACGGTCGACGATGCTGAACAGCGTGTCCAGGTCGTGGGTGACCATGAACACGGTGAGGCCGAGGCTGTCGGTGAGCGTGCGGATGAGGCGGTCGAACGCACGCGCGCCGATCGGGTCGAGCCCCGACGTGGGCTCGTCGAGGAACAGGATCTCGGGCTCCAGCGCGAGCGCGCGCGCCAGTGCCACGCGCTTGCGCATGCCGCCCGACAGCTGCGCCGGGGTCTTGCTGCAGCTGTCGCGATCAAGACCGACGAGCGACAGCTTCAGTCCCACCAGGGCGGCGATGGTCGCGTCGTCGAGCTGCGCGTGCTCGCGCAGCGGCAAGGCGATGTTCTCGGCCACCGTGAGCGACGAGAAGAGCGCCCCGTCCTGGAACAGCATGCCGAAGCGGTGCCGCAAGGCGTTCATGTCGGCCGCGCCGGCCTTGCAGACGTCGGTCCCCAGCATCCGGATGCGTCCCGCGGTGGGCCGCAGCAGCCCGATCATTTCCTTCAGCAGCACGGACTTCCCCGTGCCGCTGCCGCCGATCAGCGCGACGAGCTGACCGCGCGCGATCGAGAAGCTCACGCCGTCGTGGATCGCGGCGCTTTCGAAGCGCGTGACGATGGCGTCGACCTCCAGCACGGGCTCCACTTTCAGATCCCCAGGTGCTGCAAGGTGACCGCGAACACGGCGTCGAGGGCGATAACCCAGACGATGGCCTGAACGACGGTGGAGGTCGTGTGCTCGCCGACGCTGCGCGAGTCGCGGGTGACGGACAGCCCCATGCGACACCCGATGAGCGCGATAAAGGCCGCGAACACCGGCGCCTTGGCCAGCCCGATGACGAGCGCGCTGCGGGGCAGCGCGGCGTGCAAGCGGTGCGCGAACGCCGCGGGCGGGATGTCGAGCTGCCACGCGCTGATCAGCATCCCGCCGGCGATGCCGGCGATGTCGCCGAGCAACACCAGCAACGGCAGTCCGATGACGATCGCCACGAGCCGTGGGATCACCAGCACCTGCACGGGCGACAGCCCCAGGGTGCGGATCGCGTCGGTCTCTTCCTGCACCTTCATCGAGCCGAGCTGGGCCGTGAACGCGGCACCGGAGCGGCCGGCGACGATGACGGCGACCAGCATGGGTGCGAGCTCACGGCAGAGCGCGAGGCCGACGCCGTCGACGACGAAGATCGTCGCGCCGTAGCGGCGTGCCTGCGCCCCCAGCAGGTACGCGAACACGACGCCCACCAGGCACGTCATCATCGCGACGATCGGGATGGCGTCGAGCGCGACGGTCTCGAACTGTGCGACCGTCGCCTGTAGCCGGAAGGTCGCGGGCGTCCGCAGCGCGGCAAGGCACTCGGCGGCGACGATGCCGAGGAACCGCGTGTGGTCCTGGAGGTGGCCCGCACCGCGCAGAGTGGCGGCGCCCAGCCGGTGCAGCACGCCCGCGTGCCGCGTCCGCGTGGCAGCGGCATCGGGGGCGGCCATGCGCTCGTGGACCAGGGCCAGCAGGCGGGCATGGCGCTCCTGCACCGCGCGCATGCTGACCATCGCCCGCGTGCATCCGGCCGCCACGAGGCGGCGGAGCAGCACGAACACCGTGGCCGTGTCGAGCGTCTCGAGGCGACTGCCGTCGAGGATGCAGGGCTGCTGCGGCGACAGGCGCAGCGCGCCGACCTCGGCGGCCACCGCGTGCAGGTTGGTCAGCCGCCAGACGCCTTGCAGGTACAGCACCGTGGCGCCGTCCTCGCGCGTCTGCTCGATCCAGCGGCGCGCGGCCGCCGGCTCACTGCGCATACTCGAAGTTCGGCAGCGCCTTGATGGCGGCCTTGGTCGCGCCCGGCAGCACGAACAGGCCATCGCGTTCCGTGAGCTGCTCGACCGGGATGGCGACGTGGTGGCGCTTCACGCCGACGAAGCCGCCGGCGCCGACGATGACGAAGGACACCGCGGTGTCGGGCGCGATGATGAGATCCTCGATCCTGCCGACCTGCTCGCTGTTCTCGTTGAACACGGACTTGCCCAGGATCTGACGCCTTGCGCTCCAGCCTGACGCGATGACCTCGACCGTGGCGACCGCGACGCCGATGGTCGTCGAGCCGGCAACCTGCGCACGCACGCCGGTGCAGGCGACGATGGCGGCCAGCCCGACGGCCGGGAGGATGAATGAACGGCCCATCGGAATTCCTTCGGTGGTTGGATGGCGAAGTGTCGCCGTCGTGTGCGCGCGCCGCCTCTGCCTTGTTGCGGTCGTGCCGTGCGACTTTCGGCTGACGCGCGCGTTCACCGCGAGGCCTGGCTTCGTCGCAATTGGGGAAGAGCCGGCGCTCCAACTTGTGATGGTTCGCCTCGCGCGGCATGGCCGGGACAATGAACGTCCCTCGGTCACTCACGCAACACTGCCATGAAGCTTCTCCATGCGACCCTTGCCGTGGCGGCGATGTTCGCCGCCATTCCCGCCGTCCATGCCTGCGATTCCGACCACCGGTCGGGCCCGCGGAAGTGCACGGCGTCAAGCTGGCCTCGATCTGCGCCGCCTGCGGCGTCGTCTCCGACACGCGGGTCGAGCACCGCGAAGGCAAAGCAACCGGCGTGGGAGGGCTCGGTGGTGCCGTCGTGGGTGGCATCGTCGGCCACCAGATCGGCAGCGGATCGGGCAACGGCCTGGCGACCGTGCTGGGCGCCGTCGGCGGTGGCCTGGCGGGCAATGCGATCGAGAAGAGGGTGAAGAAGGTGACCGTCTGGTCGACCACCGTTACCTTCAAGGACGGGTCGACGCAGACGTTCGAGCAGACCGCCGATCCCGATCTCGACGAGGGCGACGTCGTGAAGATGGAGAACGGCCATCCGGTGAAGCACGCGTCGTGAAGCGCACGCGGCCTCCGGCAGGCCATGGAATAAACGAGTCGCTGGAGTGTCTATCGGCAGCACAGGGACACCCTCAGAACATGCCATGAGCTACATCGCGTTGCCGTTCGCTTCGCCGCGGATGCCGGGGTCGCACCGTGCACGCTGAGCGTCGATGGCTGAGCGATGCCGCTGACGAGACGCGGCGCATCGTCGACAGCGCCTGCGAGGCCGCGAGCCGTTCGGCCATCGAAGCCGAGCGGGCGCGCATGGCCGGCGAGATCCACGACGGCCTGGCACAGTCCTTCCTCGCCGTCATGATGCAGGCGCGCGCCGCGCGACTCAGCGGTCGCCTGCGCAAGCAGCGCCTGCTGCAATTCTTCGAGCAGATCGAATCCCTTGCCGCCGAGGGCCTCGAGGAGGCGCGCCGCTCGGTGTTCGCGTTGCGCTCGACCTGTGTGGAAAGCGACGGCCTCGTCATCGCGCTGGAACGGCTGGTCGCCAGCCTCTCGATGGCCGGACGCACGCGATTCGTCCTTGTCAACAGCGCCGGTGCGCCCGACATCGCACCGGCGGTGGAGGACGCCGTCTACCGCATCGTCCAGGAGGCGACGCAGAACGCGCTCAAGCACGCGGGCGCCAGTGTCGTCACGGTCCGGCTCGAGCGCGACGGCAGCCACCTCCGCGTGCGCATCGATGACGATGGCGATTGCGTCGCGCACGACCTGATCCAGCGCGCCCGCGAGCGCGGCGGGCTGCGTGGCATGCGCGAGCGCGCCGAGCGCTGCGGCGGCAGCCTGGTCGTCGAGCCGTGCTCGCCGCGGGGCACTCGCGTCGACGTCCGGCTGCCCACGAGGAACCCGCCGTCATGAACCCACGGACGAACGGCCCGCTGCGCGTGATCCTGGTCGACGATCACGCGATCTTCCGCCACGGCATGAGGGCCGTGCTCGAGCACGCGTGCGCCTTCGACGTCGTCGCCGAGTGCGGCGACGGCGAGAGCGCAGTGGCCGCGTACCTCGCGTTGCGGCCGGACGTTCTGCTGCTCGATCTGCGCATGCCCGGGCTCGACGGCCTGGAGGTCGTGCGAAGGGTGGTCGAAGCCGATCGTGGCGCGCTGATCCTCATCGTGACGACGTATGCGACCGACGAGGACATCAGGCATGCCCTGCGCGCGGGCGCGAGGGGCTACCTGCTGAAGGACGCCGGCCCGGAAGACGTGTGCCGCGCGATCGAGCGCGTCGCCGAGGGCGGGATGGTGATCTCCCCCGACATCGCCGCGCAGTACGTGCGGATCACGACGCGCGCGGAGCTCTCGCCGCGCGAGCTGCAGATCGTGCGCATGCTCTGCGCTGGCAAGCCGAACAAGGAGATCGCACGCAGCTTGTCCGTGGAGGTCACCACGGTGAAGGGACACGTGAAGTCGGTGCTCGACAAGCTGGGCGTGCGCAACAGGACCGAGGCGGTCGCCGAGGCCACGCGGCGCGGCATCGTGCCCAGCTACTGAGGTCCTCGTCCTTTCGATCGGCGGGCATCGCTTCGTTCGGGAGACGCCGTCTTCATGCGCCGCGCGCTCCAATGCGTCACACGCAGCGGATGTCCGGGTTGCGCAGAAGGAGCTACCGATGCAAGTCTCGAAGGGCCTCGCCGCACGCGCGCAGCGGGCCACCACCGGCCGGCTGTTCGTGCTCGAACTGAGCGGCGGCCGGATCTTCTCCATCGACACGGAGGGCCGCGACAAGCAGGTGCTGGTCACGGATTGCCGTGTGCCCGATGGCATCGGGGTGGACGTGGCCCGCGGCCACATCTACTGGACCAACATGGGCCATCCCGAGGTCGGCGACGGGTCCATCGAGCGCGTCGACCTGGACGGCGGCCATCGCCGCACCATCGTGCCGAGCGGCATCACGTACACGCCCAAGCAGCTGCAGATCTCGAAGGAGACCGGCAAGCTGTACTGGGCGGATCGCGAAGGCATGCGGGTCATGCGCTGCAACGTCGACGGCACGAACGTCGAGACGCTGGTGGCGAGCGGCTCGGGCGATGCCGAACGCGCGCAGGCCAGTCGCTGGTGCGTCGGCATCGCCGTCGATCCGGTGCGGCGCCACGTCTACTGGACGCAGAAGGGCGCGGACAACGCCAACGAAGGCCGCATCTTCCGCGCCGGCCTCGACCTGCCCGCGGGCGACACGCCCTCGAACCGCTCCGACATCGAGCTGCTCTACGGCGGCCTGCCGGAGCCGATCGACCTCGAGCTGGACGTCGAGCACCGGACGTTGTACTGGACCGACCGCGGCGACCCCCCAAGCGGCAACTCGGTGAACCGCGCGCCGATGGACGTCGCGGCCCAGCGCCGCGGCGCGCCGGAGATCGTCTTCTCCGACCTCATGGAAGGCATCGGCATCGCGCTGGATGTCGAGGGCGGGCGCATCTTCGTGACCGATGTCGGCGGATCCGTCTATGCCTCGGCGCTCGACGGTTCCAACGCGCGCGTGCTGATGGTCGTGCAAGGCAATCTCGCCGGCATCGCGTACGCCCAGGTGCCCGTCGCAAGTCGCTGACGGCCCCTCCCTCCATCCCCACCGCATAAAGGGAACTCATCTCATGTCCTACTCCAAGCCCATCCGTCGCATCGCCATCGTCGGCACGGGCCTCATCGGGTCCAGCTGGGCCGCCCAATACCTGGCCAAGGGATTCGACGTCGTGGCGACCAACCCGGCGCCGAACGCCGAAGCGGCGCTGCGCAAGTTCGTCGACGACGCCTGGGGACTGCTGACGCGCATCGGCCTCGCCGAGGGTGCCAGCCGCGAGCGCCTTCGCTTCGAGCCCGACATGCGCCGGGCCCTGCACGATGCCGACTTCGTGCAGGAGAACGGCCCCGAGCGTCCCGACTTCAAGATCAGGCTGTTCGCGGACATGGACGACGCGACGCCGGTCGACAGCCTGATCGCCTCGAGCTCGTCGGGCATCACCATGGACGTGATGCAGTCCGCCTGCAAGCATCCCGAGCGCTGCGTGGTCGGCCACCCGTTCAATCCGCCGCACGTGGTCCCGCTCGTCGAGGTGGTGGGCGGCGCGAAGACATCGAAGGCCGCGCTCGACCAGGCCATGTCGTTCTACGCCGCCCTCGGCAAGAAGCCCATCCTGCTGCGCAAGGCGCTCCCTGGCCATGTCGCGAACCGCCTTCAGGCTGCGCTCTACCGCGAGGTCGCGTATCTCGTTCAACAGGACGTGCTGAGCGTCGAGGACGCCGACATCGCCGTGTGTTACGGCCCCGGCCTGCGCTGGGGCGTCATGGGGCCCACCCTGCAGTGGCACCTGGGCGGCGGCCCGGGCGGCATCCACCACTTCATGGACCACCTGATGGACGGCCTGGCCACCAGCATGAACGGGCTCGGCCATCCCGACATGACGCCGGCGCTGCGCCAGACGCTCGTCGACGGGGCGCTGCGCCAGGCCGGTGGGCGCACGGTGGCGGAGCTGGCGGCATGGGAGAACGAAGTGATGGCGGGGCTGCTGAAGCTGCGCGGCGCCTAGACGCCGGTCTTCTCGCCATGTGAATCCTTCCTAATGCAGCGAGGGCGCCTTCCGCTTCAAGCCTTAACGTGCATTGATTGGCTTTGCAGCAGGACGAATCCGATGATCGACTCAGGTCTTCATGGGACAAGTCATGTCGTATTCACTCGCAGCGGAAGTCACCGAGCACATCGAGCCTCTCATTCCTGCACTGCGCCGCTATGCGCGGGCCCTCATGCGAAACCGGGAGATGGCCGACGACCTGGTGCAGGACTGTCTTGAACGGGTCGTCAGCCGATGGAACCAGCGCAGAAGCGAGGAAAGCACCCGCAGCTGGATGTTCGCCATCGCGCACAACCTCGCCGTCAACCGCCTCAGGCAGCAGACGCAGCGTGGGCCGCACCTCGACATCGAAGACGTCCACGAGTCGGCACTCGTCCAGCCTGCCAGGCAGGAGGACCGCATTCGCCACAACGAGCTCATGCGTGCGCTGGAGGCCCTTCCGGCGGACCAGCGCGCCGCGGTCGTGCTGGTCTGCGTCGATGGCCTTGCATACGCCGAAGCCGCGCGGGAGCTCGAGGTGCCGATCGGCACGGTCATGTCCCGCCTCGCGCGGGCACGGGCGAAGCTGCAACGCGCGCTGGACGGACCGCTGCCGCAGCACGAGCCGACGCGGCCTTGACGGCCCCACGTCTGCACCGTCCGTTAGAGGGACGACTCCGACTCTGTCCTCTACATCGGCGAAAGCCCCACGCAGGTCCAGGCATCGGATCGGCGCCGAAAAACTCCCGCCGATCGAATATGCAACTGCAGGAAATCGAAAGGCCCGGTCACGATCACACCGTCCAGCGCAGCAATCCCTTGCTGCGGGCGATCACCACCGCCTCGGTGCGGTTGCGCGCGTACAGCTTGCCGTAGACCCGCTTCAGATGGGTCTTCACCGTGCCCGCGCCGATGCCGAGCGCATCGGCCACGCGACGGTTGCTCCATCCGCGGGCGACGCCGTCGAGCACTGCGTATTCACGAGGCGTCAAGGGCTCCTCCGCGGCCCGGCTCGACAGCCGGCGCTTCACGGCAGCCTGCCCCGACGACGCACCGCTGCGCACCGCCCGGATGCAGGCGACGATCTCGGACATCCCGGCATCCTTGCGCAGGCAGGTGCGCGCGCCGGCGTCGACGAGGCGGTCGATGTCGGCATCGAGGGCCAGCGTCGTCAGGATGATCACGGCGGCCTGTGGTTGCGCCTCACGGATCCGCCGCAGCGCTTCGACGCCGTCCAGCACGGGCATGCGCAGGTCGAACAACCCCATGTCGGGGGTCGTCTCGTGCCAGAGCGCGACCGCCTCCAGCCCGTCGGACGCCTCGCCCACTACCGCGAGGTCGTCGTGCGACGACAGCAAGGTGCGCAGGCCGGCACGGAGGATGGGATGGTCGTCCGCGATGAGGAGGCGGGTCGGTCGGTTCATGGCAGTGAAGTCCGCAGGATAGTGGCCGCTATCCCGGCGGCCCACTGACATCGGTGGGGCCGCGGGTAGCTCCTTGGTTGCAGACGCGACGGCGTGCGCGCCGGGCTGGGGCGGTTTCGGATCAGGCGTAGGCTCGCGGCGTCGATGGCGCGAGATCGTTCTGCTTGCGGGCGAAGAGATCGGCAGTCCAGTCGATGAACGCGCGCAGCTTGGCGCTGACATGGCGATGAGGTCGATACACGACATGCACGGGCGCGACGCCTGCCGACCAGTCGGTCAGCACGCGTTGCAGCTCGCCGGAGGCCAGGTGCGGCGCCGCGACGAAGGCACTGGTGGTGACGATGCCGAGACCGGCGACACCGGCCGCGACCATGGTGACGGAGTCGTTCACTGTCACGGTCGGCCTCGCGGTCACCTCGTACCGTTCGTTGCCGCGCTGCAGCACGTGCGTGAAGCGCTCGCGCGCGTTGAACCCGATCACGCGGTGGCGGCCGCCCTCGAGGTCCGAGGGGTGACAGGGGACCCCGAAGCGCTTCAGGTACGACGCAGACGCGCACACGATCTGATGGACCTCGCCGATTCGACGCGCCACGAGCGACGGATCGGTCACCGCGCCGAAGCGCAGCGCGCAGTCCACGTGCTCGCCGACGAGGTCGACGGGCTTCTCGCTGACGCCAATGTCGATCCGGATGTCCGGGTAGCGCGCGCAGAAGTCCTCCATCGACGGACTGAGGATCAGATTTGCGACTTGCGGCGCGACGTCGACGCGCAGCTGGCCCTTCGGATTCGCCCTGGCACCGGCCATGCTCGCCTCGATCAGCTCGAGGTCTTTCAGCACACGGACGGCATGGTCGTAGTAGGCCGCACCGTCGACCGTGACGCACACGCGCCGCGTCGAGCGGTGGAGCAGGAGCGTCTTGAGATGCTCCTCCAGCCACTGCACGAGGCGCGTGACCTTGGCCTTCGACAGGCCGAGCGAGGTCGCAGCCTTGGTGAAAGTGCCGGCTTCCACCACCCCTACGAAGGCTTTCATCGCGAAGAACTTGTCCATGGGGAATGTTGCGTGCGTGGCGGCGCGGGTGCGAGGTCACGGTGTCGAGCTTGCCCCGTCGGCGAGGGCGGGACCGGCGATGAAGCTGGCGACGTCGACGACCTCCAGGCCGGTGAAGAAGTTCTCTCGTGTCATGGGAGGTCGAGACGAAGGGTTCTGGTCCGACCATGGTCGGCGCTCGGCTTCCCCGCAGGATCTCCCGATGGGAGCGTCGCGGCACCGTGATCAAGCAGGGTCGCGAGACGATGCACCGTCTCTGTGTTCAGGCAGGGAAGGGGGCTCCAGTTGGATCGACGAGCTGGCCTGCGGCCTGCATCGGTCGATCAAGCCCTTGCAGCGCGCAGCGCTGCTGAGGACGGCCCGCTCGGGGCAGCTTGCAGGTCTGCAGGTGGCGAAGTGCAGACAGATCTCGCGTGACCAGGGCCGATCTTTTCAAACCCAACAACAACTATTTCCGGCCGCCAGCCTTTCGCGGTGCCAGCCCGACGTCTAGATTTGGGTTGATTCGATGCACTCGCTGCGCACCATGTCGATACACCGCTGGGGCTCGCCGCAGAACTCGCGACCACGTTGTTGGAGTCCTTTCGATGACCGCGATAACCCACGACGCAGTGGCCGCCAGGCCTGAGGAGGTGTTCCAGTTCGGGCCCTTTACGCTGCAGCCGGCGCAACGCGTGCTCATGGCAAGGGGCAGCCGTGTCCGTCTGGGCGGCCGTGCGTTCGACATCCTTGCGATGCTCGTCGAGCGGGCGGGGGACTTCGTTGCCAAGGAAGAGATCTTCCGGAAGGTCTGGCCCCGCAGCGTCGTCGTCGAAGGCAACCTGACCGTTCACGTCGCCGCCTTGCGCAAGGCGCTGGGCGACGGACTGGACGAGCGCCGATACATCGTGAACGTCCCCAATCGGGGCTACATGTTCGTTGCGCCGGTGACCCGCAGCCGCGCCGACCCGCCTCGAACGCAGCTTGCGGCCGCGCAGAGAACGGTGCCCGGCCTGATGGCACCTTTGCATCGGATCGTGGGGCGCAGCAGCGCCATCGATTCGCTGATCCAGCAGATTGGGCGACATCGGCTCGTGACCATCGTCGGTTGCGGTGGCATCGGCAAGACGACCGTTGCGGTGTCGGTCGCTGCGGCCGTCGCCGCGGACCCGTCGCCGGTTCATTTCATCGACCTCTCTCCCCTCAGCGACGCAACCCGCGTACCGGATTCGCTTGCCACCGCACTGGGCCTGACCGCCAGCGTGGACGACGCCATGCCCAACATCCTGGCCTTCCTGCAGGACAAGTCGCTGCTGCTGGTGCTGGACAACTGCGAGCGCGTGCTCGCCGCCGTCGCCGAGATGGCTGAAGCCGTCCTGCGATCGGCGGCTGGCGTTCGCATCCTGGCCACGAGCCGCGAGCCGCTCAGGGCCGACGGCGAACGGGTCCACCGACTGGAGCCGCTGGATCTGCCCCCCGAGGGCTCGATCACCGCCGACGAGGCAGTGAAGTTCGGCGCAATCGAGCTCTTCGTGGATCGTGCCATGGCGGCGTTCGACACCTTCTCATTCGGCGACGCTGATGCACGGTCCGTCGTCGTCATATGCCGTCGGCTCGACGGCATCCCGCTCGCCATCGAGCTGGCTGCCGCATGCGTCGGCACGCTCGGCCTGCGCGGCATCGAGGCGGCACTGGGCAACCGCTTCGGCCGGATGAGACCGGGCCGGCGCACGGCGCAGCCCAGGCACCAGACACTGGAGGCGGTGCTGGACTGGAGCTACGCGCTGTTGTCGCCGCGCGAGCGTGCGGTATTCGGAAGGATCTCCGTCTTTCGCGGCAGCTTCACGCTGGCGTCCGCCGGCACGATCGCTTCAGATGACTCGATGACGCCTGCCGAAGTCTGCGACGCGGTGATGGAGCTGGCCGCGAAGTCACTGGTGGCCGTGGACTCGAGCGGCGACCGTCCGTACTTCCGGTTGCTCGAAACCACCCACCGCTACGCTTCGAACCGCCTGGCCGAGACGTCACAAGCTCCCGCCGTGCGCCGCCGTCACGCCGAGCATGTCCTCGATGTGCTGCGCGAATCGGAGAGCGCCTGGCGTGATGCCGCAGCGGCCGAGTGGCGACAGCAGTACGGGCGGCATCTGGACGACGTGCGGAGCGCGCTGGCCTGGGCGATGTCGGCGGACGGCGACATCGAGCTCGGCATCGCGATCACCGTCAGATCCGCCTTGCTGTTGTTCCAGCTTTCGCGCGCCGACGAATGCATGCGCTTTGCGAACGCGGCGATTGACGCGCTGGCGCGTTCGGGAATCGTGGATCCGCATCTCGAGTTCGAGTTGCACCTTGTCCATGGCCTCGTCCTGCACCACACGCACGGCATTCATCAGGCAACGCTGGACTCCTTCGGACGCGCCCTCGCCATGGCGCAGGAGCACGGAGACAAGCGGCAACTCGCGCTGGCCTTGACCGCAAACTGGGTGGGTGCGTACGTGCGGGCGGATCCCGGTGCGATGCTCTCGTTCGCGGAGCAATTCCAGACCCTCACGGCAGAAGACATGGACCCGGCGACCACGCTCCTGTACGACTGGATGAAGGCCCCGACGCTGCATCTTCTGGGTGACCAGCGAGGCGCGCGCATCTGCGCCGAGCGCAGCGTTGCCGCGCCCGATGTGGCACGAGCCTCCTTTCTGAGCGGCGCGCAGATCGACCGCCGCGTCGCAATGGGGACGATCCTGGCCCGTGTCCTGTGGCTCCAGGGCCTTGCCGACCAGGCGGAGCACGTGGCTGCATGGACGCTGGAGCGTGCGCGTCGCGATGGCGAGAGCGTCGCACTCGCCTATACCCTGGCCTACGCCGCGTGTCCTGTCGCGTTGTGGACAGGCCGATACGAGATCGCTCGCGAACGCATCGGGCTCCTGTTGCAGCACACGCTCGAACACTCGCTCGCGGGCTGGCGCCACTACGGGATCGCCTTCGAATCGCTGCTGGCCTGGCAGGAGAACGGTCGCCGCGGCGATCCCGTGCTGCCCTCCGGCGTCGACCAGCGCCTGCCGCGACTGGCGGAGATGCTGGCGACGCTGCATCCGGCATGGGCGAACGAAAGCACGTTCCAGCGTGGCGACAGAGGCGACGCCGGCTGGTGCCATGCCGAGTTGCTGAGGGCGCGCGGCGAACGAGCGCGTGGCCGGGACAGCGCAGCCGCCGAGGGCCTGTTTCTCCGTTCGCTCGAGCGGGCCCGTCGGGACGGTGCGTTGTCCTGGGAGCTGCGTACGTCGACGAGCCTGGGGCGCCTGTGGATGGAGCAGGGGCGCAAGCACAAAGCCCTCGATCTGATCCGGTCGGTGCTGGACCAGGTGGTCGAGGGACAGTCCACGCCCGACGCCATGGAGGCCGTGGCGCTGCACGACGCACTGGCCGACGCCACCGCGCTGCCGCCTCGTCCTGCCGTCTCGGCGGCACGAGCGTTCGCACATTGACGGTTGTTGTCCAGCCCGCTGGGGAAGATGGCCGTCAGGACGATGACCGGTAGCAGGCCGATGTCGTAGACCAGCAGGCCGGACGACTCGCCCTCTTCGGCCTCCGGCGGATTGCCGCTTGATCGATCGACTCGTGATTCAGCTGGATGTCCGCCCCAGTCGGTGCTGCGCGTCGTCGGCGGCGTCCCGCCCGCAGTCGGGCGGTGCGCTTTGGAAATCGCAACAGCCCTGATTCATCGAAGCCGTGATTTGGAACTCTTGTTGACGATTGATTGGAGTTGCACCAGACCGGGCACCAAACTGACAGGCATGCGGCGTCGCTCCATGGCGCCATCCACAAGTGCCCACCATGTCTGCCCGCCTCACGATTCCGGACGACCACCGACCGACCCACCGTCGCTTCGATCACGCGTCGCGCACCGGTGGCCGAGGTCCCGGGTGCCTGGCCGCCCTGTTGCACGTTGCGAGGCGGCGAGGTGTTTCGACCGCGCGGCTGCTGGCATGCACCGGCTTGGCCGAAGGCGATCTTGCGGACCCCGGCTGTGTGATTCCCCAGGACGCCGAGCATCACGCGATCGAGAACCTCATCGCGCTGTGCGGTGATGGCAGCGGCCTGGGGCTCGAGGTCGGTGCCCGCTACCGGTTCACGACGCTCGGTCCCTTGGGATTCGCCATGGCCAGTGGCTCGACCCTGGCGGATGCGACCCGTCTGGTGCTGGACTACGGCGATCTCTTCGACCCGTTCGTCGCACTCGAGTTGCAAGCCGACGATTCCCGCTTCGGCGTGACGGTACGGCCGCGACTAGTTTCGCCCGAGCTCGTCCGCTTCGTCACGGAGCGCGCGGTGGCGGCGCTGCTGACGACATGGCGCGACATCGCGCGCCGCAACCTGCTGCCGCGCGGCGTGTCATTCGCGTTCGCGCGCCCGGTGGTGGACGAGCCCTACTCGCATCTCACCGGACTTGAGGTGGGCTTCGCGGCAACCCATACCCGGCTTTCGATGGACACGGCGGACATGGCGCTGCCGCTTGCTCATGCGGATGCCTACGCCGTGCGCGTGGCGGAGGGACAGTGTCGTCAACTGCGCGAGGCCGTACGCGACCGGGCCAGCGTGGCGGGAGGAGTGAAGGCGCTGCTTCGCGCCCATCCGGAAGGGATGCCCGACATGGGACAGGTCGCGGCAGCCCTGTGCATGTCCGAGCGGACGCTGCGACGTCGTCTCCAGAAGGAAGGCACGACGTTCGCAGCCCTGTGCGACGAGATCCGCAGGTCCACCGCCGAGCAACTCCTCAGTTGCAGTCACCTGCCCATCGAGCACATCGCCAGCCGACTCGGCTATGCAGAACCCGCGAGCTTCATCCATGCCTTCAAGCGCTGGAAGGGCCGCACGCCGGGCGCTTTTCGATCGGCCCTGCACGTCGGAGGCCACGGCGTGATCCCACCGCGTGCCGCATTGGCGTCGCCGACGCCGGAACCTGGAAAGAGCATGAGTCAACAACAGTTCGAAGCCTTCATGGCGGCGCAGGTCGCTGCCATAGAGGCGTCAGGTGTGGAGCCTGAAGCCTGGATCGAGCGCCACTCCACCACGTTTCGTGCCGCCTGGGAGGACAGCCATGGCGCATGAAGAGCACCTGCCCGCAAACGTCCTGACGCTGCATCCTGATCCGCTTCTTCGCGCCGGCATCGTGGCGTCTCTGCGCCAGCACGGCGGCTTTGAAGTCTTCGACGGAGGCCCGGATCGCGTGAATCGGGACGGAGCTCGGATCGACGTCGTCATTGCCGACTATCACGAAGCCATGCGGCTCGCAGGCGCGGCTTCGCAAGGAACGGCCGGATCACTCGCCGCCGCAAGGATCCTGGTGCTCACGTCCGACGACTGCGAAGCGGACATTCGACGGGCGCTCGAAGCGGGGATCCACGGCTATCTCCTCCTCGGCGGCCCTCTCAGCGAGTTCATCGAGGCCGTGACGGCGCTGGCTCGTGACTTGCGCTACCTGGGCCGCCCGGTCGCCCAGCGCATCGCGGACAGTCTGTTGCGCACATCGCTCACATCGCGCGAAATCGACGTGCTGCAGCTCGTGGTGATCGGCGAATCGAACAAGGCGATCGCGCGACGGCTCTGCGTCGAGGTCGGAACCGTGAAGACGCACATGAACGGCATTCTGGGCAAGCTGAATGCGACGTCACGCACGCAGGCCGCCGCCATTGCGATCACCAAAGGGATCGTCAAGGAGCGCATGCCGATGCCCGGGCCTGGCGCGCGTGCAGCGCTCGTGCCCGCAAGTTGACCTGCCACGTCAATTTTCTGTCCGCTTCCATCACCGGCATTTCGGACGACCCACGGGAGACTGCACGCATGGTCTTCTCCCGCAAGACGAACTCCTTCGAAGGGACGCATCACATGAGGCACACACCCACTGCGGCATTGCCATCTCGTGGCGGTGAACGTGGCCTTTCCCGCTGAGCGTCGCGAAGCGAGGTCTGTCATGCCCGCGTCCATGCATCAGCCCAGGATCCGCCTCGTGCGCGCCACGTCGGGTGCGCACCGGTTGCGCGAGTTCATCTCGCTCACGAAGCCGCGTGTGGTCACGCTCATCCTGTTCACCGCGGTGATCGGCATGTTGCTGGCGCCAGGGGCGATCCCGGTGGCGCAGGCGGTGTTCGGCGCCATCGGCATCGCACTGCTCGCGGCCGCCGCGGCGGCCACCAACTGCCTGCTCGAGGCGAAGCGGGACGCCGTGATGGCGCGCACGCGCGGGCGACCGCTGGCCTCCGGGCGGCTCAAGACGACCGAAGCGGCCGCGTTCGCCGCCGGCCTGGGCGTTGCGGGGCTGGCGCTGCTGCATGCGCTGGTGAACCCGTTGACGATGTGGCTCACGCTGGCCACGTTCGCGGGTTACGCCATCGTCTACACGCTGCTGCTCAAGCCGCGCACGCCGCACAACATCGTGCTGGGCGGCGCCGCCGGTGCGATGCCCCCGGTGCTGGGCTGGGCCGCGGTGACAGGCGATGTCTCCGCGGACGCGCTGCTGCTGTTCCTCATCATCTTCGTATGGACGCCGCCGCACTTCTGGTCGCTCGCTCTCTATCGCCGGAATGACTACGCGAAGGCCGGCGTGCCGATGCTGCCGGTGACGCACGGGATGCGATACACGCGCCGGCAGGTGCTGCTCTACACGCTCGGGCTCGTCGCCGCCAGCGTGCTGCCGTTCTTCACACGCATGAGCGGTGCCTTGTACCTGGCGAGTGCGCTGTCGCTCGGCGCCATCTTCATCGCGTACGCGACGGCGCTCTGCCGCCGCTACAGCGACAAGCTCGCGCGTGCGACGTTCCGCTATTCGATCGTCTACCTCGCGTTGCTCTTCGCAACGCTGCTGCTCGATCACTGCCTATGAGGACCGCCATGAAGAGATTGCTCGCCGCCGCCGGCTGGATCGGCCTCGCGGCGCTGGCCGGATGCAAGGAAGGCGTGCTCGACCCGAAAGGGCCGATCGCGTTCGCCGAGCTCCAGATCCTGTACGACTCGCTGGGCATCATGCTGGCGATCGTCGTCCCGACGATCGTCGCCACGCTGGGCGTCGCGTTCTGGTTCCGCGCGTCCAACCGGCGGGCTCGCTACCTGCCGGACTTCGAGCACTCGGGCCGGCTCGAATTGCTCGTCTGGGCGATCCCGATCATGACGGTCCTCCTGGTCGGCGGCGTCGCCTGGGTCGGCTCGCACGACCTCGACCCCAAGAGGCCGATCGAAGCGACGGCCAAGCCGGTGCGTGTGCAGGTGGTCTCGCTCGACTGGAAGTGGCTGTTCATCTACCCCGACGAAGGCGTCGCCACGGTCAACCAGCTCACGATTCCGGTCGGCCGGCCCGTGAACTTCGAGCTGACCGGGTCCGGCGTGATGAACAGCTTCTTCGTGCCGCAACTGGGCAGCCAGATGTACACGATGGCCGGCATGGTCACCAACCTGAACCTGCAGGCCGACCACGAGGGCACATATCGCGGACTGTCTGCCGAGTTCAGCGGCGACGGCTTCTCCGACATGCGGTTCGCGGTGCATGCCGTGAGCGAGCGCGACTACGCGAAGTGGCTCGCCGGCGCACGCTCCGCGAGCCGGTCGCTCGACGCCGATGCCTACACCGAGCTCGCGAAGCCGAGCGTGGCCGTCGTTCCCACGACGTACGGCACGGTGGCATCCAACTTCTTCGACATCGTCGTGCGCACCACGGCGGCGGAATGCAGAGGACAGACCCAATGAATCTCCTGGGCAACCTGAGCTGGGCGGCGATCCCGTTCGACCAGCCGATCATCATGGGCGCCACGGCGGGCATGGGCCTGCTCGTCGCGTTCGTGCTGGGCTGGGTCACGTACAAGCGCGCGTGGCCCTATCTGTGGAGCGAGTGGATCACCTCGGTGGACCACAAGCGCATCGGCGTCATGTACATGATCCTGGGGCTGCTCATGCTGCTGCGCGGCTTCAGCGACGCGATCATGATGCGCGCGCAGCAGGCTATCGCAGCCGGCGGGGCGCAAGGTTACCTGCCGCCCGAGCATTTCAACCAGATCTTCTCGGCGCACGGCACGATCATGATCTTCTTCGTGGCGATGACGCTGGTCGTCGGCCTGATGAACTACCTGCTGCCGCTGATGCTCGGCGTGCGCGACGTCGCGTTCCCGACGCTGAACTCGGTGAGCTTCTGGCTCACCGCCGCAGGCGTGCTGCTCACGAACGTCTCGCTGTTCGTCGGCGAGTATTCGAAGGCCGGCTGGATGGCGTACCCGCCGCTTGCCGAACTGCAGTTTTCTCCCGGCGTGGGCGTGGACTACTACCTGTGGTCGCTGCAGATCTCGGGCATCGGCACGCTGCTCTCGGGCGTGAACTTCGTCACCACGATCCTGAAGCTGCGCGCGCCGGGCATGGGCCTCATGCGCATGCCGGTCTTCTGCTGGACCGCCCTGGCGACCAACCTGCTGATCGTCGCCGTGTTCCCGGTGCTCACGGCGACGTTCGCGATGCTGCTGCTGGACCGCTACCTGGGCTTCCACTTCTTCACGCTCGATGCCGGCGGCAACCCGATGATGTACGTGAACCTGTTCTGGGTCTGGGGCCACCCCGAGGTGTACATCCTCGTCCTGCCCGCGTTCGGAGTCTTCTCGGAGGTCAGCGCGACCTTCTCGGAAAAGCCGCTGTTCGGCTACCGCTCGATGGTGGCCGCGACGATGGTGATCTGCGTGCTCTCGATGACGGTCTGGCTCCATCACTTCTTCACGATGGGCGCGAGCCCCAATATCAACGGCTTCTTCGGCATCATGAGCATGGTGATCGGCATCCCGACCGGCGTGAAGGTCTTCAACTGGCTCTTCACGATGTACGGCGGGCGCGTGCGTTTCACGGTGCCTGTCCTCTGGACCATCGGGTTCATGGTGACCTTCGTCCTGGGTGGCCTCACCGGCGTGCTGCTGGCCGTCCCCCCTGTGGATTGGCAGGTGCACAACAGCCTGTTCCTGATCGCCCATTTCCATCACGTCATCATCCCGGGCGTGGTGTTCGGCATCTTCGCCGGGGTCGAGTACTGGTTCCCCAAGGCCTTCGGGTTCAAGCTCGACGAGGCGTGGGGCCGGCGCGCGTTCTGGTGCTGGTTCATCGGCTTCCATCTCGCGTTCATGCCGTTGTACGTGGCCGGCCTGCTCGGCATGACGCGCCGCATGCAGCACTACGACAACCTCGCATGGCAGCCGTGGCTGATCGCCGCGGCCATCGGCGCGGGAATCATCCTGCTGGGCATCCTGTGCCAGGCGATCCAGCTCGTCGTGTCGATCCGCAATCGCGAGCGCAATCGCGACCTGACCGGCGATCCGTGGAACGCCCGCACGCTCGAGTGGTCCACCGCGTCGCCACCGCCGGCATGGAACTTCGCGGTGCTGCCGCAAGTGGCCGACAGGGAACCGTTCTGGTCCGCCAAGCGCAACCCGAAGGCGCCGCGCCCCGATGACCACCCGTACCGCGCGATCGAGCTGCCGAAGAACACCTCCCTCGGCTTCGTCGCCGCGATCTTCGCTTCCATCGGCGGGTTCGCGCTGATCTGGCACATCTGGTGGCTGGCACTGGCGAGCCTGCTGGGAGGATTCATCGCGACGCTTGCATTCGCGTTCCGCAAGCATGACGAATTCGAAGTGCACGCCAACGAACTCCAGCAGTTCGATCGTGACCATCCCGTGGGAGTTGCCGCATGAACATGGCTGTCGATATCGATGTGCTGCGCCCCGCAGCGCCGAGCGCTGGCGAACTGGGTCCCGCGCCGAAGCACACCGTCGCCGGCTTCGGCTTCTGGATCTACCTGCTCAGCGACATCGTGATGTTCTCGGCGCTGTTCGCGACCTACGCGGTGCTGGCGCACGCCACCGCCGGCGGGCCGGGGGGCGGCATGCTGTTCCACCAGGGCGGCGTTGCACTCGAGACGGCCCTGCTGCTTGCATCGAGCTACACCTGCGGGCTCATGTCGATGGCCGCCAACTCGCGGCGTCGAACCGCGTTCTACCTGGGCGCGATCGTGACGTTCGCGCTCGGGGCCGCGTTCCTCGGCCTGGAGCTGCGTGAGTTCAGCGACATGATCGCCCGGGGCGCGACGCCCCAAAGCAGCGCGTTCCTCTCGGCCTTCTTCGCGCTCGTCGGCTGCCACGGCCTGCACGTCGCCGTGGGGCTCGTGTGGCTGGCCGTGATGGGAGCGCAGGTGGCGCTGCGTGGCTTCCACGGCGCGGTGGATCGTCGGCTGCTCTGCTTTTCCTTGTTCTGGCACGCGCTCGACATCGTCTGGGTCGCCGTGTTCACGTTCGTCTATCTGATGGGAGTCCGCGCATGAAACCAGCGACATTCGAGCAAGTCCCGGGAGGCATTCCGACAGCGGAAGAAGGCGGGTCTTCGGGGCTGCTGGTGTACACGATCGGCCTGCTGCTCGCCGTCGCGCTCACGGCCACGTCGTTCTGGATCGCGAACACGCACATGCTGTGGGGGCCGGGCACCCCGATCGGACTCGCGGTGCTCGCGATCGCGCAGATGGGCGTGCATCTCGTGTTCTTCCTGCACATCACGAGCGGGCCGGAAAACACGAACAACTCGCTCGCGCTGGCGTTCGGTGTCCTGGTCGTGACGCTCATCATCACCGGCTCGCTCGTGATCATGGGCGACCTCAAGATGACGATGGGCGGGACGATGGGCGCGTCGATGCAGGGCCAGTGACATGCCTCTCACCACCATGAAACTTGCATCCTTTCTCGCGGCGGCCTTCCGAGTGCTGGGAGCGACCGCGGCCGTGGCCCTTCCGGCAGCCGTATCGGCCGGTGCTCCGGCCGCCCGCCTGCTGATCGGAACCTATACGGCCAGCGGCAGCGAAGGCATCTACCTGCACGACTTCGACACGGAGACCGGCCGCCTCGATCCGCGGCCCCGTCAGGTGGTGAAGGCGGAGAACCCGTCCTGGCTGACCTTTTCGGCCGACCGCCGGCATGTCTACGCCGTCAACGAGAACGGACCAGGGCAACGTGATGCCGTGGGCCGTGTCACCTCGTACCGCGTCGACCCGAGCGACGGCAGGCTGCAGGAGGTCAACCGGGTTCTGTCGCTGGGGTCCGAGCCGACGCATTCCGGCATCAGTCACGACGGCAGGTACCTCTTCGTCGCCAACTATTCCGTGTCGCCGGATCCGGGCGGCACGCTGTCGGTGCTGCCGATCGACGAGCGCGGCGCGTTGGGACCTGCGACCCAGGTCAAGACCGGTCGTGCGAGCCAGGTCGACGGCGAGCGGCAAGTGTCGCCGCACGTGCACTCGGCGGTCGTCTCGCCCGATGGGCGAGCGGTGTATGCACAGGATCTCGGTGCCGACCGCCTCTATGTCTATCGATACGACCCTGCACGACCCGAGGCGCCACTGACGCTCGATGCGGCGCAGCCCTCCGTCGAGACGCCGCCAGGGTCGGGACCGCGGCATCTGGTGTTCAGCGGCGACGGCCGCCATGCGTACCTGACCTTGGAAATGACCGGCGAAGTGGTCGTGTACGACTGTGCGCAGGGCCAGCTCGTGCAGAAGCAGCGTGTGTCGCTGACGCCACCGGGGTTCAGCGGCGAGAACGGCGCCGCCGCCTTGCACCTCTCGCCCGACGGCCGTTTCCTCTACGTCACCAATCGTGGCACCGACAACCAGCTGGTGGCCTTTGCGGTGGCTGCTTCCAGCGGCGAGCTGACCTTGATCGCGCGCCGCTCCACCGAAGGCCTCGAGCCGCGCGAGTTCGCCATCGACCCGAGCGGGCGCCATGTGCTGATCGCCAATCAGCACAGCGACAAGGTCGTGATCATGAAGCGTGATCCGGTGAGCGGCCGTGTCGGCGAGACGATCCAGGTCCTGCCCATCGCCACGCCTTCGGATCTCAAGTTCGAATGATGAAGAAGTTCCTGTGGGCCTGCGTCGGCGTCGCGATCCTCGTCGTTGCCGCTGTCCTCGCGCTCGCGCTGTGGCCCACGCACACTCGGCCCATCGCGGTCGCGGCCGACAGCCATTCGCCGGCCCTCGTCGAGCGGGGCCGCTACCTGGCCCAGGCCGGCGATTGTGTCGCCTGCCACACGGCGCCGGGCGGCCGGCCGTTTGCAGGCGGATTGCCGCTGGCGTCGCCGATCGGCGCGATGTACAGCACCAACATCAGCCCGGATCGGGACACCGGCATCGGCACCTACACCCTCGACGACTTCGATCGCGCCGTGCGGCATGGCATCCGGGGCGACGGCGCTACGCTGTACCCCGCGATGCCGTACCCGTCGTATGCGCGCATGAGCGAAGACGACCTGCGTGCGCTCTATGCGTTCTTCATGCACGGCGTGGCGCCGGCACCGGCGCAGCCGCATCCTTCCGGCATCGCGTGGCCGTTGTCGATGCGCTGGCCGATGGCACTGTGGCGCAAGGCATTCGCACCGAAGCCCGATGAGGTGGCCCCTGATCCGCGCCGTCATGCCGATGCCTCCGTTGCACGCGGCGCCTACCTGGTGCAGGGTCTCGGCCATTGCGGCAGCTGCCACACGCCGCGCGCGTGGACGATGCAGGAGAAGGCGCTGGACGAGTCTGGTGCCGACTACCTGGCGGGCGGGCCGATCATCGATGGATGGGTCGCCGTGAACCTGCGCGGCAACCCGGCCGACGGGCTGGGCGCATGGTCGGCCGCTGACATCGTGGCGACCTTGCGCAGCGCGCGCAACGCGTCGCATGCCGTGGTGGGCGGCGCGATGAACGAAGCCATCGTGCATAGCACGCAGCACCTGAGCGACGCCGACTTGAACGCGATCGCCGCCTACCTGAAAACGCTCGCACCGACGGCGAAGTCGCCTTCGTCATTCAACGCTGATCCTGCCACGGCGCAGGCCTTGTCGAAGGGCGTCGAAGCGACGCGCGGCGCCGAGCTGTATGTCGACAACTGCGCCGGCTGCCATCGCAGCGACGGCCTGGGCTACGCGCACGCCTTTCCGCGCATCGCGGGCAACCCGACCGTGCTGGCGCGTGACCCGAGCTCGGTGATACGCCTGATCCTGGAGGGCAGCCAGCTGCCGGCCACGCGCAGCGCACCATCGGAACTCGCCATGCCCGGTTTCGCCGGGCGCCTGTCGGACGGCGAAGTGGCGCAGCTCGCGACCTTCGTGCGCCGCAGCTGGGGCAACCAGGCTCCTGCCGTAGAGGCAGAGCAAGTCGGCACGATCAGGGCGGCCGTCGACTTGGAGCGGGCCGAACGCGCCGCTGCCGCGAGCTTCGCCGCAACTCGAACCCACTCAGGAGACGGTCCGTGAGCACGTCGAATTCATCGTTGCCTTCGCGGCGCCAGCTATTCAAGAGTCTGGGCGCCACTCTCGCCGTCGTGGCGCTTCCCGCCTCCAACGCTCGACAGCCGGCGACCGCGCAGGGCAAAGCCTATCGGCCGAGCTTCTTCTCGCCGGACGAGTGGGCCTTCGTCAACGCGGCGAGTGCGCGCCTGATCCCGCACGACCGCCTGGGCCCCGGTGCCGTGGAAGCGGGCGTGCCCGAATACATCGATCGGCAGATGGGCACGCCGTGGGCCACCGGGGCGCTCTGGTACATGCAGGGGCCGTTCAACGCCGATGCGCCCGCCACGCTGGGGTATCAGTTGCAGCTCACACCGCAGCAGGTCTATCGGCTGGGGATCGCCGCAACCGACGGGTTCGTACGGAAGGCACAGGGAGCGCAGGGCAAGTCCTTCGCGCAACTCGCGCCGGACGCCCAGGACACGGCGTTGCACGCGATCGAATCGGGTCAGACCGTGTTCGAGACGGTGCCCGCCACGCTCTTCTTCTCGATGCTGCTGCAGAGCGTGCGCGAGGGCTTCTTTGCCGATCCGTTCCACGGCGGCAACCGGGGCCTCGTCGGCTGGAAGCTGATCGGCTTTCCCGGGGCGCGTGCCGACTTCATGGACTGGGTCGACCGCGACGTGAAGTACCCGCTGCCACCGGTGGCCCTGAGCGGACAGCGGGGATGAGCATGGTCTACAGCAGGATGAAGAAAGCCGACGTGGTGATCGTCGGCTTCGGCTGGGCCGGGGCGATCCTGGCCAAGGAGTTGACCGAGGCCGGACTGAACGTGGTCGCGCTCGAGCGCGGCCCGATGCGCGACACCGCGACCGACGGCGCCTACCCCCAGGCGCTGGACGAACTCACCTACAACATCCGACGCAAGCTGTTCCAGGACATGTCGCGAGAGACCGTCACCATCCGCCATGGCGTGAACGACACCGCGCTGCCGTACCGCCAGCTGGGTGCGTTCCTGCCCGGCACGGGGGTCGGCGGCGCCGGGCTGCACTGGTCGGGCGTGCACTTCCGCGTCGATCCCGTCGAATTGCGTTTGCGCACTCACTACGAAGAACGCTACGGCAAGAGGTTCCTGCCCGAGGGCCTGACGATCCAGGACTTCGGCGTCAGCTACGAAGAACTGGAGCCGCACTTCGACTTCGCCGAGAAGGTGTTCGGCACGTCGGGCACGGCATGGACCGTGGCCGGCCGGAAGGTCGGCAAGGGCAAGGGCGGCAATTTCTTCGCCGCCGATCGTTCACACGACTTTCCGCTGCCCGCGCAGAAGCGCACCGTATCGGCACAGCGCTTCGGCGACGCCGCGGCCCAGCTGGGCTACCACCCGTATGACCTGCCGTCGGCGAACGCCTCCGGGCCGTACACGAACCCGTACGGCTGCCAGATGGGCCCGTGCAACTTCTGCGGCTACTGCAGCGGGTACGCCTGCTACAACTACTCGAAGGCGTCGCCCAACGTCAACGTGCTGCCTGCGCTGCGCCAGGCGCCGAACTTCGAGCTGCGCACGCAGGCGCACGTGCTGCGCGTGAATCTCGCGACCGATCGACGAACGGCCACCGGTGTGACCTACATGGATGCGCAAGGCCGCGAGGTCGAGCAGCCGGCGGACATCGTCGTCATCGCCGCGTTCCAGTTCCACAACGTGCGGCTGATGCTGCTGTCGGGCATCGGCAAGCCCTATGACCCGGCAACCGGACTGGGAACGGTGGGGCGCAACTTCTCCTACCAGAACATGGCCACCATCAAGGCCTTCTTCGACAAGGACGTGCACGCCAATCCATTCATCGGCGCCGGCGGTGCCGGCGTGGCGATCGACGACTTCAACGCCGACCACTTCGACCATGGCCCTGTGGGCTTCGTCGGCGGCTCGCCCATGTGGGTCAACCAGGCCGGTGCCAAGCCCATCAGTGGCATCGCACTGCCGGATGGATCGCCGGCGTGGGGCAGTGCGTGGAAGCAGGCGGTCGCCGACAACTACCTGCACACGGTCTCCATGGACGCGCACGGGGCCCACATGAGCTACCGCGACAACTACCTGAGCCTGGATCCGACCTACAAGGACGCCTGGGGGCTGCCGCTGCTGCGCATGACCCTCGACTGGAAGGACAACGACATCCGCATGACGAGGTTCATGGCGCAGAAGATGCGCGCCGTCGCCGAGGCCATGGGGCCCAGGTCGATCCGCGTCTCGGTCAAGAACTTCGGACAGCACTTCGACACCGTCGGCTACCAGACCACCCACCTCAACGGCGGCGCGGTGATGGGGACCGATCCCCGCACCAGCGCCGTCAACCGCTACCTGCAGAGCTGGGACGTGCACAACGTGTTCGTGCCCGGCGCCTCGGCGTTTCCCCAAGGGCTGGGCTACAACCCGACCGGCCTGGTCGCGGCGCTGACCTACTGGTCGGCGAAAGCGATTCGCGAGCGCTACCTCAGGCAGCCGGGGCCGCTCGCGTAGGCATCATGCGGCACGCTCACCTCGTCGCCCTGCTGGCACTGGTCGGCTGCGCCCACTCCGGCCGCCTGCCTTCCACCGGCGTACCGGAGGCGCACGCTGCGGTGCAGCCGCTGGGCGATCGACTGAGCTTGTCGAAGTCGCCGATCATCGTGAGCCTGTCGATCGATACGCTCGACATCGACCGGCTGCTCGACGAGCACTCCAGGGAGCTGGGGTGCCTTGCCGCCGGATGCCTGGCCCTGGTGCTGGAGCGCACCTCACGGCCTCGTCGTTCGCCGCGGTCCGCGCCGCGACAGGCGTCGCATGGAGGCGGTTGAACTGGTCCTGGTGCTGCTCGCGGCGACGGCCGCGCTCGGCGTCGTCTCGATGCGGCTGAACGTGCCCCAGCCGGTGCTTCTCATGATGGGCGGCGTCGCGCTCGCATTCATGCCGATGCTGCCGCCGGTCCGCATGGAGCCGGAGACCGTGTTCCTGCTGTTCGTGCCGCCGTTGCTGTACCGCGCCGCGCTCGACACCTCGCTGGTCGAGCTCCGCCGCCGCATCCGCGGCATCGCATTCCTCTCGTTCACGATGGTGCTCGCCACCATGGTCACCGTCGCGGTGACCGCGCACGCCGTCGTGCCGGACCTGCCCTGGAGCGCGGCCTTCGCCCTCGGGGCGATCGTCTCGCCGCCCGACTCGGTGGCCGCCATCTCGCTGACACGGACCGTGCGCCTGCCGCGCAGCATCGTCACGCTGCTGCGCGGCGAGGGCCTGGTGAACGATGCGGCCGCCTTCACCGCCTACCGCATGGCCGTCGCCGCCATGGTCATGGGGACGTTCTCGCTGAAGGATGCGGCGCTGGGCTTCGTCGAAGCTGCCGCGATCGGCACCGTCGGCGGCATTGCCGTGGGGTGGACGATCGCCCGCCTGCGCGAGCGGCTGCGCGACATGCCCGTCGTGGAGAACACGATCTCGCTGCTGACGCCGTTCGCTGCCTTCCTGCCGGCCGAGCGTCTCGGCGGCTCGGGCGTCCTGGCCGTCGTGGCCATGGGCCTGTACCTCGGGCAGTGGGCGCCGCGCACGATCTCGCCGCAAACGCGCCTGCAAGCCGACGCCATGTGGGAGATGGTCGTATTCCTGCTCGAAGGCCTCATCTTCGTGCTGGTGGGTTTCGAACTGCCGCGGGCGCTGACGACGCTCGGCGGCTACCCGCTGCCGTCGCTGGCCTGGTGGGGCGCCGCGGTCGCGGCGGCGGTCGTCCTGTCGCGCATGGTCCTGGTGATCCTGCAGCCGTACGTCGACAACGCCCTGCGCCGTTTGGGCGGCCACCCCGCGCCGCTGCCGGCCTGGTCGCACGTGCTCTTCGTGAGCTGGGCCGGCGTGCGCGGCGGCGAATCGCTGGTCATCGCGCTGTCGCTGCCGATGGCAACCGCGGCGGGCGCGCCGCTGCCCGCGCGCGACCTCATCATCTTCCTCACCTTCGTGGTGATCGTGACGACGCTGCTCGTGCAGGGACTGTCTCTCGGGGCGCTGACGCGCCTCCTGCGCATCCGCGGCGACGATGCGGACGTACGCGAGGAGGCCCATGCGCGCGAGCGATTGCGCGAGGCAGGGCTCGCTTGCATCGCGCATCAGGCCAGCGCGGGGACACTGGACGCCGATGCCGCGCGGCGTGCCCGCACGCTCCTGCACCTGGACCGGCCGTCCGCGCCCGGTGTCGCCGGCGCCGTCCTCGAGGCGCAGCGCCACGCGCTGCTCGCGCTGTTCGACGAGGGACGCATCAGCGACGGGGTGATGCGCCGGCTGCAGCGCGAACTCGACCTGCACACGGTGAGCGTCGTCATGCTCCCTGAATCCGCGACGTCGACGACTCGACGGCCACCTGTCTTCCCTGATTGACGACAGGTCGGGGCGGCAACACCGGCCCCGTACGCAATGCTCGGCCGCGAAACACGGGTCGCCGAGCGGCACCCCGTGGCGATGCCCCCACCCATCAAGCGGCTGCCGCGGATCCGGCTTCGCCGGTCCGCCGGCAGCGCCCCCTCGGGGGGGGTCAACTTCACCACCAGGTCTCGAGCTGCAAGCCGACGCTGGTTCCGCTGGTCTTGCCGTCGCGCAGACCCGCCAAGCCGCCTGCGCCCGCCGCGGCGTCCGCCGCCTGGTTCCAGGACGCGTGTGTCACGAACAGGCGCAGTTCCGGCCGCGCCCCGAACGCCTCGCCCTTGGACCATGTCGGCGCGATCGTCAGCTTCGTGAGGTTGCGGGCCGGACCGCCCTCCGGCTTGACCCGGTCGATGCCCACCTCGCCCAACACCTTGAAGTGGCGCGTGAACGCATACGCCACCCGCCCGCCGAGGGAGGTCACCGTCTCCTTGCCCGCATCCGACTCGCGCTGCCCGATCATCGCGATCGCCTGGCCGCCGAAGCGAGGCGTGAGCTGGAACTGGTAGCCGTCGACCAGCCGCCAGCGCTTGACGTCCGACCCGGCCGTGAGGTCACCGAAGTTGCCGTCGAGACCGCCCGAGCCTTGCGCCACCTGGAACCACACATTGTTGTCGCTCGTCTCGCCGAGCTTCTGGTGATGGCGCACGCTGAGGCTCGCGCCCGCCTTGCCGTTGCTGCCCTCTCCACGGGTCAGGCCGGCCAGCACGTTCAGGGTTCCGCCCGTGTTGACGGGAATGTCGCGCAGCCATGCGTTCAGACGATGGCCCGCCGGCGCCGCGTCGCGCGGACCGTTGTGGTAGTAGGCCAGGTCCAGCTTGCCGCCGAGCAGGGGCAGGCTCGCACCTGCGCCATCGCCGTCGAGCTTCTCGAAGTACGTGTCGACGATGTGCACGTCGGCGCCGCGGTGGAAGCGCTTGCCGATCCAGAAGCTGGCCTCGGGCGCGAACCCGAAGCCGCTGCCCTCGACGTAGAACTGCGCGGTCTTGTACCTCTGGTCGTGATCACCCGTGCCGTCGAAGACGGTGGGCATGTAGTTCAGCTTCAATCCGGGACCGCCCTGGTGGTCCTTCGGCGCGACGGTGAACAGGAATTCGCCGTAGAGGTCGCACTCGTTGCCCAGGCGGTACTTGAAGTCGGCGCCGGGCAGCTGGTAGCAGGCGTGATGGTCGCTGCGACTCGTCAGGCCCGGCCCGGCGCGCAGGTAGCCGCGGCTCTCCAGGCTCACCTTCTCCAGGCCCAGCTTTTCCAGGCTCAGGTCGACCGCGCGCACCGGCGCGGCGAGCGCCACGAGGGCGGCGGCGATCACGATCGGCGCGATGTCGAAACGGCGTGCAGCTTGCATCGCAGACCCCCCCTATCGCTGCGCGCCGCGAGGCGCGCTGCCGTCGGGCAGCGCATACGCCACCAGCGAATCGCCCATGCGCGTGCCGAGCGAACCGTGCCCGCCGGCCATGACGACGACGTACTGCTTGCCGGTCTTGTCCGAGACATAGCTCATCGGCGTGGCCTGGCCGCCGGCAGGGAGCCTCGCCTCCCACAGCTTGTGGCCCGTTCGCACGTCGTATGCGCGCAGGTAGCTGTCGAGTGTCGCGCTCATGAAGGCGACACCGCCGCCGGTGACCATGGGGCCCCCGAGACTCGGCACGCCGAGCGGCATCGGGATCGGCAAGGGCGCGCTGTCGCGCACGGTGCCGTTCTTGCGCGTCCAGACCTTCTGCATCGTCGTGAGGTCGACCGCCGTCATGTAGCCCCACGGCGGCGCCTGGCACGGGATGCCGAAGGGCGACAGCAATGGATGCAGGTCGACCGCGTACGGCGTGCCGGTCATGGGCTGCAGTCCCTGCTCGGTGCCGCTGCCGCCCTTGACCTCGATCGTGTCGCGCCGATGCAGCCGCGAGACGAAGGCCATGTAGTTGGGGTTGGCGACGAGCACCTGGCGCAGCGGATCGATCGCGACGCCGCCCCAGTCGAACACGCCGTAGTTGCCGGGATAGACGATCGACCCCTGCTCGCTGGGCGGCGTGAAGATGCCCTCGTAACGCAAGCCCTTGAACACGATGCGGCACACCATCTGGTCGATGGGCGACGTGCCCCACATGTCGCGCTCCTCGAGCTTGCGCTCGGGCTTGTACGACAGGGCGGAGAACGGCTGCGTGGGCGACGTGTGGTCGCCTTCGGCCGCGCCTTGCGGAACGGGTTGCTCGGGGGCCGGCACGACGAGCGTGCCGTCGCGGCGGTCGAGCACGTACAGGTCGCCGCGCTTCGTCGACGCGATCAGAGCAGGCACCTTGCCCCGCGGCGTGTCGAGGTCGACCAGGCTCGGCTGGCCACCGATGTCCATGTCCCACAGGTCGTGGTGGACCGTCTGGTAGACCCATCGCACGCGGCCCGTCGCCAAGTCCAGCGCCACGATCGCGCTGTTGAAGCGCTCGCCGTCCGGAATGCGGTTGCCGCCCCAGATGTCGGGCGTCTGGTTGCCCATCGGCAGGTAGACGAGGCCGAGCGCTTCATCGGCGCTGGCCACGCTCCACATGTTCGGCGAGTTGCGCACGTAGGTGCGGCCCGGCGGCAGCGGCGCCGTCTCGTCGGGATTGCCGGAGTCCCAGTTCCACAGCAGCTTCCCGCTGTCGATGTCGTAGCCGCGCACGACGCCCGACGGCTCGTCGGTGGAGTCGTTGTCGGTGACGCTCGCGGCCGCCACGAGGACGCGCGCGGTGACGAGCGGCGGCGAGGTGGGATTGAGCACTCCGAGCGCCACCTTGCCTTGCCCCACCTTCAGGTCGATGGCGCCCTGCGTGCCGAAGAACGTGCACGGCTGCCCGTTGTCGGCATTGATGGCGACGATGGTCGCATCCGCGGTCGGCGCGTAGATGCGACGCGGACATGCTGCGGCGGCCGCCGCCCGTGTCGCGTCGGCCGTGGCGCTGCCGGCCACGGTCGCGTCGTGGTAGGCCACGCCGCGACAGATCATGTGCTGGTATTCCTTCGCCTTGCGGTTGATGTGCGGATCGAAGCGCCAGATCTCGCTGCCGGTATCGGGATCGAGCGCGATCACGACGTTGTGCGGCGTGCACATGTAGAGCTTTCCGTTGGCCTTCAGCGGCGTGACTTCGTTGGCGATCTCGCCGGGGTCGTCGGGTCCCTTGAAGTCACCGGTGTGGAAGGTCCATGCGAGCTTCAGGTCCTTCACGTTGGCCGGCGTGATCTGGTCCGCGGCCGTGTAGCGAGTGCCGGCGGCCGAGCCGCCGTAGGCGGGCCAGTCCTTCGATGGCGACGACACGGCGGCGTCGGCACGGGCGGGCAGGGCGCCGTCGAGCGTGTCGTAGTCCTTGGACAGGGAGAACAGGCCAACCAGCGCGCTCGCGGCGAGCGCTCCCCACAGGAACTTGCCGCCGTGCGGCCCGGCCGCGCCCAGGCGGCGACGGACGGTCGGCATCAGCAGCCACGCGGCGAGCCCGAACCACACGTCGATGCGCGGCAGCAGTTGCCACCAGTCGAACTGCACTTCCCACACGGACCACGCGACCGTGCCGAGGAGCAGCGCGGCCGCCACCTGCAGTGCGGCGGCACGCCCGCGCCAGACCAGCCCGGCGCACAGAAGCAGGCCGATGCCCGCGATCAGGTAGTAGGCGGAGCCGTCGCGCCAAAGCAGCACGGCGCCGCCCGCGCAGAAAACCAGCGCCAGCAAGGCATAGAGCACGCCGGTCGCGGCGAGCACGAAGGGGGGACGGGTCGACGAGGACATGGTGGTACGGGGCTCGAGGCCGGGATTTACATGCTGGCCAGTGTGTTGCCCTTGCCCTGCCAAGTAATCGCTCCTTGTATGCGCCGCAGCTCCATCCGAAGGCGCAGGTGGCGCCCTATATGGAAAGAATGGGTTTGTCTCCCGCTTGCGCGACATCTGCCCTGCGATAGAGCCCTCGCGCCACTTCGAGTCGAGGACGCATCGCGCCGTCCCACGAAGAATGCCGACATCACCCAGGAGCCACTTCCATCGCCACCGTCATGCACGCTCTCGTACTCGGCTCTGCCGCCGGTGGCGGCTTCCCGCAGTGGAACTGCAACTGCACGTTGTGCGCGCGTGCCCGGCGCGGCGATGAGTCGCTCTCGACACGCACGCAGAGCTCCGTGGCCGTGTCCGACGACGGGCTGAGCTGGATCCTCCTCAACGCATCGCCCGACATCGCGCAGCAGGTCCACGACAACCCGCAATTGCACCCGCGCGGCGGCGGACGGGACACGCCGATCCGCGCGGTCATCCTGCTGGACGCGCACCTCGACCATGTCGCCGGGCTGCTGTCCCTCCGCGAAGGTCCGCCCCTCCACCTCTACTGCACGCCCGCGGTGATGGACGACCTCACCCACGTCCTTCGCATCGTTCCCGTGCTGCGCAGCTATTGCGATGTGCAGTGGCACCCGATCCCGGTCGGCGACGGGCAGACCGACGCGACGTTCGCGGTCGCGGGCTGCGTCGACCTCTGCTTCCACGCCATCGCGCTGGAGGGCAAGGCGCCGCCATACTCCCCGCGCCGCGCCGCGCGCGGCACCGGCGACACCATTGCGCTGGACGTCGTGGATCGGCGCAGCGGCAGGCGCCTGTTCTATGCGCCCGGCCTGGCCCGGGTCGGACCGCGCGAGCTCGGCTGGATGCGCGCGGCCGATTGCGTGCTGGCCGACGGCACGTTCTGGTGCGAGGAGGAGATGCCGGAGGCCGGCCTGTCCCGCAAGACCGCGCGCGACATGGGCCACCTGCCGCAACGCGACCGACTGATCGATGGCGCGCTGCAGCGCGGAATGATGACTGTGCTGGCCGGGCTGCCGGCCAGGCACAAGCTGCTCGTGCACATCAACAACACCAACCCGATCCTCGACCCGGACAGCCCCGAGCGACGCGAGCTCGAGCGTCACGGCATCGAGGTGGCGCACGACGGCATGGAGATCGTGCTGTAGCGGCGCCGCAGTTTCCCCTCCCGCCCGAGCGATCGGGCTTTCTACCACCCTCCCACAGGAGTCATCACCATGAACTGGATCAAACCCCGCTACGAAGACATGCGCTACGGCTTCGAGATCACCATGTACATCTCGGCCCGATGATGCAAGCGCAGGCGCCCTGGCCGGCTCCCGAGTTCGAGGCGCGCCTGCGCCACCTCGAGGCCGGCTATCACACGCACCATGCATTCAACCGGCGGCTGAACGGCGGCGATCTGCAGCCGTTCCAGCTGCGCGGCTGGGTGGCCAACCGCTACTACTACCAGCGCTGCCTGCCGCTCAAGGACGCAGCCATCCTGTCCAACTGCGACGATCGCGCCGCGCGCCGGCAGTGGATCCAGCGCATCCTCGACCACGACGGCCGCGACGACGAGGCCGGCGGCATCGAGGCCTGGACCGAGCTCGGCGTTGCGGTGGGACTGTCCCGCGCCGACCTCGAATCGCAACGCCATGTCCAACCGGGCGTGCGCTTTGCCGTCGACGCCTACTTGAGCTTCGCGCGGCGCGTGCCGTGGCAGGAAGCGGCGATCTCTTCTCTCACCGAGATGTTCGCGCCGCGCATCCACGCCGACCGCCTCGCCGGCTGGCCGGCGCACTATCCCTGGATCGAGCCGCGGGGGTTTGCGTACTTTCGCAGCCGCATCGCGCTCGCCGAGCGCGACGTGCAGCACGGCCTCGCGGTGGCGCACGCCTGGTGCTCCACGCGCGAGCGACAGGAGCGCGCGATCGACATCCTGCAGTTCAAGCTCGACATCCTGTGGTCCATGCTCGACGCGGTCGAGCGTGCCTACCCTGACGATCTCGCCGAGGACCTGCGGCCATGATGCAAGTTGTTCCGAAGCTGTCCCCGATGCATCGCCTGCAATACGAGGCGGTGCAGGCGCGCTGGGTGCTGCTGTACCCCGAAGGCATGGTGCGGCTCAACAGTGCCGCCGGCGATGTCCTGCGTCGCATTGACGGAGCGCGGACGGTCCAGGCGGTCGTCGACGACCTGCGGCGCGCCTACCCGGATGCCGACCTCCGCGACGACGTGCTGCAGTTCCTGCGTGAAGCGCAAGAGCGAGGCTGGCTTGTCTACTGACCTGGCCGCAGGCGGCCCGCTGTGGCTGCTTGCCGAGCTGACCTATCGCTGCCCGCTGCACTGCGTGTTCTGCTCGAACCCGCTGGACTACGCGCAGCACCGCGACGAGCTCACGACCGACGACTGGATGCGCGTGCTGCATGACGCGCGCGCGCTCGGTGCGGTGCAGCTCGGCTTCTCGGGCGGCGAGCCGCTGCTGCGCGAGGACCTCGAAGTGCTCGTGGAGGAGGCGCACCGCCTCGGCTACTACACCAACCTCATCACCTCCGGCATCGGCCTGACCGACGCGCGGGCGGCGGCGCTGAAGGCAGCCGGACTCGACCACGTGCAGCTGTCGTTCCAGGACTCGACACGCGAGCTCAACGATTTCCTGTCGTCCACGCGCACGTTCGATCTCAAGTCGAAAGTGGCCGCCACGATCAAGCGGCACGGCTACCCGATGGTGCTGAACTGCGTGCTGCACCGCTACAACCTGCCGCACGTGGGCCGCATCATCGAGATGGCCGAGGCCATGGGGGCCGACGTGCTCGAACTGGCGAACACCCAGTACTACGGATGGGCGTGGCTCAACCGCGCGGCGCTGATGCCCGGACGCGAGGCCCTCGCCGCGGCCGAGCGCGAGGTCGAGCGGCATCGCGCCCGCCTGGGCAGCCGCTTGAAGATCCTCTGGGTCTCGCCCGACTACGCGGATGCCCGGCCGAAGGCGTGCATGGCCGGTTGGGGCTCGGTGTTCATGGTGGTCGCACCCGACGGCCTGGCCCTGCCGTGCCACAGCGCGCGCATGCTGCCGGGGCTGGACTTTCCGAACGTGCGCTCGCAGAGCATCGCCGCCATCTGGCGGGACAGCGACGCCTTCAACCGCTACCGCGGCACGGCATGGATGAACGAGACCTGCCGCAGTTGCGAGCAGCGCGACAGCGATCATGCGGGCTGCCGGTGCCAGGCGTACCTCGTGACGGGAGACGCCGCATTGACCGATCCGGTCTGCCCGGACAGCCCGCACCGACCGCTGATCGACGCGATGCTCGCGCAAGGCGCGGGCGCCGTGGTCCATCCCGTGCAGTTCATGCCACGGTCCCGTCAAGACGCCGGCCTGAGGTTTCGCAACGACGAGAACTCGCGGCACTTCGGCGCGCGAGGCGCGGGCAAGCCTGAATGATTGCCGCGGTCAGCGGATGGCGAGATACGAGGCCATGGGGCCTTCCGGGATCGTGGCTCTGCTCGCCGGCTGGATGACCACCGAGGTGGGCAGGCAACCGTGGACGGTGTACGGAGTTCTGCGCACGGCGGATCCGGTCTCGGCCGTCAGCGCACAGCAGGCGGGTGTGTCCCTGCTGGCGGCATCCGCAGATCGAGCAGCAGACGTGCTGGGGGCGCCGCATCGTTGCTCGAGCACAGGCCCTTGCCAACGGAGCCCGACATTCGGACCACGCAGCCGTCCTTCCAACGGGAGACGACGCGATGTCCACGAGCACCTACAGTGACCTTGCCCCTCACTGCTGCCGTACCAGCCATGAAAAGTCTTAGCCCCGTGGAGCGCGTATCCACGCCAACTCGGCCTGCTTTCCCTGAAATGACGCGCCGTCAATTGTTGGTCGTCGGGGTGGGCGCTGCAGCAACAGCAGCTTTGCCCTTCGCAGGCTCCGCTGCTTCTACCGCGCCGGACGGCGCAGAAATCTCGCAAGGAAATCCACCCATGAGCCATGTCACCACCAAGGACGGTGTCCAGATCTTCTACAAGGACTGGGGTCCCGCCAATGCGATTCCGATCGTCTTCTCGCACGGGTGGCCGCTGAGCTCCGACGATTGGGACGCGCAGATGATGTTCTTCCTCTCCAAGGGCTATCGCGTCGTTGCGCACGACCGGCGAGGTCATGGGCGCTCGTCGCAGGTCTGGAACGGACATGACATGGATCACTACGCCGACGACCTCGCCGCTGTCGTCCACCATCTCGACCTCAAGGGTGCGATCCACGTGGGCCATTCCACCGGCGGCGGTGAAGTCGTGCGCTATCTGGTGCGCCACGGCGAGAAGAGGGTCTCGAAGGCGTGCCTCATCGCCGCGGTGCCGCCCCTCATGGTCAAGACCGCATCCAATCCAGGCGGCCTGCCGAAGGACGTGTTCGATGGCCTGCAACTGCAGACGGCCACGAACCGAGCGCAGTTCTTCCGCGACCTCCCCGCGGGGCCGTTCTACGGCTTCAATCGGCCGGGCGTCAAGCCGCAGGAAGGCATCATCCAGAACTGGTGGCGCCAGGGGATGATGGGCAGCGCCAAGGCGCACTACGACGGCATCGTCGCGTTCTCTCAGACCGACTTCACCGACGACCTGAAGAAGATCGGCGTGCCGGTGCTCGTGATGCACGGCGACGATGACCAGATCGTCCCCTACGCCGACTCCGGGCCGCTGTCCGCCAAGCTCCTGAAGAACGGCACGCTGAAGACCTACAAGGGCTTCCCGCACGGCATGCCGACGACGCAGGCGGAGGTCATCAACACCGACCTGCTGGCCTTCATCAAGGCCTGATTGCGCTGGATCGGGCGAGCCACGTGCATGCCCATCGATCACGCAAGGCCGGCTTCTCGACACCCGATACCGGCTCGTCAACACGTGGCGCCGAGCCCCACCGCGGCCGCCCCCTCGCCGGCGCGCCGCCGCGCCGCAGCGTGAACCCGGAGGTGCCGGGTATTCAATCGGTTGAGCGACCCGGCGTGCGTGCTGCCGGACAGTGCAAGGATCTTGATGGTCACGGTGCAATCTCCGCGGGCGGAGCCTTGTATTCAATCCTTCCCTCGGGCAGGAAGTACGTCATCAGCGCCCGCCCTTTCACGCTCGGAAAGTGCTCGCTCATCGGAGGGAACACCTTCCAGCCGGCGCCATGACCGCAGAACTGACCATCCGGCTCGAGCGGGATGATCATGCGAGCCCTCACCGCCTGGCGTACTCCGTGAACACGTAGTCCTTGTCTTTCACGACGGTGTGGCACGCGGCCCCGCACTTGGCGTCGTTGCCCTGCGGCGGTTTGTCGGACTGGTTGCCGGGCCTGAAGGTGCTGGTCGCGGGGTCGTACTTGAACACCGCATATCCCCATCCGCCGCTGTCCGCGAACCGCTTGCTGTCCTTCACCATGAAGTCCACGTCGCTCTGATCGCCGGGCAGCAGCGGCTGGCCGGGGAAGGCCTCGTTCTTGTTCGCTTCCCAATGGACCTTCGCCATCTTGGCGCCGTCGGGGAAAGGCTTGCCGTTGCCGGGAATGCCGGCCTTGAACGCCTGGATCATCGCGGGATTGCCGAGGGTCAGGGCGAGGTGCGGTCCGTTGTGGCTGATGGAGATGGCCTCCCAGGCTTCGTAGCCCCTGAACTCGGAGAACGCGACCCCGTTCGCGACTTTGAGGCTGTACTTGTCCTGTGCCGCGATCGCAGCCCCGATCGTCGCGAGGACCACGACCGCTCCCGCAATACCGAGACCCATCCGCACGCGCTTGCTCTTCATTGCTGTTCCTTGTTCCGTTGAATGAACACGAGCGGCCGATTTGGCCATCGAGGCCGAGGCGCATCCATTGCACGTTGGTCCTGCTGGCGTGCCGGCCGATTCCCCGATGCAGCGTCCTGGCGGTGGTCGTACGTGACCATGCGACCTCCGCACGACGGATCGATGCGCGTTCGGTCGGATGCAGCGTGCGAGGCCGGCCTCCTATCCTGTGTTCCTGCTCTGGAACACGAAGACGGGAGACGACATGGACACACGTCCCTGGGTGGCGCTCGGCCTGGCGGCCGTCATCGCACTGCCTGCGCGCGCGGACGACAACGTCGTGGACCCCGCGCCGGCCTCCAAGCCCTCGAGCGCCACGGAGGGGCTCGCGAAGAGCAAGAACTGCCTGAGCTGCCACGCGCTCGCCACCCGGATCGTCGGGCCGGCCTACAAGGACGTCGCCGCCAGGTACGCGGGCCAGGCGGATGCGGAGGACAAGCTGGTGCAGAAGGTGCTGAAAGGCGGAGCCGGCGCCTGGGGCCAGATTCCCATGCCGCCGAACACGCAAGTGTCGCAAGCGGAGGCGCGCGCGCTGGTCAAGTGGGTGCTGCAGCAATAGCATCCCGCGCCCAACCTTCCAGCACAACCTCTCCCGCTTGCGGGAGATGGAGCGCCGATGGCTCCGGACCGCGACTCAGAGTGCGGAGAAGTCGGGCTTGCGCTTCTCCATGAAGGCGGTGAACGCCTCCTTGGCCGCGGGCTCGCCGATCATGCGGCTGAAGGTGGCTGATTCGTCGGCGATCTGTTGAAGCACCACGAGCTGCTGCGCCTTCTTCATCAGCCCCTTGATTTCCAGCAGGCTGCCGAGCGGCTTTGCGGCGAGCTTGCGCGCCTGGGCCTGGGCATGCGAATTCACCTCGGACGGTGCCAGCACCTTGTTGACCAAGCCCATCGCCAGCGCGGCCTCGGCGGTCAACGGCTCTCCCAACATGAATGCCTCGGCGGCCCGGTGGTAGCCCAGCATCTGCGGCGCCAGCAGGCTGGACCCCGCTTCCGGACACAACCCGAGGTTGACGAACGGCATCGAGAACGATGCGTTGTCGCCGGCATAGACCATGTCGCAATGGAACAGCAGCGTGGTGCCGATTCCGACTGCCGGGCCGCAGACAGCCGCAAGCAGCGGCTTCTGGAACGTGGCGAGGGCATGGATGAAACGGAGCACCGGCGACGGCGCATCCCCGGACGGAGCGTTGAGGAAATCGCTGATGTCGTTGCCGGCCGAGAACACGGTCTCGTGGCCTTCAAAGACCACGACGCGCACCGATGGATCGCCTTGAGCCGCGGCCAGCGCGTCTGTCATTGCGTCGTACATCGCGCCCGTGATCGAGTTCTTGCGCTCCACCCGATTGAACGAAACGGTGAGAACGCCCGCTTGGGCGCGCGTGAGGATCTCGTTGCTCATGCCAGTGCTTCCTTCAGGAGTTCATATGTCGGTGCAAGGCCCGATTGTCTGGCGCGTCGCACGAACGTTCATCCATCTCAAGTTAGACAGCGATCACGGCGCTTTCGAACGCGCCTCCAGCTCCTGGATCAGTCCGTCGATTCCACCGCTGCGCTCCATCACCCGGGCGAACTGCGTCTGATAGGTGGCGACCATCCACACGCCCAGCACGCTGACGTCGACGATCTTCCAGCGGTCGTCCTGCAGCGCGAGGCGGTAGTTCAGCGCGATCGGCTCCCGGCCGCCGCGCACGGTGACGTCCGACCAGACTTCGGTCGTGCTCGCATCGACGGCGGCGGAGCGCTTGAGCCTGAAGCGCGCGCCGCCGGCTTCGGACAGCGCGCCGGCATAGGTGCGTATCAGCAGCGCCTCGAAGCCCGCCATGAGCCGCGCTCGCTGGTCTTCGTTCGCGGTGCGCCAGCGAGGGCCGACCGCGCGCGCCGTCATGGCGCGGAAATCGACGTGCGGCATGACGGCGGATTCGACGAGCGCCTTGATGCTGACCGCATCGGTCAGCGCCCCCTGGGCAAGCACCTGCTCGGTCATCGTCGTCACCACCGCGTCGGCAGACTGGGCCGGCTTGGCGAGCGCGGCTACCGAGAGGAATGCGGCAAGCAGCAGGCAGAGGAGGCGATTCACGATTCGCTTTCGGACGAGGAGACGATCGATCGTAGACGGCGCGCGCGGCGCGTCATAGCCGCCCGGGACCAACACTGTTTTGCTGGCCGCGAAATGCGGCCGGCTTCAGTACCCGTGCCAGCCTGCGCCTGCGCGCCCGCAGGCATCAGGCATGCGCATGGAGGCAGGCATCCCAGCGCAGCTCCAGGCTGACGACCAACGGCGGGTTCAAGCGGCAGCCTTCTTGTCGTGACGCAGGTCGTGCCACGCCACGAGCATGAACGCCCCGACCAGGCCGATGTGCTCGAAGAACGCGTTGGTGGCCATGAAACGCTCGATGCCGGCCATTTCCCAGAAGCGGTTCGCGATGACGGTGGCACCCAGCGTGAAACCGGCGAGAACCAGCGCCCCGGCCCAGCGGTACGAGCCGCTGAGGATCAGCAGCGAGGCGCCGATTTCGATGGCGATGGTGGCCCCCGCCATGGGCGCGGCCGGCGCCAGCCCGAAATGCTGCATCTCGGCGACGGCACTGGTGAAATCCATGGCTTTGGTGAGGCCGCCTTGCAGGTAGGCCGAGCACAGCGCCAGCAAGGCGAGCCAGCGCACCGTCATGCTGCCCAGCATGTGCATTCCGAGCGACCGGGTCATCTCGATTGCTCGCCCGCGATTCGGAGCGCGTCGCACAAGTAGGCCTGCGCCGCCAGATCGAGGAATGCGTCCAGAAACAGGCTCGCGCGCCGGCAGCTGAGGCTCGAGTACCCGGCCTCGAGCCGAAAGAGCGCATGCAGCTGCGCGGTGCGGCTGATCTGCGCAAAGCATTGCCCCGTTTCCTGGACAGCGGCCAGGTCCAGCGCAGCGAACCCCGCGTCGAGCAGTGACGACAGCTCGGTGGCGGCGACGCCGGATGCCGGAGCGGTGTGCGGCGTGAGCTCCTCGATGGATCGCGGCGGCCAGCCGCCGGCGGTCGACTCGCCGAGGACGCACACGCACAAGGCGGCGACGATCGATGTGTCGCCGGTGCTCGCAGGCAACCCGGCCGTCATGCGCGTCCACGCGCGCCGCGCCGCCATCAGCAATGGACTCGCTGGTGTCATGACCTTCTCCCCGTCACGGCGAATGCGTCCGCCGCATCGCCGAGGTACGCGCGCTCGCACGCCGTTCTGAGCGCTCCCAGGAAGGCCCGCGTGTCGTCCTCGCAAAGCGGGCACGTTCCGGCGGTGACGTGGCGCAGCAGCGCGGCTTGCGCCGCGCTGCTCAGCCCTTCGAACGGACGCCCGGATACACGGCTGAGCACCCGGTCCAGGCGCATCAGGCGCTCCAGCGTCAGCGCAGCGGTGCCGCGATCCGATGCGACATCCGTGTGCGCGAGCGGCTGTCCCGCCTGGCGAGCCAGATCGCCGAGATCGCGCGGCGGCCACGCCGTCGACGCGGCGGCCTCGGGCCTGCCGGTCAGGCAGGTGCAAAGCGCCGGCACCAGGAGCTGTTCCCGGCGGCGCCTCGTCGCGCCTGCACGTGCGGTCCGTTCATCGGCGATGGGCATCGAATGTCTCCGAGTCGGCCAGGCGCGAAAACGCCACGTCGGATCCGACTCCAACAGGCTAGGCGCCACACGACGATTTCGCCTCTATCCGAAGGCAGGGGCTCAATCCGCTCCTACGCTCGAGTCCGGCACGTGGACCGGCGTGACTTGCTGCGCGCCGAGGAGGTGCTCGACGCCGGCGCCTTCGACCGCCACCTGCTGGTCCGCGATCTTCGCGTCGAGGGCGGCCGTGAGATCGAGCGTTCGACGGACACCGACCTCTGTCGCTGGATGGAGGCGCATGGCGCGACAAGGCGTCATCGTTCACGCCTAACCACCGGGAACCTCGATATGAACAAACGATTCTTCTTGGCGCTGGGTTCGCTCGCCATCCTGTCGGCGGCATGCACCACGCCTGACCCGCAGATGCGCGTCGATCCGGCGATCAAGCGGCGCAGCATCGATGCGGACGTGGACAGCGCGCTCGCCAAGCTGCATCTGCAAGTACCCGGTTCACGCGAGCTGACCGCCAAGGCCAACGGCGTGCTGGTGTTTCCGTCGGTCTTCTCGGCCGGGCTCTTCATCAGCGGCTCGTATGGACAGGGCGCGCTGCGCACCGGCGGCCGAACTGAGGCGTACTACAGCACGACGGCCGCGTCGGTGGGTCTGCTGGCCGGCGCCGATACCAAGACTGTAGTGCTGCTGTTCATGAACCAGGGCTCGCTCGACAAGTTCCGAGCAAGCAGGGGCTGGACGGTCGGCGCCGACGCATCGGTCACGCTGATCGAAGTCGCCGCGGATGCAAGCGTCGACACGCGCACGGCGCAGCATCCCGTCGTCGGCTACGTGCTGAACAACGCGGGCCTGATGGGCAGCCTCAGCGTCGACGGGACCAAGATCAGCAAGCTCGAGCTATGAGCGTGTCGATCGGTCAGCCGGCCCGATTCCGGCTCGCCAGTTCGGCCGGGGTTGCGCAGGGCCGCATTCGACGTCACGGCCGGAGGTGCAAGCCACGTGCTGCACGCCGGGCAGTTGCCCAATCTGTCCTCTCAGGGCCCTTTTGCAGCCGGCGGAAAATCGATTTGCGCGCGATTGCCTGTTTCGAAGGGCCTGCGAAACCTAGAGTTGCATGACATGAATTGATTCGCAACGACGGAGCCCGCCATGCATTACCTGTCACTGATCGCTTATCCGCGCGCCTGGCTCCGCTTCGCCGTCGTTCGCATGAGGATGTTGCTGCCCGTCGTGTGCGAGTTCGCCGTGATCGTCGCGGCGGGCTCGCTGCTGGGCGCAGGCTATGCGGCTGCGCTGGCCTGGGATTGGTTCAGCGAACTGCTTTGAGCCAGCTGACGCGGCCTCGACGGCCATGGCGGCGCCGTGTCGCTCGGCAGCGCGGCGACGATGACAAGCTGCCCGATGAATCGCGGACGTGCCGTCCGCCTTCGATTCAAACGCGCTCGAGGATGGTGGCGATGCCTTGGCCACCGCCGATGCACTGCGTCGACAAGGCGAAGCGTCCGCCTTCCCGCACCAGCAGGGCGGCTGCCTTGCCGGTGATCCGCGCACCGGTCGCACCGAGCGGGTGGCCGATGGCCATGCCGCCGCCGTCAATGTTGATCCTGCTGGGGTCGAGCTTCAGCTCCCGGATGCAAGCCAGCGCCTGCGAAGCGAACGCCTCATTGATCTCGACGACGTCGAGCTGGCTCGCATCCAGGCCGGCACGTGCCAACGCTTTGCGCGTCGCGGGAATCGGGCCGATCCCCATGATGGCCGGGTCCACCCCGACGGTGGCGAAGGACCGGATGCGGGCCATTGGCTGCAATCCATGGGTGCGCGCGAAAGCATCGCTCGTCACCAGCACCGCCGCGGCCCCGTCGGTGAGAGGCGACGATGTGCCCGCCGTCACGACGCCGTCAGGCCGGAAGGCCGGGCGCAGCGCGGCCAGCGCTTCGAGCGACGTCGACGGTCGGATGCACCCGTCCTGGTCGACCCGTTGGCCGTTCCCCGCATCGATCGCGACGATCTCATCGCGCAGACGCCCCTCGTCACGCGCTGACGAGGCCTTTCGATGCGACTCGACTGCCAGCGATTCCTGGTCCGCGCGGCTGACGCTCCAGCGATGAGCGACGTTTTCGGCCGTTTCCCCCATGGAAATGTATGCGTCGGAGTGCGCGCGCAGCTCGGGGTTCGGTGAGAAGTTGAACCCCCCTTGCGGCACCATCGTCATCGATTCGACACCGACGCAGAGGAAAGCATCGCCCATCCCCGCCTCGATCTGGGCGGCGGCCATATGCACCGCCTGCATCGAGGATCCGCAGAAGCGGTTGACGGTCATGCCGCCGACCTGCTGCGGAAGGCCTGCCAGCAGCCCCACGATCCTCGCCAGGTTGTTGCCCTGCGCAGCCTCCGGGTAGGCACAGCCGAGGATGACGTCCTCCAGCAGCTCAGGATCCAGGTCCACCCGCTCCATCAAGCCCCGGACGACTTGAGCCGCCAGGTCATCTGGGCGGACGGCGGCAAGCGCACCTTTCCTCGCGAAATGAAAGGGCGAACGCGCATACGCGGCAATGACGGCTTTCAAGATCTGACTCCTGCGGTTGGGTGATGAGCGTCATGAAACAAGGCGGCTCGAGCAACGAGCCGTCCCTCGCGGCCAACTACGGCGTTGGATAGTCCCAGACATCGGGCGGCAGCTTGTCCTTGAGCGATGCATGCATCGCGTCGCGGAACAGCTTCACCGCCGGGTACGGCCGCATGGCAATGGTGCGCTCCACGATCAGCCCGTGCTCATCGTCCACGATGACTTCCAGGCTCTCGAGCTTGTGGTCTCCGATGGTCCCCTCCCAGCGCAAGAAGGTGGTTCGGTCGTCGAGCTTGAACTCGGCGGTGTAGCGACCGCTGCCACGCGTGGAGCTCGACTGGGCAAAGATCGCGGCAACGGCTTCGCGCCCCGAGATCGGCCGTACCAGGATCGGGCTGTTGAAGACGACGTTCTCGGCAAGCAGGGTGCTTACCTGGCCAAGCGTGGAGCTGCCGGATTCCCGGAGCTTGCGCAGCGGATGCATGGTGATCTCTCCGAAGGTGGAAGTGCGTGCCTCTCGTCGACGAATGCAACTCTAGGCTTGAACCCCGGAGTGAAAAAGCCGCATCGCCACAAACAGCTTTTCCCGGTTTCAGAACAGTCCTGGCGTGCCGCGCGAGCCGGCACGGATGCGCTGCTCTGAGGGTCCGATTCACGGGCTCGTCATCTTCGATTCACCGACCGGTCACGCGTCGTCTAGATGATCCGCACATCTGGCGATGCGTGAGGTGCGCATGGATGAACTGGCGATCGAGGTGCACACGCTGCGCAAGAGCTTCGGCCCGCACGTCGCGTTGCGCGACGTCTCGCTGAGCTTGCGCCGCGGCGAGATGGTGGCCCTGCTCGGCGCCTCGGGCTCGGGCAAGTCGACCTTGCTTCGCCACGTCAGCGGCCTGCACCGGGCCGATGCGGGGCACGCGTCGCAGGTGAGCGTGATGGGCCGTGTCGTGCAGCGCGACGGCGAGCTGGCCGGCGACGTGCGCGCCATCCGCTCCGGCGTTGCGACGATCTTCCAGCAGTTCAACCTGGTGGGTCGGCTGCCGGTGATGGTCAACGTGCTGGCCGGCGCGCTGCACCGGCTGCCGATGTGGCGCGCGCTGCTGCGGCGCTTTCCGCGCGTCGAGCTGCAGCGCGCCTTCGAGGCGCTGTCGCGTGTCGGCATCGAGCGCTGCGCCTGGCAGCGCGCGTCGACGCTGTCGGGCGGCCAGCAGCAGCGCGCGGCGATTTCGCGCGCGCTGGTGCAGGGCGCGCAGGTGATCCTGGCCGACGAGCCGATCGCCTCGCTCGACCCGGCGTCGAGCCGGCGCGTGATGGAGCTGCTGGCCGAAGTCAACCGCGAACTCGGGGTGACGGTGCTGGTGTCGCTGCACCAGGTCGAATTCGCCTTCGCCTTCTGCCCTCGCACGATCGCCTTGCGTGCCGGCGAGGTGGTCTACGACGGCCCGACACGTGCGCTGTCCGGCGCACGCTTGCACGAGCTGTACGGCTCGCAGGCCGAGGAGCTGTTCGCCGATGCCGAGGACAAGCTCGACTCTCAACCCTTGCCCCCATCCAGCCACGCCTTGCAAGTGGCGTAGCCGATCGCGATCTTGACCCTTTCCTGATTGGATTCCCCATGAACCGACGTTCCGTTCTCACCGTCCTCGCCACCACCGCCGCGTTGTGGCTGCCCGCCGCGCACGCGCAGATGAAGGAGATCAGCTTCGGCATCATCTCGACTGAGGCCTCCAACAACCTGAAGGCCGCCTGGCAGCCGATGCTCGACGACATGGCGAAGAGCACCGGCATGAAGGTCAATGCCTTCTTCGCGTCCGACTACGCCGGCATCATCGAGGCGATGCGCTTTAACAAGGTGCAGGTCGCCTGGTTCGGCAACAAGTCGGGCATCGAGGCGGTGGACCGCTCGAACGGCGAGGTGTTCGCGAAGATCGTCGGCAAGGACGGCACCGAGGGCTACTACTCGCTGCTGGTCGTGCACAAGGACAGCCCGCTGAAGAGCCTGGACGACGTGCTGAAGCAGCGTGCCAACCTGACGCTCGGGTTCGGCGACCCCAATTCGACCAGCGGCACGGCGGTGCCCGGGCTCTATGCGTTCGCGCAGAACCGCGTCGATCCGCTGAAGGACTTCAAGCGCACCGTGCGCGCCAACCACGAGACCAACCTGCTGGCCGCGGTCAACAAGCAGGTCGACGTCGCGACCAACAACACCGAAGCGGTCGCGCGCCTGGTCCATACCCATCCGGAGCAGGCGAAGCAGGTGCGCGAGATCTGGCGCTCGCCGCTGATCGCGAGCGACCCCATCGTCTGGCGCAAGGACCTCGACGACGCGACCAAGAAGGCGGTGCGCGACTTCATCCTCTCCTACGGCAAGGAGCCGCGCGAGCAGGCCATCCTGCAGGTGATCGGCTACAGCGGCTTCCGGCCGTCGACCAACGACCAGCTCGTGCCGACGCGGCAGATCGAGCTGGCGCGCGAGCGCAGCAAGGTCGAGAGCGACGCCAATCTCGCCGCCGACGACAAGGCGAAGAAGCTGAAGGACATCGACGACCGCCTGGCCGAGCTCGGCCGGCAGCTCGCGAGCGCGAAGTAAGGCCGGCAACGCGACGCCATGAGTGCCGCCTTGAGCCTCGCACCCGCGCCAATGCCGCCGCCGCGCACGCCGCTCGGCACGCTGCTCGTGTGGGCGCTGTTGCTCGCGCTGCTGGCGGGCAGCTGGAGGGGCGCCGACATGCGGCCGCTGGACCTGCTGCGCGACGCCGGCAACATGGCGCAGTACGCGAGCGGCTTCTTCCCGCCCGACTTCCACGAGTGGCGCCAGTACCTCGCCGAGCTCGTCGTCACGCTGCAGATCGCGCTGTGGGGCACGGCGCTGGCCATCGTCGGCGCCGCGCCGCTCGCGCTGCTCGCCTCGGCCAACATCACGCCGTGGTGGGTGCACCAGCCGGTGCGTCGCGTGCTCGACGCCTGCCGCTCGATCAACGAGATGGTGTTCGCGCTGCTGTTCGTCGTCGCGGTCGGGTTGGGGCCGTTCGCCGGCGTGCTTGCGCTGTGGGTGCACACGACCGGCGTGCTGGCCAAGCTGTTCTCGGAAGCGGTGGAGGCAATCGATCCGCAGCCGGTGGAAGGCATCCGCGCCACCGGCGCCCATGCGGTGCACGAGATCCTCTACGGCGTGATCCCCCAGGTGCTGCCGCTGTGGGTCTCGTACGCGCTGTACCGCTTCGAGTCGAACGTGCGCTCGGCGTCGGTCGTCGGCATGGTCGGCGCCGGCGGCATCGGCATGGTGCTGTGGGACGTGATCCGGGGCTTCCAGTACGCGCAGACGGCGGCGGTCCTGATCCTGTTGGTGATCTCGGTCTCGGCGATCGACCTGGTGTCGGCCCAACTGCGCAAGCGCATGATCTGAGCTCGTCACAGGCAGCGGACATGGATCCTTCGACAGAGCTCAGGACAGGCCTCATCGAACGCATCGCGCAGCTGTTCGCCGAACACGGCGCCAGCGCCTACGAAGGCGCGCGGCGCGAATCGGTGAGCGCGCTGGAGCACGCGCTGCAATGTGCCCAGCTGGCCGAGTGGGCGAACGCCGATGCATCGTTGGTGGCCGCGGCGCTGTTGCACGACATGGGTCACTTCGTCGCCGTGGATTCGGAAGGCGACGCGATCGACGACGTGCACGAACTGCGTGCCTTGCCGCTGCTCGCTGAGGGTTTTGGCGCCGCCGTCGTCGAGCCGGTGCGGCTGCACGTGCAGGCCAAGCGCTACCTCGTCGCCACCGAGTGGGCGTACGGGGCGCGGCTGTCACCGGCGTCGGTGCATTCGCTGCAGCTGCAGGGCGGGCCGATGAGCCCCGACGAGGTGCAGCTGTTCGAGACGCTGCCGTTCGCCCAGGCGGCCGTCATGCTGCGACGCTGGGACGACCTGGCCAAGGAGCCGCGCAAGCGCACGCCGCCGCTCGACTACTACCTCGCGCTGCTGGCCGAGCTGCAGCAGCAGCCGTTCGTCGATTCGAAGATCGGCATCGGCTCGTTGAGCATCGCCTGACAGTGCGGCCTAGCAGACGCGTGTGCCATTGACGATCACCTCGCGCACCACCGGCTGAGCGCCGATCTCGCGCACGCGCACGAGGTCGGCGCGCGCGCCGTCGACGATCGCGCCGCGGTCGTGCAGGCCACAGGCCCGTGCCGGATGCAGGCTGACGACGGCGATCGCTTCGCTGAGCGAGAAGCCGGCCTCGCGCGAGAGCAGCCAGGCGGCCATCAGCAGGCTGCCGGGCACATAGTCGGACGACAGTGCGTCCAGCACGCCTTCGCGCGCGAGCTCCAGCGCCGAGACGTTGCCGGAGTGCGAGCCGCCGCGCACGACGTTCGGCGCGCCGGCCACCGTCGACAAGCCCTTGTGCTTCGCATGGCGCGCGGCCGCCAGCGTGGTCGGGAACTCGCTCATCGCGGCGCCGAGCGCGCAGGCCTCGTCGACATGGCCGATCGTCGTGTCGTCGTGCGTCGCGAGCGCCACGCCGTGCTCGCGCGCGAACTCGGCGAACCAGGCGCGGTGCGGTGCGGCGTAGCGCGCCTGGCGTTCGGGCGCGAGGCGCACTTCCTCGTCGAACTGAGCGTCGCTCCAGCCTTTCTTGCCGGTGTAGTAGGTGCGCGCGTGGCGGATGTCGGTCCATTGGCGCTGGCCGGGCGTGTGGTCCATCAGCGAGATCAGCCGCAGCCGGCGGTGCGCCCTGAACGGCTCGAACAGCTCGCGCGCGTTCGGCGCCGGCAGCTCGCAGCGCACATGGATGTGGTGGTCGGCGCGCAGCGAGCCGGCCGCCTCGAGGCGGTCGAGCACCTCGAGCAGCGCGCTCTGGTCGCGCGAGCGGAAGCCGTCGCCGTAGGGGTCGCCGACGCCGATCGCATCGAGCACCGTCGTGATGCCGGCGGCGGCGATCTCGGCGTCGTGCGCCTGCACCGCGCCCTGCATCGGAAAACTCACCTTGGGGCGCGGCGTCACGTGCCGCTCGAGGTTGTCGGTGTGTACCTCCACCAGGCCAGGCAGCAGGTGGTCGCCGTGCAGGTCGTGCGCGCCCGGCACCGACGTGGCGCCGGCGTGCACGGCGCCGATGCGGCCGTCGCGCACCTGCACGCTGCCGTGCACGACCTCATTCGGCAGCACGATGCGGGCATTGGAGAAGATCTGCTCTTTCATGGCGTTTTCCGGTCGAGCTCCACGCAGCGGGTGGCGACGGCGTCGCGCACCTCTTCGTCGTGGAAGATGCCGACCACCGCCGCGCCGCGCGCCTTGGCTTCGTCGATCAGCTGCATCACGACGCGCCGGTTGGCGGCGTCCAGCGAGGCGGTCGGCTCATCGAGCAGCAGCAGGCGCGCCGGCTGCACGAAGCCGCGCGCGATGTTGACGCGCTGCTGCTCGCCGCCGGAGAACGTGGCCGGCGGCAGATCCCACAGCGCACGCGGGAGGTTGAGGCGCATGAACAGTGCGCGCACTGCGTCGCGCGCCGTCTGGAGGCGCTCGGCGTGGCGTGTGTCGTCGATGTCGGCGGGCAGGGCGTCGCCCTGCGCCACATCGAGCCAGCGTTCGGCCACGACGTCGAGCGCCGGCACGCGCGGCACCGATCGCAGGAACTGGCTCACGTAGGCGATGTCGCGCCGGCGCAGCGCCAGCATCTGCTGCGGCGAGGCCCGCGCGATGTCGACCGGGCCGTCGGCCGAGTGCAGCATGACGCGGCCGGCATCGACACCGTAGCTGCCGTACAGGCACTTGATCAGCGTCGACTTGCCGCGGCCCGACGGGCCGACCAGTGCGACACATTCGCCGGCCGACACCGTCAGCGACACGTCGTGCAGAACCGGCAGCTCGAGTCCGTCGCGCAGGTGCAGCGTGAAGCGCTTGGCCAGGCCGCCCACCTCGAGCACCGGCCCGAGCGGAAGAGGATCGCGCTTCATGGCATCACCACCGAGGACACGAGCAGCTGCGTGTAGGCGTGCTGCGGATCGTCGAGCACGCGGTCGGTCAGGCCTTGCTCGACGATGCGGCCATCGCGCATCACCAGCGTGCGATGCGCCAGCAGCCGCGCGACGCCGAGGTCGTGGGTGACGATCAGCGCCGACAGGTGCATGCGCGCGACCAGCAGCCGGATCAGGTCGAGCAGGCGCGCCTGCACCGACACGTCGAGGCCCGAGGTCGGTTCGTCCATCAGCACCAGGCGCGGCCGGGTGACAAGGTTGCGCGCGATCTGCAGCCGCTGGCGCATGCCGCCCGAGAAGGCGCGCGGCGAATCGTCGATGCGACCGGCATCGAGCTCGACGCGCCGCATCCAGGCGTCGGCGGCCTCGCGCAGGCGCCCGTAGTGGCGCTGCCCCTGGCCCATCAGCCGCTCGCCGATGTTGGCGCCGGCGCTGACCTCCATGCGCAGGCCGTCGGCCGCGTTCTGCTCGACGAAGCCCCACTCGGTGCGCGACAGCACGCGCCGTTCGCGCTCGGTGATCGCATGCACGTCGAGCCACCGCTGCTGCGCGTCGCGATAAGCCACCCGGCCCGCGCTCGGCACGATGCGCCCGGCGATGCAGTTGAGCAGCGTCGTCTTGCCGGAGCCCGACTCGCCGACGATCGCGACGACTTCACCGGGGAACAGCTCGAGCGCGGCGTCCTGCACCGCGAAGCGACCATCGCGCGCGCCGGCAAAGCGGTGGCTGAGCGCCTGCACGCGCAGCAAGGGCTCGGCGCTCATGGCGCCGCCTCCTGCGGGCAGGCGACGAAGCTGATGCCGTGCCGCTCGTAACCCAGCCGCTCGTAGAAGGCGTGCGCGCCGTCGCGCTTGCGGTTGGACGACAGCGCGAGCTTGTAGCAGCCGGCGGCGCGTGCCCGCGCCATCGCCTCGTCCATCAGCGCGCGTCCGATCCCGCGCCCCTGCGCCTGCGGGTGCACCGCGACGGCCTCGACCAGCGCGGCCGGGCTGCCGCCGTGGCCGAGCGTGGGCAACGGGTAGAAGGTGAGGGTGCCGAGCGGCCGTCCGCCTTCTTCGGCGAGCAGCACCTGCACGTCGGGCACCGCGCGATGCAGCCGCTCCCAGGCCGCCTGCATGCGCTGCGGCGTGTTGACGCCCGGCGCATCGACGCCGGCGGCTTCGAAGATGGCGGCGATCGCCGGCAGGTCGTCGCGTGTCGCTTCGCGCAGCTGCAACATGTCGTTCATCGGGCCTGGCCTCGTGTAGGTGCTTGCGCCTGCACGCGTTCGCCGCACCAGTCGGTGTCGGAGCAGGTCCACAGGCGCTCGCCGACTTCGCCGATCACCTCGTCGAGGTAGCTGTCGGTGGCGCCGCACAGCGCGCAGGCATGGCCTTGCGGGTCGACGCGAAACGGATGGTCCTCGAAGTCGAGGCTCACGACGTCGGTGTACGGCGGGATCGCATACAGGCGCTTCTCGCGCCCCGCGCCGAACAGCTGCAGCGCCGGCATGCGGTGCATCTTCGGATTGTCGAAGCTCGGGATCGGCGACGGCGACATCACGTAGCGGCCGTCGACGCGCACCGGGTAGTCGTAGGTCGTCTCGACCCGGCCCCAGTGCGCGATGTCCTCGTACAGCTTCACGTTGACGAGGCCGTACTCCTCGGCCGCATGCAGCTTCAGCGTCTCGGCGCGCCGCGGCTCCAGCTTGTACAGCGGCTCCGGCTGCGGCACCTGGTAGACAAGAAGCTGGCCTTCGACCAGGGCGGTTTCGGGAATGCGGTGGCGCGTCTGGATGATGGTCGCGTCGACGGTGCGCGTGGTCGTCTCGACGCCGGTCGTGCGCGCGAAGAACTGGCGGATGTTGACGGCGTTGGTCGTGTCGTCCGAGCCCTGGTCGATCACCTTCAGCACGTCGTCGGCGCCGATCACCGCCGCGGTGACCTGGATGCCGCCGGTGCCCCAGCCGTAGGCGAGCGGCATCTCGCGCGAGCCGAACGGCACCTGATGGCCGGGAATGGCGACCGCCTTCAGCAGCGCGCGCCGGATCATGCGCTTCGTGCGTTCATCCAGGTAGGCGAAGTTGTAGCCGGCAGCGGTCATGCGGTCTCCTTCGATGCGGCTTCGATCTCGGCGCGCAGCTGGCGGATCAGCTGCAGCTCTGATTCGAAGGTCACGTAGTGCGGCAGCTTCAGGTGCTGCACGAAGCCCGACGCCTCGACGCTGTCGCCTTGCGGCAGCACGAACTCCTGCTGCTGCGCCGGGCTCGTCGGCAGCTCGTCGAACTCGTCGCAGCGCAGCGCGCGGTCCACCAGCGACATCGCCATCGCCTTGCGTTCGCCGTGGCCGAACACCAGGCCGTAGCCGCGCGTGAAGGTGGGCGGCGTGCTCGCACTGCCGACGAACTGGTTGACCATCTGGCACTCGGTGAGCTCGATCTCGCCGATCTCGATCGCGAAGTCGAGCTCGTCCGGCACGATCTCCACCGCCACCGCGCCGAAGCGGATGTCGCCGCCGAACGGATGTGTGTGCGCGTAGCCCCGCTGCGTCGAGTAGCCCATGCCGAGCACCCAGCCTTCGTCGGCGCGCGCCAGCATCTGCAGCCAGCCGCTGCGCGGCAGCGGATAGGCCGGCGGGTCGCGCGTGATGTCGGGCGGTTCCGGGTCACCATCGCTCGGCTCGCAGGCTTCGACCAGCCCCTCGGCTGCGAGCTGCGTCAATGCGCCGGGCACCGTGTCCTGCGCCGCTGAGGCATCGCCGCTCGGCAGTGGCGTCGGCAACTCCTCGCCCTGCAGCAGCCCGAAGTCGAGCAGCCGCTGCGTGTAGTCGAAGGTCGGGCCGAGCACCTGGCCGCCCGGCAGGTCCTTGAAGATGGCCGACACGCGACGACGTACACGCATGCGGTCGGTGTCGAGCGGCTCGCTGCTGCCGAAGCGCGGCAAGGTGGTGCGGTAGGCCCGCAGCAGGAACGCCGCCTCGATCGGATCGCCACAGGCCTGGCGGATCGCCAGCGCCGCGAGCTGCGGGTCGTACAGCGAGGCCTCGGCCATCACGCGGCCGACCAGCAGTCCGAGCTGTTCCTGGATCTGCTCGACGCCGAGCGCTGGCACCGCCGGATCCCCGCGCCGCGCCGCGGCCAACAGCGCCCGCGACGCGTCGATCGCCCGTTCGCCGCCCTTGACAGCGATGTACATGTCAGAGCCCCAGGGTGATGCGCGTCGAGCGCGGGATGGCTGCGAGGCGCGTGCCGCAGACGAGCACGAGGTCGACGCCGCGCGGCAGTTCGGATTGGAGCCGCGTGCGCCAAAGCCAGAAGTCGCGCGACAGCCCGTCTACGTCGAGGCTGCGTTCGGCCGGGATGCCGGGACCGCGCAGATGCAGCCGCGTGCCGGCGCTGCCGAGCGCGTCGACCTCGACGATCAAAGTGGCCCCGCGCTGCGGGCTCTCGTCGGTGCCGAGGTCGAGCCGGCTCCACAGCCGGTCGTCGACGTCGGCCGCACGGGCGACATTGAACGGCGCGCGGTCGTCGATCCAGGCCGCGCGCACGCCGGTGTGAAAGCGCAGGTAGGCGAGGGCCTCGGCGCTCGCCAGCGAGCCGGCGAGCCGCACCATCGTCTCGGCGTCGAGCAAGGTCAGCAGCACCGCCGTCATGCCCAGGCTCATCGGCCGCTGCCGCGAGCACGAGGCGGGCGGCTCGATGCCGGCGAGCGCCGCGGCCGGCAGCTCGCGTTCGCTGCCGGGATGCGCCATCGCGTCGAGCAGCGCGCGGAAGCTGCGCTGCGCTCCATCTACCGGGTCGCGAAAAGCGCGCGACATGTCGGCCAGCACGGTGTCCATCAGGGTGTCTCCGGCGTCAGCGTGAAGAATCGGACCTTGCTCGCCGCGGTGCGCGCGGCCTCTTCGCGGCGCAGCGCCTGCGTCGCCTCGCGCAAGGGCGCCACCACGTCGCGCATCAGCGCGTCGTGGTGCTCAGGCTGCTGCAGCATCGCGTCGAGCTGCGCGACCCAGCCGGCGCGTTCGACGTCGCGCCCGATCACCATGCCGAGCCCGGCGGCGACCCGGCCGTCGACGCCGCGGTGGCGCACGACGCAGCGGGTCATGGTCGCTTCGCCGAGGTTAAAGCGATCGCCGCTGTTGCCGATGCGCCCGCGCAGCATCGCGAGGCCAATCTCCGGCTCGCGCAGCCACTCGAAGGACTGCGCGTGCAGGTGCGCCGCGTGCCGGGCCAGCGCGCCGCGCGGGGCCTGCGCCAGCACGGCCAGCCAGGCGCGCCGCGCTGCGCTGGTGTCGAGGGTCATGGGCATGTCATCTAGACGACTGAAGATGCACGCATTATCGGCAGCGAGAGTGACACTTTCTTGAACGTCTCGCGTCAGTTCGCCTTCGGAGCCGTCATCGATGCTGAAAGACACCACGCCGTTCATTGCCGCCGATGCCACCGACTCGCTGTCGCGCTGGGAGGCCATCGCGGCCGCGCTGCGCGACGACATCGTGCAGGGTCGTTTCCTGCCGGGCCAGCGCCTGCCCAACGAACTGCTGCTGGCGCAGCGCTTTCGCGTCAACCGGCACACGCTGCGCCAGGCGATGCAGGCGCTGGCGCGCGAAGGGCACGTGCAGGTGCGCCAGGGGCTCGGCACCTTCGTGCGCGAGCTGGTGCTCGACTACGCGCTGCAGCGCCGCACGCGGCTGTCGGAGAACCTCGCAAGCGTCGGCGAGCGGGCACAACGCGAGCTGCTGGCCCACGAACAACAGCCCGCCCACGAGTGGGCCGCGGCACTGCGGGTGTCGGCCAGGTCACGCATCGAATGCGTGCGCACGCGGGCCACGGTGCGCGGTCGGCCGGTCGGCCTGACGACGGCGGCCTTTCCGTGCCCGCGCCTGGCCGGCATTGCCGAAACGATCGCGCGCCGCGGCAGCGTGACGGCGGCACTCGCCGAGCGCGGCGTGGCCGACTACACGCGCGCACGCAGCGCGGTCTCCGCGCGACTGCCGAGCGCGGCGGAAGCCGACGCGCTCGCGCGGGCGGCGTCGCAGCCGGTGCTGGTCGTGCAGTACGTGAACGTCGACGGCGCCGGCGTGCCGGTCGAAGCGGGCATAACCCTGTTCGCCGCCGACGCGGTGCAGCTGACCGTCGAGCCGGAGGGCTTCGCAGCATGAACGCGGCGCCCCGCTACGCGATCTACTGGACGCCGCCGCCGGCGCACCCGTTGTGGCGGGCCGGCTGCGAATGGCTGGGGCGCGACGCGGCCGATGGATCACAACATGCGACGCCGCGCGCCGCGACCGCCACGCCGCGCCGCTACGGTTTTCACGCGACGCTGAAGCCGCCGCTGCGGCTGCGCAGTGGCCAGGCGCCCGACGCGCTGCTCGACGCGGCGCACCGGTTGGCGCGGGAGACGCCGGCGTTCGCGATGCCGCCGCTGTCGGTGCAGACGCTCGCCGACTTCGTCGCGCTGCGACCGGCCGTGCCGCTCGACGCCGATCACCCGCTGCGCCGCCTCGCCGACGCCTGCGTGCGCGCGCTCGACCCCTGGCGTGCACCACCGGCCGGCGACGAGCTGCTGCGGCGCGATGCGCAGCGCGGCCTGTCGCCGGGCCAAGGCGAGCTGCTGCAACGCTGGGGCTACCCGCACGTGTTCGAGCACTGGCGCTTCCACATGACCCTGTCGGACAGCCTGCCGAGCGACGCGCCGGACGATGCGCTGCGGCAGCAGCTGCTGGTCGAGGCGACGCGCTTCTTCGCCGCGGCGCTCGAGCTGCCGCTCACGTGCGATGCGCTCTGCGTGTTCGTCGAGGCGACGGCCGGCGCGCCGTTCATGCTGGCCCATCGTTTCATGCTCGAGGGCTGACGATGCGCCCGATTGCCCACAGCGAGCGGCTGATCGTCGTCGTCGGCCCTTCCGGCGCGGGCAAGGACAGCGTGCTCGCCGCCTGGCGCGCGCGGCTGCCGGCGCGCACACTGCATTTCGCGACGCGCGTCGTCACGCGCCGCGCCGGCGCCAGCGAGGCCCACGAAAGCGTCGACGAGGCGGGCTTCGACGCGCTGCGCGCCGTCGATGCGCTCGCCACCTGGTGGCAGGCGAACGATCTGCACTACGGCGTGCGCTGGCGCGAGCTGTCGCCGCTCGCCGACGGAGGCTGGGTGGTGCTGAACGGCTCGCGCGAACACCTGGCGATCCTGCGCCTGCAGGCGCCGCGGCTGCACGTCGTGCACATCACGGCGCCCGAAGCAGTGCTGGCGCGTCGGCTCGCGGAGCGCTCGCGCGAAGCGGCGCCCTCAATCGAGCGCCGCCTTGCGCGCCGCCCTGGGGTGTCGGCGGCACTCACGCTCGACAACAGCGGGGCGCTCGCGAGCACCGTCGATGCGCTGCACCGGTGGTGGTGCCGGCACGCCGCGGCCGGCGGCGTCGCGAGTCGCGGCGACGCTGGGAGGAATACACCAAGGCGAAGCAGGTGATGCTGGAGCGCTGGGTGACGCTTTGTGCAGTCGTGAGGAGTGCCTTCTACTTCGGCGGCTGATCGAGCCTCGACTCCGCCGGGTCGATCGTGCCGACGTCCGGCCACTTCGTCGTGTCGAAGCGAAACTCCGCGACCGCGCACGTGACCATGTCGACGATGTCGCTCGACAGCCGATGAGCCAGGTTGGTGAACTCGGGGTTGTGACCGAACAGCATCACTTGTTCGAACCTCTTGTCGAATGCGCGAACAACGGCGAGCAGGGCGTCCGCACTGCTCTCATACAGCCGATCGTCCACGACGATGTCGTTGCGCTCGTAGCCGACCTCTTCGGCAATGAGCTGGGCGGTGGTGAGCGCGCGCAGCGCTGGACTCGACACGAACAGATCGGGCTTCACGCCGCGCTCGGCGAGACGCCTGCCCATCTGAAGCGCCTCTTTCAGCCCCCGATCCGCCAATGGCCGATCGCGATCGGCCAAGGTCGGGTCGTCTTTGATTGACTTGGCATGCCTGACGAGAAGCAAGGTCTTCATGGCTGCTCGCTCTTGAAGCTTCGCGTCACTATGCCGGATCCAGCGCGTAACTGTCCCTGCCCTTTCGGCCGCGAACCGTTACACGCGAGACCCGACGCAGCGCGGCGCTCTCGGCATTTGGAACGCACGGTTTCCGTTAGAGACGGCCTATGGCTGGGTCGCTGATGCCGTCGCGCCCGTTCTCGATGCGGCCGGCGAGCTCAACACGGAAATCGGCGTCGCCGACGACAGTGATCACGAGGTCGTACCAGCCGCCGTGGCGCACCGCAGTCCACACGGCCTGATCAGCATCGCGAGGGTGCAGTTGCTGCCTTCGCGTCTCCCCGCTGTAGCGGTCGGTGACCTGGACCTGAGCCCTCTGGGCCGACAGGTTGCGGATCGTCAGCACGAGCACCAGCGCGTGCGGCTGCAAGCGCGCCTGTACTTCGAGGTTGGCACGGCTGTTGCCAGCCGACGCACCACGGAACGCGCGCAGAAAGCCGTTCGGCCCGTGAACTTCGAGGTCGTAGCGCTGGGTGGCCGACGCGGCGTTCCAGCTGCCGCTGAGCTGCTTGCGCGGCTCGACCGTGTAGCAGCGCGGCAGGTCGGCCGGATTGCCCGAGCGGACCTGGAACACGGCGCTCGCCTCGCCGCTGTTCGACATCACGATGCGGAACGTGCCGCTCGATGTGTCGAGCGCGCCATCCGCCTGCAGCTCGTAGGGCAGTGCACGCGACCAGCGCACGCCCGGCTCCTGCTGTGGCAGCGTCTGCGTGCCGGGGACTGCGAGCGCCATGTCGGGCTTGTTGGTCTTGTCGACCGGCATGTAGGCCGAGACGTCCGGCGTTGCGGGCCGCGCCGCGTTCGGCGCGCGGAAGTCGAAGCACGAGCTCAGATCGCCGCTCACGGCGCGGCGCCATGGCGTGATGTTGGTCTCGACGATGCCGGGGTGCTCGTCGGCGAAGCGCTTCTCGATGAAGCGGATCACGGAGGTGTGATCGAACACCTGCGAGTTGACCCAGCCGCCGCGGCTCCACGGCGAGACGACCAGCAGCGGAACGCGCAGCCCGAAGCCATAGGGGCCGGCCGGATGACCGTTCGCATCGCCGGCGAAGATTTCGTTCGTCGTCGGCACGGTCGAGTCGCCAAGCTCGGCCGATATCGGCGGGGTCGGCGGCACGACGTGGTCGAAGAAGCCGCCTTCCTCGTCGTAGTTGATGAGCAGGACGGTGCGGCTCCAGACCTCGGGGTTGGCGACCAGCGCGTCGAGCACGCGCGAGATGTACCAGGCGCCGAAGTCGGTCGGCCAGTTCGGATGCTCGGTGTACGCCTCGGGCGCGGCGATCCAGCTGACCTGCGGCAGGCGGCCCGCAGCGACGTCGGCGCGGAAGTCCTCCAGCAGGCGCAGCGGGTCGCGGTTGAGGAGCTTGATCTCGGTGCCGCTCTTCGCACGCTCGGCCAGCGGTGTGCCGGCCTGGGCGTTCTGGTATTGCTTGAAGAACAGCAGCGAGTTGTCGCCGTAGTTGCCGATGAATGCGTCACCCGTCCAGCCCCACCACACCGTGTCGCTGGCAAACAGGCCGTCGCCCTTGTCCTGATAGACCTTCCAGCTGATGCCGGCCTCCAGCAGGCGTTCAGGGAAGGTCTTCCACGCGTAGCCGGCCTCTGCGTTCGTGATCACCGGGCCGCCGCCGCTGCCGTCGTTGCCGGTCCAGCCGGTCCACAGGTGGTAGCGGTTCGGATCGGTCGGTCCCATCAGCGAGCAGTGGTACGCATCGCAGACGGTGAATGCGTCGGCCAGCGCGAAGTGGAACGGCATGTCGCTGCGCAGGTTGTGCGTCATCGCGACGATGCCCTTGTTGGCAATCCACTGGTCGAAGCGGCCCTGGTTCCAGGCCGCGTGGCCATCGGTCCAGCCGTGCGGCGGGTCCGGCAGGTAGGAGCCGCCGAGGTGGGGCACCGGCGGCCTGAACGGCAGCACCTCGCCGTTGGCCGAGGGCTGCATCCACACCGGCCGTCCCGAAGGCAGCTTGGCTGCGCGCGGATCGCCGAAACCGCGCACGCCGCGCAGCGTGCCGAAGCAGTGGTCGAACGAGCGGTTCTCCTGCGTCAGCACGACGATGTGCTGCACGTCCTTGATCGTTCCGGTGCGCTGGTGCGCGGGGATCGCGAGGGCCTGGGTGATGCTGTCGGGCAGCGCGCTCAGCGTGCCGACGCTGGCCAGCGCTTTCAGTACATCGCGGCGCGAGCGTGATGGTTTGTCCATCGGAGCCTCCTGTCCTGGGGGTGTGGAGAATGGCGCCGATGCTGAGCGCGCTGGATGACAGGAGTTCGACCGACTTGATGACCGGCCGTGAGCGCGGTGCGCTACTCTTTGCCAGCCGGCCAATCCAGTGAAGGCTCCCACCAGCACGACCATCGTTGCAAAGCCGTGAGGGCTGTCCACCAGAGGCATGCCGCCGACATTCATGCCGGGAAAGCCCGCGCGCGGCAATGCCAGCGTCAGCAATCTGGTCACCAATGCCGTCCGGTAAGGTGATCAGGGCGGCATCGTCCGCGTGAACCTGCGCGACGATGACGTACAGGTTCACCTGTCGGTGGAGCACACGGGGCAGGGGATTCCGAAGGATGAGATGACCTTGCTGTTCGAGCCGCTGCGCCGTCAAGGCGGGAGTCGATTCGCAAGGCGAACGCGAGAGTCTCGGCCTGTTCATCGTGCGCCAGATTGCGCTCGCGCACGGCGCAAGTGTGAGTTGGATTCGGCAGACGGCAGGACGCGCTTCACGGTGACACTGCCGAAGAGATGGCCCGCCGCCGAGCACAGCGGCCGCGTGCGCGTGGCTGACCAGCCTGCCCGGATCGCGGTGCCGTGCCTCGAATTGCCTAAGCCATCTTTCAAATGTGGACCCAAATCGGGTCACGGACAGGCATAAGGGTTAACCCTTAGAATACGTCCATGTCCAACACCATCACCGTACCGATCCCCGCGGCACTTCGCTCGGGTGAACGTAGCCGCTTCATGACCGCCCTGTGGGCGGCCCTTTCTGTGATCGGCCAAGCTCGCGGCCGCAACGCCTTGCGCCAGCTCGCCGACCGAGTCGAGGGCACGCGGCCCGATTTTGCGGCGCAACTTCGCCGCTCAGCACAACGAGGCTGGAATGATTGACCGCATCGCCACCGTGATTCTTCGCCTGCGTTCCCCGCTCGACGCCGTCCCAACGCGCCATGACGAGGCCTACCTCAGCGAGGCCGTCAGCGTTCACGACCTCGAGCGACGGATTCGCGAGCTCGACCGCAACGGCAGCACGCTCCCGTACACCAATGCCTACGTGAGCATGGCAACGGGCGCCGGCCGCTGAAACACCAGAACCAGTTGTCTCCTCCACCTCCGAAGGTGGATTCAGGGCCCGCGGCGCAAGCAACGGGCCCATTTTTCTCACCGGTTCCGCAAGGCTCGAGTGGCGACGCACCGTGAAAAACGCGATGACTTCACAGTGGTCGGTGGCGTGCGTTGGGGGCTTGCCTCTTCATCCTGGCGACGCAAATGTGCGGAAGCAGCGTCAGGACCCTACGAATCGAACCGCCGCCGCGACGTGCAATGCGCTGCCCGCCATGACGAACAGATGCCACGCCAAGTGTGCGAAGCGTATGCGCGCGCTCAGCAGGAACAGCGCTGCGCCGAGCGTGTAGACCACGCCCCCGGCGATGAGCAACCTCATACCACCCGAGGACACGTGTTCGATGGACGGGACTGCCGCGGCCAGGACGGACCAACCCATCGCGACGTAAAGGCCCGTGGACCACAGCGGATGCGTGAACAGCTCGGACAGCGCGATCAGGGCGCCCGCCAACGCCAGGATCCACACCAGCGCCACTGTGAGCCAGGCACCGTTGTGTTGCAGTGCGGACACCGCAAACGGCGAATAGCTGCCGGCGATGAAGAGATAGATGGCCGCGTGATCCAGCCTTTCGAAGAAGCGCTTGCCGCGGCCGGGCGGCAGCCCGTGGAACAGCGCCGAACACAAGTACAGCAGCATCATCGTGGCCGCGAAGATGCTGACCGACACGATGTGCAGTGTCTGGGCGGTACGCACGACCCCCATCTGCACAAGGATTGGCAGCAAGGCCGCCGCGAGCAGGAAACCGACGCTGTGACTGACACAGTTGGCGATCTCCTCGGCTGCGCTCTGCTGGCGGCGTTCTGATCGGGAGTTCACGGCGCTTCTTGCGGCGGTCTCGCCGACTTCAGCAGGCGCTCGACAGCCGATCATTTCCAGAACCGGGGCGCGTCGGCGGCCTTCGCCAGCGCTTTCTTGCACCTTCGCGCGCTCGAGCGGAGATGCGACTGAAGCCACCCCACTGCGAAGAGTGCTTCGCTGTCAGATCGCGCGGCGTTGCGAAATTTTTCGAGCGCGATGACGGCATCGTTGTGCGCGCCGAGAGCATCCTGCGCGGGACGCAGATGCTCCAGGTATTGCTCAACGCGCTTGATGCCGAACAAATCGGCGACGAACTCGGACAAATAGCGCAGGCGTTTGAGCTGCTTGCGCACGCGGTGCTGCGCGTCAGTGTCGAGCTTGTCGAACCGCCTTCCTTCGCGTGCGACCCTGCGGTGAAGCTTGCGCAAGCGCTCGATCACATACTGGCGTGTGCTGCGGTCGTTCAAGCCGCCCTGCGACTTGTCGTGAGCAAACCCGATCACGTGGAGCAGCACCGCCTGGAATGCGCTGTTGCGCACGATTGCAGTCGTGTCGACAGCCACGTCCGGCCGCGGCCATTCCACGCTGGGAGCACCGGCCTCCTCCAGCAACGGCCTGACTGCCCGTGCGACGGTGTCGTCGTCGCGCAACTCGCCAAGTCGGCGGAATGCCTCGACGAGTGGAGCTTGCCACGCTGCGTCGATGCCGGTGGCCAAGGGCCCCAGTTCGCGCAGCGCGGTGCGCAGGCGCCGAAGCCCGATGCGCAGCTGGTGGATGTGCTCCTCCTGTGTGCTGCCTGCGGCCACTTCGCTCGCATTGCCGAGCATCTGGTCGAGGCAGGAGCGCACGACGGCGCGCACGAGCGCTTCGCCACCCATTTGCCTTGACAAGCGCGGCGTTGCTGCCTTCACAGCAGGGCCATGCTTGGCACCGTCAGCGAGGTGGGTCCCGCGCTGTGCCTTCGCAAGTGTGCTCAGCCATAAGCCTTGCGGAAGTGCCCACTCGCGCGCGACTTCCCACAGAACTGCGGGCTCGCCCGACTTGAGTTCCAGTTCCAGCTCGCACACGGGCAACTGGCGCCCTCCGGCGCGTACGGCGCCGGTATCAAGCGCCACTTCCAGCGTGGTGCCGTCACGCTGGCCCGTTACGGCCAGGCGGCTGACATCGGTCGTGATGCGCTCGACCAGAGCGATCTCGGTGTCCCCAAGGCACTCTCTGAACGCCTTGGCAGCCGGACTGCCGTCATGCAGCGAAGGCTGCAGGGCGGGCAGTTCGCCGTCCACCGAAGTCCGGGCAACGCTGTGCTCGAAGCGGTCGCCGGCGCCGGCGCCTGGCGACTTCAGCGTCTGGATCCACTGGCCTTCCTCATTGCGTAGCCGCAGCGACACGCCGTTCTTCGAGAGCACCCCATCCGGTGTGTCGAAGTACCTCGCCCGCAGGAGAACTGTGCGGGCGCCATGCGTGCGCAATTGCGATGCAAGCGACTCGCGGTGCTGCGGCGGCACTTCGAATTTGAGCTCGAGTTCAGACATGGGAAGCGTGCCTACGGACCATCGGCCGCGTCCTGCGGCATTGGAAAGAGAGGGGAGGTCGCGTGCATGCTCCAGCATATGCGCTTCGATGTCCCCGACGCCTCCACTGGCATCGGGATGTCACTGGCACGTCGCTCGCAGCGGCGAGACTGGGGATGCTCGCCCGGCGGGAACCTGCCCTCTCATCCACCACGCCAGCGTGCGACATTTCTCCACAGGATCTCACAATATGGAGCGAGCTTGGCCTTGGGCCTTGCGAGCAGGCCAGGAGAGCGACATGTCCCAAGCAAGCGACCACGATGCGCTCATGGAGCGCATCCGCGCCGACCTTCTCGACGGTTACGACGAGGAACTCGAGATGGAGATCGAAGACCGCTCGGTCGATGGCGCGCTCGCCGACGTCGACCCCGGCGAAGGCGCTCGCGCGGAGCGGGCGTCATATTTCCGGAACCTGTTCCGTCTGCAGCGTGAACTGGTCCGCTTGCAGGATTGGATCGCACACACGAAGCAGAAGGTGATCATCCTTTTCGAGGGCCGCGATGCCGCGGGCAAGGGTGGTGCGATCAAGCGCATCACGCAACGGCTCAATCCGCGCGTGTGCCGCGTCGTCGCCCTGCCGGCACCCAATGACCGGGAGCGCACGCAGTGGTATTTCCAGCGCTACGTGCCGCACCTGCCGGCAGGCGGCGAGATGGTTCTGTTCGACCGCAGCTGGTACAACCGCGCGGGCGTCGAGCGCGTGATGGGCTTTTGCAGCGAGGATGAAGTCGAGGAGTTCTTCCGCTCGGTCCCCGAGTTCGAACGGATGCTGGTGCGCTCAGGCATTCGCCTCATCAAGTACTGGTTCTCCATCACCGATGAAGAACAGGAGATGCGATTCCTCGGTCGTCTCCACGACCCGCTCAAGCAGTGGAAGCTGAGCCCGATGGACCTCGAGTCGCGGCGGCGCTGGGAGGAATACACCAAGGCGAAGGAGGTGATGCTGGAGCGTACGCACATCGCAGAGGCGCCCTGGTGGGTTGTGCAGGCGGTGGACAAGAAGCGCGCACGTCTCAATTGCATCCAGCACCTGCTCGACCAATTCGACTACAGGGATGTCGAACGGCCGTCCATCGCACTGCCGCTGCGCGAGCGCCACCCCGACTACTCGCGCCGGCCGGTTCCCGCCGAAATGTTCGTTCCCGAGCGCTACTGAGCGCCCCGCAGGGCGCTCTGCACCAGCTGCACCGTGGCTGCGCGTGACCGACCACTCCAGGAAGGCGCGCACCATCCGAGCCCGACGGGTGTCCCGGGCGCTGGTGATGCCGCAGACGAGGGCGACGATCGGATGGCTGTCGGATCCCGCCATGTCGTGCAGCCGATGACGGTGCCAATCGGGCACTGGATCGATGACGCGTAGGGATCGGCGTCGTCGAAGTCGAACCACACATCGAACTGCTCACCGCGGGCTCGGGCTTGCGGCGGGTGGCACCGCCGCGGGCGGTGCGGTTGGCGGATTTGGACGGTGCAGCTTGGCGGGAGTCTTCGCCCTCCGGCGGCCAGGCTCTTTTCGTGGTCGTGGGCATGGGATGGACCCGTTTGGTATAAACGGTATATACCGTTTATACGGGCTTGTCGGCTCGTCACGCGGCCGCCGCAGGGCGATGCATGTGCAAACGCCCGACGGGCGACGATGACTATTCACGGATTCATCGACTCGTCGCTGGACCGGCACTTCCCACGGGCATGTTCATCGCCGAATATGAATGGGCGAACGCCCGACGCCGCAGCGTCAGCCGTATCAGAAAGGCCGCCATGTTGTCGATCAGCTGGATCTCATTGCCGCCGGAGACGCTTCAACGCATGGCGTCGCACGACCCGGCAGCGTCTCCTTGCGGACGGCGCTGGGAGCGTGCTGTGGCGCTGGCCACCGCCGCTCTGGCCTGCGTGCTGGTCGTGGGGGCCATCGCAGTGGTGGCCATCTAGCGCAGCACGAGTCGACCGGTCATCAATCGGCGCTTACTCGGCGGCTGGCTTCATCGCAAGCGCTTGAACTGCAACCGATCGATCAATTCCTCGCCGGCAGACGCCGACCGATGCTCGCGAACGATCTCGAGCAGGCCCTGGCCCGCCATGCGCTTGAGGTCTCGCGCGACGGAGTCGAAGACCAGCGGATGCTCGAGGGTCGAGCCTGCTCGCGGAAGGTCCTGGACCACACCGAATTCCGAGTCGAGATAGACAGCTTGCGACAACGTTCGCATGAGGGACTCCCGGAATCAGACAGGAGGCGACCGCACGGCGTGCGAGCTCCGAGGTTGCTGTCTCGTCCGCATCGCGTCCTGTGCCTGCGCGATCGACTTGCAGCGGCGGTGGCACCGGGGTTCGGTGTCCAAGCGACGATTCTATGCACTGCCCGCCGGCCACACGGCGCGCCGGGTTGCACGTGTCACAACGGTTTCAAACTCGCACGCCAACATCGAGGGTTGTCGCTTTCCGCTGACCCATGCCCAAAGATCACTCGCAGATGGAGGACAGCAATCGCTCCTCCAACACCTCCATCCATGACGTGTCCGACCGGCGCGCCGCACCGTCCTGCGCGGCGGCCTGGCGGCGGCTGCGGGCGGGTTCCTGGCGCCGCTCTCGGGCGTGGTCGCGCTGGCCGGCTGTGCCTCGACGGCCGGAGCAGGCGGCACATTGCTCGGTTTCAAGGGCGTGCCAGTGTCGACGGCCGACAGCGTCGTGGTGCCCGAGGGCTACACCGTGCAGGTAATCGCGGCATGGGGCGAGCCGGTGGGCCTGTCCGGCGAGAACCCGTCCTTCAAGCCTGACGCCTCCAACACGCCTGCCGATCAGGAGGCGCAAATGGGCATGCACCACGACGGCGTCCACTACTTCGCGCAGAACGGCTCGGACGCCGGCCTGCTCGTGATGAACCACGAGTACGTCGACGACGGTCTGCTTCATCCCGATGGCATGGCGAACTGGTCGGCGCAGAAGGTGCGCAAGGCGCAAGCTGCGCACGGCGTGTCGGTGATCGAGGTGCAACGCAAGGACGGCCGTTGGGAGGTCGTGCGCCCCTCGCCGTGGGCACGCCGCATCACCGCCTCCACGCCGATGTCGGTCGCAGGTGCAGCCGCCGGACACCCGCTGCTTCGCACGGCTGCCGATCCGCAGGGCCGGCGCGTGCTGGGAACCCTGAACAACTGCGCCAGCGGCATCACGCCCTGGGGCACCTATCTCACCTGCGAAGAGAACTTCATCAACTACTTCAAGGGTCCCGACCAGCCGGACGCGCACCAGCAGCGATGGGGCCTGCGCAAGGGCGATCCGTCGGGCTACCGCTGGCACGAGCACGATGAGCGGTTCGACGCCTCGCGGCACCCCAACGAGCCCAACCGCTTCGGCTGGATCGTCGAGATCGATCCGTTCAACCCCAGCAGCACGCCGGTCAAGCGCACCTCGCTCGGCCGCGCGGCGCACGAAGGCGCCACCGTGGCCATGACACGGGACGGCCGCGCGGTGGTCTACATGGGCGAGGACGCCCGCTTCGAGTACATCTACAAGTTCGTCAGTCGCGATCGCGTGCAGCCCGGCGGTGCCGCGGGCAACGCGGGGCTGCTCGACAACGGCACGCTCTACGTCGCCCGCTTCGATGCCGACGGCAAGGGCCGCTGGATCGCGCTGATCCACGGCGACGGGCCGCTCACCGCAGCGAACGGCTTCGCGGACCAGGGTGAGGTGCTGGTCAAGGCGCGGCAGGCCAGCGACCAACTGGGTGCCACCAAGATGGATCGGCCGGAATGGATCGCCGTCGACCGGCAGGGCTGGGTCTACTGCACGCTCACCAACAACAGCAGCCGCGGCGCCAAGGACCAGCCCGGCGTGGACGCCGCCAATCCTCGCGCCAACAACACGATGGGGCACATCGTGCGCTGGAAGGAGGAGGGCGACTTCGACGGCAGCGCGTTCCATTGGAACCACTTCGTGCTCGCAGGTGATCCCGGCAACGAGCGCGCCGAGGCGAAGGGAAACGCCCGTGGGGATGCATTCGGATGCCCCGACGGGCTGTGGGTCGACGGCCGGGGCGTGCTGTGGGTGCAGACCGACATGTCGACGTCGGCCATGGGCAAGGGGGACCTGGCCAGGCTGGGCAACAACGCGATGCTCGCCGCTGATCCCCGCACCGGTGACGTCCGCCGCTTCCTGGTCGGCCCGGCGGGATGCGAAGTTACCGGCGTCACCGGCACCCCGGACGGGCGCACCTTGTTCGTCAACATCCAGCATCCGGGGGAGAGTCCGAGCGAGCGCAGCGATCCCGCAAACCCGCGTCGCTACTCCAACTGGCCCGACCAGCATCCGAACGGGCGACCGCGCTCGGCGACTGTGGTGGTCCGCCGCTTGGATGGTGGTGTCATCGGAACCTGAGCGTCCAGCGTGCCACGGTCCGGTCACGCTTGTGCCACGTGCCGTTCGCAGGCTACTCGATCAGCGTCCGGCCGTCTCGAGGTGCAGCGCATGGACCGATTGCCGACCCCCACCATCACTCCCAATGCCGTGCGCTGACTGGAGAGCCGCGATCACCGCCTGAGCGAGGCGACTGGGAGAGGGCGCGCGCCGGAGATCAGAAACGGGTTGCGAAGCCAGCTACCAGCAATCCCAGGTAGGGAGCGGATCCCCACCGTTCGCTTGAGACCGGACGCGTCACCGGCCGAGCGGGCGACGATGAGGCCGGCGGCCGAGCGGGCCGCTTGAAGGTGAACCGGAATGTCGCTGAGTGGGTGCGCGACGAAGGCGCGCCATTGATGGGGCAGGGCATAGGCCTCGAGCTGTGATGAAGGTTTGCGCTGGCAGCGACCAACCGCGCGGCCGCTCTCCAGCGTTTCGACTGGATCGACGGCCACACGGTGAATTGCCGGCAAGCGGGTAGGCCTCTGTTGCCCGATGCATCGGATCGGTTCAAGGCGGAGACGCCAGCGGGGGATCTCTCGGGCGTCTACCCTGGCTGCGACGCCCGAATCCTCGTTGCAGCCTTCGCCGAGGGTCCCACCGCAATCCGGAAGTCGGCTCAGGGTCGGGTCTTGCCCCTCGACTCGCACGAGCGAGTGGCCGATGTAGATCCTGGACCTGCCTCACCGGGCGCTTGGCGGGAACGCCAAGTGCTTTTTTCTTGGGCGCTACGAAAAAGGGCACGAAAAGTCTTTCCTCGCACGCCTGTTCACCGGACCATTGACTTCATGCCGCCGCAAGGCGTGCAGACCGCGGACGCCACCCGCGACTTCCACACTGGAATTGCCATGCACCTTCAAGTACCCATCGCCATTTCGGACGAGCTCGACGAGCACATCGTGGACTCGGTCCCGGCCGCACAGCCCGACTACGCCTTCACCAGCGGCAAGCTGTCCCATGCCGGAAAGCACGTGGAGTTCAGCGTGCAGGTCGACCCGTTCAGCGGTCGCTACAGCGTGACGGCCAACGAGCTGCTCGACATCAAGGTCCGCGCCGTCGCCCGCCTGGAGGAGTGAGCCGCATGGCGAGCCGCACCGAATCGCTGGCCGGCGCCCTCCCTGCGACGCTGGAGTGGCGCGACGACACCTTGTACCTGCTGGACCAGACGCGCCTGCCGCTGCAGATCGTCGTCGAGCGCCAGGCGAGCGTCGAGGAGGTGTGGGAGTCCATTCGCGCGCTGAAGGTGCGTGGCGCCCCGGCCATCGGCGTGGCGGGCGCCTACGGCCTCTGCGTCGCGATGCAGGGCAGCCGCAACGCGGGGGTCGCCGCGTTTCGTGCACGCCTCGCGGAGCAGGCCGCCTACCTCGCGTCCGCCCGACCCACCGCGGTCAACCTGCGATGGGCCGTGCAGCGTCTGCAGGACCGCATCGCCGGCCATGACGACGCGGGCAGCTCGTCGACGCTCTACGATGTGCTGCTCGACGAGGCCAGGCGCATCCACGACGAGGACCAGGCGCTGTGCGAAGGCATCGGCCGCAACGGCCAGGCGCTCATCCGCCCGGGCTGCGGCATCCTCACGCACTGCAACGCCGGCGCGCTCGCGACCACCGGCATCGGCACCGCCACGGCGCCGATGTACCTCGCGCACCGGTCCGGCACGCCGTTTCGCGTGTACGCCGACGAGACGCGGCCGCTGCTGCAGGGCGCGCGCCTCACGGCCTTCGAACTGCAGCGCGCGGGCATCGACGTCACGCTGCTCACCGACAGCATGGCCGCTGCCACGATGCAGCGCGGCCTCGTCGATCTGGTCATCGTGGGCACCGACCGCGTGGCGGCCAACGGCGACTTCGCCAACAAGATCGGCACGCTGGGCGTGGCCATTCTCGCCAAGCACTTCGGCATTCCGATGTACGTCGCGTGCCCTTCTTCCACGCTCGACCTCGCGACGCGCGCAGGCGAGGACATCGTGATCGAGGAACGCGCGGGCGACGAGGTGACGAGCTTCGGCGCCCGCCGCACGGCGCCCGAGGGGGTGGCGGTGCGCAACCCTTCCTTCGACGTCACGCCGCACACGCTGGTCGCCGGATTCATCACCGAGCGCGGCCTCGTCGGGCCGCCATTCGAGCAGAACTTGTCGTCGCTCTTCGGGATGGGCTGATTCGCCTCAGCGGTCGGGCAGGCGGGTCGCGAGCCGCGTCGACCCGTACGCTCGGAACCGATCGCGAACGATGCGCATCTCCTGCGGGTCGAGGAGGACGGGCGGGCCGACCTGCAGGCTCATCCAATACTGCCGCGCCAGGGTCTCCAGCCGGGTCGCTGTCGCGATCGCCTGCTCGATGTCCGCGCCCCAGCCGATCATGCCGTGATTGGCGAGCAGGCAGGCGCTGCGATCGACGAGTGCATCGGCGGCCAGGCGCGCGAGCGTCTCGGTGCCGAACGTGGCGTACGGCGCGCATCGCACGTCGTCGCCGCCGAAGGTCGCGATCATGTAATGAAAGGCGGGGATCCCGCTGCGCAGGCACGCCAGCGCCACGCACGCGTCCGAGTGGGTATGGACGATCGCCTGCGCCTGCGGGTAGCGCCGGTAGATCTCGGTGTGCATGGCCCATTCGCTCGATGGAATGCCCGGGCCGCGCGTCTCGCCGTCGAGCGTGATCTCCACCAGCGACGCGGCGTCGATCGTCTCGGCGCTCGCGCCGGTCGGGGTCACCAGCGCGCCATCCTCGAGCCGGCAACTCACGTTGCCGGCGCTGCCGCTGTTCAGGCCCAGCCGCGACAGGTGCCGGTAGGCGGCGGCGAGCCGGTGCCGCAGGTCGGACGCGGGCGAAAAGGAGTCGTGCTCGCTCATCGAGGGACGCCCCAGGCGCGCGCGCGGACCGAGCGGGTCCATGAGACGGACAGGGCAGGGGACGTCATCTGAGCCTCCTCGACACGGCTGGACCTGAACGCCAGTCTAGTTCGCACCGTCCGCATCGCAAGCCCACGCGTGGTTCCGATCTCCGGGGCTGCCCACGCGCACATCAGAAGTCGGCCTTCCGTCACAACTCAGGATGTGAGCCGGAGGGCCCAGCCGTTAGAGTTCTTCGATCTTCAAGGCGATCGCAGTGCCCGAGCGCAGTCGGGGATTCGATTTGCTGCTGACGCCGTGTCGCTGCAAAGCAGGTCGCGCCAACCTCTTCACCCCATGATGCGCCTAGCCACCTCGCCCATCGTTCGCTGCCTCGTTGCGCTGCTCGCGTGCCCCGTCATTCACGTCCGCGCCGCGGACATCGAGTGGAACGCCAACTGGAAGGCCGGTGAGCGAGCCGTGTACGAGGTCGAACGATGCAGGAGATCGAGCGATCCCGCCAAGCCGACGAACAACTGCGCCAAGGGCAGGCTCGAGATCGCCGTGCTGCGCGCCGACGACAAGGGTTCGCTACAGCAATGGAAAAGTGACACTGCGTTCCGACAGCTGGCGGAGGGCCGGATGACGCCGGAGGCCATCGCTGCCATGGAGAAGGCGCAGAACCTCGCGGCGGAAATCGAGTTCGATGCATCCGCCCAGCCCGTGCGTTTGGTCAACGCGAAGGATGTGCGGGCGATGCTCGATTCAGCCATGCATGCGCTCACCGAGCCCTCACCCGGTCGGAAGGAACTGGATCCGAAGGTCGTCGAGCAGGTTCGTGCAGCCATGTCACAGCTGACGGCCCATGACGAACGTCTTCTTGCGCTCGCGGCCAAGGACGCCACCGTTCTGTATTCACCTCTCGGCGGTAGCTTCACGCCGGGCAAGACGGTGCAACTGGAGTCCTCCATCCCCTCGCCGTTCGGCACCGCACCCTTGCAGTCCACATTGAGCCTGACGACAAGGGTCACGGACGCGAGTCGAAAGACCATGGAGTTGCAACTCGACGAGGAGATCGACCGTCGGGCACTCCTCGAGGCGATGGACAGCTTGGTGACGCCGCTGATCGCGAGCGCCGGTGGCGCCGAGAAGGCCAAGGAGGTTCGCGCCGCGATGTCAACGATGACCTTGCGACGCACCACGACGTATCAGGTGAACCTGGGCAGCAGTTGGGCGACGAGCGTGCGGACGAGGCAGACGCTGGACATCAGCGGTCGTCAGCGCGTGGACACGGCCGAGTTCAGGAGAATTCGCTAGGCCTCCGCGTCATGGGCCCCGAGTGGCTCGAGGTCGGGACCCACCGCAGCGCCGTTCCCGATCAAGGCAGCGGCGTGAACTTCAGCTCGCTCAGCGGCACGACCTTGTCTTCGCGCACCATCTTGAACTCGGTGTTCGGGCCGAGCCACTTGGCCCAGATCTGGTTGATCTCGCCGGCCTTGTCCAACTCGAGCAGGGTGGCGTTGATCTTCGCCAGCAGCGCCGGCTCATCCTTCTTCATGCCGATGCCGATGGGCTGCAGCGCCATCGGCTCGGGAATCATCTTCAGCTCCACGCCGCCGGTCTTCGACTGGTTGACGAGCTTGGTGATCGTCATCGTGTTCGCGACCATGCCGAGCGCCTTGTTCTGCTGCACGGCCATGTACGCCGAGCCGGTGTCCTGGAAAGTGACCGGCTCCGAGCCGTTCATCTTGATGGACAGCTCGGAGGTCGAGCCCTTGGTGGAGGCCAGGCGCTTGCCCTTGTAGTCGGCCTTGCTCTTGCCGGGATCGCTCGCCTTGACGGCGAGCATCTCCTTGGCGAGGTAGTAGGGGTCGCTGAACTGGATCTGCTCCGCCCGGCCCAGCGTGTAGGCGAGGTTGGCGACCGTGATGTCGACGCGCCCCATCTTGACTTCGGGAACGCGGGCCTCGACCGACAGTGGCGTGATCTTGGCGGTGAGCCCCAGGCGCTTGGCCAGTGCGTTGCACAGGTCGACGTCGAAGCCGACCATCTCCCGCGTCTTCGGGTCCGGTGCCGCGAACGGCGGGACGTCGGCGAAGGTGCCGCAGCGCAGCTCCTTGCGCTGCTGGATGTCCTGCCACTGATCGGCGAGTGCGGCCAACGGCAAGGTGCTCAGGGCGAGGGCGGTGATGGCCGCTGGCTTTGCGGCGCGGATTCGGAAGGACATGGCGGACTCCAGGGTGAGGACGCTCAGTGCGAGCGCAGGTCGGACAGGAAGCGTTGCGCGCGCGGGTGCCGCGGGCTGCGGAAGAAGGTCTCGGGCTCGGCCGATTCGAGGATGCAGCCGGCGTCCATGAACCACACGCGGTCGGCGACCTCGCGGGCGAAGTTCATCTCGTGCGTCACGCACATCATCGTCATGCCGTCGCCGGCCAGGCTGCGCATCACGGCCAGCACCTCCCCGACCATCTCGGGATCGAGGGCACTGGTCGGTTCGTCGAACAGCATCGCGGGCGGCTCCATCGCCAGCGCGCGGGCGATCGCCACGCGTTGCTGCTGGCCGCCGGAGAGCTGGGCCGGGTACGACATGGCCTTGGACGCCAGGCCCACGCGTTCGAGCAGCTGCATCGCCTTCTCGCGGGCTTCGCCACGCTTGATGCCGCTCACGTGCACGGGCGACAGCATCACGTTGTCGAGGGCCGACAGGTGCGGGAACAGGTTGAAGCTCTGGAACACGAACCCGATGCGGCTGCGCAGCTTGTTGAGCTGGGCGCTGCTCATCGGGGCGTGGATGTCGTGGCCGTCGACCACGACGCGGCCGGACTTGATCTCCTCCAGCCGGTTCACGGTGCGGATCAGCGTCGACTTGCCCGAGCCGGAAGGTCCGCAGACGACCACCACTTCGCCCTTCTTGACCTCGGCGTTGATGTCGGTGAGCGCGCGGTAGTGGCCGTACCACTTGTTGACGTCGGAGAACGTGATCATCGGGAAGATCCTTCAGGGCTCGGCGGCGATCGGCTGCGAGACGACGGCGGGCGGCGCCGCCGCGCCGGCGCCGCGCAGGCCGGCCCGCTTGGCCTCGATGTGCCGCTCCAGCGCGGTGGCCGCGCGGGTCAGGCTCCAGCACACGACGTAATAGATGGTCGCCAGGATGAAGAAGACGTGGAACGGCTTGGTCAGCAGCTGGTTGTTGATCTGGTTGGCCGCGAAGGTCAGCTCCGGCACGTTGATCACGTAGCCGAGCGTCGTCTCCTTGATCGTCGACACGAACTGGCTCAGCATGCTCGGCAGCATGTTGAACAGGGCCTGCGGCAGGATCACGAGTCGCATCGCGCCGAGATGGCTGTGCCCGAGGGCGCGCGCGGCTTCCATCTGGCCCTTGGGCAGCGCCTGGATGCCGGCGCGCACCACCTCGGCGAGGTAGGCGCCTTCATAGAGCACCAGCGTGCACAGCATGGTCACGAAGCCGGACACGTTGTGCCCGATCAGCAGCGGCACCAGGAAGTAGACCCACAGGATCACCATCAGCAGCGGCACGCCTCGTGCCACGTACACCAGCGCCGTGGCCGGCCAGTTCAGCACGCGCCAGGGCGACAGGCGGGCGAGCGCCAGCAGCACGCTGAGCGGAAAGGCCAGCGCGATGCCCAGCACCGACAGGATCAGCGTGCAGGCGATGCCGCCCAGGGGCCCGTTCGGGTACTGGCCGATCAGCAGCAGCAGCCAGTTGTCGCGCAGGATCTCGATGATCGTGTTCATCGCCTCACCTGGCGCCGACGATGCGGCTGCGGCGGTCCAGCCAGGCGCCGCCGGCCATGATGAGCAGCGAGAAGGCCAGGTACATCACGCTCGCCAGCAGGTAGGTCTCGAAGGCGCGGAAGCTCTGGTTCTCGATCTCCTTGACCGCGTGCGTGAGCTCGGCCACGCCGATGGCCATCGCCAGGCTGCTGTTCTTGAACAGCGAGACGCTGTGGTTCACCAGCGCCGGCAGCGCGTGGCGCACCGCCTGCGGCATCAGCACGTGACGCATCGAACCGATGAAGCTGTGGCCGAGCGCTCGCGCCGCTTCGGCCTGGCCGAGCGGGATGGAGCGCAGCCCGGAACGCAGGTCCTCGCTGAAGTAGGCCGCCTGGCAGAGCCCGAGGCCGATCACCGCGAACAGCGCCTCGCCGTTGTGCTCGCCCAGCCAGCCCTGCACGCTGGCGGGCAGCAGGCTGGAAATGCCGAAGTACCACAGCATCAGCTGCACCAGCGTGGGCACGTTGCGGTGGTAGGACACGTAGCCTTCGACCGCGCGCCGGGCGATGCGGCTCGGCGTGAGGCGCACGACGAGCAGCACGACCGCGAGGCCCATGGCCAGCAGCCAGGAGCCCAGCGCGATGACCAGCGTCATCTGCGCACCGTGCACCAGCATCCTGCCGAACTCGGGGTTCAGCAGGATGGCCATGAGGTCGAAGCCTTTCATCGTCGCGCTCCCGCGTGTCCCGCCTTCAGGCCGGCGGCTGTTCGGGGCGGGCCGTCGACAGGCCGCCCGGCACCTGCAGCGTCGGCGTGATTTCCATGTGGCCGATGTTCACGGCCACCGGCGCGGCGATCGCGAAGGCGATCGCGTTGGCGATGTCGGCCGCCTGCGGCAGCTCGAAGCCCTTGACGAAGCGCTCGTAGGTTTCGGCGGAGTCCCCGTGCACATGCGCGAAGATCTCGGTGGCCACGCGCCCCGGGCAGATCTCGGTGACGCGCACGCGCTTGCCGAAAGCATCGATGCGCAGCTGGCGCGACAGCATGCTGATCGCCGCCTTCGTCGCGTGGTAGGTGGAGTTGCCGCCGAAGTTGTAGGCCCCGGCGATCGAGCTGATGTTGACGACGTGGCCGCGATCGCGCGCCACCATGCCCGGTACGACCAGGCGGCACAGGTGCAGCACGGCGCGCAGGTTCACGTCGACGAGCAGGTCGACGTCCTCTTCGCTCGCCTTGAGGAGGGAGTTCGGCCGGTCGACACCGGCGTTGTTCACGAGCACGTCGAACTCCACTTCCCCGGCGAGCCGCGCGATGCCGCCGACATCGGTCACGTCGAGCACGTGCGCGATGCAGCCCGTGCGCGCCGCCAGCACCTCCAGGTTCGGCGCGCTGCGCGCGATGGCATGCACCTGCAGGCCTTCGCGCGACAGGCGCTCCACGACCGCGGCGCCGATGCCGGACGAGGCGCCGGTGACCAGGGCTGTCTTGTAGTCGGAGAACGGCATGGGGTGAGTTCCTTGTGGCGTGAAACCAATCTATCGAGTGCCGGGCGAATAGGCCAAGACGGAATGGATGTGGAGCGATAAGGGGACCTTATGCGTGGACCTGGCGCGAGATCGGCACGATGCGGTGGCCCGCGGCTTCGACCTCGTTGCGGATCGTTCGCGCCAGCGCCACGGCGCCCGGCGTGTCGCCGTGCAGCAGGATCGACCGCGCGTTCATCGCCAGCGACTTGCCGGAATAGGTGGTCACCGTCCCGTCGCGCAGCAGGCGGCGCACGCGCTCCAGCACGGCCGCCTCGTCCTTGATGACCGAATCCGGGAGCTTGCGTGGAACGAGCAGGCCTTGGTCGTCGTAGGCACGGTCGGCGAGGAAGGTCGTGGCCACGCGCAGCCCGCAGCGCGCGGCGGCGCCCTCGATGGCGCGGCTGGTCGACGAGCTGACGATCAGCGTGGAGTCGAAGTCGGCCACGGCGCGCACCAGCGGCTCGGCCAGCGACGCATCGGCGGCGGCCATGTTGCCCAGGGCGCCATGAAAGCTCATGTGCGTCATGCGGTGCCCGGCAGCCCGGGCGATGCCGGCCAGCGCGCCGAGCTGGTAGACGACGAAGCTGGCGAGCTCGGCGGTGTCCATCTGCATCGGCCGCCGGCCGAAGCCCTGGCGGTCCGGGAAGCCGACATGCGCCCCGACGTCGATGCCGCGTGCCCTCGCCGTGCGGACGGTGCGTTCCATGATCACCGGATCGCCGGCATGGAAGCCGCACGCCACGTTGGCCGAGGACACCAGCTCCAGCAGGGCCTCGTCCTCGCCCATGCGCCACGGGCCGTAGCCCTCTCCGAGATCCGCGTTCAGGTCGATGTCCATGCCTCAGTCCACCATCTCGATCAGGGGATCGCCGTAGCCGACGGCATCGCCGTCCCGCGCGCGCAGGCTTGCGACGACGCCGTTGCGCGGCGCGGCGACGTGCACCAGCACCGGCCCGACCTGCAGCAGCGCGAGCACCTGTGCGCAGGAGACGCTGGCGCCGACCGGCGCCAGCGGCGCATCGCGAAGGGGGTGCCTGAGCCGCACGATGCCGACGCCGGAAGCGGGGACGACCGTTGCGCCGGGGCTCGTCTGCGGCGTCCGTTGCGCCGGCAGGTCGACACCTGCGCCTTGCAGCGCGGCTTCGCCGCTGGTGCCGCGAACCAGGCGCAGCCGCGTCAGCGGCCCGCTCAGCTCGAGCACCGCGATGTCGGTGTCGGCCAGCCACGCGGCAAGCTGTCGGAAGCGTTCGAGCGCATCCACCGTCAGCTCCCGAATCGCACGCGCTGGTGAAGGTCGAGCACGCGGCGGGTCTCGTCGAGCCACTCGCGCAACTCATCGAGCGCCGCCACGGCGTCGTCCCAGGTGGTCCGGATGAAGCGCACGTGGCTGCCGATGGCGGCCTGGCCCAGTCGCCACAGGTCGGCCTCGATGACGGTCCCGAGCTTGGGATAGCCGCCTGAAGGCTGTGCATCGCGCATCTGCACGATCGGCTGGCCACCGGGCGGCACCTGGATGACGCCCGGGACGATGCCGTGCGAGCGCATCTCCACCGCGGCGACGGGCTCGAGCGCCTCGCCCGCCAGCCTGTAGCCGTAACGGTCGCTCTGCGGCGTGACCTTCCATGCAGTGCCCCAGAACGCCTCGCGCGAAGCAGCGGTGTAGTCCTCGTACTCGGCTGCGGGGAGGACGCGCATGGCCGGGCAGCCATCGACCTGCAGCGGCAGCACGAGCGCGGGAGGCACGAGCCCGATGCCGGTCGCGCGCGTCGCACGTCCCGGTGCGGCCGCCCGCAGCCTGTCCCCCTTGCGCAGCGCGCGTCCTTCAAGGCCGCCGAACGCGCCTCGCAGCTGCGTGCTGCGCGAGTCGAGCACGCAAGGCACGTCGACGCCCCCGGCCAGGCACAGATAGGCACGCGCCGCACGCCATGCGGTGCCCTGCGGCACGCCGAGGACGAGCACCTGTCCTGCACGGGCCTCGTAGGTCGACCACGGCATCAGCGGACGTGCATCGAGCGTCGCCGCGCAGTCGGCGCCCGTCACCGCGAAGGCGCAGTCCTCGACGAAGCGCACGCGAAACGGAAACACCGGGATCTCGACCGCGGCAGCGGACGCCTCGTTGCCCAGCAGCAGGTTGCCCGCGGCGAGCGCCACGGCATCCATCGCGCCCGAAGTGCCGACTCCCCAGCGCAGGCTGCCCGTGCGGCCAAGGTCCTGCACCGTGGCGAGCGCGCTGGACGACACGATCTCGATCATCGGATCACCTTCTCGACGCGAAAGCGGATGCTGTCTCCCGGCTGCAGCAAGGCCGGCGGATCGCGCATCGGATCGAAGAAGCACATGTCGGTACTGCCGATCGTGTTCCAGCCGCTGGGTCCGGCCGACGCCGACACGCCGGTCTGGGCGCCGCCGATCGAGACGGCCCCGCCGGGAATGCTCACCACCGGCACCTTGCGCCGTGGCGTCGCGATGCGCGGGTCCATGCCGCCGAGATAGCAGTAGCCGGGATGGCTGCCGAGCGCGTACACCGGGTACAGCGGGGCGCTGTGCAGCTCGACGATCTCGTCGATGGTCAGGCCCGTGTGCGCGACCACGTCGGCCATGTGCGGACCGCCGCCGCCGCCGTACGTGACCGGCAGCTCGATCACGCGTCCTTCGAGCGACAGCGGCTGGACGAGCTCCCATGCGGTGCGCAGCCGGTCCTCGAGCGCCCGCAGCTGGCGGGGAGGTTGCACGAAGGTGATCATCAGGTTGTTCATGCCCGGCACCGCCTCGCGCACTTCGGGCCATGCCTGCGCTTCGCGGGCGAGCGCCCAGATGCGCTGCTGCGCGGCGAGCGTCATCGGCCCGCCGGACTCGAACAGCGCGGCCGTCGTGCCCAGGACGCTGAAAGTGGCTGCCTGCGTGCTCATGCCGAGGCTCTGTGCGCCAGCCAGCGCTCGAGGTGATGGATGTCGACACCGCCGGCCGAGAAGGCGTCATCGCGAACGATGTCCCGGTGCAGCGGCAGGTTGGTCGAGATGCCGCCGACCTTCATTTCCGAGAGCGCCTGGCGCAGACGGATCAGCGCGTCCTCGCGGCTCGTGCCGTGCACGATCAGCTTCGCGACCATCGAGTCGTAGTACGGCGGCACGCGGTAGCCGACGCCGGCATGGCTGTCGACCCTGACGCCCCATCCGCCCGGCAGGCTCCATTCGGTGATGCGGCCGGGCGAGGGGGCAAACGTGCGCGGGTCCTCGGCGTTGATGCGGCACTCGAGCGCATGGCCGCGGCAGGCCACGTCGGCCTGTGCGATCGACAGCACCTCGCCGCGCGCGACGCGGATCTGCTGCTGCACGATGTCGATGCCCGAGGTCATCTCGGTCACCGGATGCTCGACCTGCAGCCGCGTGTTCATCTCGATGAAGTAGAACGCGTCGTTCTCGTACAGGAATTCGAAAGTGCCGACGCCGCAATAGCCGATCTGCCGGCACGCGGCGGCGCACCGCTCGCCCACTTGCGCGATCAGCGCGGCAGCGATGTGCGGCGCCGGCGCCTCCTCGAGCACCTTCTGGTGCCTGCGCTGCAGCGAGCAGTCGCGGCTGCCCAGCCAGACGGCGTTGCCATGGCTGTCGGCGAGCACCTGGATCTCGACGTGGCGCGGGTGGAGGAGGAACTTCTCGATGTAGACCTCCGGATTGGCAAAGGCGCGCCGCGCCTCCTCGCGGGTGAGCGCCAGGGCATCGGGAAGACCGGACTCCTCTCGCACCACACGCATGCCGCGGCCGCCGCCGCCGCCTGCCGCCTTGACGATGACGGGGTAGCCGATCTCGCGTGCGATCGCCTGCACGGCGGCCGGGTCTTCCGGCAGCGACCGGTCCGGGCCCGGCACGCACGGCACGCCCGCGGCGCGCATCGCGCGCTTGGCGGACACCTTGTCGCCCATCATGCGGATGCACGCGGAGCTCGGGCCGATGAAGGTCAACCCGGCGCGCTCGACGCTCTCGACGAACCCGGCGTTCTCGGAGAGGAAGCCGTAGCCCGGATGGATGGCCTGCGCGCCGCTGACCTCGGCGGCCAGCAGGATGGCGGCCTGGTTCAGGTAGCTCTGGCCCGCCGAGGCGGGTCCGATGCACAGTGCCTGGTCCGCCTGCGCGACGTACGACGCATCGCGATCGGCCTCGGAGTGAACCGCCACCGTGCGCAGCCCGAGGCCGCGGCACGCGCGCAGGATGCGAAGGGCGATCTCGCCGCGATTGGCAATGAGGACGGTGTCGAACATGATCACCTCAGCGGGCGCCGGTCATCACGCGTAGCGAAGCAGGGGCTGGCCGGCTTCGACTTCCTGACCCGATGTCACCAGCACGGCAGCGACCGTGCCGTCGTGCTCGGCGACCACTTCGTTGAACACCTTCATCGCCTCGATGACGCACAGCGTCTGGCCCGCCTGGACGGCCTGGCCGACGCTGACGAAGGGCGGATCGCCGGGGGTCTGCTGGAGGTGGACGACGCCGAAGAGCGGGGCGGTCAGTTCCTTCGCGGGGGCCGCCGCGGGCGGCGCGTCGCGCCGCGACGGCGCCGGGACCTCGGCGCCGCGCACGGCTTGGACAGCCGCACCGCTGCGCACCAGGCGCAGGGTCCAGCCGTCCTGGCTGAACTCCGCCTCGGTGAGGTCCGACGCCGCCATGGCGTCGATGAAGGCCTTGATCTGCTGCTGGTCCACACCGCAAAGGTATCGGCGCGCACGCCGAAGCGCCAAGACGGAATGGGTGTGCCTAGATAAGAGCCGCTTATGACGGATCGTCCGGTGTGGCCAGGCTGCCCGGCAAGGTCGCCACCAGCTCCAGGAGGATCTCCTTGACCGCCTGTGCCGGCTCGGACAGCGGCAGGTGGTCCGACTGGCACAGCGCGAGCGGAGCCTCGATGACCGGATCGATGATGCGCGACAGCCAGGCGTCGCAGGCCTTCACCACTTCGCGCGCCATCGAGGCGGGCAGGATGCTCATGCCCAGCCCGTCGGCGATGACGGCGGTCAGCGTGCTCGCCGACTCGATCTCGGCCACCACGCGCGGAACCATGCCGGCGCTGATGAAGGCTTCGTCGACCAGGCGGCGCACGACGTTGTAGGGCCGCGGCAGGTACAGGTCCGTGTCCGCCAGCACCTTCAGCGGCACGGTCTCGGGCGGGGCCGGCAGCGACTTCGGGCCGACCAGGTAGAGCGGCTCGCGCAGCAGCGGAATGAACTTCAGTCCGTGCACGGCAACCTTGCCGCCGTAGAGCACGGCCAGGTCCATGCGTCCGTTCATGATCAGCTCGGACAGCGTGCTGCCGTAGCTCTCGTTGAGATACGGCAGCACGCCGGGGTGCCGCGCGCGCAGGATGCGCAGCAGCGGCAGCGCCAGCGTGGCGGCCGCGGTTCCGGGCGCCAGCCCCACCGACACCGCGCCCGACACCCCTCGGCTCGCCGCGACCATGTCCACCTGGGCCTGGTCGCATTGGCGCAGGATCAGCTGGGCATGCCGGTACAGCACCTTGCCCGCCTCGGTGGGCGTGACCCCGCGCTTGGTGCGCACGAGCAGCTGCTGGCGCACCTCGCCCTCGAGCGTGGCGAGTTGCTGGCTGAGCGCGGGCTGCGCGATGTGCAGGACATCGGCGGCCTGCGTCAGGCTGCCGATGTCGACGATCTTGACGAAGTATTTCAGTCGTCTCAGGTTCATGGCAGGAGCGAGCTGGGCGGGACGGCTCGGCGCGAGAAGCTGCTTTCGATCACGGAGAACACAGAGAACACACAGCCGAGGGCCACGTGAGAAAGAGAACTCCCGCTCCAGAAACCGTTCGCCCTGAGCCTGTCGAAGGGCTCAAGGCGAACGGGCCTGGTGCTTCTTCGCAAACGCCGGGCCGGTGACTGCGGCCTGGGATGCTCTGTGGCCTTCGGTGTTTCATCAGGAAGCTTGCCGCTCAACTGGCCCTCAGTTTGCATCCATAAGCGATGCCTATCAAGGCAGACCGAACTCGTCTTGGCCTTGGCGGCGACGGCGCTCTACCGTTATGCCTGCAGTCACCCGCCACAAGGAATTTCGTGAGCCCGTCCCGCATCGCTGCTCGTGTACGCCGCATCAAGCCTTCCCCCAGCACCTCGGCCGCCGACCGCGCCAACGAGCTGCGCCGCCAGGGGAAGTCCATCGTGAACCTGGTGGTGGGCGAGCCCGACTTCGACACGCCCGCGCACATCCGCCAGGCCGCCGCCGCGGCGATCGAGAAAGGGCAGACGCGCTACACGCTGATGGCGGGCACGGTGGAGCTGCGCCAGGCCATTGCCGCCAAGCTCGAGCGCGAGAACGGCCTCGTCTACGCGCTCAACGAGATCATCGCCACCAGCGGCGCCAAGAGCGCCATCTACAGCGCGTTCTCGATCACGCTCGAACCCGGCGACGAGGTGATCATCCCCGCGCCGTACTGGGTTTCCTATCCCGACATGGTTCTGGCCTGCGACGGTGTGCCTGTGATCGTCGCCTGCCCCGAAGCGAAAGGCTTCAAGCTGACGCCGACCCAGCTCGAGGCGGCCATCACGCCCAAGACGCGCTGGCTGCTGATCAATTCGCCGAGCAATCCCACCGGTGCCAGCTATACCGCCGAGGAGTACCGTGCGCTGGCCGACGTGCTGCTGCGGCATCCGCAGGTGCTCGTGATGACCGACGACATCTACGAGCACATCCGCTTCGACGACCGCCGCACGCCGCACCTGCTGAATGCCGCCCCCGAATTGCGCGAGCGCACGCTGGCGGTCAACGGCGTCTCCAAGACCTATGCGATGACCGGCTGGCGCATCGGCTGGGTGGCCGGTCCGCGCGACCTGGTGCAGGCGCTGGACACGCTGCTCTCCCAATCCACCGGCAACTGCTGCTCGGTCAGCCAGGCGGCTGCCGCCGCCGCGCTGAACGGCGACCAGCGCTTCATCGGCGAGAGCGTGGCCACCTACAAGCAACGGCGCGACCACACGCTGGCGCGCATCAACGCGATCCCGGGCCTGAGCTGCCGCGCACCCGACGGGGCCTTCTACCTGTACGTGAATTGCGCCGGGCTGATCGGCAAGACCACGCCCGACGGTAGGCGCCTCGGCGAGGACGGCGATGTCGTGATGCACCTGCTGGAGAGCGTCGGCGTTGCCGTCGTCGCCGGCACGGCGTACGGGCTGTCGCCGTACTTCCGCCTGTCGATCGCGACCTCCCTCGACATCCTGGACGAAGGCTGTGCGCGCATCGCGCGGGCCGTTGCCGAACTGCACTGAGCACCATGAGCACCTACAAAGCCCTCCGCAAGAATCCGTCGGCGCCGCAGGTCGGCGAATCGCTGATCGTCGCGCTGCGCGACATCCCGGTGGCCGCGCTGAGCGACAACATGCACCGCAACACCGGCACGGTGGGCCTGCACCCGTACCACCGGCCCGGCCGTCAGACGATGGCCGGCACCGCCGTCACGGCGCGCTCGCGCGGCGGCGACAACTTGACTTTCCTGCGCGCGCTGGAGTTCTGCCGGCCCGGCGACGTGCTGGTGATCGACGCCGGCGGCGACGTCGGCAACGCGGTGATCGGCGGCATCCTGTCGTTCTATGCCGCGACCGCGGGCCTTGCCGGCCTGGTGATCGACGGCGCCATCCGCGACGTGGCCGAGATCCGCGAGCGCGAGTTCCCGATCTATGCGCGCGGCGTCACCCATCGCGGCCCCTACAAGGATGGCCCCGGGGAAATCAACGTGCCGGTGTCGGTGGGCGGCATGGTGGTGAATCCGGGCGACATCGTCGTCGGCGATCAGGACGGCCTGCTCGCGATTCCTCCGGCAGAGGCCGACCTCGTCCTGGAGGGCGCGCGCAGGACGCTCGCCAACGAAGCGAACACCATGCGGGCGATGAAGGAAGGACGCTGGGACCGGTCGTTCATCGATGCGCTGGAAGCGCGCTGCAACAACTGACGGGACACGAGGATGCACTGCGCCGTACTCGCCACCCGCGCGACCTTCCCGGACATCGCCGACCGGCTGCGCCAGCATTTCGACGTCGAGGACAACCCGGCCGACACGATCTTCAGCCCCGAGGAGCTGCTCCGGCGGCTGCAGGGCAAGCACGGCGTGATGAGCACCGGCAGCGAACGGATCGATGCGGCACTGCTCGATGCGTGCCCGCAGCTGCGCGCCGTCTGCAACGTCGGCGTCGGCTACAACAACGTCGACGTCGACGCCTGCACGGCGCGCGGCGTCCTGGTCACCAACACGCCGGACGTGCTGACCGAGACGACCGCGGACTTCGGCTTCGCGCTCATGATGGCCGCGGCGCGGCGCATCGCCGAAGCCGAGCACTTCCTGCGTCGGGGCGATTGGACCCGGACCGGCATCTACGACATGTTCCTCGGAAGCGACGTCCATGGTGCGACCCTCGGCATCCTCGGCATGGGCCGCATCGGCCAGGCCATTGCGCGACGCGGTGCGCTGGGCTTCGGCATGCGGGTGATCTATCACAACCGCACGCGGCTCGCGCCGGCCGTCGAGGCCGGATGCCGCGCCGAATACGTCGACAAGGACACCCTGCTCGGTCAGTCGGATCACCTGGTGCTCGTGTTGCCGTACTCGCAGAGCTCGCACCACGCGATCGGCGCGGCCGAGCTCGACCGGATGAAGCCGACCGCGACGCTGACCAACATCGCCCGGGGCGGCATCGTCGACGACGCTGCGCTGGCGCGGGCGCTGAGGTCGGGCAGGATCGCTGCGGCAGGCCTGGACGTGTTCGAAGGCGAGCCGACCCTTCGTCCCGAGCTGCTGGCCCTGCCCAATGTCGTGCTCACGCCCCACATAGGCAGCGCCTCGGTCGGCACGCGCCGCGCGATGGCCTCGCTCGCCGTCGACAACCTGATTGCTGCGCTGGGCTGCGGCCCGCAGGCCGGCAGGCCGCCCTCGCCGGTGAACCCGGCGGTGCTGCAGAAACGGCCATGAAGCGAAGGAGTACCGCTTGAAGTCCGTCCTGCAGGCTTTCGACCTCCACGGCCGCATCGCGCTGATCACCGGCTCCTCCGCCGGCATCGGCCTGGCGCTGGCCCGCGGCCTGGCCGGCGCGGGTGCGACGGTGGTGCTCAACGGACGCGACGAAGGGCGACTGGAACGGGCGGCTCGCGCGCTGCGCAACGAAGGTGCCGACGTGCACGCCGTGGCATTCGACGTGACCTCCGGCGAGGCCGCTACCGCGGCCGTCTCGCGCATCGAGCGCGAGATCGGGGCCATCGACATCCTGGTGAACAACGCCGGCATGCAGCGCCGTGCGCCGCTGCAGGACTTTCCCGAGGCGCATTGGCATGAGCTCATGCGGACCAACGTCGACAGCGTGTTCGTCGTCGGACAGGCAGTGGCGCGCCACATGATCGCGCGCCGGCGCGGGAAGATCATCAACATCTGCTCGGTGCAAAGCGAGCTGGGCCGGCCGAACATCGCGCCGTACACCGCGAGCAAGGGTGCCGTGAAGATGCTCACCAAAGGCATGGCGATCGACTGGGGGCAGTACGGCATCCAGGTCAACGGCCTGGGACCCGGCTACTTCAAGACCGAGCTCACGCAGGCGCTGGTCGAGGACGAGCAGTTCACGCAGTGGCTGATCGGCCGCACGCCGTCGCGCCGTTGGGGCGACGTCGAGGACCTCGTGGGCGCGGCGGTGTTTCTCGCCAGCGACGCGTCCGGCTTCGTCAACGGCCACATCCTCTACGTGGACGGCGGCGTCACCGCCACGCTTTGATCGACCGGGAAAGAACCATGGACGCACTCGTCATCCACGCCCCCGGCGATCTGCGCGTCGAAGACGTGCCCACGCCCGAGATCGGGCCGAGCCAGCTGCGCGTGCGCGTTCGCTGCGGGGGCATCTGCGGCTCGGACCTGCACTATTACCAGCACGGCGGCTTCGGCACCGTGCGCATCCAGGAGCCGATGGTGCTCGGCCACGAGGTGGCCGGTGTCGTCGAGGAGGTGGGCAGTGCCGTGCGCCAGTACGAGCGCGGCGACCGCATCGCCGTCAGCCCCAGCCGGCCTTGCGGCGGCTGCCGCTACTGCCAGCAGGGCCTGCAGAACCATTGCCTGGACATGCGCTACTACGGCAGCGCGATGCGCACGCCGCACGTGCAGGGGGCATTTCGCCAGCAGATCGTCGTCGACCTCGCCCAGGCGCATCGGCTGGCCGACACGGTGAGCGACGGCGAGGGCTCGATGGCCGAACCGCTGTCGGTGGCGCTGCATGCCGTGCGCCGGGCCGGCTGCCTGCTGGGCAAGAGCGTGCTGATCACGGGCTGCGGGCCGATCGGCGCGCTGATCGTCATCGCCGCGCGCCGGGCGGGTGCGACGCACATCGTGGTCACCGACATGGGGGCTGCGCCGCTGAGGAGCGCGGCGAGGGTGGGCGCCGACGAGACGGTCAACGTGGCTGAGCAGCCCGAGGGCCTGGCGAAGTTCGCCGCCGACAAGGGGCAGTTCGACGTGCTGTTCGAGGCCAGTGGCAACGAGCGCGCGCTGCGCGGCGCCTTCGACGTGCTGCGCCCGCGCGGGGTCATCGTGCAGGTGGGCCTGGGCGGGGAGATGACGCTGCCGGTCAACGCCATCGTCGCGAAGGAGTTCGACCTGCGCGGTGCGTTCCGTTTCCACGAGGAGTTCGCCACCGCGGTCCAACTGCTCAACAAGGGCCTGGTGGACCTGAAGCCGCTCATCTCGGCCACCTTGCCCTTCCGCGATGCCGCCCGTGCGTTCGCGCTGGCGGCGGATCGCTCGCAGGCGATGAAGGTCCTGCTGAGCTTCGAGTAGCCGGCGCCGCCTTGCGGCAGGGCATCCGCGATCACTCGGCGTGAGGCCGGGTGGCGAACAGCGCCATCAAGTGGTGTCCGGCCTCCGAGACGAGGTGCGTCGGTCTGCCCCAGGCCGCATTCGGACCGCACACCAGGCGATTCATCGGACTTGTCTTGGCCGACGGCGCGTGTGCGCCTACCCTGAGCACGGCGCGCTTGACAGCCCGTTCCAAGAGTGCCAAACCCCCCCGACAGCAGCCCCGGCTTCCTTTGCAGACCGCGTCATGGCCAGTGTCCCGTTCCGACGACATCGGTCCCGGATCGAAACGCTCGGGCGCCTGGTGGCGCTGTGCGTGTCATGAACGCCCTGACACACGAGGTCCTGGCGGCGCCGCACTGGCGCCTGGCAGGCTGGGCGGCACGCGCATGGCAGCGCATGGGATGGCGACACGTCGTCCTGGCGCTGGGGCTGAAGCTCGTTCGCGAGACGTTCGGGCCGTTGGGCGGAATCTTCTTCTTGCCCTTCGACCCGGTCGGGTTCGACCTCGTCGCGAGCATCCTGAACGGCAGCTGGGTCGTCCCCAATGTCCTCATCATCTATTGCGTGCTGGTGGCCGACGAGGCGTTCAATGCCGGCGTGCCCGCGTTGCGCGCCTACGGGCTTGCTGTCGTCGCGATGTCGACGCTCGTCCCGGTGGTGGGCTGGCATCTCGCCGGGCTGATGGGCTGGTGGAGATTGAAGGCGCCATCGATGCTCTTTGGCGTACTGGCCATGCTGTTCCAGGGTGGCCTTGCCGTCTCGATCTACGCCTACTGGCGCGTCACGCAACGGGCGATGCGCCAGGTCCAGGCCGCCGAAACCGAACGGGTGCGCAACGAGCAGCGCGTGCACGCGGCGAGGTTGCTCGCGCTGCAGTCACGCGTCGAGCCGCAGATGCTGTTCGACGCGCTCGGTCGCATCGGTGAACTGCATGCGCGCGAGCCGCAAGCCGCCGATGCGCTGTTGGCCGACTTGATAGCGCTGCTGCGCGCCATGTTGCCTGGCGCGAGGTCCAGCAACTCCACGGTCGAGCGGGAGTTCGCGCTCGTCGACGCGTGGCTGCGTGTCACAAGCGAAGTCACTCCCGGCCATGCGCGCGTTCATCTCCGGATCGAACCCGGTGCGCACAACATCGGCATTGCCGCGATGCTCGTTCTGCCTTTGCTGCGGACGGTGCTGGCAGCGGCGCACACCATGGCCTGCGAATGGTCGCTGACTGCACGGTTGGTGGGCGATCGCCTGCGCGTGACGCTGCAGGCCGATCAGGACGTCGGCGTGCGGGCAGCCGGCTGGTCGGAGAGCGCGGACCTGTCGTCATTGCAGGACCGGCTCATGCAGCTGTTCGGCGAATTCGCGAGCCTGACCGTGTCGCCGATGCCGGCGGCCCTGACGCTCGACCTGCCACGCCTCCAGGAGGATCGCGATGACGACCGCCTTGATCGCTGAAGACGAACCGCTTCTTGCTGCGGAAATCGGTGAGGAGCTCGGGCGGCTGTGGCCCGAGCTCACGATCTGCGCGATCGTGCACGACGGCCACGCGGCCCTGCGCGAGATCGACGAACATCACCCGCAGGTGCTGTTCCTCGACGTGCAGATGCCAGGGCTGACCGGGATCGAGATCGCGCGCGTGACGGGCACGCGCGCGCACATCATCTTCATCACCGCATTCGACCACTACGCAGTGCAGGCCTTCGAGGAAGGCGCGGTCGACTACCTTCTCAAGCCGCTCGACCCGGCTCGCCTGGCGCGTGCACTGCGTCGGGTCAAGGAGCGCTTGACACGCCCGCCCGCGGATCTCAGTGGCTTGCTCGAACAACTGCAGCGAGGTCCGACGACCGACCGCCTGCGCTGGATCACCGTTCTGCAGGGCCGCGACGTCCAGCTCATCACGGTCGAAGACATCTGCTACTTTCGAGCCGACAGCAAGTACGTCGCGGTCGTCACGGCAGAAGGCGAAGCGCTGATCACCACACCGCTGAAGGAGCTCATCGAGCGCCTCGACCCGGCCGTGTTCTGGCAGATCCATCGCGGCGTGATCGTCAACGTCAACGCCATCAGGAGCGTGCGCCGCACGCTGGCGGGCCATCTCGAGCTGCACCTGAAGCAGCGCAGCGAGACGCTGCGCGTGAGCGCGGCCAACGCGCATCTGTTCAAGCAGATGTAGCAGGCCGACGGGCCGGGCCTGCACGGCCTCGCGTTTGTCTGCGCACGGGTCGATTCGCACCACGCTCATCCGCGTCCGTCGGATAGCGCGGGCGCGGCCACGGCGGCTCGACTACCTTGCTTCATACCGGAGCAGGCGCCGGCCACCGGACCCCGAACCACTTCCTGGAGATGACCATGTACCGAACCTTCGCCACTTTGATCGCGGTGCCGGCTGCCCTGTGCATCGCGCCGTTCCCGGCACACGCCCAGGACGCCGAGGCCGCTGCCGTGCGGACCTCGGACGCCGGCTGCGCGAGCGCGGCGACCCTGTCGAATCTGCAAGGCCGCATCGTCGACAAGGCGGTGCAGGGCACCGTCCCACTGCGGCAGTTCGTGTGGCGCACTCGGATGATTTATCAGCTCGACGTGATGGATACCCTCGCATGGATCGACCAACGGCGAGCGGCATTGGCGGCATGCGAGCAGCGCACGGCGCGCGTCGAACCGATTGCAGCAGCTCGCGAGTAGGGTGAGGCGGCCGCCCGACCGGCGGCGCGTATCATGCCTCGCGATGGTCGGGCGCTGACCGTCGGACGCCGCATCCTCGTGGAAAGCACCATGCCCAACGTCGCTCGCCTGTTCGTGTGCCTGTTGTTCGCGTGGCATGGGATCGGCGCCGCGGTCGAGGTCGTGCGGTTTCCGCGCCCGGAGTTCGAGGGAGATCGCCGCTTCGACTACGCGCTGCAGCTGCTCAAGCTCGGACTCTCGAAAACCGGAACGGAGTACCGCGTCGAGCTGGCGCCCATCTCCATGAACCAGGAGCGCCAGGTCGTGGAGCTCGAGGCGGATCGCACGATCGATATCGCCCCGATCCCCAGCTCCGCCGAACGTGAGCAGCGGCTGCTTCCGATCCGCATCCCGATCCAGAAGGGTGTCCTCGGTTGGCGCCTCGGCCTGATTCGCAAGGGCGACCAGGGCCGCTTCGCCGGCGTCAACGCATTGGAGGATCTCAAGCGCGTGCGCCTCGCGCAGGGACAGGAATGGCCCGACACGCAGATCCTGCGGGCCAATGGCATCGATGTGATCACCGCACCGAAGTACGAGGGCTTGTTCAAGATGCTCGTCAGCGAGCGATTCGACTACTTCCCGCGCAGCGTGAACGAGATATGGGACGAGCTCGACAACCACGCCGCAACGCTGGAGGTCGAACCCCGCATCGCCTTGCACTATTACTACGACGCCTACTTCATGGTGAACAAGAAGAACACCAGGCTCGCGGAGAACCTGCGCCAGGGGCTGGAGAAGGCGATCGCCGACGGTTCCTTCGACCGCCTGTTCGACCAGCACCACGGCGAGCGGCTTCGCAAGGCCCGCCTGGACACACGGACCGTCATCGAGCTGAAGAACCCGCTGCTGACGCCGGGCACCCCGTCCGACCGCCCCGAACTCTGGTATCAGTACCGGCCGGGTCCGCCCAAATCGAGGTGATCCCGCGGCGAAGCGGGTGCGCGCACGGCCTCGCCGCGCGTCAGAACGGCCGGTGCGCGTGATCCGCGCCCGGGGTGTCGTCGGCGACCATGGAGGCGCCGGACTCGACGCCGGCCGGCCGGATCCAGCGGGCGAGCGTCGCGAACATGTCGTCGATCCGCAGCGGCTTGGAGATGTGGTCGTTCATTCCCGCGGCCAGCACCTTGTCGCGATCGCTGACCAGCGCGTTGGCGGTCATCGCGATGACCGGCAGCTCGCGCCATTGCGGCTGCTCGCGAATCCGCCGCGTCGCCTCGTAGCCGTCCATGTCGGGCATCTGGCAGTCCATCAGGACGCCGTCGAAGCGCTCGCGTGCGAGCATGGCCAATGCTTCCCGACCGTCGCAAGCCGTGCTGACCCGCACGCCGGCGAGAAGCAGCAGTTCGCTAGCGACCTCGCGGTTGATGGGGTTGTCTTCCACCAGGAGCAGATGTGCTCCGCGCAGCCTTTCCTCGTTCGGGGGGCCCGCGGGCTCGCGCTGCGTGGCACGAGGCGCGGGCAGGGCGGGTGCCGCCTGCGCGGCAGCGAGCATCGGGAACCGCAACTCGAAGCGGAACCTGCTGCCGGCCCCCGGCGTGCTCTCGACCTCGATGTCGCCGCCCATCATGCGCACGAGATGACGGCAGATCGTCAACCCGAGCCCCGTTCCCCCGTAGCGTCGGGTGATCGACGAGTCCCCTTGCGAGAACGGCTGGAAGAGCTTGCCTTGCACCTCGGGTGACATGCCCATCCCGGTGTCACGCACCTCGAAGCGCAGCCGGGCGAATCGCTCGCCGCGCTCGACGAGCCCGACCGTGAACGTGATCTGGCCTCGTTGGGTGAACTTCACCGCATTGCTTCCGAGGTTGAGCAGGACCTGTCGCAAGCGCGACGGATCGCCCACGAGCGCGCCCGGCAGTTGCGGCGGCATGAGCAGCCTCAGTTCCAGCCCCTTGTTCCGGGCGTCGATGTCGACCATGTCGACCACGCTGCTGACGACGTCGTCCAGAACGAACGGGATGGCTTCGATGTCGAGCTTGCCGGCCTCGATCTTCGAGAAGTCGAGGATGTCGTTGATGATCCCGAGCAGCGATTCGGCCGCGTCGTGGATCTTGCGCACGTGGTCCCGATGCTGCGGGCCGACCCCGTCCTGCAAGGCGAGGTAGGACATGCCGAGGATGGCGTTCATCGGCGTGCGGATCTCGTGGCTCATGTGGGCGAGGAACTCGCTCTTGGCTTGGTTGGAGAGTTCGGCCGCCCGCCGTGCTTCGCGATCCGCCTCGGCCTGCCTGCGTGCGGTGATGTCGCGTGCGATGCCGACCGTGCCGGCGACCTTGCCTTCGCCGTCGAGCAGCGCGGTCTTGATGGTCTCGATGAGCGAGATGCTGCCGTCGGCGTTGGCGTGCCTCTCCTCGACGCGCTTGGATCCGCGCAAGTCCATCACTTCGGCGTCGTCCCGCACGTAGCCCTGGCCGAGCTCGGGCGGTGCCGTCTCGAGGTCCGACTTGCCGATCAGCTCGCGAGGGTCCGCAACGCCTTTCGCGCTGGCGAGGGCCCGGTTGACCGCGATGAAGCGGCCGCTGGCATCCTTCACCCAGGCAAGGTCCGGCATGTTGTCCAGGATCGCCGCCATGCGCGCGTTGGCGTTGCGCAGCTCGGTGGCGTGCTGGCGCAGGCGTTCGCGCATCGCATTGAGCGCGTTCGCCAGTTGATCGAGCTCGTCGCCATCGGCGCGTGCGCGGCGCAGCCGCAAGGGCGGCGCATCGGTGTCCGGCGTGACCCTGGCCACGGAGGCGACGATGTCCAGGATGTGCCGGGTCGCCAGGTGGTGCACGACGAACAGGATGAAGAACGCCACCAGGAAGGTCTTGGCCGCGTTGCTGAGCAGGATGACAAGCGCCTGCGCCGCCAGTTCGCGATAGATGTCCGTGAGCGTCGCTTCGACGTGCAGGACACCGATGGCCTTCGGATGATCGCCGCAGCACACCAGCGGGATGTCCTTGATCAGGGCTCTGCGGGCCTGGCGCTCGCCGCGGAACACCGAAAAGCCACGGCCCGAGGGGCTCAGTTCGCGGACTTCGACGGCACGGATGGAGGGCAGGCGCAGCATCCCCTCGAGCTGTTCCTCGAGTTGCCGGCTGTCCAGCGCCCACAGCCCTTCGGCGAGGCTGCGCGAACTGGCCTGTTCGATCTCGGCGAACCGTCCTTCCAGGCGCGCCCGCTCGCTTCGGTAGCTCAGGCTCAGCTGCAGGATCGTCAGGACCAGGGTGACCAGGGTGCTGAACAGCACCACGCGCACCAGCAGCGCCACCGCGATGCCCCCCCGCGGCATGCGCCGTACCGTCTCCAGCCAGCTGCGAAGCGGCTGCGGATCGGAGGCCTGATCGGGAGACGACATGAGTGGAATCTGCAACCCGACCGAGCCCGCTGGTGAAGGCCGCACGGATGCCGGGGAGCATATTCGCAATGGTCGCGGGTCGGTATCGGGTATTACGCCTGACACCGCCAGCCGCGCTGGCCTACGTCACCACGAAGAGCAGCCACACCACCACCGGCGCCAGCAGTGTCACCACCGCGCCATAGGTCATCAGTTGCCGGAAGAAGCGATCGCGGTCGATGCCCTTGGCGTTGGCCAGCACCAGCGCGCCGTTGGTCGAGAACGGGCTGACGTCGACGATCGTCGACGACACCGCCATCGCGGCGATGAAGCCGATGGCGCCGACGCCGGCATCGCCCTGCAGGAAGGGCACGGCCAGCGGGATGAGGCTGCCCAGCACCGCGGTGGACGAAGCAAACGCCGAGATCACGGCGCCGATGAAGCACAGCAGCAGCGCGGCCAGCAGCGGCGACGTGAGCGCGGCGACGCTGTTGCCGACGAAAGCGATGGTGCCCATCTTGTCGAGCACGCTCACGTAGGTGCTGACGCCCACGATGAGCATGATCTCCGGCCACGACACCTGGCCGAGCGCGCGGCGCTGCAGGTTCGGTGCCATGAGGCTGAGCACGAGGCCGATGGTGATGGACATGAAGCCGATGTCCAGCTTGTAGTAAAGCGTCGCGACCGCCAGCGTGACGATGCCGGCCAGCGTGAACAGCCGGTACGCGTGTGCCCCGATCATGGTGCCCGGCACGGCGGGATCGAGCGCCGAGGCGGCGGCCCCCTGTGCCAGGATGCGCTGCTCCTCGCGGAAGGACTCGTCTTCGGCGTCGCCAAAGGCCTGCACGCCCGCTTGCGCGTGCACGACGGTCGGCGTTGTGAACGGCGTGCCGGCGGCTTGAGGTTCGGCGCGGCGCATCAGCCGCAAGCCGCCCATCGCGACGAACAGCAGCAGCGCAACGGCGAGATTCACGCCGAGGCTGGCCAGCATCGTGGCCATCTCGTTCAGCGGCAGTCCGGCGCGTGCCACGATCTTGTTGGTGATGCCGCCATAGATGCTCATCGGCGAGAAGCCGCCGCCTTGCGCGCCGTGGATGATCATCAACCCCATCATCAAGGGACTGATGCCGTGCTTGGCGGCGAAGCCGAGCGCGATCGGCGCGAGGATGGCGACGGCCGCCGGGCTGACGGCGCCCACGCCCGTCAATCCCGCGGCGACGAAGAACATGATCCATGGGATGGCCCAGATGCGGCCGCCCACGGCCCGCACGGCAAGCTGCACGAGCCAGTCGATGGTGCCGTTGTTCTGCGCGAGCGCGAACAGGTAGGTGATGCCCACCAAGGTGAGGAAGAGGTCGGCGGGGTAGCCGGCCATGATGGCCTTCACCTCCATGCCGGCCACCAGCGTGCCGACGGCGAAGGCGCCGACGAAGGCGAGCACGCCCATGTTCACCGGAAGTGCCGTGGCCACCACGAACATCGCGCCGAGCACGACGATCGACCACCAATAACTGTTCATGAAGTCGTCTCCTGGGGTTGTGGCGGCTGCGCCGCTCTGGACACGGGCCTGACGGTAAGGCGGCGGTACGGTGCGATCAATCAACAGCCGCGCGCGACCATTACGCTGCGTGAAACGGTGGTCGACGCCGGAGGGCGCAGCTTCAGCGGCCGCACTGCCGCCGGACCCACTGCACGATGCCCGACGCGCTGCGGAATTCGTCGCACGAGCGAGCGGGGATCTCGGGATGCCGCTCATTCCAGCGACGCGCCAGCGCCTGCCCCGGGCCGAGTTCGAGCACGCACGCCGGCTGCCGCGCATGGAGGTTGTCCATGCACTCGTCCCAGCGCACGGTGCTCGCGATCTGCGCCGCCAGCGCATGGCGCGCCGCTGTGGCGTCGTGCACGCGATCGGCGGCATTGCTGAACAGCGTGATGCGCGGCCGGTGCAGCTCGATGCGTTCGAGCGTGCGCGCGAAGTCGCGCGCCGCATCGACCATCCACGGCGAGTGCGAGGCGACGCCGATGCACAGCCGCGTCGAGCGCGCACCGCGCTGCTCGACGGCCCGCTCGGCGACGTCGAGCGCCGCCAGTGGCCCGGCGAGCACTGCGCTCTGCGGACCGTTGCGTATGGCCAGCGCCAGGCCGGCGGCCGCGCACAGCGCGTCCAGCTCGGCCGATGACAGGCCGGAGACGGCCAGCATGCCGCCCGGCACGCGCTCGCCGCAGCGATCCATCGCCTCGGCTCGCTGCTGCGCCAGTTCGAGCGCCGTGCCGGAATCGAAGACGCCCGCCGCGCCGAACGCCGCCAGCTCGCCGACGCTGTAGCCGGCGATCGCTGACGGCTCAGGCAGTTCACGGGCCAGTTCGTCCCACGCGGCAAGGGCCAGCCCGGTCAGCAGCACCTGCGCCTGAGCGTTTCGCGAGGCCCACTCACCGTCGGCCACCGCGGCGCGCCAGTCGGACACGCCCAGGCGCTTCTGCATGGCGCGGACGATCACGCCGTCGGCCAGCCACGGCAGCATGCCGGGATGCTGCGTGCCTTGCCCCGAGAAGACGAGCGCCAGGCTCATCAGGCATCCCGCTGCCGGGCACGCCCCAATGCTCGAGCCGGCCGCTCATCGTTTCCAGCAGCAGCCGCCAGCACGCCGACGCGCTGCATCCAGCAGGCAGCGGCCAGCGTGTCCGCGGCGCCACCCGGAGACAGTCGGCGGCGAACGAAGTCATCGCCGATGCGCTGCGCCGCCGCGATGCCGTCCGGCCAGGACGCGCCCCCACTCGCCACGAATTCACGGGCCAACCGCTGCGCGTGTCGCAGGCCGTCGAGTCCACCTCGGTGCGCGAGATTGCTGTCGTCGAGCACCGCCATCACCTGGAACAGCGTGTCCAGCATGACGCGGTCGCGCCGACACGCGTGCCTCGCGCCTTGCTCCATGGCCGGTACGGCGGTCTCGAACAGCACCGGAAAGCCCGCCGCGGCTTCGGCCGAGGCGCTGCGCAATCCGTGGCGTTGCGCGGCCAGGCCGCCCGGCAGGGTGGGCGGTCGTCGCGAGCGCATCGAGAGTGCTTCGCCCCAGTGCGCGAGCAGCGTGGCCCGCACGACCGCCGGCGTGGGAGGGTGACCGGCGGTGCCCGCGGCACCCGCCGCCGCGCACAGCAGGCCCAGCATGAAGATCGCCCCTCGATGCGTGTTGATGCCGCCTGTCGCGGCCAGCATGCGTCCTTCGGCCTCGATGCCGCATCGCTGCAGCGACTCGAACGGCACCCGCTGCGCGCCCAGTTCCGCGATGCGCACGAAGTAGCCGCGCAATGCGAAGAGGCTGCGCATGAATGTCCGGGCGTCCATGTCGTCGTGGCTGCCGCGATCGACGAGGGTGACGAGCCCGGGCTTCGGCGAGAGCGCCAGCTCGTCGTAGAGCGCCAGCGTGGCCGCCCGCCCGATGGCCTGCGGCGGCAGCGCGATCGCGCGTGCCACGTGCGCAGAGGAGGCGACGGACCCCGTGCCGCTTCGAAGCGGCCGTGCGGCGACGCTCATGCCGCGAGCTCCATGCCGACCAGGTCGCCCTGCAGCGAGCAGCCCTCCAGGCGCTTGACCAGCACGGCGCGGCTCAGGCCGGCGCGCCAGGCGAGCCATTCGCGCCAGGCGACCGCGCCACCGTCCGGGAACACCAGCTCCCCGTCCAGCCGCGGCTGGTGGTGCGCATGAGCCTCGAGAAGCGCCACCACCTGGTCGGCCTGGTCCGCGTGTTCGACGTGCAGGCAAAGGTCGATGTCGGATCCCGCGTGCAGATGATCGAGGCCGGTGAGCCGCTGCCAGCCATGGCTGCCGTGCACGCGTGCGAGTGCACCGCGATCGGCGAGGGCCGCGCACAGCTGCGGCCAGTCGCCACGGACTTTCGCCGGCAGCAAGGTCCGGATCTGCTCGGCGCGCGGGAATTCGTCGAACCAGGACACGTCATGGCGCGACACGACCAGCGCCAGCCGCCGGCGCTCCCAACGACCGGGCGCTGGCAGCCCCAGCGCGATGCCACCGGCAGTGCGCACCTCCGGCAACTGCCGGGTCACCACCAAGGGGAGATCGTGCGACGCCCAGTGTGCAAGGCACGCCGCGCCGGTCGCGTCCCAGGGGCGCTGGCGCACGCGCTGCCATCCCTCGCGGGTCAGCCGCACGAGCTGGTGGCGGTGCAGCGGCGGCATGGCCGGGTCGCCTTCAGGCCGCGTCGAGCACGCGCTGGGCCACGGACGCGGCGAGCCGACGGCCGCCGCGCGCCGCCCCGTCCTCGGCGCGCCGGTCCTCGTGAGGGGCCTCGCGCAGCGCCTCTCGCAGCTCGGCCCGCAAGTCGCCGCGCCAGAGCTTGCGAACGCCGCCCATCGCGACGTAGTTGTCGACGCCGGGCGCGAACACCGGGTTGGCTTGCGACAGCTGCGTGAGAAGCGTCTCGGGCAGCTTGGTGACGCGTGCCATGGCGGGAATGCGCATGACGCGGATCTCGGCTTCGGGAAGCGCATCGCACGCGTCGGCGATCAGGCCGGAGGTGATGAACCCGCCCGACAGGGCCTGGTCGTACACCAGCCCCAGCACCCGGTGATGGCGCCGCCGGGCCAGGTCGATCGTCATGCCCAGATGCGCCATGGCGCGATTGATGCCGAGCAGCTCGTCGCGGCGGCGCAGCTGCTGCCCCTGCGTGTCGATCAGCAGCAGGATGGGCCGGCCGGGGTGCTGCGCCATCGTGTCGAGCACCGCACGCGCCTGGGCCAGCGCGAGACGCACCCCGATGGGCGCGTGGTCGGTGGTGCCGATGATCGTCAGCGCCTGTCCGTCGAAGGTGGCGGTGCCCGACAGGTAGTCGGCGTCCTGGCGGATGTCGTGATCGGTGCCGAACAGCTCGGTCACGAGGGAGTTCCAGTTCATCGTGCTGCCTCCAGGGCGGGACGCAGCGCGCGCACCTCGTCCACGTCGAGGTCGCTCACGCGCGCCGCGTCGGAAATGCCCAGGCGCGACCACAGCGCCACGGCATCGTCGCCCTCGAATGCCTCGTCGAGCAGCGCGAGCCGGGCGGCGAGCAGCGCATGCTCGGCCTCCAGGCTGGCGAGCGTCACCGGGGCCGCCGCATCGAGCGAGTCGATCGCCGCCGCGCGAAACGCGGCCACGTCGTCCTCGACCAGCACATCGCAGTCGCCGGTGAGCCAGCGGTGCTTGCCGCCGGTGGTGCGCCACACGAGGGCGCGGTCGCGAGCGTCGAACTCGTCGACGCCGTGCGAGGCTTCGATCACCTCGGGCCCGGACATGGACAGGCGGCCGACGTCGCTCATCACGACACAGTCCGCGCAGCGGGCCACGATGCCCATGCCGCCGAAGCAACCGTTGGCGCCGCCGATGAGCACGACGACCGGGATGCCGGCGGCCCGCACATCGAGCAGCGCTCGCATCACTTCGGACACGGCGATGAGCCCCGCGTTCGCTTCGTGCAGCCGCACGCCGCCGGACTCGGCCAGCAGCAGCACCGCATCCGGCCGGTCGCGCAGCGCGCGCCGCAGCAGCCCGACGAGCTTCGCGCCGTGGACCTCGCCGACGCCACCGCCCATGAACTCGCCTTCCTGCGCGGCCACGTAGATCGGACGGCCCGCCAGCGTGGCGCGGCCGATCGCGACGCCGTCGTCGAATGAAGACGGCACGCCCAGCTGCGCAAGATGCGGGCTGGTCAGCCGCTCCGCCGGCGGCAGCCACTCGTGGAAGCTCCCCGGGTCGAGCAGGCGCTGCAGGCGCTCGCGCGCCGAGCATTCGGCGTAGGAGACGGTCGTCATGTCGTCAGCTCCGAAATCGCCTGGTCCAGGCGCAGGCTCACCACGGCCGGCGTGGCGCCCATGTCGTTGATCGAGACGCGCACGCCGGCCAAAGGGTGGCGTGCGTGGAAATCGTGCACCACCGCGGCCCAGATCACGCCGAAGCCGCGCGCGGAGGTCTCGATGCGGACGGTGCAGTCCGGCCCGGGCGCGGGCTCGACCAGCACTTCGAGATTGCCCGATCCCACGACGCCGACGAGCACCGGCGCGAAGTCGCCGGCAGGCCGCTGTCCGGGAAACACGTATTCGAGGGTCTCGAGCCCCGGTGCGATGTCTTTCATGGGTCTCTTCTCCCGATGTCACCAGTGGCGAAAGCGCTTCGGCGGCTGGTAGAGGCCGTGCGAAGCGCGGACCAGGTCGCGCATGCTGCGCGCGGCGAGCAGGTTGCGCGTGGCATCCCGCGGATCGATGCCGAGATCGTGCGGGCGCCGGATGATGCCGCGGTCACGCAGGTTCTCCACCATGCGGCGATCGCGCGCCAGGCCGACGGCGGTGTAGCCGGCGACGCCGCGGATCGCCTGCTCCCGCTCGGCGTCGCTGCGGCACAGCAGCAGGTTGGCGATGCCTTCTTCCGTGAGCACGTGCGTGACGTCATCGCCGTAGATCATGATCGGCGGCAGGTCCATGCCGGCTTGCTCCTGCAGCGTCCAGGCGTCGAGCCGCTCGACGAACGCCGGCTGCATGTGCTCGCGAAAGGTCTCGACCATCTGGACGACGAGCTTCTGCCCGCGCGGCGTCCCGGCAGCGCCGCTGCGCCCGGCACGGGCCTGTTGGCCGGCCTTCAGCCAGGCCGCGCTGGCGTGGCGGCGCCCTCGCGCATCGGCGCCCATGTTGGGCGCCCCGCCGAAGCCGGCGATGCGGCCCAGGGTGGCCGTGGAGCTGTTGCCGTCCAGATCCATTTGCAGCGTCGAGCCGATGAACAGGTCGCAGGCGTAGTGGCCGGCTGCCTGGCAGAAGGCACGATTGCTGCGCAAGCTGCCGTCGGCACCGGTGAAGAAGACGTCGGAGCGAGCGCGGATGTAGTCCTCCATGCCGAGCTCCGAGCCGAAGGAATGCACCGACTCGACCCACCCCGCCTCGATCGCGGGGATGAGCGCCGGATGCGGGTTCAGCGCCCAGTGCCGGCAGATCTTTCCTTTCAGCCCGAGCGACTCGCCGTACGTCGGCAGCAGCAGCTCGATGGCGGCGGTGTCGAAGCCGATGCCGTGGTTGAGACGCTGCACGCCGTACTCGGCGTAGATGCCCTTGATGGCCATCATCGCCATCAGCACCTGCACCTCGCTGATCTGCGCGGGGTCGCGGGTGAACAGCGGCTCGATGAAGTTGGGCCGCGGGGCACGCACGACGAAGTCGACCCAGTCGGCGGGCACGTCGACGCGCGGCAGCGTGGTGCTGCGCCCGTCCACCAGCTCGTTGACTTGCGCGATCACGATGCCGCCCGAAAAGGCAGTGGCTTCGACGATGGCCGGCGTGTCTTCGGTGTTCGGACCGGTGTACAGGTTGCCCTCGGCATCCGCCGCGTGCGCGGCCACCAGCGCCACCTTCGGCGTGAGGTCGACGAAGTAGCGCGCGAACAGCTCCAGGTAGGTGTGGATGGCGCCGATCTCGATGCGGTTGGCCGAGACCAGCTTCGCCAGGCGCGCGCCCTGCGGGCCCGAGAAGCTGAAGTCGAGCCGGCGCGCCACGCCGTTCTCGAAGATGTCCAGGTGCTCGGGCAGGGCCAGCACCGACTGCACCATGTGCAGGTCGTGCACCCGCTGCGGATCCAGCTGCACCAGCGCCCTGGCGAGGAAGTCGGCCTGCTTCTGGTTGTTGCCTTCCAGGCAGACCCGGTCGCCCGGCTCCAGCGTGGCCTCGAGCAGTGCGCCGATCCCGTCGGTGGCCACCTGCTTGCCCACCAGCCGCCCGCCGAGTTCCCGCCGTGCCCTTGCCAGCCGGTCGGCACGGTTGACGGCCTTGGTGTTCCAGTTGATGCGGTCCATGAGGCGAACGGTATCGGACGCGCCCGACCGGATCAATCAACCTGGATCCAGGACCTTTACGCCGACCGGAACGGTCGGCGGCGCATCAGTTGAGCCCGGCCTTGACCTTGCGGCTTGCCGCCAGCAAGGCCAGCAGGTTCGGATCACGCTCGCGCGAGCGCAGGAAGCTCACCGCGATCTGCTGGCGGATGCGGTACTTCTCGGACAGCGGCACCAGCTTGACGCCGGCCGGGAGCACGCCCCGCACACGACCCGGCAGCAGCGTGCAGCCGATGCCGCCGCCCACGAGGTTCATCAGCGAGAAGATGTCGCCGGTGCGCATGACGACCGTCGGAGTGAATCCGGCCATGCGGAAGGCGTCGATGAAGCCGCTGTAGGTCACGAAGCCTTCGGTGAGGCTGACGAAGCGTTCGTCCGCGCACGTGCCCAGGTCCACTTCCCCTCGTCCCGCGAGCGCCGACGTGGCCGGCGCCGCGAAGAAGATGTCGTCTTCGAACAGCGGCTGCGACTCGATGTCCGATCCGCCCTCGGGCAGTCCCATGAGACAGGCGTCGATGGCACCGTCGCGCAGCTTGCGCAGCAGGTCTTCGTTCGAGCCGAGCACGAGCTCGGTCTGGATGTCCGGCTTGCGCAGCTTCAGCTCCATGACGAGCGCCGGCAGGGTACCGCTGGTCAGCGAATAGAGCGAGCCGATGCGGATGCGGTCGGCGGCGTAGCCGGCCAGCTCGCGCGTGGACCGGATCCCTTCGGCCATCGTGCGCAGCACGTCGCGCGCGACGTCGGCCAGCGCGTGTGCCGCGTCGTTCGGCTGCAGGTTGCGGCCTTCGAGGCGAAAGAGCTTGCACCGCGTGCCTGTCTCCAGCGAGTGCAGCGCACGGTGGACGCTCACCGCGCTCACGCCGAGCTGCTCCGCCGCCCGCGTGAGGTTGCCGGTCTCCATGAAGGCGAGCAGGATCTCGAGCTTGCGGAACGTGATCTCTTCGTCGATGCGAGGCAGCATGGTCGGCCCGTTGGACGGATTGCCGCAGGTTACCTCGTCCCGGGTCGATGGGCGTGCAGGTGCAGGTCCATCGCATCAGCCGCGGAACACGTGGCGATCGAGCGACGACTGCTTCATCTCGATCGAATAGCCGGGCCGGCTCGGCGGCATGTACGCCGCCCCGCGCACGACGCAGGGGTCGACGAAGTGCTCGTGCAGGTGGTCGACGTACTCGATCACGCGGCCTTCCTTGGTCCCGGCGATGCAGAGGTAGTCGATCATCGACAGGTGCTGCACGTACTCGCACAGGCCGACGCCGCCGGCGTGCGGGCACACCTTCAGGCCGTGCCGGGCGGCCATGAGCATGACGGCCAGCACCTCGTTGACGCCGCCGAGCCGGCAGGCGTCGATCTGCACCACATCCACCGCGCCGCGCATGATGAACTGCTTGAACATGATGCGGTTCTGGCACATCTCGCCGGTGGCCACCTGCATGGCGCCACGCATCGCGTCGCGGATGCGGCGATGACCCTCGACGTCGTCGGGGCTGGTCGGCTCCTCGATGAACCACGGCTTCGCGAAGCGCAGGTCCTGGAGCCAGTCGATGGCCTGGTCGACGTCCCACACCTGGTTCGCATCGATCATGAGCTGCCGGTCCGGGCCGAGCACCTCGCGCGCGATGCGCAGGCGGCGCACGTCGTCGGCGCGGTCACGGCCGACCTTGAGCTTGATGTGCGAGAAGCCGGCATCGACCGCTTCCTGCGCAAGTCGGCGCAGCTTCTCGTCGTCGTAGCCCAGCCAGCCGGCCGACGTCGTGTAGCAGGGATAGCCGTTCGCGAGCAGGTCGGCGAGTCGCTCGGCCTTGCCGTTCGCGCGCTCGTGCAGCAGCGCCAGCGCCGCATCGGGGGTGATGCAGTCGGTGATGTAGCGGAAGTCGATGCAGCGCACCAGCTGCTCGGGCGACATGTCGGCCACCAGGCGCCAGACGGGCTTGCCTTCGGCCTTGGCCCACAGGTCCCAGGCCGCGTTCACGACCGCGCCCGTGGCCAGGTGGATCACGCCCTTGTCCGGCCCGATCCAGCGCAGCTGGCTGTCCGAGGTGACGTGGCGCCAGAAGCGGCCCATGTCCGCGGCGATCCACTCCAGATCGAGGCCGACCAGGAGATGGCGCATCGCCTCGATCGCCGCGCAGCAGATGTCGTTGCCGCGCCCGATGGTGAAGGTGAGACCGTGCCCCTCGAGGCCGGGTTGATCGGTCTCCAGGACCACATAGGCCGCCGAGTAGTCCGGGTCCGCGTTCATCGCGTCGGAGCCGTCGAGGTGCTGCGAGGTGGGAAAGCGCACGTCGAGCACGCGCAGGGAGCGGATCGTGGTCATGGTGGTCGTTGTCGCTGACGCGGGTGGAAGGCGTGCTGCTCAAGCCTGGGCGACACGCTGGCGCCGGACGCCCAGGCCATCGATGATGCACACGAACCTGTCCGCCTGGTCCACGCAGGGTCGAAGGCGCGGCTCGATGGCCAGCGCATTGCCGAGCGTGCGGTCGGCGACCGGCGCGCGGTCGTGCCATTGTGGCGCGACCGCCGGCTCTCACTCGTGGTGGTGACGGTCCGGCCTGTGCCGGCGATAGAACGCGAGGGCGTTCTTGAACATCACCTTGTCGCGCACCTCGGTGCCCATCGGGGCGAGGTATTCCTCGGCGATGGCGATCTGCGCCTCGAAGGTGCCGTGCAAGCCGATCACCGGCCAGTTGCTGCCCCAGATCAGGCGGTCGGCGCCGAAAGCGGTCATCAGCACGTCGAAGTGCGCCTTGTACGAGGCGAGGTCGGTCGGGGACGGGAAGACCACGTCGCCTGGGGCGTACATGTCATAGAACGACGAGAACTTCATGTGCACGTTCGGGCAGACGTCGGCGAGTCGGCGAATCTCCAGTTCCCACGTGGGATCGACAGGCGGGGGACCCTTGGCGCCACCCAGGTGGTCGATGATGATGCGCAGGTCGGGCACCGCAGTGCACAGCGCCTGCACCTGATCCTTCGGGTTCTTCGTCCCTCGGCTGATGATGTCGAGCGTCATGCCGCGCCGTGCCAGGTCGCGCAGGCTGGCCAGCTGTGCCGGGCTGAGCGTGATGCCTTCGGCCGGACCCGTGAGATAGCCGCGGATTCCCACGAAGCGCGGGTCGCGCGCGAAACGCGCCAGGTCGCGGGCGAAGGTCGATGCGCCGATCTCGAGGTTGCCGACGAAGAACGAATAGAACCTGTCGTGCCGGACCAGGTCGAGGATCCACTGGTTGTCTTCGACGATGCCGCTCGCTTCCACGATCCCGGCCGTCACGATGCCGTTGGCCCGGGCGATGGCGGTGTACTCCGGCGGCAGCACGTCGCGGAAGATCGGCCCTTCCGCAGGCGTCGGCCACGGCACGCCGCCGGGTCGCGTGACCTGCCAGAAGTGAATATGGGTCTCGACGATGGGCCGCTTGCCAGGAGGCGCCCGGCGTTCGGCCTGCTCGACCGCAGCGCGCAGCGCACGGTCATCGGCATCGTCGTGCGCGCCCGCCGTGGGTGCCCAGGTCATGCTCAGCAATGCCGCCGCCGCGGCGGCCCAGCGCACAAAGCCTTTCCTCACTGTGCCCGTCATTTGCGTCTCCTTGTCAGGTGGGTCCGGGTGCTGCTCGAGCGCGAAGGTGAAACGTCCTCGGTTGCCGTCGACACCGTGAAGATCGGCATGGGACATCCGTGGCGGTGCCTCGAGCACGAACACCGCCGCGAGTCGATCGAGCCTCAGCCGTGGAACTTCTTGTGGATCGCCGCGAGCAGACCGTTGGTGGTGTTCGTCTGGATCCACTCGTTGATCCATCCCTGCAGCTTGGCCTCTCCCTTGCGCATGCCGATGCCCAGCGGGAAGCCCTTCATGACGAACTTGACCTCGATGTCACGCTGGGGGGCGCTGTCGCGGATCGTCTTGACGAGTGCCGGTGACGTGGCGACAACCTCCACCTGGCCGCTGGCGACGGCCGTGATCAGCGTCGCGTCGTCGTCGAAGCGAACGATCTGCGCGCCCTTGGCCCCCTCGGTCGCGAGCTTGTCGTTCGTCGTGCCGCGCGTGGTCGCCACCCGCTTGCCCGCCAGGTCTTCGAATCCCTTGATGGGGACGTTTTTCGGACCCGCGATCACGGACAGGATCTGCGCGTAAGGCACGGAGAAGTCGATGACCTTCTCGCGCTCGGGCGTGACCGACAGCGACGAGACCACGATGTCCGCCTTGCCGGTCTGCAGGAAGGGGATGCGGTTGGCGCCGGTCGTCTGCACGATCTCGAGTTCGACCCCGAGGTCCTTGGCCAGCAGGCGCGCGGTCTCGACGTCGGAGCCGGTGGGGTTCATCTGCCCGTCGGTCATGCCGTACGGCGGCACGCCGAGATCGATGGCGATGCGGATCTTCTTCGCGGCCTTGATGTCGTCGAACAGGTCGGCATGCGCGCTGGCCATGGCGGCGACGGCGGCGAGCGCCACAGTGCACTTGAGCAACGTGGAACGACGGATCATCGTGGGTCTCCTTGCAGTGGTGGACAACGGACACCAGCCTCGCAGGCTGTTGCCCCGGAACAAGCACAGCTCTTCTTTTTTGTGTGTGCAGCGTCGACGCGGTCGACCTTCGAGCCCTGCGACGGGGGACTCCGGTCGTCGCGTTCGATCGGGCTTTTTGGTCAGGCCACCTTGGTAAGGCCAATATAGTCACGTCGCAAAGCGGCCTGACCAGTGGAAACCCTCGACGCTGGAATCGCGTCACCCCGTGCATGCGGGATGCCGCTCGCAGCCGACTGTCGAGGGGCGGGGGCCGCACGCTTGCGGCGTCCTGTTGCCCAGGGCATTCCCCTGTCCCTGCCCGAGTGCCCCGAGCGCAGAATGGTCCGACGGCCAAGGGGAACAAGCATGATGTATGACCGGCTTGCCTTTGCACTCGTGGCGTCGATGACCGCCGGGATTGCAGCCGCACAGACTGCCGACAGCCCCGACGCCAAGCCGGCGCCCAAGCCGGAAAGCACCACCGTCACGGTGGTCCAGCCGAGCGAGCTGGCCGTTCCGCGCGTGCTGCCGCCCTGTGTGCCCGGCAAGTGTCCGTTTCCCGATCAGAAGGTCACCGTCATCGCCACGAAGAGCGCCATCAGCCTGGCGCTGCTCGAAGTGAAGGACGAGTTCGAGGCCGCCACCGGTGCCCAGCTCGAGATTGTCCGGGCGCCGGGCATCGAGCACTTTCCGACCATCATCTCCGACCTCACCAACCGTGTCGGCAAGTACGACGCGTCGATCGCCGGCGGCTGGTGGCTGGGCGACATGGTGGCCGGCGGGCACCTCCTGCCCTACGACAAGTTCTACGACGATCCGCGCTTTCCCAAGTGGAGCATCGACGACGTGCTGCCCGGCCCGCGCAACTTGCTGTCCTATGGCGGCAAGAAATACATGGTCGCCTACGACCACGACGGCCAGGTGATGTACTACCGCCGCGACCTGCTCGACGACGCACGTCACCAGGCGGCGTTCAGGCAGAAGTACGGCCGTGCGCTCGCGGTGCCGCAGACCTGGGCGGAGTTTCGCGATGCCGTGGAGTACTTCACCGGGCAGGACCTGAACGGCGACGGCACGCCCGACCACGGCATCGTGCTGGCGCTCAAGCCGGGCAGCCAGGGCATGTTCAACTACATGTCGCTGTCGGCTTCGTTCCTGATCGGTCCCACCAACGCCCGGCTGTACTGGTTCGATCCGCAGACCATGCAGCCGCTGATCGAAAGCCCCGGCCATCTGCGCGCCCTCGAGGTGTTCGTCGACCTCGTGAAGTTCGGTCCGCGCGAGATGCTGGCCTGGGACCACGGCCGCGGCTGGGACCACTTTCTCGCCGGCCGCGCCGCATTCGCGCTGACCTGGGGCGACCTGGGCGCGCTGGCGCAGCAGTCGGGCAGCCGCGTGAAAGGCAAGACCGGAGCGGCACCCATCCCCGGCACCCACGAGTACTACGACATCGCCCAGTCGAAGTGGGTCAAGACCGACGGCGTCAACCGCGTCGGCAACACCACGGGTGCGTCCTGGGCCGGGGTCATCTCCCGGTACTCCAAGGTCCCCGAAGCGACCTACTTCCTGCTGGCGCTGCTGGCCAACAAGGAGAAGTCGCTGGTGTACGCGGCGCGCGGCTCGGACGGCGTCGACCCGGGCCGCAGGTTCCACTTCCTGGCGCCCGAAGGCACGGGCAGCGTCGCGCCCTACGTCAAGGCGGGCTGGGACGAGGCGGACGTGCGCGACTACCTCAGCGCGTTCCAGCGCGTGTTCAGCGACAAGCAGCAGTTTCCCTACCTTCGCATTCCCGGGACCTACAGCTACTGGCTGGCGCTCGACCTGCACCTGGTGGAGGCCGCCAGCGGCCAACTGAGTCCCGCCGCGGCGCTCAAGGCCACGGCAGTGGACTTCGAAGAGATCACGATCCGTCTGGGACGCGAGAGGCAACGCGAGGCTTATCGGACTTCGCTCGGATTCTGAGCGCGCATGCGACGTGTTTTCCGTGCCCGCACCGCCGGCATCGGCACCAAGCTCACCGTCGGCTTCGGGCTGCTGGTCAGCCTGACCTTGCTGGTCGTCGCGTTGGCGGTGGTGGCCGGTCGCGACGCCACCCGCGACATCGAGGTGAGCGAAGCGGTTCGCGCACCGGCCTCGCTGGCCTCGGCGCAGGCGCAGGATGCGCTGCTGCGCATGCAGCTGCACCTGCGCGGTTACCTGGTGCTGTCGGACGCCGAGGACATCGAGCAGTACCACGTCGCCCGGCAGGAGTTCGAGAAGTCGCTGGCGTCGCTGCACGCGCTGGCCGCGGGATGGGATCAGGACGACAGGCGCCGGATCCAGGCCCTGAGCGAAGGCTACGCGCGCTGGAAGCGCCTGCCGCCCCAGCTGTTCGAGCTGCACGAGGACAGCTTGCGCAACCGGCCCGCGCTGCGGCTGTCGCGCGTCGACGTGCAGGCGCGCCGGGTGCGCGTGCTGGCCGAGACCGAGGCGATGATCGCGCTGCAGAAAGCGCGCGGTGCCGACGCCGCGAGTCGGGAGACCCTCGCCGCGCTGTTCACGTTCCAGAGTTCGTTCGATGCGCTGGCGACCAACGTGATGGCCTTCGGCGCTTCCGGCGAGAGCAGCTTCAAGCTCACCTACAGCCCGCAGCTGGTGGCCAATGCCGCGTTCTGGGACACCCTGGAGGCGCGCCGGCCCTGGCTCACGCCCCAGCAGCGGGATCACCTCGATCGCATCGCGGCCGCGCGCGTCGAACTGACGCAGCTCGCGTTGCAGGTGCGTGCCATCCTGGACAGCGATCGAGCGTTCGAGGACCTGTACCTCTATCGCACCGAGGTCGTCCCGCAGGCGCGCGCGCTGATCGGCCTGCTGCAGAACGTCACCGCGCGGCAGCAGGCGCAGCTCCAGGTCGACCTGGCGCGCGCGAAGGACAGCCTGGCCCGCTCCCGCGCCCAGACCGTGGCCGGTGGCCTGCTGGCCCTTGCCCTGGGCGTGGCGATGGCCTTCCTGCTGCGGCGCAGCGTGGTCGGGCCGGTGCAGCGGCTCACGAGTGTCGCGGGGCAGATCGCCGCGGGCGACATCAACGCGCAGGCCCGTGCCGAAGCGAGCGACGAGATCGGCATGCTCGCCACCAGCTTCAACACCATGACGGCGCGCCTGGCCGAGACCATCACCAACCTGGAAGCAGCGAAGAACGCCGCCGAGACCGCCAACCGCGCGAAGAGCGCCTTCCTGGCCAACATGAGCCATGAGCTGCGCACGCCGCTGAACGCCATCCTCGGCTACGCGCAGATCCTGCGCCGCTCGGAGTTGACGCCGCGCGATGCCGCGGGCGTCGTCACGGTCCAGCGCAGCGGAGAGCATCTGCTGCTGCTGATCAACGACATGCTCGACCTCGCCCGCATCGAGGCCGGCAAGGTCGAGCTCTACGCGGACAGCATGGACCTCGGCACGCTGCTTCGCATCGTCCACGACATCATTCGCGTAGAGGCCCAGCGCAAGGAGCTCGCCTTCGACCACGAGGTGGTCGGGCCGCTGCCGGCCGTCGTGCGTGCGGACGAGAAGCGGCTGCGCCAGGTGCTGCTGAACCTGCTGAACAACGCGGTGAAGTTCACGCGGCAGGGCAGGGTGAGCCTGCGCGTGACGACGCTCGAGTCCGACGACAAGCACGCGCGCCTGCGCTTCGAGGTGGAGGACACCGGCATCGGCATCCGGGCCGAGCACCTCGAACGCATCTTCCGGCCGTTCGAGCAGGCAGCCGACGTGCAGCGCCGCTTCGGCGGAACCGGCCTGGGCCTGGCGATCAGCCGACAGCTCGTGCTGCTCATGGGCGGCGACATCCATGTGGAAAGCCGGGTGGGCGCCGGCAGCCGGTTCTGGTTCGAGCTCGACCTGCCGGTGGCGGAGCACGACGTGTTCGAGAAGGTGTCGCAGATCGAGGGCATCACCGGCTACGAGGGCCGGCGGCGCAAGGTCCTGGTGGTCGACGACATCGACGCCAATCGGGGACCGGTGCTCGAGTTCATGGGACGTCTGGGCTTCGACATGATCGAGGCCGACAACGGCGACTCGGCCATCCGGTGCGTGGAGACGGAGCGGCCCGATATCGTGCTGATGGACAGCGTGATGCCGGTGATGGACGGCATGGAGGCCATCCGCCGGCTTCGCGGCATGGAGGCTTTCGCGGAACTGCCGATCATCGTCGTGTCGGCCAACGCGTCTGGGGCGGATCGCCAGGCCTGCCTGGATGCGGGGGCGAATGCCTTCCTGCCCAAGCCGATCGACTTCGAGCGCCTGCTGACCGAAATCGCGCGCCTGCTGGGCTTGACCTGGACCAAGCGAAGCGTCGCCGCGCCCTCGGAGGAACCCGATGCCGCGGCACCGCTGGTGGCGCCGCCGCCGCAGGAGATGGAGGAGTTGCTGCGCCTGGCTCGCTTCGGGAACATGCGCAGCATCCGCACCCATGCGCAACATCTCGCGTCTCTCGATGCGCGCTATCGGCCCCTGGCGGCCCGCCTGTACAAGCTGGCCGACGCATTCGAGACGGTGGCGATCGTCCAGCTGCTGAAGGAGTTGCAGGAAGGCTCGCAGACCGACGGCGAGCAAAGCACGCAGCACGAGGGCTAGTGGCCTGTAACCGACAGGCCACTGGTGTCGAGGGTCCCCACCGGCCGACGTACGGCGCCCCGATACCTGCAGTCCGCGGCCGGTGCGAGCCGGGCGTCCCTGCGCGGACGTGCAAGGGTAAACACGGTAAGGCCAATTGTGAGTAAGTCGGTAAAGTGGCCTTACCAAGTTTGGCGCTGGTCAGGGACATGAAATACGACTTCGACTTCAGCGCGCCTCTGGCCTACTGGCCGGACTTCGTGGCTGCCGCGGGAACGACGCTTGGCCTGTCGCTGGCTTCGACGGTGTTCGGCTTCCTGCTTGGCGTGCTGTGCGCGCTCGCCAGCACCGGCCGCTCGGCATGGCTCGCGCGGTTGTCCTCGGTGTACGTGGAGACGATCCGGAACACGCCGCTGCTCGTTCAGATCTTCATCGTCTACTTCGGACTCGCCTCCATCGGGTTGAAGGTCGATGCGTTTGCGGCCGCGACGGCGGCGCTGGTGATCAACGTCGGGGCCTACACCTCCGAGATCGTGCGGGCGGGCATCGAATCGATTCCGAAAGGACAGCTGGAGGCGGCCGAGTGCCTGGGCCTCAGCCGCGCCCAGGTGCTGACCCACGTGGTGCTGCCGCCGGCCATCGAGCGCGTCTACCCGGCGCTCACGAGCCAGTACGTGCTGCTGATGCTGGCCTCGTCGATCACGTCGCAGATCTCGGCCGAAGAGCTGACAGCGGTCGCCAACCGCATCCAGTCGGACACTTTCCGGTCCGTCGAGACCTATCTGATCGTGGCCGCCGCCTACCTGGTGCTGTCGCTGGTGATGCGCCTGGGATTCTGGTGCGCAAGCTACATCGCCTTCCCTCGTCGTCGGCGCCTGGGCACGCCGCTGTGAACGGCGCGGCCATGACCCCATTGACCGCACCCCAGCTGCAGTTCCTGCTGACCGGCTTCGTGTGGACAGTCGTGCTTTCGTCGCTCGCTTTCGCGGGCGGCGGACTGATGGGCTTCGGTGTGGCCATCGCCCGGGTCTACGGGCCGACGGTCACGCGCCAGCTGGTCATGCTCTACATCAAGCTGATCCAGGGCACGCCACTGCTGGTTCTGCTGTCGCTGGCCTACTTCGGCCTGCCGGCGATGGGGTTCGACATCAAGCCGCTCACCGCCGCCGGGCTGGGGCTGAGCGTCTACGTGTCCGCCTATCTGGGTGAGATATGGCGCGGCTGCATCGAGTCGGTGCCGCGCACGCAGGCGGAAGCCGCCGAATGCCTGGCGCTCAACTGGGGACAGCGTCTGGTCCACGTGATCCTTCCCCAGGCGGCAAGGATCGCCACGCCGCCCACCGTCGGGTTCATGGTGCAGATCGTCAAGAACACCTCGCTCGCTTCGGCCATCGGATTCGTCGAGCTCGCACGCGCGGGCCAGGTGATCAACAACTCGACCTTCCAGCCCTTCGTCATCTTCGTGCTCATCGCCGCGCTGTACTTCTCGCTGTGCTATCCCCTGTCGGTGCTCAGCCGGCGCCTCGAAAGGAGGCTCAATGTCGCCGATCGTTAAGGTCGAGTCGATCTCGAAGAGCTTCGGCGCCACCCGGGTGCTCGAAGGCGTGTCCTTCGACGTCGACAAAGGCTCGGTGGTCGCCATCATCGGACGCAGCGGGTCCGGCAAGAGCACCGCCTTGCGCTGCATCGACCGGCTCGAAACGGTCAATGAGGGCCGCATCGAGGTCTGCGGCCACGACATCACGTCGCCGAAGCTCGACCTGCAGCAGCTGCGGCGCGACGTGGGCATCGTGTTCCAGAGCTACAACCTGTTCCCGCACATGACGGTCGAACAGAACGTCACGCTTGCACCGCGCCTGGTGCTCAAGCACAAGCCGGCGGAACTGCGCGAACGAGCGCACCACGTGCTGGCCCAGGTGGACCTGTCGGACAAGGCGACGGCCTATCCCTCGCAGCTTTCGGGCGGCCAGCAGCAACGTGTGGCGATCGCCCGCTCGCTTGCCATGTCGCCCAAGCTGATGCTGTTCGACGAAGTGACTTCCGCGCTCGATCCCGAGCTGACCGGCGAGGTGCTTCGTGTGATGGAAAAGCTGGCCGCCGACGGCATGACCATGATCCTCGTGACGCACGAGATGGCGTTCGCGCGCAGGGTCGCCGACGAGGTGATCTTCATGCATCGCGGCAAGGTGTGGGAGCGCGGCCCCGCGGGCATGCTCGATGCCCCCAAGACCGAGGAACTGCGCCATTTCGTCGGCAGCAGCCTTTGAGCCGGCGGCGGCCACGACCGGCTTCACGCATCAGCCCGAAAGAGAAAAGCCATGCTTACCGTGATCTGCGAAAGTCCCGGCAACCTGCGCGCCGATCAGCGTCCCATGCCGCTGCGCGGCGACGACGAGGTGCTCCTGCGCGTCAAGCGCGTCGGTGTGTGCGGTACCGACCTGCACATCTTCACCGGCAACCAGCCCTACCTCAGCTACCCGCGCGTGATGGGGCACGAGTTGTCGGGAATCGTCGAGCAGGCGCCGGCCGACAGCCCACTCGCGCGAGGCGACGCCGTGTACGTGATGCCGTACCTGTCCTGCGGCAAGTGCGTCGCGTGCCGGCAGGGCAAGACCAACTGCTGCGTCAACATCCAGGTGCTGGGTGTCCACCGTGACGGTGCATTCACCGAATACCTCAGCCTTCCGCAGCGCTTCGTGCACAAGGCCGAAGGCGTCTCGCTGGACCAGGCGTCCATGGTCGAGTTCCTCGCCATCGGCGCCCACGCGGTGGGGCGGGGCAACGTGCGTGCCGGCCAGCGCGTGCTGGCGGTCGGCGCCGGGCCGATCGGGATGGCGGCGATGATCTTCTCGAAATTGCGTGGAGCACAGGTCACGGCGCTCGACACCCGGCGAGACCGCCTCGACTTCTGCCTGGCCCGGCTGGGGATGGCCGCCGCCGTGCAGATCGCCGACGACGACGAGCAGCAGCTCGCCGCGCTCACCGGTGGCGAGTACTTCGACGTCGTGTTCGATGCGACCGGGAATGCGAAGGCGATGGAGCGCGGCTTCAAGTTCGTCGCCCATGGCGGGACCTATGTCCTGATCTCGGTGGTCGGCGCGACGATCAGCTTCTCCGATCCGGAGTTCCACAAGCGCGAGACCACCTTGCTCGGCAGCCGCAACGCGACCATCGAGGATTTCGAGACGGTGCTCGCGGCGATGCGTGCCGGTCAGATCCCCGACGCGGCGCTCAACACCCACCGCCTCGCGCTGGCCGACGTGCCGTCCGGCTTCAAGGACCTGCTGGATCCCGCGCGAGGCGTGGTCAAGGCCATCGTGGAGTGCTGAGGACATGAGCGAACCGATCCTCCAGTTCGGCACCAGCCGATTCCTTCAGGCGCATGTCGACCTCTTCGTGTCCCAGGCGCTGGATCGCGGCAAGGCGGGCCAGGCGCTGGGTGGCGTGACGGTGGTGCAGACCACCCGCAACCCCGCCAGCGCCCAGCGGGTCGCCGCGCTTGCGGCCGGCGGCGGGTACCCGGTCCGCATCCGCGGCCTGCGACGCGGCCAGGTCGTCGACGAGACGCTCACCTGCCACGCCGTCCGCCAGGCCTGGCAGGCCGACACCGACTGGCCTGCGCTGCGCGAGGCCATGGCCACCGACGTCCGCGTGATCGTGTCGAACACGGCCGACCGCGGCTACCAGCTCGACGAGCGGGACAGCGCGGCGCTGATGCAGGACCCGCTGCAGGTGCCGCACAGCTTCCCGGCCAAGCTGCTGGTCCTGCTGCACCATCGCTGGCGGGAGCTGCCTGGCGCCGAGCTGTCGATCTTTCCTTGCGAGCTCATCGAGCGCAACGGCGATGTGCTGCGCGACCTCGTGCGGGGATTGGCCGCCCAGTGGCAGCTCGAGGCCGAATTCATCGTCTGGCTGGGCCGGCATTGCCTCTGGGCCAACTCGCTGGTGGACCGCATCGTGTCCGAGGCCTTGCACCCGGTCGGCGCAGTGGCCGAGCCCTATGCCCTGTGGGCCGTCGAACGTCAGCCCGGCCTGGTGCTGCCGTGCGCCCACGAGGACATCCTGCTGACCAATGACCTCCAGCGCCACGAGCGCCTGAAGCTGTTCCTGCTGAATGGCGGCCACAGCTTTCTGGCTGAACGCTGGCTGATGGACCGACGCGCTCAGGATGAAACGGTCCGCATGGCAATGAACGACGCCGTCTTGCGCCCGCAGCTCGAATCGCTGTGGGACGAGGAAGTGCTGCCGGTGTTCGCCGCCCTGGGGCAGCGCAGGCAAGCCGAGGCATACCTGGAACAGGTGCGCGAGCGGCTGCTGAATCCCTTCCTCGAGCATCGCCTCTCGGACATCGCGCAGAACCATGCGCAGAAGAAGCAGCGCCGCTTCGCGCCCGTGGTGGCGCTGGCCGGGGAACTGCAGTGCGGAGTCGCGCAATCGCGGTTGCGCAATGCGCTGGCGAACACCGGAGGGTCGACGTGACCATGACGACCGCGCTGGACGTCGTGACCGTGGGAGAGGCCATGGTCTTGTTCAGCGCCACGCAACCTGGCGCCTTGTCGGAGGTTCAGCACTTCCGGCGGGCAACGGCCGGCGCCGAGCTCAATGTGGCGGTGGGATTGAGTCGTCTCGGCTTCAAGGTGGGATACGTCAGCAAGGTCGGGAAGGACAGCTTCGGCGACCACCTGCTGTCCTTTCTGGCATCGGAGGGGATCGATCGATCGCAGGTTGGCATCGACGACCATCACGCCACAGGCTTCATGCTCAAGTCGCTCGAGACCGACGGCGTCGATCCGCGCATCGAGTACTTCCGGCGTGGCTCGGCAGCGAGCCGCCTGAGTTGCATGGACAACCCCGTCGCCTACTGCACCGGATCGCGACACCTGCACCTCACCGGCATATGTCCGGCCCTCGGCCCCGCCGTGCGGGAACTCGTGTTCGACATGGCGCAGCAAGCGCGCGCCGGTGGTCGCAGCGTTTCCTTCGACCCGAACCTGCGTCCGGCCCTGTGGCCCTCGCAGCACGCCATGGTGGAGTGCCTGAACGCGCTGGCCTCCCATGCCGATGTGGTGATGCCCGGCCTGTCCGAGGGGCGGCTGCTCACGGGGCGCGATGGCGAGGAGGGCATCGCGGACTTCTACCTCGAGCGCGGCGCGAGCCGTGTCCTGATCAAGCTGGGCGCACGCGGTGCCTTCCATGCGGATGCGGGCGGCCGGGGCATGGTGCCGGGATGGCGTGTCCCGAAGGTGGTCGACACCGTCGGCGCCGGCGACGGTTTCGCGGTGGGCGTGATCAGTGCACTTCTGCAGGGGTTGTCGACCGAGCAGGCGGCCCGCCGCGGCAACGCCATCGGCGCGCGCGTGGTTCAGTTTCCGGGCGATTGCGACGGGCTGCCGACCTGGAGGCAACTGTCGGAGGCGATGGACCGCGCCGGTGCGCAGCCCTCGCCGGAAAGTTCACTCGAATGGCACGCGTCTTCCTGAGCATCGGGCCGCGCTTCGGTCAGGGCATGTTGTCGCGCAGGAAGATGTCCAGGCGGATGCGTTCCTGGTCGGGCAGAACGCGTTCGCCGGACAGCGCGGCCAGCGCGAGGCGGCACGCCGAGCGCACTTCGTGGCCGGCGTCCTGGTTGATGACGGCGTCGGCCACGCCGGAGAGCAGGGCCTTGCGCGCGTGGGGCGTGAGCTCATGGCATATCCAGACGATGCGTGACGCGCGGCCGCTGCGCTCGAGCGCGGCCTGGATGCCGCGGTTGCCGGCGCCGATGCTGTACAGCCCCACGAGTTCGGCTTCGCGTTGCAGCAGCTTGTTCACCAGCGGCTCTGTGCGCTCCGACGAATCGTGGCCTTCGATGGCGGGCAGCACGCGCAGGTGGCCGTACTCGGCGGCCATGACGCGCTCGAACCCGAAGAGCCGTTCGGCGTGGTCGCGCAAGGCCCGGCTTCCCATGACGATGGCGACGCTGCCGGGTCTCGGCCCGACGAAGCGGCCGAGCAGGGAGGCGGCGGTGCGGCCGGCGGTGACGTTGTCGATGCCGACGAAGCGGCTGCGCTGCGAGCCGGGCACGTCGGAGACCAGCGTGACGACGACGACGCCGTGAGCGACGAGCTCATCGATCGCCGCCCGCACCAGCGGATGGTCCAGACCCATCACCACCACCGCGTCGCAGCGACCGCGCAGGCCGCCGAGATGAAGCGCAAGCGCCTCGGGCGAAAAGACATCCGCACGCTGGATCGACGCAGCGGCGCGCTGCTCGGCCAGCCAGGGCGTCAGCGCGTGCACCTGACTGTCGATCATGTCGACGAAGGTATTCGTGCCCGATGGAAGAACGAACACCAGCCGGGCGCGGCTCTTGCGCGCAAGGCGCGCGGCGGCCGGATCGGGCCGGTAGCCCAGGCGCTCCACCACGGCCTGTACGTGTTCCACGGTGCGTGCTCGAACGCCTGCTCGGCCATGCAGCACACGATCCACGGTGGCGAGGCTCACGCCGGCGGCGCGCGCGACGTCATGCAAGCTGGTACGAACGGGATCAGGCATGCCTCCCATCATACCCAATGAGGTGCGGTCCTCATGCCTCGACCGGGTGGCGACCGACGGCGACGCTGCCCTCGTGTTGCGAGGACGACGACGGTTGTCCTTCCCTCGGGCAAACACGACCCTCGGGGAAACCCCCAGCGCCACGATGAGGTGCGAACCTCACAATGCCTCGGCGCGATGAGGTGGTGGCCACGCTGCCGTTTCATCGACGTCCGGCCGCGGCGAGAAAGAAGGCAAGTCGCCGAGCCGACATGGGTCGAAGCCCCGCGACAGCCATTGAGGGTCGCGGCAGAGCAGTTCAGCAGTCGACGGCAACCATAGGCAAGGCGCACTGGCGCGACGACGAACAGGAGCATCGATATGAACAAGGCAATGCTGAAGATGGCGGGTGTGGCACTGGCTGCGCTTCTCGCTGCAAGCCCGGTCTGGGCACAGAAGAAGACGCTGGCGGTGGTGGTCAAGGGCCTGGACAACCCGTTCTTCACGGTCCTCGGCGACGGCTGTGCGCGCTGGAACAAGGAGAACCCCCAGTCCGAGTACACCTGCCTCTACACCGGCCCGGCCTCGAGCGCCGACGAGGCGGGCGAGGTGCAGATCGTCGAGGATCTCATCAACAAGGGCGTGGCAGGCATCGCGATCTCGCCGTCCAATGCGCCGGCCATGGCCAACATGCTGAAGGCCAAGCAGCCGAAGATGCCGATCATGACGATCGACGCGGACCTGGCTGCGGCCGACCGCTCGCTGCGCAAGACCTACCTCGGCACCAACAACTACGACATGGGCGTGCTGATGGCCAAGCACCTGAAGGAGCTCAAGCCGAAGGGCGGCAGCGTATGCCTGCAGCTGGGCAACGTCGCGGCCGACAACATCAACGCGCGTGCCGCGGGCTTTCGCGACACCATCGGCGGCAAGAAGGGCGTCGACAAGCTGAAGGGCGATGGCGGCTGGACCGAAGTGGCGGGCTGCCCGCTGTTCACGAACGACCAGATCGACCTGGCCAACCAGCAGATGGCCGACGTGTTCACCAAGAACCCGAAGCTCGATGCGTTCATCCTGGTGGGCGGCTGGGCGCAGTTCGGGCCGCAGGCCTACGCCCAGGTCACCGACCAGGTGATGGCCAAGCTCAAGTCCAAGGACCTGATCATCATCGCCGGCGACACGCTGCCGCCGCAGCTCGATGCACTGAAGGCGGGACGCAGCCATGCCCAGATCGGCCAGCGGCCGTTCGAGATGGGACACCGCGCACCGGCCGTGCTGATCGACCTCATCAGCGGCAAGAACGTGCCGGATCCGCTGTACACGGGACTGGACGAGTGCACGCCGGCCAACCTGGGCAAGTGCCCGGCGAAGTGATACCGACCGGCCTGATCTGATACGGGCGGGGAGGCTCGCCCAGGGCGCCGCTCGCCGCCCCTGGGCGCAATTGAACGAGGAATCCGGCGCAGCATGGCGATCCTGGAACTTTCGAGCGTCTCGAAGCACTTCGGCGCGATCCGAGCGCTGACCGACGTCTCGCTGACCCTTCGGGCCGGCGAGGTCGTCGGGTTGATGGGGGACAACGGCGCGGGCAAGTCCACGCTGGTCAAGATCATTGCGGGCAATTTCCCGCCCAGCGCCGGCACCATGACGATGCTGGGCCGGCCCGTCCACTTCCACAAGCCGTCGGACGCGCGCGGCCAGGGGGTCGAGATCGTCTACCAGGATCTCGCGCTATGCGACAACCTCAGCGCGGCGGAGAACGTGTTCCTCGGCCGCGAGCTCATGCGCGGATTCGGACCGCTGCGCTGGCTCGACTACCGCACGATGTTCCAGCGCGCCGGCGAGCTGTTCGCCGAGCTCAAGTCGGAGACGCGGCCCCGCGACCTGGTGCGCCGCATGTCGGGCGGCCAGCGCCAGGCCGTCGCGATCGCGCGCACGCGGCTGTCGGATCCGAAGATCGTCCTGATGGACGAGCCGACCGCAGCGATCAGCGTGCGCCAGGTCGCCGAAGTGCTGAGCCTCATCCGTCGCCTGCGCGACCACCAGATCGCGGTGGTGCTGATCAGCCACCGCATGCCCGATGTCTTCTCGGTGGCCGACCGCGTGGTCGTGCTGCGGCGCGGCGAGAAGGTGGCCGACAAGCCCGTCGCCGAGAGCTCGCCCGAGGAGGTGACAGGCCTCATCACCGGTGCGATCGCGACCGCCTGACCGACACTCTTCGTGCGTGCCATGACCAAATCCCTCCCCATGGAAGTCAGTCTCGAACAGGCGATCGGCAAGCGGACCCATCACCACTGGTTTTCATGGATGGTCGGCCAGCAGACCTTCTGGGTCTCCATGGCCGCCGTGATCGCCTTTGTCGCGCTGACGCTCGCCAGCGATGTGTTCGCCACGCAGCAGAACCTGTTCAACGTCGCGCGCAACTTTGCGTTCGTCGCGATCATCGCGATCGGCATGACCGCTGTCATCGTCACCGGCGGCATCGACCTGTCCGTCGGCGCGGTGCTGGTGCTGTCCGGCATGGTGATCGGCATGACGATGAATGCCGGCATGTCGATCTGGCTGGCCGTGCCGCTTGCTCTGGGAGCCTCGCTTGCGGTCGGCGCCTTCAACGGCGTGCTGATCGCCTATGTCGGCGTCCCGCCCTTCGTCGTCACGCTCGGCATGCTGTCGATCGCACGCAGCCTCGCGATGGTGCTGTCGGACAACCGCATGGTCTACTCGTTCGGCCCGGACCAGCCGGCGCTGCTGGCGCTGGGCGGCGGCTTCGTGGAGCTCGCCCTCCCGTTCGTCGACCCCATTCGGATACCCAACCCGCTCATCTTCCTGCTGGTCCTGCTCGTGTTCGCCAGCCTGGTGTTTCGCTGGACGCGATGGGGACGCTACCTCTTCGCCATCGGCGGCAACGAGCGCGCGGCCGTCGTGAACGGGGTGCCCGTCAAGGCGATGAAGGTCAGCGTGTACGTGTTCTGCGCGCTGTGCGCCGGGCTGGCAGGCATTCTCGAGGTCGGCTGGCTCGGCACCATCACGACCGGCCTGGGGCAGGGCATGGAACTCACCGTCATTGCCGCGTCGGTGATCGGCGGAGCCAACCTTTCCGGCGGCATCGGCACCGCGCTGGGCGGGGTGATCGGCGCCGCGCTGATCGAGGTGATCCGCAACAGCCTCACGCTGCTGGGCGTCAGCACGTTCTGGCAGGGCACCTTCGTGGGCAGCTTCATCGTCATCGCGGTCCTGTTCGACCGCCTGCGCTCGCGCAGCGCCAACGAGTGACCCCCGCCGCACGCACGCGACACGTGCAGCGGGATCTCGTGGATACCGGCCATCCCCGTCCATTGGAGCGACTGGCGGCTCGCCTCGAGCGGCGGGGCGTGGGGTAGGGAAGGCCCGGCCGGTGTCTTTCAAAGGCCCGCCCTGTGGCGGGCCTTCTTTTTTCTGCCGGCATTCGAGGGTAACCAGGCGAGTAGCGGACCTCAGGGGAGGGCATCGGCTTTCCCATGGGTTCTCGCGGATGGCTGGGGAAAACCATCAGATCCGGAATGAGGTACGTACCTCATCATCTCGTCCGGGCCGCCATCACACCCGGCGGCCGCATCGCGCACACCACATGTCTTCCACGACCCCTCCGAGTGCCGGGCATTCCGCGCACACCGGTCCGACGCTGGGCATCGACGTCGGCACCTCCGCGGTGAAGGCGTTGCTGCTCGACGGCGATCGTGTGCTGGGCACCGCGCACGCGCCCCTGGCGGTGAGCCGCCCGCAGCCCGGCTGGTCCGAGCAGGCACCCGAGGACTGGTGGACCGCGACATGCGCCTGCCTCGATGCGCTGGCGGCCGAGCGCCCGGCGACCTTGAGCGCGGTGCGCGCCATCGGGCTCGCGGGCCACATGCACGGCGCCACGCTGCTCGATGAAGAGGGCGAGGTGCTGCGTCCCTGCATCCTCTGGGACGACGGTCGCAGCGCGCCACAATGCGCCGAGCTCGAGGCCGCAGTGCCAGCCTTGCGCGCGATCACCGGCAACGCCGCGATGCCGGGCTTCACCGCGCCGAAGCTGCTGTGGGTCCGTCGGCACGAGCCGGAGGTGTTTGCGCGCACGCGCCTCGTGCTGCTGCCCAAGGCATGGCTGCGCTGGCGGCTGTGCGGCGAGGCGATCGAGGACATGTCCGATGCGTCGGGCACCCTGTGGCTCGACGTGGCGGCGCGGCGCTGGTCCGCCGACATGCTGGCGGCGTGCGGCCTCGACGAGTCGCAGATGCCGCGCCTGGTCGAAGGCACGATGCGGGCCGGAGAGTTGCGCGCGCCCTGGGTCAAGCGCTGGGGCTTCGCGCAACCGCCCATCATCGCCGGCGGCGCCGGCGACAACGCGGCCGGCGCGGTGGCGCTGGGGGCCGTGAATCCGGGTGATGCCTTCCTCTCGCTCGGCACGTCAGGCGTGTTGTGGGTGACCACCGCGCACCATGCCCCGGCGCCCGACCGCGGCGTGCATGCCTTCTGCCACTCGGTGCCCCGGACCTGGCACCAGATGGGCGTGCTGCTCAGCGCCGCGGCCTCGCTCAGCTGGTGGGCCGCGTGCACGGGCAGCGACGAGCACCGACTCCTCGCCGAGCTGCCCGCGCAGGTGGACGCGCCTGCGCCGTGCCGGTTCCTCCCGTATCTGAGCGGCGAGCGCACGCCGCACAACGACGCCACGGTCCGCGGCGCCTTCCTGAATCTCGCCGCCGGGACGTCCCGCCAGCAGATGACGCAGGCCGTGCTCGAGGGCGTTGCCCATGCCTTTCGCGATGCGCGCGACGCGCTCGCCGGCGCCGGCACGCACATCGAGATCGCGGACGTGATCGGCGGCGGTGCACGCTCGAACCTGTGGTGCGATCTGCTGGCGAGCATGCTCAACATCCCGCTGCGCCGCATCGACGACGCATCGCACGGCCCCGCGCTGGGCGCCGCGCGGCTCGCGCAGGCGGCGCTCACCGGCCGCAGCGACTTTCCGCGGCAGCCCGCCAGCCGCGTCTTCGAGCCCCGGCCTGCGCTCGTTCAGCGCTATGACGAATCGAGCGCGGGGTGGTCACAGCTCTATGCCCTCGCGCGCCGGGTTCCCGGCTCTTCTTCACCTGCCTTCACAGCTTCGGACTCCGTGCCATGACTGCGACATCCTCTGCTCTGCACACCGGACCCCACGGTCCCTATTTCTCTTTCTCGAAGGCGCTGCGCTTCCGCGGCGACGGCTTCACGTCGAGCGATGACGAGCCCTTCGCCTACCGCTGGTACGACAAGGACCGGATGGTGCTCGGCCGCCGCATGGAGGACCAGCTGCGCTTCGCGGCCTGCTACTGGCACAGCTTCGTCGGCACCGGCACCGACCCGTTCGGCGACGCCACGTTCGCGCGGCCATGGCACGCCGGCGGAAGCCCGATGGAGCAGGCGCTGCACAAGGCCGACGTCGCCTTCGAGCTCTTTCAGGTGCTGGACGTGCCGTTCTTCACCTTCCACGACCGCGACATCGCCCCCGAGGGCCGCACGCTGGCCGAGTCGAACGACAACGTGCGCCGCGTCGCCGATGTCTTCGAGCGCAAGATGGCCGACACCGGCGTCAAGCTGCTGTGGGGCACGGCCAACCTGTTCTCGCATCCGCGCTACATGGCGGGCGCCGCCACGAATCCCGATCCCGAAGTCTTCGCGTACGCCGCAGCCCAGGTGCGCAACGTGCTCGAGGTGACGCATCGACTGGGCGGCGCGAACTACGTGCTCTGGGGCGGCCGCGAAGGCTACGAGACCCTGCTCAACACCGACCTGAAGCGGGAGCTCGCGCAGATGGGGCGCTTCCTGTCGATGGTCGTGGACCACAAGCATCGGATCGGCTTCAAGGGCCAGATCCTCATCGAGCCCAAGCCGGCGGAGCCGACCAAGCACCAGTACGACTTCGACGTTGCCGCGGTGCACGGCTTCCTGCGCACCTACGGCCTCGAGCACGAGGTGAAGGTGAACATCGAGCAGAACCACGCGCTGCTCGCAGGTCACACCTACGAGCACGAGATCGTGCTGGCCCAGGCGCTCGGCATCTTCGGTTCGCTGGACATGAACCGCGGCGACGAGATGCTCGGCTGGGACACCGACCAGTTCCCGCACAACGTGCAGCAGGTCGCGCTCGCGCTGTACCACGTGCTGCGTGGAGGCGGCATCGGCGCCGGCGGGCTGAACTTCGACGCCAAGCTGCGTCGCCAGTCGATCGAACCCGACGATCTCGTGTGGGCACACGCCGGCGCGATGGACGTCTGCGCGCGCGCGCTGCTGATCGCCGAGAAGATGGTCATCGACGGCGCGCTGCAGCGGCACATCGACGCGCGCTACGCCGGCTGGGACGGCGAGCGCGGGAGAGCGATCCTCGACGGCGGCGTGTCCCTCGAGGAGCTGGCGCGCGACGTCGAGCGCCGCGGCATCGAGCCGCAGCCGCGTTCGTCGCGGCAGGAGCGGCTGGAGCATCTGGTCGCGAGCTACCTCTGACCCCCGCCTCCAACCAGGCACCACGAAGGAGAACCTCATGGCCAGCAACCTCAAGGGACCGGGCATCTACCTCGCCCAGTTCGCGGGCGATGACGCACCGTTCAGCTCCTGGGACGCGATCACGCGCTGGGCGGGCCAGCTCGGCTTCCGGGGCGTGCAGATCCCGTCATGGGACGCGCGGCTGTTCGACCTGCAGCGCGCCGCGGAGTCGCGAACCTACTGCGACGAGATCAAGGGCATCGCGAAGGCGAACGGCGTCGAGGTCACCGAGCTGGGGACGCACCTGCAGGGCCAGCTGGTGGCGGTGCATCCCGCCTACGACGAAGCCTTCGACGCATTCGCGCCGGCCGCCGTGCGCGGCAATGCCGCCGAACGCCAGCGCTGGGCCGTGCAGCAGATGCTGCTGTCGGCGAAGGCCAGCCGCCATCTCGGCCTGACGAGCAACGTGAGCTTCCCGGGCGCGCTCGCGTGGCCCTACCTCTACCCCTGGCCGCAGCGGCCCGCCGGGCTCGTCGACGCCGCATTCGACGAGCTCGCGAAGCGCTGGCGGCCGATCTTCGACGCGTTCGAGGATGCCGGCTGCCATGTCTGCTTCGAGCTCCATCCCGGCGAGGACCTGTTCGACGGCGCGACCTTCGAGATGTTCCTCGAGCGCGTCGGCCAGCATCCGCGCTGCTGCCTCAACTACGACCCGTCGCACTTCCTGCTGCAGCAGCTCGACTACCTCGAGTTCATCGACATCTATCACGAGCGCATCAAGGCGTTTCACGTCAAGGACGCCGAGTTCCGGCCGACCGGACGGCAAGGCGTGTACTCGGGCTACCAGCCGTGGGTGCAACGCGCCGGCCGCTTCCGTTCTCTCGGCGACGGTCAGGTCGACTTCGGCGCCATCTTCTCGAAGATGGCGCAGTACGGCTACGACGGCTGGGCCGTGCTCGAGTGGGAGTGCGCGCTGAAGCATCCCGAGGCGGGCGCCGCCGAGGGCGCCGAGTTCATCAAGCGCCACATGATTCGCGTCACCGAGAAGTCGTTCGACGACTTCGCCGGCGGCCACACCGACCGCGCGCAGATCGATCGCATGCTCGGCCTGGCCGGGCGCTGAGGAGAGCCGGCCATGGCGATCGAAGCATCGCGCGACGAATCGGGTGCCGGCCGGCGGATCCGCCTGGGCATGGTCGGCGGGGGCGAGGGCGCGTTCATCGGCGCGGTGCACCGCATCGCTGCGCGGCTGGACGACCAGTACGAGCTCGTCGCCGGCGCGCTGTCGTCGGAGCCCGGCAAGGCACTGCGCTCGGCCCAGGCCATCGGCCTGGCGCGCGCCTATCCCGACTTCCACACGATGGCGCGCGAGGAGGCCGCGCGTCCCGACGGCATCGAGGTGGTGGCCATCGTGACGCCGAACGACCAGCACGCGCCCGCGGCCGAGGCGTTCCTGCGCGCGGGCATCCATGTCATCTGCGACAAACCCGTGACGACGACGCTCGCCGACGCGCAGCGCCTGGATGCTCTCGTGCAGGAGACGGGCAGGCTGTTCGCGGTGACGCACAACTACACCGGCTACCCCATGGTGCGGCATGCGCGCCAGCTGGTGCGCGACGGTGCGCTGGGCGATGTCCGCGTGGTCCAGGTCGAGTACGCGCAGGACTGGCTGACGGAGCGGCTGGAGGCCACCGGTCAGAAGCAGGCGGCCTGGCGCACCGACCCGAAGCGCTCCGGCGCCGGCGGCTGCATCGGCGACATCGGCACCCACGCGTTCAACCTGCTGAACTATGTGACCGGGCTGAAGACCGTCGAGCTCGCAGCCGAGCTCAGCACCTTCGTCGACGGCCGGGCGCTCGACGACAACGTGCAGGTGATGCTGCGACTGGCCAACGGCGCCCGCGGCGCCCTGTGGGCCAGCCAGGTGGCGCCCGGCAACGAGAACGCGCTGCGGCTGCGCGTGTACGGCAGCCGCGGCGGCCTCGAGTGGGCGCAGGAGCACCCGAACCAGCTGCGGTACTCGCCGTTCGGAGAGCCGGTGCGCACGGTGGCCCGCGGCACGTCGGCAACGTTGTCCGACGGGCAGCGGGTCACCCGCCTGCCGTCGGGCCATCCGGAGGGCTACCTCGAAGCCTTCGCAACGATCTATTCCGAGATCGCCCAGGCGATCCGCGCCGTGCGCTCCGGCCAGCCGGTCCCCGCGGGGGTCGACTTCCCGACGATGGCCGACGGCATCGACGGCCTGGCATTCATCGAGGCTGCGCTGCGCTCCTCGGCCGAAGGCGGCCGCTGGGTGCGGCTGTAGTGCCGGCAAGGCTCGCGCCGTGGCACTCCAGGTCAGCTTCCGCGGGATCGTGAAGGCCTTCGGGCCCGTGCGCGTGCTGCATGGCGTGAGCTTCGACCTCGAGCCTGGCCGGGTCGTCGGCCTGCTGGGCGAGAACGGTGCGGGCAAATCGACGCTGATGAAGATCCTCGCCGGCTACGAGACCATGAGCGGCGGCGACTTGCTGATCGACGGACAGCCTCGGCACTTCGCGGATTCGCGCGCGGCCGAGGCGGCCGGCATCGTGATGATCCACCAGGAGTTCAACCTGGCCGACGATCTGACCGTCGCGCAGAACATGTTCCTCGGCCAGGAGCGAGTGCGCGGCTGGCGCCTCGACAACGCCGCGATGCGCCGCGAGGCCGCGCAGGCGTTGCAGCAGATCGGGCTGGCCCTCGACCCCGACACCCGCACGCGCGACCTGATCGTCGCCGAGAAGCAGTTGGTGGAGATCGCGAAGGCGGTGTCGCGACGCGCGCGGCTGCTGGTGATGGACGAGCCGACCGCGACGCTGACGCCGACCGAGACCGAGCGCCTGTTCGCACTCATCCGGCGCCTGCGCGCGCAAGGCGTGGCCATCGTCTACATCTCGCACAAGCTCGACGAGGTCGAGCGCATCACCGACGAGGTCGTCGTGATGCGCGACGGCCGCTTCGTCGCGCGCGCGCCGACGTCGAGCGTCTCGCGCCATCAGATGGCCAACCTCATGGTCGGCCGCGAGCTGTCGGACATGTTCCCGCCCAAGGCCCCGGCGCCGGACGGCCCGCCATTGCTGGAGGTGCAGGGGCTGTCGGTGCCCGGCTGGGCCCACGACGTGAGCTTCGACCTGCGCCCGGGCGAGATCCTCGGCTTCGCCGGGCTGGTCGGCGCAGGCCGCACCGAGCTGTTCGAGGGGCTGTTCGGGCTGCGGCCCAGCCGCGGCGGGGAGGTGCGGCTGGCCGGCGTGCCGGTGCGCTTTGCCACGCCGAAGCAGGCGGCGCAGCACGGCCTGACCTATCTCAGCGAGGACCGCAAGGGCCGCGGGCTGCACGTGCGGCTGCCGCTGCTGGACAACGTCACGCTGATGGACCTGGACCGTCACGCCCGCCCGTGGCTCGACCATGGCTCCGAGCAGCGCGCGCTGCAGCAGGCGGTGGCCGACTTCGGCATCCGCTGCAACGACCTCGATGCGCCGGCGTCGTCCCTGTCGGGCGGCAACCAGCAGAAGCTGGCGATCGCCAAGGTGCTGCAGCCGGGTCCGCGCGTCGTCGTGCTCGACGAGCCGACGCGCGGGGTCGACGTCGGTGCCAAGCGCGACATCTACTTTCTGATCCGCCGCCTCGCGGACGAAGGCCGCGGCATCGTCGTCGTCTCGTCCGAGCTGGTCGAGCTGATCGGCTTGTGCCACCGCGTGATCGTGATGCGGGCCGGGCGCGTGCAAGCGACGCTGAGCGCCGCGCAATTGACCGAAGAGGAGCTCATCGCGCATGTCACAGGCACCCATTGACACCGTCGTCGCCTCGCCGCTCGAGCCTGACGTCGATGCCGGCGCCGCGGTCAGGCGGCCGCTCGCTCGCCGGTTCGGGCGCCAGCTGGTCGGCGCGCGGCCGCTGATCGGCCTCGTGCTCGTCTGCATCGCCGGCCAGCTGCTCAATTCGGATTTCGGCGCCTGGGACAACGTGATGAACGTGCTCACCCGCACGGCGTTCATCGGCATCATCGCAGTGGGCATGTGTTTCGTGATCATCGGCGGCGGCATCGACCTGTCGGTCGGCTCGATGGCGGCGCTGATCGCCGGTGCGGAAATCCTGCTGATGAATGCGCTCGCGCCGCACCTCGGCTCGCCGGTGACCGTGGTGCTGACCGGCCTGGCGGCCGCCGTCGCGATGGGCGTGCTCTTCGGCCTGGCGCACGGCCTGCTGATCACCAAGGGCAGCATCGAGCCCTTCATCGTCACGCTCGGCACCCTGGGCATCTTCCGCGCGGTGCTGACCTGGCTGGCCGACGGCGGGGCGATCACCCTCGATGGCACGCTCGCCGACACCTACGCACCGGTCTACTACGGCAGCCTGCTCGGCTTGCCGGTGCCGATCTATGTCTTCGCGTTCGTCGCCTTCGCCGGAGGCTTCCTGCTCAACGGCACGCGCTACGGTCGCTACGTGCAGGCGATCGGCAGCAACGAGCAGGTCGCGCGGTACGCGGCGGTGTCGGTCGACCGCGTGAAGATCGTCTCGTACGTTCTGCTCGGCGCCTGCGTCGGCGTGGCCACCGTGCTTTACGTGCCGCGGCTCGGGTCGGCATCGCCGACCACGGGCCTCCTGTGGGAGCTGGAGGCGATCGCCGCGGTGATCGTCGGCGGCACCGTGCTCAAGGGCGGCAGCGGCAGCGTGTTCGGCACCGTCGTGGGCGCCGTGCTGCTGTCCGTCATCAGCAACATCCTGAACCTGACCAGCATCATCAGCGTGTACCTGAACGCGGCGGTGCAGGGGGTGGTGATCATCATCGTGGCCTTCCTCCAGCGAGGGCGGCGCTGATGCGGCCGGGGAGCGCGGCGCGATTCGCGGCCCCGAAGAAGTTCCTGTCCAACTGAAGATCCGGAGACAACATGCATCGCAGACTCTTTACAGGTGCCGCGCTGGCACTGACCGCCATGGTTTCGTTGACCGCCCAGCCGGCGTGGGCCCAGAAGAAGGTCGTCATGGGCGTGTCCATCCCGGCCGCGACGCACGGATGGACCGGCGGCGTCGTGTACTGGGCCAAGCGGGCCGGGGCCGAGCTCGAAAAGGAAATCCCGGGCCTGAAGGTGATGGTGAAGACCGCCGGCTCCGCTTCGGAGCAGGCCAACCAGGTGCAGGATCTGGCCACCGTGAACCAGATCGACACGCTCGTGATCCTGCCTTTCGAGTCGGCGCCGCTGACGCAGCCGGTGGCGCAGGTGAAGAACAAGGGCGTGTTCGTGACCGTGGTGGACCGCGGCCTGACCGACCCCAATGCGCAGAACGCCTACGTCGCGGGCGACAACCCCGGCTTCGGCAAGGTGTCGGGGGAATACCTCGCGAAGGCGATCGGCGGCAAGGGCAACGTCGTCGTCCTGCGCGGCATCCCGACGGTCATCGACAACGAGCGGGTCGACGCCTTCAATGCCGTGATGAAGGAGCACCCCGGCATCAAGGTTCTCGACGCGAAGCACGGCAACTGGAACCGCGACGACGCGTTCAAGGTGATGCAGGACTACCTGACGCGCTTCAAGCAGATCGACGCGGTCTGGGCCTCGGACGACGACATGGCCGTCGGCGTGCAGAAGGCGATTGCGCAGGCCAAGCGCAGCGACGTCAAGCTCGTGCTCGGCGGCGCAGGCTCCAAGGAGTACATCAAGAAGGTGATGGACGGCGACAAGCTCGTCACCGCCGACGTGACCTACTCGCCGAGCATGATCGCCGATGCGATGAAGCTCACGGCCCGCGCGCGCGCCAAGGGCGATCCGCTGCCCGAGAAGACGATCATCCCGTCCGTCCTGATCACCAAGGACAATGCAAAGAAGTACTACTTCCCGGACTCGCCGTTCTGAGTTGGGAGACTGCGCGGCTTGGCCGCGCAGTCTCCCGGCTGCGCTGTCCGCACTGCTCCCCAGCCCCCTCGCGGAGAGGGCTTGGGGGAGTCGTGCATAGGCCCGGCCCGGGCCGAGGAGCTTGCCGCGCAAGCTTCTCAGCCCGGATACCAGATGCGGCGGGGATCGTCGGGCGCCCGCTCGTACGCCCACGCCGCATCGACCAGGCGCTCCAGGTCGTACTGCGGCCGCCAGCGCAGCAGGAAGCGCGCCTTGCTGTTGTCGAGCCAGGTCGAGTGGTAGCGCTCGCGGATCGGCACCAGCGGGCAGCCGCGGGTGCGCGCCAGGTAGTCGCCCAGGCGCAGGTAGTCGACCGGCTCGTCCATGCACACGTTCATCAGCTGGTGGCGCGCTCGCGGCTCGTCGATCGCGGCGAGGATCGCGCCGACGAGGTCGTCGACATGCACGAAGTTGCGCAGCAGGCCCGCGCCCGCCGGGTCGAGCAGCACCGGAATCGAGCCGCGTCGGGCGTGCTCGGCCGCGGCCTCGGCCCCGACCAGGTCGCACCAGCGCGGCGCACCGAACACGTCGGGGCCGAAGCTCAGGTGAAAGCGCAGGTCGTCCTTCTCCAGGATCCAGGGCGCGCGCAGGCAGCAGCCGTTCAGCCCGTACTGAACGTAGTACTGCTGCAGCATGGTCTCCTCGAGCACCTTCGACAGCGCATAGCAGCCGGGGTAGGCGCTGTGCGGCTGGGTCTCCACGACCGGTACCGGATGCGGGTAGTGGAAGTGCCCGACCGCCGCATCGCCGCCGATCAGGATGAACTGCCGGAAGGTCGGGCTCGCGCGGCAGGCCTCGAGCAGCCAGAACAGGCCCTTGACCGACACGTCCATCACGTCATCGGGCGTCTCCTTGCTGGTCGCCAGGTGGAGCACGTGGGTGACGCCCGCCACGGCCTGCAGAACGGCCGCGCGGTCCTGGATGGCGCCGAACACCGACTCGATCCGCTCGTGGGCGGGCAGCGGCCTCTGGTGGCACAGCGCGCGCACCCGCCAGTGGGCGAAGGCCTGTTCGCCGAGCAGGCGGGCGATGAAGGCGCGACCGACCTTGCCGGCGGCGCCGGTGACGAGGATGAGAGGGGAGGGTGTCGGTGTCATGAGAACAGGTGCCGACGCGGTTATCGGTCAGGCCGAACCCGTACGTCGATTGGGCCTGACCCAGGCAGCCGTGCGCACTCGGGAGATTCCCTGAGGTGCGCACCTCATTTGTCGGGCCAAATGGCCCTCCGGTGTGAAACTGGTCTGACCAGTCCGACATCCCCGCAGGCGGGTTGCCTGCAGTAACAGGAACGAGGAGATGGCCCCATGAAACTCGCTTGGAAAGCGATTCTGAGCCGCAGGACAACGATCGTCGCCCTGGCCGTCGGGTTGTGCGCTGCGGGTGTCTCGACGGCTCAGAGCAAGAAGAACCTGGTCTTCGTGGTGAACGGCGCGTCCGACTTCTGGAAGATTGCCGAGGCCGGCGTGAAGAAGGCGCAGGGCGAGCTGCCGAAGTACGGCCTGCAGTTCAAGTACCCGGAACAGGCCTCCGCCGCAGCGCAGCAGCGGCTGATGGAGGACCTGGTGGCCGCGGGCGCCGCCGGCATCATGGTGAGCGCGGTCGACCCGAAGAACCAGGTCGACGGCCTCAACAAGCTCGCCGGACAGACGCTGATCTTCACCACCGACTCCGACGCGGCGCAGTCCAAGCGCGTGGCCTACATCGGCTCGTCGAACGTCGACCTCGGCAAGGACGCGGGCAAGCTGATGCTCAAGGCGCTGCCGCAAGGCGGCAAGTGCATCGGCTTCGTCGGCCTGCTCGGCGCCGACAACGCGCGCGAGCGCATCCAGGGCGTGAAGGAAACGATCAAGGGCTCCAAGGTCGAGATGATCGACGTGCGCGGCGACGAGATCGACCAGGGCCGCGCCAAGCGCAATGTCGAGGACGCGCTGGCGGCGAACCCCGACATCGCCTGCCTCGTGGGCTTCTATTCGTACAACACGCCGCGCATCTACGAGGTGCTGAAGGAGACCGGCAAGCTCGGCAAGATCAAGGTGATCGGCTTCGACGAAGACCCCATCACCCTGGGTGGCGTGAAGGAAGGCAGCATCGTCGGCACGGTCGTGCAGCAGCCGTTCGAGTGGGGCTACCAGGGCATGAAGCTGATGGCCGCCTATCTCGAGGGCAACAAGTCCGGCATCCCGAAGGACGGGATCATCATCGTGCCGGGCAAAGTGATCGACAAGTCGAACGTCGACGCCTTCACCGCGAACCTGAAGCAGATGATGGGCAAGTAGGCCGGCAGGGTGCGGAACCGCGCGCGCCGGCGCTGCCGGCGCGCCGCGGTTCCGCAGGCCTGCACGGCACGGCGATCGACATCGAGATGACCAGTCCATTCCTCGAGCTGATCGGCATCCGGAAGACGTATCCGGGGGTCCTCGCGCTGAACGCGGTGAGCCTGTCCGTCTGCCCGGGCGAGGTGATCGGCCTGGTCGGCGAGAACGGCGCCGGCAAGTCGACGCTGATGAAGGTGCTCGGTGGCGTGGTCGCACCGGACGCCGGCGTCATCCGCACCGACGGCGTCGACCGCCAGTCGCTGACCGTGCACGACGCGATGGCGACCGGCATCGCGTTCGTCCACCAGGAACTCAACCTGTTCGAGAACCTGGATGTCGCGGCGAACGTGTTCATCGGCCGCGAGATGCTCAAGGGCAGCTTCCTGAAGCTCGTCGACACGCGGGAACTGCAGCGGCGCGTGCGGCCCCTGCTGGAGCGGCTGGGCTGCGACTTCGGTCCCGACACCATGGTCGAGACCCTGTCGCTCGCCCAACGGCAGCTGGTGGAGATCGTCAAGGCGCTCTCGCTGGAGGCGCGACTGGTGATCATGGACGAGCCGACGTCGAGCCTCACCATCACGGAGACGGAGCGTCTGCTGCGGGTCATTGCCGGACTGAAGGCCGACGGCGTGAGCGTCATCTTCATCTCGCACCGCCTCGGCGAGGTGGAGCGCTGCGCGGACCGCGTCATCGTGCTGCGCGACGGCACTGTCGCAGGCGAGCTGAGCCGCGAGCACGTGCGCCACGCCGCGATGATCCGGCTGATGGTCGGGCGCGAGCTGAAGGGGACCTACCGGCCGCCTGCGCGCCCCCCGGCGGGGCAGGCGCTCGAGGTCGTCGATGCGCGCACCCGAACCTACCCCGACAAGACGGTCACGCTGACGGTGCGCCAGGGCGAGATCCTGGGACTCGCGGGCCTCGTGGGATCGGGGCGCACCGAGCTGGCGCGGGCGCTTTTCGGCATCGACCGGCTTCTCGCGGGCACGGTGCGGGTCGCCGGCACCCCCATCACGGCGGGCCGCCCGCGCTCGGCGATCGAACGGGGGCTGTATCTGGTGCCCGAGGATCGCAAGCGCGCGGGCCTGCTGCTCGACGTGTCGGTCGCCGAGAACATCTCGCTGCCCAACCTGCGGTCGTACGCCCCGGGCATGCTGGTCGCCGTGGCGGCCGAGCGGCTGAACGCGGAACGCCAGAAGAAGAGCCTGGGCATCCGCGTCCCCGACGTCGGCACCGCCGCAGGCGTGCTGTCGGGCGGCAACCAGCAGAAGGTCGTGCTGGCCAAGTGGCTGTCGATGAACCCGCGTGTGATCGTGCTCGACGAGCCGACGCGCGGCATCGACGTCGGCAGCAAGAGCGACATCTATGGATTGTTGCGGGACCTGGCCGACGCGGGTGTGGCCATCCTGATGATCTCCTCCGACATGGAGGAGGTGATCGGCGTGTGCGACCGCATCGCGGTGATGCACGAAGGAAGCATCAGCGGCATCCTCGACCGGGCCGAGTTCAGCGAGCACAACGTCCTCAGGCTGGCCGTGGGCGCCCTCGAGGCCACACTCTGAAGCCGGGACCGACATCCGAGGAGCCAACGTGATCTTCAAGAAGGACATCGGACTGTTCGTGCTGATCCTCGTGGTCGGCACGGTCGTCGCCATCATCAATCCGCGCTTCCTGCTCGCCGGGAACATCTCGAACACGGCGAACCAGGTCGGTCTGTTCGGCATCCTCGCGGTCGCCCAGGCCTTCGTGATCCTCACCGGCGGCATCGAGTTGTCGGTCGGTGCGATCGTCGCGCTGCTGGGCGTGCTGTTCATCGACCTGATCGTCAACATGAACGTGCACTGGGCGGTCGCGGTGGTGATCGTGATCGGCGCGGGCATGCTGATGGGTCTGGTCCATGGCGTGCTGGTCGCCAAGGTCGGCATGCAGCCTTTCGTGGTGACACTGTGCGCGCTGCTGATCTACCGCGGCACGGCGCGCTACTACACCGAGGACGCGACGGTCGGCTTCGGGTTCGGCGCCAGCTTTCCCACGCTGGAGTGGCTGACGGCCGGCCGGTCGGAGGTCTTCGCGCCGCTCGCGCGGCTGTTCGGGCACGAGGGACCGACGATCGCGGTGCCGCACACGCTGATCGCGCTGGCGGTGGTCACGCTGCTCGCCGGCGTGGTGCTGCACCGGTCGGTGCTCGGCCGCTACCTGTTCGCGATCGGCAAGAACGAGGAGGCGGCCCGCTATTCGGGGATCGCCACCGGCCGCATCACCATCGCTGCCTATGTGATCTGCTGTGGGCTCTCGGCGCTCGCCGCGATCGTGCTGGCGATGTACACGCGTTCGATCGCCCCGGCCGTGCACGGCAACTTCTACGAGCTCTACGCGATCGCGGCAGCGGTCCTCGGCGGCTTCTCGCTGCGCGGCGGGGAAGGGTCCATCCTCGGCGTCGTGCTCGGCACCATCCTGCTGCAGGTGCTGCAGAACCTGGTCAACCTGCTGGGCATTCCGAGTTCGCTGAACTTCGCGGTGATGGGCTCGGTGATCCTGATCGGGGTGCTGGCCGATCAGCAGTTCACGCGCTACCGCAACCGGTCCGTGGCCCAGGCAGCGCACGCCCGCCCCGCGCCTGCACGCGGCGGGACGGCCGACAGCAGCGCGAGCGTGTGAGCGCAGGGACGGCAGCGATGCGGTGTTCGTGGTCGGTGATGCCCGCAACGAGGATGCCGCCGTCGGCCGCATCCGTCAGCCGCCGACCCACCGCTCCTCGGACATCTTCAGATGCGAACGCATCGCCGATTCGGCGGCCAGCGGATCGCGTGCCTCCAGTGCTCGAAGCACCGCCTCGTGCTCTTTCACGGCCATGTTCCAGGTGCGCGTGTTCTCGTAGCGCGAGCGCAGCTTGGTGGAGATCGGACTGTGGCGCTCGTCGAACAGGTCGCCCACCAGGCGCACCAGGACCGAATTGCCGGTCATCTCCGCCACCGTGAGGTGGAACAGCCGGTCCGGTTCGATCGGTGCCCGCCGACGGGTGACCTCGGCACGCATGTCGTTCACGATGCCGCGCAGGCGCTCGAGCGCTTGCGGGGTGACGCGTGCGCAGGCCAGCACGACGACCGAGCCCTCCAGCGCGGCACGCGCCTGCATGAGCTCGCTCGGACTCTCGCCCAGCGCTACCGGCTCGCGCGCCGGCCGCTCGGGCGGCGTGCACACGTACACCCCCGAGCCGCTGCGGATCTCGACGCTGCCTTCGACGTCCAGCGCAATCAGGGCCTCGCGCAGCGACGGCCGCGACACGCCCAGCTGCTGTGCCAGATCGCGCTCGGGAGGCAAACGGGTGCCGACGTCGAAGCCGCCCTGCTGAATCAGCTCGCGGATCTGGTCCGCGATCTGCTGATAGAGGCGGCGAGGTTCGACTTGCTTGAACTGAACTGACATGGCAATGGGCGCCCCGAATTGGCCTGACCATGATAGCGACAGCCGCGGGACGGGTGCTTCGCCGGACGGATCGCCGCGGACCTTGCCGGCCGCGCCCGCGGCAGGCAGAGGAAGGGGTTCGGCGTCACGAGCGCAGGCGTCCCAGGCCGAGCGCGGTCGCGATGATCACACCCTTGGCGATGAGCTGAAGGTCTATCGGAACGTCGAGGATGTTCATCGCGTTGTTGAGTGCGCCGAGGAAGAGCACCCCGAGCACCGTGCGCGCCACCGATCCGCGCCCGCCGCTGAGCTGGGTGCCGCCCAGCACCACCGCGGCGATGACGTCGAGCTCGGTGCCGAACTCGCCGTAGGTCGCCGAGCCGGTGTGCACCTGGGACGCCAGGATCACGCCGGCAAGGGCGGCGCACAAGCCACTCAGGCCGTACAGCGACATCGTCGTCTGCCGCGTGCGATGGCCGCTGAGCCACGCGACGCGTTCGTTGTCGCCGATGGCGGTGACCCTCAGGCCGAGCGCGCTGCGGCGCTGCACGAAGACCAGCGTGGCCGCCACGGCGCCGAACAGCCACACCGAGAATGGCAGGCCGGCGATGCTGCCGGTGCCGATGAAGCTGAAGGCCGGCTGCCCGCGCACCGCGTGCAAGTCCGGCCCACCCAGGAGCAGCGCCGAGCCGCGCACGATGCTCAGCATGGCCAGCGTGACGATGATCGGCGGCAGTCCGCCCAGCGCAATGAGCCCGCCGCTGCACAGGCCGATCGCCAGGCCCAGGCCCAGCGACAGCGCGAGCGCGATCGGCAGCCCGAGCCCCGCGTCGAGCGACAGCACGGCGACCAGTCCCGACAGGGCCAGCACGGGCCCGATCGACAGGTCGATGCCGCCGGTCATGATCACGAAGGTCATCGCCGACGCCATGATCCCGACGATCGCCACCTGACGCAGGATGCCGACGAGGTTGTCGGCGCCGAGAAATGCCGGCTGGATCCATGCGAACAGCGCGACTGCCGCCGCCGCGGCGAGCGGCAAGGCCGACGCGGCCAGCCGCCGGCGCCAGACCGGATCACGCATGCCGGGCATGGCGATGGCGCTCATGCCGGCGCCGCTCCGAAATCGGCCACCAGTTCGGCAATGCTCGTGTGTCGTGCATCGCGGGTTCGCACGATGCGGCCCTCGGCCATCACGACGATGCGATCGGCGATCGCCATCACTTCCTCGAGGTCCGAGGAGACGACGAGGATCGCGGTGCCGCGCGTGCGCTCGGCGCGCAGCGTGGCGTAGATCTCCGCCTTCGCCCCCACGTCCACACCGACCGTGGGCTCGTCGAGGATGAGCACCCGCGGCTGCAGCTCCAGCCACTTTCCGAGCAGCACCTTCTGCTGGTTGCCGCCGGACAGCGATCGCACCAGGCGGCTCGGCGCCGGCGGCTGCACGTTCAATGCGGCGATCCACCGCTGGGCCGTCTCGCGCACGCGCGCCGCGACGAGCAGGCCGCTGCGGCTGCAGCGGTTGACCGTCGCGAGCACCAGGTTTTCGGCCACCGACAGGTTCAGCAGCAGGCCCTCGCGATGGCGATCCTCGGGGACGAATCCGATCCCGTGCGCGATGGCCTCGCGCGGGGAGTGGAGGACGACCGGGCGGCCGTCGAGCTCGAGCGTGCCGGCATCCAGACGATCGGCGCCGAAGATCGCGCGCATCAGCTCGGTCCGCTTCGAGCCGACCAGACCGGTGACGCATACGATCTCTCCGCCGTGCACGTCGAGGTCGATGTCGCGGAACAGGGCCCGGCGGGACATGCCGGCGCAGCGCAGCCGCGGCGGGCCTGTCCGCTGGGCCGGCGCGGGCCAGGCGCTGCCGCTGCGGCTGTCGCGTGCGAGAACGTCGCCCACCATGTGGCGCACCAGGCCCGCCCGGTCCATCGTCCCGATCGGCGCATCGGCGACCACGCGGCCGTCACGCATCACCGTGACCGTGTCGCACACGGAGAACACCTCGTCGAGCATGTGGCTCGTGTAGACGATGGCGACTCCCCGCGAGCGCAGGTGGCGAATCGTCGCGTGCAGTCGCGCGACGTCGGCCACCGACAGCCAGCCGGTCGGCTCGTCCATCAACAGCACGCGTGCCTCCAGGGCGAGCGCCTTGAGGATCTCGACTTCCTTCTGCTTCACGGTCGGCAGTTCCGCGACCGGCACGTCGAGGTCGAGATCGATGTGGTGGCGCGCCAGCAGCGCGCGCGCATCGTCGCGCAGCCGCCGGCGGTCGAGGAGCCCGAGTCGGCGGGTGGGGACGCGGCCGAGGTACAGGTTGTCGAGCACCGACATCTGCGGCACGAGGTTCGAGTGCTGATAGATGCACGCGACGCCGCGCCGCAGCATCTCCGTCGGCCTGCCCAGGGGCGCGGCTTCGCCGCAGATCTCCACCTGCCCGCCGCTGGGCGCGATGGCGCCGGCCAGGATCTTCAGCAGCGTCGACTTGCCCGCGCCGTTCGAGCCGACCAGCGCGCGCACCTCGCCCGCGGCGACCGTGAAGTCGGTCGGCTGCAGCACCGTCTGCGTGCCGTAGGTCTTGGTGACGGCACGGGCGCGGATCGGCGATGCGGCATCCATGTCAGTCCCGCAGCAGGGAGCGGCGAACGACCTGAGCGAGCCCGCGTTCCATGCTAGGTGGCGTGGTCCGCGGCATGCCGTCGCACGAGCCAGCGGGCGTGCGCCACCGCCGCGAGCAGGACCGCGCCGGTGAGGATCTGCTGCACGAACTGCGAGATGCCGTACAGCGTGAGCCCCAGCAGCACCACACCGAGCAGGAAGGTGCCGAGCACGGGTCCCCACAGCGAGCCGCTGCCGCCGCGCACGCTGACCCCTCCGATCACCGCGCCGGCGATCGCCGTCAGTTCGAGGCCGTTGCCCAGCGACTCCGTCGCGGTGGTCAGGCGAGCCAGCAGCAGCAGCGCCGCGATGCCCGCGCACAACCCGCTCAGGGTGTAGGCCAGCACGACGCCACGCGCGACCGGGATGCCCGCCAGCCGCGCCGCCTCGGGGTTGCCGCCGATCGCGAGCAGCTCATGACCGAAGCGCGACCGCGACAGCAGGGTCTGGAACAGCACGAGCAGCACCAGCATCACGACGAACGACATCGGAATCGCCGGCAGCGAGAGCGCGCCCGGCAGGTCCAGCGCGCTGCCGAGGTCGAAGAAGGTCTCCAGCCCGATGATCCAGGGGTCGGTGATCGGCGTGGTCGACAGCTCGGGCATCAGCTGGCGACCCGAGATCGCGAACACGAGGCCGCGGTAGGCCGCGAGCGTGGCCAGCGTCGCGATGAAGGGCTGCAGGCCCAGGCCGGCGACGAGCAGGCCGTTGACCGCGCCGGCCAGCGTGGCGACCGTGACCGCCAGGAGCAGCACCGCCCAGCCGGGCAGCTGCAGCAGCAGCGACGCATCCAGCGCCACCATGGCCGCCAGCGCGACGATCGCCCCGACCGAAAGGTCGATTCCGCGCACGATGATCGCAAACGCCTGGCCCATCGCGACGATGGCGATGAACGCGTAGCCGGCCATCAGGTTCTCGAGGTTGCTCGCCGATGCGAAACGCGGTGCGACCGCGCAGAAGAACGCGAACGTCACTGCAAAGAAGATCGGCAACGCGCTGGACCCGGCAGGGGCGAACCTCCTCGGTCGATGGGCCATGGCGTCGGGCGTCTCACCAGCGCTGGCTGGGCTGGATCTGCCGCACGTTGTCGCGCGTGGCGATCAGGTAGGGCATGAGCAGCCGCGCCTTCGCCTTCACGGCGGTCGCGGGCACGTTGCCGGCGGCCAGCATCGTCGCCGCCGCAGCGGCGAAGCGGCCCTGCTGGTAGACGTCGGTGTACTGCGTGCCGGTGAGTTCCCCGTTTTCGATCGACTCGAGCGCGTCCTTCTCGCCGTCGTTGCCGAAGACGACCAGCTTGCCGAGCAGGCCCTTCTCCTTCGCGACGTCGATCGCGCCGAGGGCCATCGAGTCGTTGACGCCGTAGACGCCGCCCAGGCCCGGCCGCGCGGCGAGGATGGTCGCGAGCACGTCCTGAGCCTTCTTGCGTGACCAGTCGGCCACCTGGTCGGCGACGATCCGGATGGCGGGGTGGTGCTTCTTCATGCCCTCGACGAAGCCCTTCGTGCGCTGGTCACGGATGACGATGCCGGGCGGCGCGTTGAGGATCGCGACGTCGCCCTTGCCGCCCATCTTGTCGCCCATGACCCGCGCGATGTCCATCGCGCCGTAGTAGTGGCTCATCTCGACGTGCGCGGCATGCTGCGAGCTTGCATCGATGTTCAGCGTGATCACCGAGATGCCGGCGCGCTTGGCCTTGTTGATCGACGGTGCGAGCGCAACGCTGTCGATCGGCTGCAGGAAGATGACCGAGGTCGCCTCGTTGATCAGGGTGTCCATCAGGCTCACCTGGACCTCGACCTTGTTCTGGCCGTCCAGCAGCCTGTACTCGAATCCCGGCTGATTCTTGAGCACCTCCTCGATGCCCTTGGACCATGCGGCCGGCACGGTGTGCGGCTGCCATTGGATGAAGGCGGTCTTCAGCGTGGAGGGTGCAGCCGCCGCGGCGCCGCCCATGCCGAGCCGGCCCGATTGCGGATCGGCGCCGCCGAGCAGCGCGCCCGCGCCGGCGCCCAGCGTGGCGGAGGCCACCACGGCCTGTTTGATGAAGCCTCGGCGCGGCGTCTTGCGCGATGGTCCTGACAGATGGTCGGTCATGGCGGTCTCCTGGGTTCGGGCCCGGCGGTGGCCTGCGTCAGGCGTTGCGGTCAGGCCAGTCATGTAACGTTGTGATTTGGCCTGACCAGCGCGGTCGAAGGCAACTCGGTAAATTCCCTGAGGTACGTTCCTCAGAAGCTTCCGCAGGCAAAAAAAAGGTCCGCGCGCAGCGCGGACCGAAGGGTCGTCGACCGTCGGGTCCCCGCTTGCCGCTCTCTTCAACCAGCGGGGTTGGCCGGGACCACGGGAGATTCTTCGCGGCGGTTCAGAACCAGATTTCCACCTGCGCCCCGTAGCTGGTGCCGCGGGTCTTGCCGTCGCCGATGCCGGTGAGGCCGCCGGGGCCGGCCGCGGCGTTGGCGGCGTCGTTCCACTTGGCCGTCGTCACGTACAGGCGCAGCTCGGGGCGGTTCCAGAAGCCCGGGCCGGTGCTGAGCGTGGGCGCGAAGGTGAACTTCGCGAGCTTCTGCGTCGCGCCGTTGTCGGGCTTCTTCTGCGAATAGCCCAGCTCCCCGACCAGCTTGAAGTTCTTGCTGAGCGCGTACGAGGCCCGCCCGCCGATCGTGCCCGAGCTGGTCTTCACGCCGCTGGCGCCGTCCTTGTCCTGCTGCACCATCGCTTGCGCCTGGCCGCCCAGCGCGCCGAGCTGCCAGGTCAGGCTTTCCACCAGGCGGATCGCCCGCGTGCCGGAGGCGGCGGCGAGGTTGCCGAAGTTGCCGTCCAGCCCGGCCGAGCCGTTGGCGAACTGCAGCCACAGGGTGTTGCCGCCGCCCCAGCTGGACATCTCCTGGTTGTGCTGCAGGCTCAAGCCCGCGCCGCTCTTGCCGCCGCTGAAGTCGCCGTGGGTGAAGGTGCCGGTCAGGCGCAGCTTGCCGCCCGGGTTGAGCTCGATGTCGTGTGCGTCCAGGTTCAGTCGCGAGCCCGGATGCACGGCGTCGCCGTCGGTGCGGAAGTAGGCGAAGTTGAGCTTGCCGGTGCCGAGGTCGACGACGTTGTCGGCTCCGGCGCCCACGCCCGACATGTTGACGTAGAAGGTGTCGACGATGTGCACGTCGGCGCGGCCGTAGAAGCGCTTGCCGATCCAGAAGGTGGCCTTCGGGGCGATGTCGTAGCCCTTGCCCTCGACATACATCTGGTTGATGCCGACCTTGGAGTCGCCGGTGTCGGTGCCGGGGTTGTGCAGGTTGGTCATCAGCGCGGCCTTGTAGTCCACGCCGTCCTTCTGGAATTCCTGGCTGAGCATGAATTCGCCGTAGATGTCGCACTCGTTGCCCAGCCGGTACTTCAGGCCCGGGCCGTTCAGGCCGTAGCAGGCGCGCGCGGCATCCTTCTTGGTCGCGCCCGGTCCCGCGCGGAAATATCCGCCCCAGTCGACGGCCGAGGCCGGCGTGCAGGTGGCAGCCGCAGCGGCGACCGCCAGCATGGCAAGGGGAACTCTGTGGTGCTTGGTCGTCATGACTCTGTCTCCGTGGTCGTTTGCAGATGCGCCGGGCAAAGCAATGCCGAGCGCGGTGTTTCCCGTGCTGTTTTGTGTCTGAGAGGAGAGACGTGCAGCGGCTCAGCCGCTGTCGTTGAAGCTCGCCATGGCGGAGCCCTTCCGTGGCCTCGACATTGCGGCGCGCAGGCCGCCCTGGGGACGGGCCGCGCCGCGTTCGTTGCGCAAGGCCAGCAGCGTGCCGATCACATCAGCACTCCACGATGGCCTTGATCACGCCTTGCGCGGGATCGAGCAGCCGCGCGAACTCCGCCGGCACGCGCGCCAGCGGAAGACGGTGCGTGTTGAGCACGCCATCGGGGATCTGCCCTCGGCGCATCGCCTGCAGCACGGTCTCGAAGTCCTCCATCGTGGCGTTGCGGCTGCCCAGCAGGGTCGTCTCGCGCTTGTGGAACTCGGGGTCCGAGAAGGTGATGTCGTCGCGCACCACCGAGATCAGCACGTACGTACCTGCGTGGGCGACGAAGCGGAAGCCGCGCTCCATCGCTCGCGCATTGCCGGTGGCGTCGAACACCACGTCGAAGAAGTCCCCGCCGCTGAGCGCCGACAGCTGCGCCTCGTCGTCGGGGCCGATGACGACGCCGGCGTGCGCACCGAGATGCCGGACGCAGAACTCGACACGCTCCGGCCGGGTGTCGAGCGCGACGACCGTCGCATCATGCAGGCGCGAGAAGAGCAGGGCCGCGATCCCGATCGGCCCGTTGCCCACCACCAGCACCCGCTGGCCTTCGCGCACCTGCGCGCGGCGCACCGCGTGGGCGCCGATCGACAGGAACTCGACCATCGCGGCCTGGTCGAGCGTGATGCCCTCGGCCTTGTGCACGAAGGGCTCCGGCACGCACAGGTACTCGGTGAACGCGCCGTCGCGATGCACGCCCAGCACCTGCAGCTTGACGCAGCAATTGGTCCGCCCGGCGCGGCAGGCGATGCACTGCCCGCACGACAGGTACGGCATGACGAACACCGGATCGCCCGGCTTCAGCGCGCTGCCTGCGGGTGCCTGCTCGACGACGCCCGACAGCTCGTGCCCCATCACGCGCGGGTATTCGAGGTAGGGCTGGCTGCCGCCGAAGATGTGAAGATCGGTGCCGCACACACCCACGCGCTTCACGCGCAGCATCACCTCCCGCTCGCCGCGCGCAGGCATCGGCCGCTCGTGTGCGCTCAAGGTGCCCGGGCTCTCGCAGATCACGGTCAGCATGGCTGTCCTTGGAGATTCTTCTTCAGGGTCGAAGGACGACATCGAACGCGCGCTGCACTGCTGCCGCGCGCGTTCGTGCGAGGCCTGCTCAGTACAGGACGTTCTTCGCTTCCGCCGAATCGATGTTCTTCTTGGTCACCATCACGACGCCGGTGTCGCGGAACTTCGGCACCTTCTTGCCCGTCAGCACTTCGACGGCGGTCTGTACGCCCAGGCTGCCCATCTGGTAGGCGCTCTGCACCGCGATGGCTTCGATCGTGCCGTCCTTGACGAAGCCTTGCAGGTCGCCATTGCCGTCGAATCCGATGGCGGCCACCTTGCCGGCCTTGCCGCTTTGCACCAGTGCGCGGCCCATGCCGATGGCCGTCGGCTCGTTGGCGCCGAAGATCCCTTTCAGGTCGGGATTGGCCGCCAGCACGTCGGTGGTCTGGTTGAGCGCGGTGCCCATCTGCGAGTTGGAATAGAAGGGCCCGAGGATCTGCAGCTTCGAGTGCGTCTCGATGTACTTCCTGAAGCCGCCCACGCGCCCGATCTCCGAGCCCGATCCGGCGGTGTAGGACATGATCGCGATCTTGCCGGTGGTGCCGATCTTGTCGATCAGCGCCTTCGCGCACAGCTCGCCCGCCTGCTGGTTGTCGGTCGCCAGGAACGACTGGTAGTAGTTCTTGCCCGCCTCGGACGCGGCCGAGTCGATGAGGATCACCGGGATCTTCGCCTCCCACGCCTTCTTCATCGCCGGGATCAGCGCGTCGGGGTCCGACGGTGCGAGCACGATCGCGGCGACCTTGCGATTCACCGCGTTTTCCACCAGCGCCACCTGGCCGGCCAGGTCGGTGTCGGATGCCGCGCCCTGGAAGCTCGCGGTGTAGCCCTTGAGCTGGGCGACGCCGTCGTTGGCGCCCTTCTTCACGTTCTGCCAGAAGTCGGAGTTGGCGGTCTTCACGATGACCGCGATCTCCTTGTCGGCGGCCCTGGCCGGCAAGGCAATCGCGGCGCCGGCAAGCGCCAGCGTCGAGGCGATCAGGGTGGTCAGCAGCTTCTTCATGTCTCAGTCCTCTTGGTGAAGAGAGTGTTCTCTCTGTCGATCCCGGTCGAGCCCGCCGGAGGGTCTCATCGGCGATGACGCATCTGGTCGATCCATACCGTGAGCAGGATGACCAGGCCGATGATGATTTGCTGTGTGAAGGCGGACACGCCGCCCATGTTCAAGCCGTTGCGCAGGATTCCGATGACGAAGGCGCCGATCAGCGTGCCGGAGATCGTGCCGATGCCGCCGGACAGCGACGTGCCGCCGATGACCGCTGCCGCGATGGCGTCGAGCTCGTACATGAGACCTTCGCTCGGCTGCGCGGTGACCAGACGCGACATCAGGACGCAGCCCGCCATGCCGGCCAGCGTGCCCGAGAGCACGTAGGCGAACAGCGTCACGCCTCGCACGTTCACGCCGGACAGGCGCGCCGCCTCGCCGTTGGAGCCGACGGCGTAGATGTGGCGACCCAGCCGCGTGCGGGTGAGCAGCACGGCCACTGCGATGGCCAGGGCCACCATCAGCAGCACCGGGTACGGAATGCCCGGGAAGACGACATCGGGAAACCCGTCGCTGCCGAGCTTGACGACGCGCCACAGCGAGCCGTTGCCGAGTTCGGCGAAGCTGTCGCCGAGTCCGCCGATCGCCTTGGCGTCGGTGATCTGCAAGGCGACGCCGCGGGCCACGAGCATCATGCCCAGCGTCGCGATGAACGGCGGCAGCCTGAGCAGCGTGACGCACAGGCCGTTGATGGCACCGCACAGGGCGCCGACAGCCAGGCCGGCCAGCATGCCCAGCGGCACGGCGGCGCCGCCCTTGACCGCGAGCGCGGCGACCACGCCCGCCAGCGCCAGGATGGCGCCGACCGACAGGTCGATGCCGCCGGTGATGATCACGCAGGTCGCGCCGATGCCCAGGTAGGCGATGGACGTGACCTGCAACGCGACCGTCATGCCGTTGCCGACCGACAGGAACGCCGGACTCACGAACGAGAACACGACGCTCAGGCCCAGCAGGCTGGCGAGCGCGGCGAATTTCTGGAACAGGTCTTTTTGCTTGTCGTTCATGGCGTCAATGGACATGCCCGCGCCCGGAGGCGTATCGCATGATTTCTTCCTCGCAGGTGGCGCGCGTGTCCAGCACGCCGGCGATGCGGCCGGCATGGAACACCGCCACGCGGTCCGTCATGCCGAGGATCTCCGGCAGCTCGGAGCTGATCAGCACCACGCCGATGCCCTGTGCCGCCAGCGCGTCGAGCAGCGTGTAGATCGCGTACTTCGCGCCGACGTCGATGCCGCGGGTGGGCTCGTCGAAGAACAGCACGCGTGAATCGCGGAACAGCCACTTGGCGATCACCACCTTCTGCTGGTTGCCGCCGGACAGCAGGCGCACGGGCTGCCGCGTGGTCGGCGTGCGAATCGCCAGCGACTGCACATAGCGCTGCGCCGCGGCCTCCTCCTCGTCGAAGCGGATGAAGCCGAGCCGGCCGCAGACGGCTCGCATGTTCGCCAGGCTCACGTTGTGCGCCACCGTCATGCCCAGCGCGAGCCCCTCGCCCTTGCGGTCTTCGGACAGATAGGCGATGCCGTGGCGGATGGCATCGCGCGGTGAGCGGATCTGCAGCGGCACGCCGCCCAGGCGCACGCTGCCCGCGTCGACGGGGTCGGCGCCGAACACCGCGCGCGCCACCTCGGTGCGGCCGGCACCGATCAGCCCGGCGAAGCCCAGGATCTCGCCGCGGCGAAGCTCGAAACTGATGTCGCTGAACACGCCGGTGCGCTGCAGGCCATCGATCGTCAGCAGCACTTCGGTCGTCGGCACCGAGGTTCGCGGCGGGAACTTGTCCTCGATCGCGCGGCCCACCATGCGGGCGACGATCTCGTCCACGGTGGTGTCGGCAAAAGCCTCGGTGCACACGTGGCGCCCGTCGCGCAGCACCGTCACGCGGTCGACGATGTGCGCCATCTCCTCGAGGCGGTGCGAGATGTACACCAGCGCGACGCCCGCGCGCTTGAGCTCGTGGATGACCTTGAACAGCTGCGCTGTCTCGGAGTCGGTGAGCGACGAGGTGGGCTCGTCCATGATCAGCACCTCGGCCTCGAGCGACAGCGCCTTGGCGATCTCCACCATCTGGCGCTGCGCCACCGACAGCGTGCGCACGATGGCCTTGGGATCGATGTCGACGCCGAGCCGATCGAGGCAGCGGCGCGCGTCCGCATGCAGTCGAGGCCGGTCGACGAACCAGCCGGCGACCGGCTCGCGGGCGAGGAAGATGTTCTCCGCCACCGACAGGTCCGGCACCAGGTTCAGCTCCTGGTGGATCATCGCGATGCCTGCCGCCTCGGCCGCGCGGCTCGACGCGAACCGGACCGGCTGCCCCTTGTACGTGATGTGTCCGCTGTCGGGCTGCAGCTGGCCGCTGATGATCTTCATCAGCGTCGACTTGCCGGCGCCGTTCTCGCCGCACACCGCGTGCACTTCGCCGCCGCGAACGTCGAAGGAGACGTCCTGCAGGGCGGTGACGGTCAGGAAGGTCTTGCCGATGCCGGCCAGCGCCAGCACCGGCATGCCCTGCAGCGCCATGTCGGCCTGGGCATGCCCGACGGTCGATGCGAAACGCCTCTCCAAAAGCCCACCCCTTCTGCGATCGTTTGCGGCGGTGGGATACGGCGGCGCGACGATCGGTGGACCCGAACGGTCAAGCCAATCGCTGCGCTACGTGGTATTACCACCTTACCATTGATGTGTATTTGGCCTGACCGTTTCGCCGCGGCATCATGGGACATTCCCTGATTCGCGCGTTCCACGAACAGGGCGCTCTCGCGCCTGCGGGAGAGATTGATGTGGTGCGCGCGTCACCGACTTGTTGCCCCGCAACCGGATGCTCTCCCTCTCCCGCTCGCGGGAGAGGGGCAGGCGCCGATCTCGCGCTTGCGGGAGAGGGGCAGCAGTGAGGGCAGGCTGTCGGCGAGCGCTCAGCCGATCCGACTGCCGCGCGTGTTCAGGTAGACCGCGTACAGCGAGCTCGTCGCGCAGATGAACAGGCGATTTCTCTTCGCCCCGCCGAAGCAGAGGTTGGCGACGGTCTCCGGCACGCGCACCTTGCCGAGCAGCGTGCCGTCGGGCGCGTGGCAATGCACACCGTCTCCGGCGCTCAGCCACAGGTTGCCGTGGACGTCCACGCGCAACCCGTCGTACAGGCCCACGGGGCACTGCGCGAACACTTCGCCACCGGCCAGGTCGCCGTGCGGCCCGACGTGAAAGCGCCGCACGTGTCGCGGCCCGTCGGCCTGGTGCGTCGCGCCGGTGTCGGCGATGTAGAGCAGCGATTCGTCCGGCGAGAACGCGAGCCCGTTGGGCTGCACGAAGTCGCCGGCCACGACCGTGATCGATCCGGTGCTCCCGTCGATGCGGTACACGCGCCGCGCGCCGATCTCGCTGGGCGACGCATCGCCTTCGTAGTCCGAGTCGATGCCGTAGCTGGGATCGGTGAACCAGATGCTGCCGTCCGACATCGTCACCACGTCGTTGGGCGAGTTGAAGCGCTTTCCCTGGTAGTGCGAGGCCAGCACGGTGCGCGTGCCGTCGGGCTCCGTGCGCGAGACGCAGCGGCCGCGGTGCTCGCACGTGACGAGCCGGCCCTGGCTGTCGACGGTGTTGCCGTTGCTGTTCATCGAGGGCTGCCGGAACACCGACACCGATGCGTCGGTCTCGTCCCAGCGCATCATCCGGTCGTTCGGAATGTCGGACCAGACCAGATAGCGACCTGCCGCAAACCACGCCGGGCCTTCCGCCCAGCGGCAGCCGGTGGCCAGGCGCTCGAGGTGCACGTTGGCAAAGACGAGTGCGCGAAAGCGCGGGTCGACCACTTCGAAGCTGGAGGTGAGTTCGATGGCCATGCCGGTCTCCTTGCGATCATTCCGAATGCCGGCGTCCGCGGCCGTAGACCAGCAGCATCGCGACGATGACGACGCCGTAGATCACATGCCGGCCGTATTCCTCGATCTGCATCACCGACAGGATCGACTGCAGCAAGGTGACGAGGATCACGCCGGCGACGGTGCCGAGATAGTTGCCGCGCCCGCCGAGGATCGACGTGCCGCCGAGCACCACGGCAGCGATGGCGGGCAGCAGGTAGGCGTCGCCCATGGCCTGCGCTGCCTTGCTCGCATAACCTGCCAGCAGCACGCCGCCGAATGCGGCCAGTCCTCCGGCAATGGCGAACGCGAGGATCACGACGAGATGGGTGCGAGCGCCGGACAGGTAGGCCGCGCGCTCCCGATTGCCGATCGCGTAGACGGTGCGTCCGAAGGTGGTGCGGCTCAGCAGGAAGATCGTGGCCGCGCCGACGACGAACCACACGATCAATGCGTTCGGGATCCCGAACAGCGTGTGGCCGGTGGCGATCGCGCGCATCGCAGGCGACGACGCGTCCTGCGGCGAGAAGCCGCCGGTGTGAACCACCATCAGGCCTTGGGCCACCGCATTGACTGCCAGCGTCGCGATCATCGAGGGGATGCGCAGCAGCGCCACCGCGCAGCCGCTCACCAGACCGAACAACACGCCGCAGCCGATGCCGACCGGGATGGCCATTGCCGCGCCGAGCGGTCCCCATCCCGTCGCGGCAGTGGCCATCATTCCGCCGACCGCCACCACCCAGGGAACGGACAGGTCGATGTGGCCGAGGAGGATCACGATCATCGTGCCCGACGCGATGACTCCGAGGAACGAGGCGACCTTGAGCTGCTGCAGCAAGTACTCCGGCGACAGGAAGCTGCCGGAATACAGGCTTCCCACCAGCAGCAGGAGCGCGATGCAGCCGAAGGCGGCGGCAACGGCCGGGTCGGCTCGCCGCCACATGGTCGCGATTGCCGTGCTGCGCATGCGCATCTCAACCATAGACATCCAGCCGATTCTTCACGCGCAGCAGCCGCGCCGAGCCCAGGCACACGGCGACCGCAAGCACGATGCCCTGAAACAGCGGCTGCCACAGCGGTTCGAGGTTGAACACGAAGAGCAGGTCGCCGATGGTGCGGAACATCAGGGCGCCGAAGATGGCCCCGACGGCGCTGCCTGAACCGCCGAACAGCGAGACCCCGCCGAGCACCACGGCGGCGATCGAGAACAGCGTGTAGGTGCTGCCGTTTGCCGCGGATGCCTCGCCCGAGTAGGTGACGAAGGTGACGAAGAGTCCGGCCACGGCCGCGAGCAGGCCGGACATGGTGTACGCCAGCAGCTTGGCTCGCTGGATGGGAACGCCCGACATGTAGGCCGCCACCTCGGACGACCCCACCGCGTACAGGGCCCGGCCGAGCGTGCTGCGGCGCAGCGGCGTCCAGACCAGCAGCACCAGCGCGAGCAGCAGCGCGAGGCTCGCCGGCACGCCGCCGGGCAGTTGACCGGTCAGGAGATCGGCCAGCGACGCATTGACGTCGCCGCCCGGCACGCGCCGCAGCGCCAGGGCGATGCCGTAGTACACCGACCCCGTGGCGATGGTGGTGACGATGGGCTGCAGCCTGCCCACGATGACGATCAGTCCGTTGACCGCACCGCACGCCGCGCCTGCCGCCAACACGCCGACCACGCCCAGTGCGGTGTTCAGCGGCGTGCCCACGACGATGGTCGATGCGAGGCAATTGGCCAGCACCATCACCATGCCGACCGACAGGTCGATGCCGGACGTGAGCACGACAAGCGTTTGCGCCATGGCGAGGATCGCGAGCAAGGTGCCCTTGTTGGCCGCCGTCGTCGCGACGTTGGCGTTGAAGCCCGCGGAATGATTGGCCGCGTAGATGGCGAACATCGCGACGAAGCCGAGCAACGCGAGCAGCGTGCCGCGATGCCGGCGAAAGTGGTAGGGCCAGTCGCTGTTCATGCCCGGGCCGCCTCGGGTTCGCTCTCTCGAGCGTCGAGGCCGAGATTCAGCGCGCTGCCCACGAGCGCACGCTCGGTGATGTCGGCGCCCACCAGCTCGCGCTTGACGGCGCCTTCGACCATGACGAGCACCCGGTCGCAACAGCCGATGAGCTCGTCGTAGTCGGTCGAGTAGAAGAGGATGGCCGCGCCTTCGGCGGCCAGCCGCCGCAGCAGCTCGTAGACCTCGTGCTTGGTGCCCACGTCGATGCCGCGGGTCGGGTCGTTGAGCAGGATGATCCGGGGCGCCACCATCAGCCACTTTCCGATGACCAGCTTCTGCTGGTTGCCGCCGGACAGCGACCCGGCCGGCACGTCGACGCCGTCGCTGCGCACCGACAGCAGCCGCACCATGCGCTGCACCGCCTCGCTCTCGGCCCCGGCGTCGATGACGCACCAGCGCGACAGGCGGTCGAGCCCGGCAAACGAGAGGTTGTGGCATACCGACATCGGCAGCATCAGCCCTTCGGTCTTCCTGTCCTCGGGGATCAGCGCCATGCCGATGTCCGGGCCCTTGGCCGCGCGAGGCCCCGTGATGGCGGCGGGCTTGCCGTCGACCAGCACTTCGCCCGACGTGCCGCGCAGGACGCCGAACAGCGCCAGCAGCAATTCACGCTGTCCTTGCCCGTCCAGGCCGCCCAGGCCGACCACTTCGCCGGCGTGCAGTCGCAGCGAGATGTCGACGAGACGGTCCGTCCATCCGAGGCGGCGCACTTCGAGGCGCGGCGTCGACTCGCGATCGACAACCGGGCTGCGGGCCGGGAAGACGCCGTCGTACTTGCGGCCGATCATCAACTCGACCACCTCGTTGTCCGTCTTGGTCCCGGCGGCGTAGTGGGCCACGGACCGGCCGTTGCAGAACACGGTGCACTCGTCGGCCAGCGCCGAGATCTCGTGCATGCGGTGCGAGATGTAGACCAGCGCCAATCCTTCGGCGCGCAGCCGCTTCAGAACGGCATAGACCTTCGTCACGTCCGCGGCCGTCAATGCCGACGTGGCTTCGTCGAGGATCAGCAGGCGAGGCTTGCGAGCGAGAGCCTTCGCGATCTCGACCATCTGCCGCCGCGACAACGGCAGGTCCTTGACCAAGGCCAGCGGATGGATGTCCTCGGCACCGGCGCGCGCAAGCGCCTCTTCGGCCATGCGGCGCTGCGCGCGGCGATCGATGAGTCCGAAGCGCCGCGGCGGGTTGCTGATGGCGATGTTGTCGGCGACACAGAGATCCGGGATCAGCGACAGCTCCTGGAAGACGCAGACGATGCCGGCCGCGTTGGCCGCTGCGGGCGAACGCAACGAGACCGGCGCTGCATCGAGCAGGATCGTGCCTTCGTCGGGCGGGACCACGCCGGCCATGATCTTGATCAGCGTCGATTTCCCGGCGCCGTTCTCGCCCAGCACCGCATGGATGCGGCCGGCCTCCACGGCCAGGTTGGCGTCGCGCAGCGCGTGCACGCCGCCGTAGCGCTTGCACACGCCTTGCACGTTCAGCAGGCTCATGCGGGCCGCCTCTCGCTTCGTTGCGGCCGGGGCTACTTGTTCGCCTCGGTCTGCCCCATGATTTCCTGCGCGGTGAAGTTGATGCCGCAGGTCGGGAAGGCGTTGCCCACGAAGAAGTTGTCCGAGAGCGCCGCGTAGTAGTCGGTGCCTTCTTTCAGGTTGGGAAACTCGACACGCGCCAGCGGCAGCTTCACCGACTGGGGAACGACCTTGCCTTCCAACGCGGCGATGGCGGTCTTCAGCGCCACGGCCACCTGTGCCGGGCCCGTCCCGCCGGAGGCGCATTTCAATCCTTCCCCGGCGAACTTCGCGCAGAACTTGCGAAAGCCGTTCTCGGTCTCGCCGCCGAAGGGGACGAACGGGTGCTTGGCGTCGATCAGTGCCTGCACGACGCCCGTGTCGCCGCCTTGCGCGGTGATGGCGTCGAAGCGCTTGTGCACGGCGAGCGCATCGGCCGTCACCTTCTGCGCCGTCGGATCGTCCCACTTGCCGATGACTTCGACGACGTCCCACTTCTTGCCGGATGCCTTCAGCACTTCCTGGATGCCCTCGTGCCGGTCGCGGTCGACCGAGGTTCCCGAAACGCCGCGCACCTCGAGCACCCGCCCGCCGCCGGGCACGTTCTTCACCAGCCATTCGGCCCAGTACTTGCCCAGGCCCTTCTGATCGACGTTGACGTTGATGGCATCTTCGGTGTCGAGCGTGTTGTCGAACGCCACCAGCACCACGCCGGCGTCGTTGGCACGCTTGATCACGGGCTTGAACGCGGCCGGGTTCTGCGCATTGACCACGATCGCGTCGTAGCCGGAGTCGATGAAGTTGTTGACGGCCGCGATCTGTGCGGCCACGTCCTCGCCGGTCGAGACGACCTTGAATTCCTTGAGCTTGGCGGCGACGTCCGGCTGCGCGGCATAGGCCTTGGCCGTCTTGATCATCTGGATGCGCCAGGTGTTGGCGATGTAGCCATTGGCAAGCGCCACGCGGTAGGGCCCCTTCTTCGCCGGGTACTGGAACAACTTCGTGTTCGCGGTCCACGGCGCGAAGCACTGCGGATCCGAGTTCGGCGCGGTCACCACCTTCGGTGGCGCAGCGAGAGCCGCGGTGCTCGAACACGCGGCGATGACGGCAATTGCGAGGAACGAAATGCGTTGGGGCGATGCGAACTTCGATGCCATGACTTTGTCTCCGTCAGTGATTCGTTGGCTTTATGGACGACCCGAAGGGTGGCTGGTGAGTGTCTTCAGTGGCATTCCCTCCTTTCGGCGCGGCAGGTCGGCTCCAGGGCGGTCAGCGCACGATGGCAGCCCGCCGGCGGCCCTTGATGTGCTCGGCCGGCATGGCCAGCGAGGGCAGCCTGCGGCGCGAGGCCAGCACCTGCTCGATGTCCTTGCTCGCACCGTCGATCAGCACCAGGATGGCTTTCTCGGCCTTCGACGGCGAACGTGCGATCACGGCATCCAGGACGGCGCGATGCAATGGCAGCGACTGCAATGCGCGATCCGGGCGGGCGGTGGAGATCACGAACGACGTGCGCAGCAGGGCGCCGAGCGCCTTGCTCATCTGCACCAGCATGCGGTTGTGGCAGGCGCGCAGCAGACCTTGGTGGAACCGCAGATCGTGGTGCACATAGTCGCCGCCGTTCTCGACGGCCTCCTTCATGCCCGCATAGGCCTGCTCCAGCTCCGCGATGTCCTGCTCGGTGGCCCGCTCGGCCGCCAAGCGGACGCCCGCGGGCTCGATCACCCGCCGAAGCTCCTGCAACTCGAGCAGGAATTCGCGTGTCAGGCCTGTTCTGGAATGCCATAGCACCACGTCTGCGTCGAACCAGTTCCATTGTTCGGAGTTCCGCACGCGCGTACCCAGCTTCGGGCCGGTGACGATCAGGCCCTTGGCCGACAGCGACTTGACCACCTCGCGGATCACCGTGCGGCTCACTCCCATTTCCTCGCACAACGCCGCCTCGGGCGGGATCGACGCGCCGGGGGGGTATCGCCCTGCGACGATCTGCTCGCCGAGCAGATCGAGTGTCGTGCCGTGGACGTTCTTGACGACCATGTTTACCGCCGTAAGGTCATACCATACTACGACTGTTTGACGTTCGAGGGAAGCACCGCCCCCGCTCCCAGCCAGCCGTCGCACGGCCTTGCTCGGTGTCGCCTGAAGGCCGATACCCGGCTGACACGCTGCGTTTACCGAACGTTTCGCTCCGACGTCCGCCGTTGGCAGGCCGTTTTCCACCGGCTTCTAGATTCATCTCATGCCTGTCACGAATCCAGGAGACATGCGATGAACACCCACCAACCATCCGGCTACGAGCTCCGCTTCCAGTCGCTGTTCGACGAAGGGCGCGGCTATGCCTTCCCCTGCGACGCCCAAGGACACGTGGACATCGACTCGCTGAGCGAGCGTGCGCGCCTGAACTACCTGTACGCCCGCACCGTCATCGGCCGCGAGTTCGCCATGCCGGCGGTGCGAGGCGCAAGCCTCCACTGATGCCGATGACCCGGCGCATCCTCGTCCTCCAGGCACATCCGGATTCCTCGCAGCCGCACTTCTGCCACGCGCTGGCCCGGGCCTACGCCGACGCAGCGCGCGCTGCGGGGCACGAAGTGCGTTGCATCGAGGTGGCGTCGATCGACTTTCCGCTGCTGCGAAGCAAGGCGCAGTGGGACAACGATCCGGTGCCGCCGGCGCTCGAAGCGGTGCAGGCCGACATCCGCTGGTGCGACCACCTCGTCTTCTTCTTCCCGCTGTGGCTGGGCGGCATGCCGGCCCTGCTCAAGGGCTTCCTGGAGCAGGTCGCACGGCCCGGGTTCGCGATCGCGCCCTTTAGCGAAGGACACCTCCCGAAGAAGCTGCTCGCCGGCCGCTCCGGCCGCGTGGTGGTCACCATGGGCATGCCGGCGCTGGTGTATCGCTGGATCTTCCGCGCCCACAGCCTGAAGGCGCTGGAACGCAACATCCTCGGGTTCGTCGGCATCGCGCCGGTCCACGAGACGCTGATCGGCTCGGTCGAAGGACTCACGCCCGCGCAGCGCGAGGGGTGGCTGCGCAAGCTGGCGGCGCTCGGCAAGGCGGCGAGATAGAGCGAAACCGTCTGCCGCCTTGACCGGGATCAACCGTCGTCGATCGAGGCCACCGCACCATTGCCTCATTCCTCTTTCCTCTCGGAGATGTCATGAAGATCCTGCTGCCGGTGGACGGAAGCGACTACACCAAGCGCATGCTTGCCTACATCGCGGCCCACGACGAGCTGCTCGGCCCCGGTCACGAGTACACGGTGTTCACCGCCGTCGCACCGGTCCCGGGGCATGCGGCGCGCTACCTCGATCGCGGCACGCTGGACCAGTTCTACAGCGATCAGGCGCAAGAGGTGATGCGGACGGTGACGCGGTTCGCCGACCAGCAGGGCTGGAAAGTTCGTGTCGCTCATGCCGTGGGCCATGCGCCGGAGGCCATCGCGGCCTTCGCCGAAGTCGAGAAGCCCGACCTGATCGTGATGGGCACGCACGGTCACACCGCGCTGGGTAACGTGCTTCTCGGCTCCGTCGCCAGCGGCGTGCTGGCGCGCTGCAAGGCGCCGGTGCTGCTGGTCCGTTGAGCGAAGGGCCATGAGCGAGGTGGCTTGCGCGGCCGCCGACGGAGCGCGTGTGTCCGTGCTCGACGATCCGGTCGAGCTCGACACGTTCACCCGCTGGCAGGCCGGCCCCCCAGGCACGCGCGTCGCGGAGTCGTCGCTGCGCGTCGGCGGCATGCATTGCGCGGCCTGCGCCGCCACCATCGAGCAGGTGCTGCGCGGCTTGCCCGGCGTGCTCGATGCGCGCGTGAGCGCCGCCTCGCAGTGCGCGAGCGTGCGCTGGGACACGGGCCGCACGCGCGCTTCGGCCCTGGTGCAGACCATCGAGGCGGCGGGCTACAGCGCAGTGCCGGACACCGCGGCGGCTGCACGTCGGCAGCGCCGCAGGGAAGCGCGGTCCGCGCTCTGGCGCCTGTTCGTCGCCGCCTTCTGCGCCATGCAGATCATGATGCTCGCCACGCCGGCCTACGTGAGTGCGCCCGGCGAGCTGCCGCGCGATCACAAGCAGCTGCTCGACTGGGGAAGCTGGCTGCTGACGCTGCCGGTGCTGTGGTTCTCCGCGGCGCCGTTCTTCGCCGGCGCCTGGCGCTCGTTGCAGCGGCGGCGCGTGGGCATGGATGTGCCGGTCGCGATCGGCATCGCGGTCGCCTTCGTGGCGAGCAGCGGCGCCGCCTTCGACCCGGGCGGCGCCTTCGGCAACGAGGTGTGGTTCGATTCCCTCACGATGTTCGTCAGCTTCCTGCTTGCGGGACGCTACCTGGAGATGCGCGCCCGGCACCGCGCCGAAGCCTCCCTCGAGGAGGCGACCGGCCGCCTGCCGCAAAGCGTGATGCGGCTGCTGCCGGAAGGCGGCCTGGAGATGGTCAGCGCCAGGCGGCTGCGTGCGGGAGACCTCGTGCGTGTGCCGGTGGGCCAGGCGTTCGCCGCCGACGGCGTGCTTACCGAAGGCTCGACGCAGGCCGACGAATCGCTGCTGACCGGCGAGTCCCGAGCGGTCGCGCGGCGCCCCGGGGATGCGGTGGTCGCGGGCAGCCTGAACCTCGAAGCCCCGGTGGTGATGCGCGTCGAGCGAGCCGGTGCCGACACGCGCTACGAGGCCATCGTGGCGCTGATGCGCGCCGCGCGCGCACAACGTCCCGCCATGCTGGCAACGGCCGACCGGTGGGCCGGCCCCTTCCTGTGGGGCGTGCTGCTGCTCGCCGCGGCGGCCGGTGCCGCCTGGAGCGTCATCGATCCCACGCGCGCCCTGTGGGTGGTCGTGTCGGTGCTGATCGTCACCTGTCCGTGCGCGCTCTCGCTGGCCGCGCCGTCCGCGCTTCTGGCGGCGGCCGGCGCGATGGGGCGGCGCGGGTTGCTGCTGCGCGACCTCGATGCCGTGCAGCGGCTGGCTCGCATGCAGACCCTGTTCGTCGACAAGACCGGCACCCTGACCGAAGGACAGCTGCGCTGCGTCGAGGTGAGGCGTCTCGACGACGCCACGCAGGCGGAGGGCATCGCCGCGTCGCTGGCCGCATGGTCGAGCCACCCGCTGTCCGTCGCGCTGCGCGAGTCGTTCGCCGCCGTCCCTCGGCAATGGAAGGATGTCCGGGAGACTGCCGGCCAGGGGCTGGAGGCGGTCGATGAAGCGGGATGCCGCTGGCGGCTGGGATCGCCGGCCTTCGCGGGATGGGGCGGGGCGAACGTGTCCACCGGATCGGTGGACACGGGCGCCGACACCTGGCTCGGCCGCGACGGCCGTCCGCTCGCGCGCTTCATCTTCGACGAGCGCCTGCGCGACGACGCGGCCGCCGCCGTCGGCGCGCTCCAGGACGAAGGCGTGCGCATTCGCCTGCTGTCCGGAGACGACCCGCACCGCGCGCAACGCATCGCCGCACTGCTGGATCTCGACGCCGCGTCCGGGGCGATGTCGCCCGACGACAAGCTTGCCGCCGTGCGGGCAGCACAGGCGCGCGGCGAGCTGGTGGCGATGCTCGGCGACGGCATCAACGACGCGCCGGTGCTCGCGCAGGCCGACGTCTCGTTCGCGATGGGGGAGGGCGCGCTCGTCGCTCGCACCCAGGCCGACGGCGTGCTTGTCTCCAGCCGGCTGGGCGACCTCGTGCGTGCGCGCGTGCTGGCGCAGCGGACCTTGCGCGTCATCCGGCAGAACTTCATCTGGGCCGCCGCCTACAACGCCGCCTGCGTGCCGCTGGCGCTCGTCGGCTGGCTGCCGCCGTGGGCGGCCGGACTCGGCATGGCGGCCAGCTCGCTGATCGTCGTGCTGAACTCGCTGCGCCTCTCGCGGTAAGACGGCGGCGTGGACATCCTCTATCTCCTGATCCCGCTCTCGGCCGTGCTGGTGCTGGGCATCCTCGGCGTGTTCGCCTGGGCGCTGCACGGCGGCCAGTTCGATGACCTGGAGGAGCAGGGCGCACAGATTCTCGACAGCGACGCAGACGCCTTTGATCGGCATCAAGGCCCATAGGCCCGCCGCATCGAAAAATTCGACCGTCGTCCCTTGATGCGAAGAACGGAGGTCCCGATGGTTGCGAACGCGCAAGCTGCTGCGCCGGTGAGCTACACCGATGAACCCGTGCGCGGCTTTGCGCTGGCCGCCGTCCTGTGGGGCGTGGTGGGCATGCTGGTCGGCGTGGTCATCGCCGCGCAGCTCGCCTTCCCCGACCTGTTCTACGGCATCCCCTGGCTCAGCTACGGCCGGCTGCGCCCGCTGCACACCAACGCGGTGATCTTCGCCTTCGGCGGCTGCGCGCTGTTCGCCACCAGCTACCACGTGGTGCAGCGCACCTGTCAGGTCCCGCTGTTCCTGCCGCGCCTGGCGCAGTTCACCTTCTGGGGCTGGCAGGCGGTGATCCTGCTGGCCGCCGTCACCCTGCCCATGGGCTACACCAGCGGCAAGGAGTACGCCGAGCTCGAGTGGCCGATCGACCTGCTGATCGCGGTGGTGTGGGTCGCCTACGCCATCGTCTTCTTCGGCACCGTCGGCAAGCGCCGCGTGCGCCACATCTACGTGGCCAACTGGTTCTTCGGGGCCTTCATCATCACCGTCGCGGTGCTGCACATCGTCAACAGCGCAGCCATGCCCGCGAGCTTCTGGAAGAGCTACTCCGCCTATGCCGGCGTGCAGGACGCGATGGTCCAGTGGTGGTACGGGCACAACGCCGTCGGCTTCTTCCTCACGGCCGGCTTCCTGGGAATGATGTACTACTACATCCCGAAGCAGGCCGAGCGCCCGGTGTACAGCTACCGGCTGTCGATCGTGCACTTCTGGGCGCTCATCTTCACCTACATGTGGGCGGGCCCGCACCACCTGCACTACACCGCGCTGCCCGATTGGGCGCAGTCGATCGGCATGCTGTTCTCGCTGGTGCTGCTGGCGCCGAGCTGGGGCGGGATGATCAACGGCGTGATGACGCTGTCGGGCGCCTGGCACAAGCTGCGCGACGACCCCATCCTCAAGTTCCTCATCGTCGCGCTCAGCTTCTACGGCATGGCGACCTTCGAGGGGCCGATGATGTCGGTGAAGACGGTCAACGCGCTGTCGCACTACACCGACTGGACGGTCGGGCACGTGCACGCCGGCGCGCTCGGCTGGGTGGGCCTGATTTCCATGGGCTCGCTGTACTACCTGATCCCGCGCATGTACGGCCGCACGGCGATGTACAGCGTGCCGGCGATCAACCTGCACTTCTGGATCTCGACGCTCGGCATCGTGCTCTACATCGCCGCGATGTGGATCGCCGGCGTGATGCAGGGCCTGATGTGGCGCGCGCTCAACCCCGACGGCACGCTGGTCTACACCTTCGTCGAGAGCGTCAAGGCGACCTGGCCGTTCTACATGGTGCGTCTCGTGGGCGGCCTGCTGTACCTGGGCGGCATGGGCGTGATGGTGTGGAACGTCGTGATGACGATGCGCGCCGGGCGGGCGGTGGCGGCGCCGATCCCGAGGCTGGCGGCCGCTTGAGCGATCGAATCGATATGAACTCCGGGAAGTCGAGATGACGATGGACAACGCAAAACCCACCGGTCACGAGCGCATCGAGACCAGCAATTTCCTGATGATCGTGCTGATCCTCGTGGTCATCGCGGTCGGCGGGCTGGTCGAGATCGTGCCGCTGTTCTTCCAGCGCTCCACCACGCAGCCGGTGGCCGGGCTCAAGCCCTACGAACCGCTGCAGCTCGTCGGCCGCGACGTGTACCTGCGCGAAGGTTGCTACAACTGCCACTCGCAGATGATCCGCCCGCTGCACGCCGAGACGCTGCGCTACGGCCACTACTCGGTGGCCGGCGAGTTCGTCTACGACCATCCTTTCCAGTGGGGCAGCAAGCGCACCGGCCCCGACCTGCACCGCGTCGGCGGCAAGTACAGCGACGAGTGGCATCGGCTGCACTTGGCGGGTCCGCGCGACCTGGTGCCCGAGTCGAACATGCCCGCCTATCCGTGGCTGGAGAGCAATGCGATCGATCCCGACAGCGTGCCGCCGCGCCTCGCCGCGCTGAGGCGCCTGGGCGTGCCCTACAGCGAGGCCGACATCGCGAGGAGCGCCGAGTCGGTCAAGGGCAAGACGGAGATGGACGCCATCGTGGCGTATCTCCAGGCGCTCGGAACCCACGTCAAGTGAGGAGGGCGCTTCCATGGACCTGAACGACCTGCGCAGTGCGGTCACCCTGCTCGGCCTTTGGCTGTTCATCGGCCTGGTGGCCTGGACCTGGCGGCCGGCCCGCCGGCGTGCGCACGACGCGGCAGCCCGCCTGCCCTTCGACGGCGACGCCCCCGACAGCGACAACGGAGCCCACTCATGAGCGACTTCTTCAACAACGGCTGGTCGATCTACATCGCGGTCGCGACCGTCGTCGGCCTGGTGGCCTGCCTGGCGCTGCTCATCATCGCCGCACGCCGCCGCGTGATGGCCACCGACAACACCACCGGCCACGTGTGGGACGAAGACCTGCGCGAGCTCAACAACCCGCTGCCGCGCTGGTGGATGTGGCTGTTCGTGCTGACGGTGGTGTTCTCGGCCGCCTACCTGGCGCTCTATCCGGGACTGGGCAGCATGCCCGGGCGTTTCGGCTGGACCAGCGTCGCGCAGCATCAGAACGAGCAGGACCAGGCGCGTGAGGCTGCGGCGCCGCTGTTCGTGCGCTACGCCGCCATGCCGGCGGCGCAGCTTGCGCGCGATGCCCAGGCGATGGCCATCGGCGAGCGGCTGTTCGCGAACAACTGCGCCACCTGCCACGGCGCCGACGCACGCGGCAGCAAGGGCTTCCCGAACCTGACCGACCGCGACTGGCTGTGGGGCGGCACGCCGGAGCGGATCGCCGAGACCATCGCCAACGGCCGCCAGGGAAGCATGCCGCCGATGGCGGCGGCGGTGGGCAACGGGGATGACGTGCGCAACGTGGCCAACTACGTGCTGAGCCTGTCGGGCGGAACGGACAGCATTTCGGCGCAGCTCGGCCGCTCCAAGTTCACCGCCTGCGCGGCCTGCCACGGCAAGGACGGCAAGGGCAACCAGGCGCTGGGCGCGCCCGATCTCACCGACAACGTGTGGCTGCACGGCTGGGGCGAGGCCGCCGTCGTCGCGATGATCAACAAGGGCCGGACCAACGTGATGCCCGCGCACCGCACGCGCCTCACGCCCGAGCAGATCCACGTGCTGTCCGCCTACGTGTGGGGCTTGTCCAACCCGCCGACGACGTCGCCGTGAAGCGGTCGAGATGAGCCACAAAGACGGCGCGGCCGCCCGCGTCATCCCGATCAAGCCGGTGCCGGCGCCAGCGGCCGAGCCGCAGCGGGTCTCGCTGTACGAGAAGCACAAGAAGATCTACCCGCGCTCGGTGAGCGGGTGGTTCGCGCGCTGGCGCTGGGCGATGGTGTGGCTGACGCAGGCGCTGTTCTACGGGCTGCCGTGGCTGCCGTGGAACGGCCGCCAGGCGATGCTGTTCGACCTGGCGGCGCGGCGCTTCTACATCTTCGACCTCGTGCTCTACCCGCAGGACTTCATCTACCTGACGGGGCTGCTGGTGCTCTCGGCCTTCGGGCTGTTCTTCGTCACCGCGCTCGGGGGCCGGCTGTGGTGCGGCTATGCCTGCCCGCAGACCGTCTACACCGAGATCTTCCTGTGGGTGGAGCGGCGCATCGAAGGCGAGCGCGGCGCACGCATGAAGCTCGACGCCGGTCCGTGGACGATCGACAAGCTGCGCCGCAAGGCCGCCAAGCATGCAGTGTGGCTGGCGATCGGGCTGTGGACCGGCTTCACCTTCGTCGGGTACTTCACCCCCATCCGCACCTTGTGGGCCGAGTCGTTCACGCTGGCCTTCGGCCCGTGGGAGTGGTTCTGGGTCAACTTCTACGGCCTGGCCACCTACGGCAACGCCGGCTTCCTGCGCGAGCAGGTGTGCAAGTACATGTGCCCGTACGCGCGCTTCCAGAGCGCGATGTTCGACCGCGACACGATGATCGTGAGCTACGACGCGGTCCGCGGCGAGCAGCGCGGCAAGCGCGGCCGCGGCGCCGACCTGAAGGCGGCAGGCCTGGGTGACTGCATCGACTGCGGCCTGTGCGTGCAGGTGTGCCCGGTCGGCATCGACATCCGCGACGGCCTGCAGTACGAGTGCATCGCCTGCACCGCCTGCATCGACGCCTGCGACGGCGTGATGGACAAGATGAAGTACCCGCGCGGACTGATCCGCTACGCCACGCAGAACGGGCTGACGCAGCGGCTGTCGCGGCAGCACATGCTGCGCCGGGTGCTGCGTCCGCGGGTGCTGGTGTACGCCTGCGTGCTGCTCGCCATCTCGGCCGCCTTCGTCACCGGACTCGCCTTGCGCCACACCCTCAAGGTCGACGTGGTGCGCGACCGCAGCTCGCTGGCTCGCCTGGTGGAGCAGGGGCACATCGAGAACCTGTACCGGCTGCAGCTGATGAACGCGACCGAGCGGGAGCGGCACTATCGCGTGAGCGTGCAGGGCATCCCCGGCGCCGCGCTCACGTCGTCGCTCGAGGTGACGGTGCTTCCGGCGCAGGCCCGCTGGATCACGCTGGCGGTTCGCGTGCCCCCGCACTCCGCGCAGGCCCTCGGTCCCGGCGCGCATCCGTTGCGCTTCCAGGTGGCCGCCGTCGAGGACGACTCGACCACCGTGACCGAGAAGTCGACCTTCGTCGTTCCGCGCTGAACAAGGAGACGCTCATGAATCAGGACCTGACCCTGCCCGCGCTGCCGTGGTGGCGAGCGCCTGCCGCGTGGCTGGTGGTGGGCGGCCCCGCGATCGTGGTGGTGGCCAGCGTCGCGACCCTGGCGATCGCGGTGCGCGGCGGCGACGTGCCGCTGCGCACGGCGCCCGAAGTGGCGGCGCCTTCGATGACCCCGGCCACGCAGGCACGCAACCATGCGGCCGCACCTCGTCGCTGACGGCGCGCTGCAAGGCGCCGGCGCCTCGCAGCGGCGTCCGTTCCGCGAGCGCGCCCTGCTGATCCTGTGGCCGTCGTTCCTGATGGCCGGCGTGCTCGAGATGCTGGTCTTCGCTGTCGTGGACCCGGGCACCATGCACTGGTTCGGCGCAGACCCGATCGATTGGTCGCCCAGCGCGGTCTACTCGGTGACCTTCTTCATCTTCTGGGGAGCAGTCGCGACGTCGGGGGCGATCACGGCACTGCTGGAGGCGCCGGTCGACTGACACAGGCCATTCCGGGGTCGCGTTCCCGGATGCTGGTGCCTGCTGGAACTTGCCCGGCGACCGGAGTAGCCTTGCGCACCGCGCATGCGCAGGCGCTTCGCCGCATGCCGGCGCCAGGGGGCCTTGATGCACAAGAATCTCGACGGGTCCGTGCTGACCCACAACCCGGATGCCGTCGTCATCCTCGACACGAACGGCGCCGTCCGCTACTGGAACACCGCCGCGGAATCGATCTTCGGCTATGCCGCCGAGGAGGTGCTCGGCCAGCCGCTGGTCAACCTGATCGTCACGCCGGATCACCGAGGGCATTTCGAGGGGCTGCTGGCACAGGCCGAAACAGAGGGGCTGTGCGTGGACGAGTCGGTGCGCAGCCGCAAGGATGGCGCCCTGCTCAATGTGAGCGGATCGACCCGGGCGGTGCGCGACGCGGCCGGCCAGGTCGACCATTTCATCCTCACCCAGAAGGACGTCACGCCGCTGAAGACGGCACGCGACAGCAAGCTGGTGGCCTCGAAATACGGCGAGCTCCTGGAGCACACGCCCGACGCCATCCTGATCGTGAACGTGACCGGTCGCATCGTGCTGGCGAACGCGCAGGCGCAGGCGCTGTTCGGCTACGACCATGCCCAGCTCGCCGGCCAAGCGGTGGAAACGCTGCTGCCCGAGCAGTACCGGCAGGCGCACCTGGGGCACCGCGGGCGCTTCCTCGCGCAGCCGCGAACGCGGGCCATGGGCGCGGGGCTGGAGCTGTTCGGCCAGCGCCGGGAAGGCGAGCGCTTTCCCGTGGAGATCAGCCTGAGCCCGCTCGCGACGGAGGAGGGGCCGATGGTCATGTGCGCGGTGCGCGACATGACCGACCGCCAGGAAGCCCGCCGCAAGTCCGATCGCAAGTTCCGCGACCTGCTCGAGTCGGCCCCGGACGCCATGGTGATCGTCAACGGGGCCGGGGACATCGTGCTGGTGAACTCGCAGGCGGTGCGCCTGTTCGGCTGGCGGGCCGAGGAGCTGCTCGGCCGTCCCATCGAGACGCTGGTGCCGCAGCGCTTTCGCGCCGCCCATCCCGGTCACCGGTCCGGCTTCTTCGCCCATCCCAAGGTGCGGCAGATGGGCGCGGGACTGGAGCTCTACGGCCTGCGCAAGGACGACACCGAATTCCCGGTGGAGATCAGCCTGAGCCCGATCCAGACCGAAGACGGCCTGCTGATCGCCAGCGCCATCCGCGATGCCAGCGAGCGCAAGCACAGCGAGCGCCTGCTGCAGGAGACGAACCGGCTGAAGAGCGAGTTCCTTGCCAACATGTCGCACGAGCTGCGCACGCCGCTCAACGGCATCCTCGGCTTCTCGGAGCTGCTGATCGACCAGCGTGCCGGCGTGCTCACGGACAAGCAGAAGGAGTACCTCGGCGACATCCACGAATGCGGCAAGCATCTTCTGCAGGTCATCAACGACGTGCTGGACCTGTCCAAGGTCGAGGCGGGCCGGATGGAGGTGCATCCCGAGGAGTTCTCGCCGCGCGCCGCGATCGGCGCCGTGTGCGCGGTGATCACGCCCCTCGCGCGCAAGAAACGCATCCAGCTCCACCCGCCTGCCGCGTCGCCTGTGGACACGGTCACGCTGGACGTGCAGAAGTTCAAGCAGGTCCTCTTCAACCTGCTGTCCAATGCCGTGAAGTTCACCAACATCGGAGGACGCATCGATGTCACGCTCGACCTGGAGCCGCCGGACATGCTGCGGGTGATGGTGAAGGACAACGGCATCGGCATCGCGGCGGCCGACATGGGCCGCCTCTTCGAGGCGTTCCGGCAGCTCGACGGCGGGCTGTCGCGGCGCTACGAAGGCACGGGCCTCGGACTCGCGCTGACCCGCAAGCTGGTGGAACTGCAGGGCGGCCGCGTGGACGTGGAAAGCCAGCAGGGGCTGGGCAGCACCTTCAGCGTGCTGCTCCCGCTGCGGCTGCCCGCGCCGAAACGGCCGGCCTGAGGCTGCCATGGCCGCGCGCATCCTGGTCGTCGACGACAACCGCGTCAACCGCAAGCTCGCCTGTGACCTGCTCGCGCTGGAAGGTCACGAGGTGCAGGAGTGCGAGGACGCGGAGCAGGCCAGGGAACTGCTCGAAGCCGGCGGCAGGCCGGATCTCATCCTGATGGACATCGCGCTGCCCGGCATGGATGGCCTCACGTTCACCCGCGAGATCAAGGCCGACCCACGCTTCGCCGCCATGCCCGTCGTCGCGATGACGGCCCTGGCGATGAAGGGGGACGAGCAGAAGGCGTTGGCGGCGGGTTGCAGCGGCTACATCACCAAGCCCATCGACACACGCCGGCTGCCCTTGCAGGTGACGGAGTTCCTCGACGCTGCGCGGCTCGCCCGCTCCCGCCTCAACGTCATGATCGTCGAGGACCACCGGATCGACCTGAAGCTGGCGGGCGACTGCGTGCTGCTCAGCGGCCATGTCGTGCTGAGCAGCACCACGGCGGAAGAAGCGCTGGGGCGCCTGCAGGACGGCCATCCCGATGTCGTGCTTCTCGACCTCAACCTGCCGGGCATGGATGGTCTGAGCTTCGTGCGCCTGCTCAAGGCCGATCCGAAGATGCAGCGCCTGCCGATCGTGGCCGTCACGGCTTATCCCGATGTGTACCAGCGCGACGAGCTGATCGCCGCCGGCTGTTCCGCCTACCTCGTCAAGCCGGTCGACCTGCGCATGCTGCTGCAGGAGCTGGAGCGAGTGGCCACCCGGACGGGGTAGCCCTCAGCACGCGGCGGCGTTCACCAGCTTCTGCAAGGCGTCCTGATCCAGGATCCGGATCTGCCGCTGCTTCACCTGCAGCAACCCGTCCGCCTGGAAGCGGGAGAAGCACCGGCTCACCGTCTCCAGCTTGAGCCCCAGGTAGGTCCCGATCTCTTCGCGTGTCATGCGCAGCACCAGCGACGAGGCCGAGAAGCCGCGTGCCTGCAGCCGCTGCGCCAGGTTCAGCAGGAATGCCGCCAGCCGTTCCTCGGCGCGCATGCTGCCCAGCAGCAGCATCACGCCCTGGTCGCGCACGATCTCCCGGCTCATGATCTTGTGGAACTGCCGCTGCAGGTCGGTGAACTCGTGCGACAGGTGCTCGAGCTGGCCGTACGGGATGACGCACACCTGCGAGTCTTCGAGCGCCACCGCATCGCAGCTGTGGCGGTCGTTGCTGATGCCGTCCAGCCCCAGCAGCTCGCCGGCCATCTGGAAGCCGGTGACCTGGTCGCGGCCGTCTTCCGACGACACCCGAGTCTTGAAGAAGCCGGTGCGCACCGCATACACCGCTTCGAAGGGATCTCCGGTGCGAAACAGCACGTCGCCGCGGCGCACGGTGCGGCGCATGGCCACCATCGTGTCAAGCCGCTCGAGCTCGGCTTCGGAGAAGCCCACCGGCAGGCAAAGCTCGCGCAGGTTGCAACTCGAGCACGCGACCTTCAGTGCAGCGGCCCGCAGCGGTGGGGAGGTGGGAGTCATGGACGGCAACTCGTGATGCGTGTCGACGTGGGCGATTGTTCTGCCGCGGCCGCGCGCGGGACTTGCGCCACGTCAAGGTCGCGGGCAAGGCGCATCGGCACCATGCCGGGCATGTCCGCCTCGCCTTCCACTGTCGTCACGCCGCGCGCCGATGCGCCCTCCGTGCTCCCGCAGGCGCTGCTGAAGCGCTTCGATGCGCCAGGCCCGCGGTACACCTCGTACCCCACGGCCGATCGCTTCGTCGAGGCCTTCGGTCCCGTCGACTGCGCCCGCGCGCTGTCGCAGCGGGTTCGCGGCGCGACGGTGGGCGCGGCTGCGCCGTTGTCGGTGTACGTGCACATCCCGTTCTGCGAATCGGTGTGCTACTACTGCGCCTGCAACAAGGTGATCACGAAGCACCACGAGCGGGCGAGCGCGTACTTGGAGGCGCTGGACACCGAGATCGACCTCGTGCTGGCCGCGCTGGGCAGCGGCCAGCACGTGTCGCAGCTGCACTTCGGCGGCGGCTCGCCCACCTTCCTGAGCGATGCGGAGCTCGACCGCGTGATGGCCACGCTGCGAAGGGCGTTCCGCTTCACCGGCGGCTGCGAGCTGTCGATCGAAGTCGATCCGCGCACCGTGACGCCGGCCCGCCTGGCGCACCTGCGCCAGCTCGGCTTCAATCGCATCAGCTTCGGCGTGCAGGACTTCGACCCGCAGGTGCAGCAGGCGGTGCACCGCGTGCAGCCCTTCGCGAACGTGCGCGACCTGATGGCCAGCGCCCGCGGACTGGGCTTCGACTCCATCAACGCCGACCTCATCTACGGCCTGCCTCGGCAGACGCAGGAGAGCTTCGCGCGCACCGTGGACCGGATCGGCGAGCTGCGGCCCGACCGCATTGCCTTGTACGCCTACGCGCACCTGCCGCAGCGCTTCAAGCCGCAGCGACGCATCGTGGCCGACGAGCTGCCCCAGCCCGCGCAGCGCCTGGCGATGCTGGGCGGCGCCATCGCAGGCTTTCTCGCTCGCGGCTACAGCTACATCGGGATGGACCATTTCGCGCTCGCCGACGATGCGCTCGCCGTCGCCAAGCGGCAGGGCCGGCTGCACCGCAACTTCCAGGGCTACAGCACGCAGCCGGACTGCGACCTGATCGGCCTGGGCGTGTCGGCCATCGGCCGCATCGGTGCGAGCTACTACCAGAACGCCAAGACGCTGCCGGAGTACTACGACGCCTTGCGGCAGGGCCAGCTTCCGGTGGTGCGCGGCATCGCCTTGAGCCGCGACGATCTGCTGCGCAGGGCTGTGATCATGGCGCTGATGTGCCAGGGGCGGGTGGAGTTCGAGTCGATCGAGCTGGCGCACCTGGTGAAGTTCGGCGAGGTCTTCGCCAGCGAGATGGAGCAGCTCGCGCCGCTGGCGCAGGCCGGGCTGGTCGAGATCGAGCCGCGGGCGATCCAGGTCACCGCCGCGGGCTGGTACGTCGTGCGCGCGGTCGCGATGGTGTTCGACCGCCATCTGCGGAACGATCGGCTGCGCGAGCGCTTCTCGCGAATCATCTGATGGACATGCCGCTGGTCCTCGCCGGCCTCGCGATGGGCGTCGCCGCGTCGCCGCATTGCGCGGCGATGTGCGGCGCGCCCTGCGCCGCGCTGACGAGCGGCTGCAAGCGCAACGCGGGCGGCTTTCATCTGGGGCGCGTGCTCGGCTACATGGCGGGTGGCGCGGTCGCGGCCAGCAGCGTGGCGGCGCTGGGCGCGTGGAGCCAGGCCGCGCCGGCACTGCGGCCGCTGTGGACCCTGCTGCACCTGGCGCTGCTGTCGCTCGGCCTGTGGTGGCTGGTCACGGGGCGGCAGATGCCCTGGATGAACCGCAGCGGTGCCGTGCCCGTGCGCCTCGTGGCGCAGCGTCGGCGTCCGTGGCGATCGGGTGCGGCGGGGCTCGCATGGGTGGCCTGGCCCTGCGCGGCATTGCAGGGCGCCCTGCTGTTGTCGGCGTTGGCCGGCAGTCCGCAGGGCGGCGCGTTCGTGATGGCGGCGTTCGCGGTCGGGTCGATGCCGGCGCTGGTGGTCGGACCGTGGGCATGGGGACGCTGGCGGGCCATGCGCAGCGGCGGCTCGGCGCCGGCAGCGATGGGCACGATGGCCTTCCGGCTTGCGGGGATGGGGTTGCTGCTGGGGTCGGGATGGGCCTTGACGCATGGGGTGTGGCAGCGGGTGGCGGCCTGGTGCGTGGGGGCGTGACCACACCAGAGACTTGTGTGCGCTGGCAGACAGTCAAGCCGAAGCGATGCACGCACAGTCGGCGGCATGGCCTCTGCAGAAAATCAACTGATCGCGCTGCTGCCACGGGGCGAGCGCGCATCCTTGCTGGCGGCCTGCGAAACGGTACGGCTCGACCTGGGCACCGTGTTGTGCGAGCCCGGGGAAGCGACACGCCATGTGTACTTTCCCAACGATGGGTTCATCTCGCTGGTCTCGAAGATCGAAGGCGAGCCGGGCCTCGAGGTCGGCATGGTGGGACGCGAAGGCATGCTGGGGGCGCAGCTCGCCCTCGGCGTGAGCAGCATCCCGCTGCATGCGCTGGTGCAAGGCGCGGGCACGGCGCGGCGCGTGTCGGCGGCGCGGTTCGGCGACGAGCTCTCCGCTGGCAAGGCGCTGCAGTCGGCGCTGAACCGCTACGTGTACGTGCTCATGGCGCAGCTCGCGACGTCGGCCGCCTGCACGCGCTTCCACAAGGTCGAGCCGCGGCTGGCCCGCTGGCTGCTGATGACCCAGGACAGGGCGCACTCGGACAGCTTCCACCTGACCCACGAGTTCTTGGCGAACATGCTGGGCGTGCGCCGCGTCGGCATCACCGCTGCCGCCAGCGATCTGCAGCGGCACGGTCTCATACGCTACCGCCGGGGCGACATCACCGTGGTCGATCGCGCCGGTCTGGAAGCGGCTGCCTGCAGCTGCTACGAGGCCGATCGGCGCGCCTACGACGCGACGCTGGGGTGAAGCAGCGGCAGCGCCGCCCCTCGCTCTGCGGCTCGAGGAGTCGTTTGCGAGGGCGTGGGAGTACTGGCTGTGAGGCCTGGAGCTGGATCAGGGGCGCACGGCAATCTGGTTCTTGACCGACTTCACGCCGCTGACCTTGGCCGCCACCGTCCCGGCCGTGGCCTTCTCCGTCGCGTTCTTCGCAAAGCCCGACAGCATCACGTTGCCGTTGAGGGTTTCGACGTGGATGCTGGCGGCGTCGACATCCTTGTTGTCGATGAAGCGGCTCTTGACCGAGGTCGTGATGGTCGCGTCGTCAACGTAGGCGCTCACGGTCTCCTGGCCACGGGTGACCGCGCAGCCGGATGCGATCAGCAGCGTCAACGCCGCAAGGATGGTCGTGAAAGAGGTGCGCAGGGGCATGGTGGTTCTCCAGTGGAAGTGGTTTCGCTGACCGGGCCGCGGACGCGCCCGGTTCGATCCTTCACTCTAGGCGCATCGCGCGGCGCGGTCTGTGCGGCAGCGCACCACTCGCTCGGTCAGACGCCGTACGGCGGCAGGGTGGTCAGCCGCGGGTCCTCGACGGCGCCTCCGACCGTGAAGTGATAGAGCGACTGGAACGCCGTGTCGCTGAACCCCATCACCTCGTGGACCGGGTCGTCGAAGAAGCAGCCGATCCCTGTCGCACGCAGGCCGATCGCCTCCGCTTCGACGTAGAGCAGCTGCCCGATCACCCCGGTCTCCCAGAAGAGCCTTCGATAAAACCATGGCCCGCGCTGGCGCAACGAGGATTCGAACTCCGCGATCATCCCCAGCGAGAACGCGCCGTCTCCGGCGATTTCCTGTCCGCAGCTCAGCTGAGCCGCCAGCGCCCGCACATCGGCCTGCTGCAGCAGGAACAGCGGCAGGTCCCTCGGGCAGTCGGGTGGCGCGCTCCAGGAGTACTGCCGGTACGTCGCCCTTCGCAGCCAACCGATCTTCGATGCGTCGCGCGCAAGGATGTAGAGGCCGGGCGCAAGGCCATCGACGCGATGCACGAACAGCGCCAGATGAATCGAGGGCGCCCACGGCAAGGCGTCCCATGGCATCGGCCGTTGACAGACGGCTCGATCAGCCTGCGGCATGACACGCAGCAGCATCGTGAAGAAGGAGTCCGCCGAGACGGATGTGGTGGCGTCGAACGCGAGCGCGCTGCGCCGCTGACGGATGAGCTGCGCGGCGCGTTGCCCAGGCGGGTGGGAGACAGCCGATGCCAGGGCGGAGGTGTCGGCCGGCGCCTCGACCCACCGATGGTCGCCATGCAGTGCGACCACATCGAATTCGGCCGTGGTCTTCCACGATGCGGCTTCCACCTGCCGGATGATGTCCCAGTGCACGGGGTCTGCCCGACTCAGTCGATTGGCCCTGCCGTGCCAGCGGCGGGGCGGCGCCTGCGCAGCATCGGCATCGAGGAAGAGCGGCAGCGAGACCGCCTGCGGGGCCGCGAGACTGCTGGATTCGTCGGCCGGCCAGATGACGGCGAGGCAGTCGGGATGCTCGCGTTCCGCTTTCTCGAAGTCGCCATCTCGATCCACTCCCAGCAGGCGGGCCACCGTGTGATCCGACATGCCGTCCAGCAGCAGCATCCGCCACCCGAGCATCTGGGCCGCGATGCGCGCGCTGCCAATGGCATGTCCCACGTCATGCTGGCAATAGCGGAATGCTCGCTCTCCGTACTTCCATGATTCGCGCCAGTGCACCGAGGTGAAGCCGAGGAGGAATGCGCGGCGAGGAAAGGCCCGCAGCAGCGGCTGGAACGATTCCTTCTGCCACTCGGCGCGCAGCTCGAGTGCATGTTCCTTGCTCGCGTAGTGATAAAGGCCGGGCGCCGATCCGACGCCCTCGACCTCGTCGATGAGCAGATAGGCTTCGGTCGGGTGCAGGTTTCCGCTGGAGGGGTTCGCTCGAAGGGCCCAGCGGACATCGCCGGCCTGCTTCCACGCCGAGATCGCCAGCGAACACTCGAGAAAGCGTGAAAGGGTGGCGGCGGTGAGCGCGGCGCTCGCGATCGCGCCATCGCGGTAGAGGTCCTCGTACGGCGGCGAGGCCGGCTCGTCGTCGGGCTTCAGGCGCGGCAAGGCGACCAGCGGCGACCCCGTGTAGCGTCGAAAGGGATCAGGCTGATTCGCCCAATCCAGCATGCCCGGTGAACGCGCATGGCGCAGGAAGTGATGCTTGGTCTGTTGGTGATAGCGCACGACGGCGGCCAGCGCTTCGCCCGCCGGCGCGGCCTGCGCAAGGTCGTTCCGGGCGCGGCCGTTCATGCGCTGAAGGCAGCCGCTCCGCTGACGGCCTGCCCCACCGCGGGATCGCCGGAGTCGCCACCGCGGCACGCCGCGAGAAAGAGCAGAAGGGCCGCCATGACCGCGACCCCGATCGCACCGGCGAGCACGGCCCCCGCGGCCCGTGCCACCAGACGGCGTTGAAAGGAACTCGGTGCGTTGCGGATCTTCATGGCGTCATGATGGGACCCGCCCGCAGCGCGCGTCTGTGCACTGCCGCTCACAGCGCGGGCTCGTTGGAGCGATGGCCACCGTGGGGCCACCCTCCATCCGGCACATGCCGTCGGTACGTTGGCGCACAGACCAGCGGGCGGCCTTGTTGCATCTTGGGGACAGGCGCGGATGTGCATTTCCGGCGTCCGAAGGAGATCGGTCATGGACAAGTCAACGGCGGTCGCGGCCTCCCAGATCCGCTATGAGCTCCGGTTCACCGGTCTGTTCGACCGAGGGCGCGGCTACGCTTTCCCTTGCGATGCGGGGGGAAAGGTCGACGTCGACTGCCTCACGGATCGCGGCCGCACGAGCTATCTGTTTGCTCGCGCGGTCGTCGGGACTGAGCTGTCCGAGCCCATTGTCTTGCCGGTGCCTTGACCAGCGCCGTGGGGGTGACCACCCCGCCCGTCGAGCGTGAAGCGAGCGACCCAGCGACTGAATCCATGGAAAGCCAAGAGAGCACTCGGACGGCAGCTCCTCTGGCAAGCCGGGCCGGAAGGGATGCCAATGCCGTGCAGATTGCCGACGCGATGATCGCGACGTGGCAGGAAATCGACGCCGCCCTCACCCCCATCATCGGACGCAAGGGCGTTGTCGCGCTCTACAAGCGCAGCCTCTACCTCACGGTTGCGGCCCATCCGTGGCTGGCAGGCGTGCATGAGGGCAGCCAGGCGGAACCCGATCTCGAAGCCTTGAAATCGGTCGTCGCGAAACAGGGCAGCGCCGAGGCGGCGGCCGGTGCCAACGCCCTGTTGCAGACCTTCAACCAGTTGCTGGGCAGCCTCATCGGACCCTCGCTCACCGGGCGGCTGCTCCGCTCCGCATGGGCGGACGCCCCGAGCGGCCCGCCCGCGCAGGACACCAATCCATGACGACCAAAGTGACGATCAACCGTCTGGCCACCGGCGTGCCGGGACTGGACGAGGTGCTCGGCGGCGGACTGCCGGAGTTCTCGTTCAACCTCATCGCCGGGCCGCCCGGCTGCGGCAAGACGACGCTCGCGCACCAGATCATGTTCGCCCTTGCGACGCCGCAACGACCGGCGCTGTACTTCACGGTGCTGGGCGAGCCGCCGTTGAAGATGCTGCGCTACCAGCAGCAGTTCCACTTCTTCGACGGCGAAGCGATCAACCGGTCGATCCGCTTCATCAACCTGTCGGACGAGACCCGGGAGGGCGACCTCGACAAGGTGTTGCGTCGCATCACCGCGGAGGTCGAGGCGCACGGGCCCGGCCTCGTCTTCGTGGACTCGTTCCGCTGCGTCGTGCTCGCCGACGGCATCGAAGGCAGTCCGCCCCGCAACCTGCAGCAGTTCGTGCAGCAGCTGGGCATCCTCATGACGAGCTGGCAGGCCACGACCTTCCTCATCGGCGAATACTTCACCGAGGTGGACGCCAACCCGGTGTTCACCGTAGCCGATGGGCTGATCTGGCTGCGCCAGAGCGTGCAACGCAACTCCATGGTCCGCAAGATGGAGATCATGAAGATGCGCGGGCAGCCCACCCGGCCGGGGCTGCACACGTTTCGAATCAACAGCGCCGGCCTCGAGGTGTTCCCGCCCGCCGGGGTCGCCGCAGCCGGCACCGAGGCGCGCGCACCGGCCGGTGATCCCCGGCTTCGGACGGGCGTGTCGCGTCTGGACGAGATGCTCGGCGGCGGCGTGCCGCGCGGTTATTCGGTGCTCGTCGCCGGCCCGTCCGGATCGGGCAAGAGCATCCTGACCGCGGCCTTCCTCGCCGAGGGCGCGCGCTGCGGCGAGACGGGCGTCGTCGCCGTCTTCGAGCAGCACCCGCGCCGGTCGCGCAATCGCGTGCTCGCGGAGCTGATCGACAGCGGGCGCATCGGCCTGGTCGACAGCCGGGCGCCCGATCTCTCGATCGACGAGATCGTGCTGCTGCTCATGAGCGAGATCGGCCGTCTCAAGGCAAGCCGCGTCGTCATCGATTCGCTCTCCGGCTTCGAGCTGGCGCTCGCGCCGACCTTCCGGGACGACTTTCGAGAGTCGCTGTCGCGGCTGGTCACCGCGCTGGCGGCGGCCGGCGTCACCGTGATGATGACGTCCGAACTGGAGGACCGCTATACCGACTTGCGCTTCAGCCCCTATGGCACGGCGTTCCTGACCGACGCGATCATCGTGCAACGCTACATCGAGGTCGACAGTCGCCTGCTGCGCGTGATGGCCGTCGTCAAGGTTCGGGCAAGCGCGCACTCGCACGAGCTGCGCGTGTTCAGCATCGATGACGACGGCATCCACGTGGGTGAGAGGCTGACCGATCAAGAGGGCCTGCTGGGCGGGCGGCCGACGAGGAAGCCCGCCTCCGATACACCGTGAGCGCGACAGCCGATCCGAACCAAGACGTCGCGGCGAAAGCGGCGCGCGAGCTCGCAGCGTTGCGGCAAGAGGCCGAGCGGGCGCGCACCGAACTGGATCAGCTGCGCGCAGACGTGGATGCGGCCGAGCACCAGCTGGGCAGCCGCCAGGCGGCACAAATCGTGGAGGCCAACGAGCAGCTGGTGCTGTCGGCCTTGCGCGCCCGCTCGGACGCGGATACAGCCGCCCAAGCGCTGCACGAAGCTTCGCGATCGGCCGAGTTCGATGCGCTGACGCGGCTTCCGAATCGCGTGTTGCTGCTCGATCGGCTCGCCCAAGCCATCTCCAGTGCGAAGCGGCGCGGCGCCAGGTCGGCGCTGCTGTTCCTGGACCTGAACAATTTCAAGCAGATCAACGACACGCTCGGCCACGCGACAGGCGACCAGGTGCTCAAGCTGGCCGCAGCTCGCCTGGCTTCGTCTGTTCGCGCGGCCGACACGGTGAGCCGCCACGGCGGCGACGAGTTCGTGATCCTGCTCGCCGAAGTGGGTGCGGCATCCGACGCGGTCGTCATTGCCGAGAAGTTGAGTGCCGCGTTGGGCGCGCCCAGCCAGGTCGCCGATCAGGTGATCCGGCTGACCGCCAGCATCGGGATCAGCCTCTATCCCGACGACGGCCAGGACGCCGCCACGCTGATCGACCGTGCCGATGCCGCGATGTACCGCGCCAAGCGGCTTGGCCTGCGCAGCCTGGTCTCCCAACACGAGGACCGGGCGAGCGAGCCGGGCCTGTCCACGACAACTCTGCCGTCGCTGCGGCAGCCGTTGACCGCTTACCTGGAGGCGCAATCCGTGCACGAGCGTCAGGTCGCACAGCTGCAGGAGGCGAATGAGAACCTCGTACTGGCCGCGCTGACCGCCCAACAGCTGCAGGCCGCCGCCGAAAAGGCGCAGGCGCGGCAGATGGAGGTTCTGACGGTGGTGGCGCACGAGCTGCGCAGTCCGCTGGCGCCCATCCGCAACGCAGCCGCGCTGCTGGCGAGGGGTCGCGCGGACGAGCCGCTCCTGCACCGGGTGCAAGGCGTCATCGAACGGCAAGTGGCCCACATGGCGCGGCTGGTGGGTGATCTGCTCGACGTGTCGCGCGTGCAGGCGGGCAAGCTCCGGCTCGAGCGTCAGGTGGTCGACATGGCCGACTTGATCGACGAGGCCGTCCTCTCCAGCCGGCCGGCGATGGACGCGCGTCTGCAGCACCTGAGCGTGTTCGTGCCCTCCTGCTCCCTGGCCGTGGACGGGGACACCGTCCGCCTCGCTCAGGTCCTTTGCAATCTGCTCGACAACGCGTCCAAGTACACCCAGGTCGGCGGCGAGATCGGCCTTTCGGTGATGGCGGCCGAGGATGTCATCGTCATGACGGTTTCGGACAACGGCATCGGGATCACGGCCGAGGCCCTTCCCAGGATTTTCGAGCCCTTCGTGCAGGACAAGCACGCCATCGGCTTCAGCGGCACGGGCCTCGGCATCGGACTGACGGTCGTGCGCGAGCTGGTCGAGGCGCACGGTGGAAGCGTCGTCGCGAGCAGCGCGGGCAGCGGTTTCGGCAGTCAGTTCGTCGTCACGCTCCCGTCGATCGGTCGTTGATCCAGGCTTCGAGCAGCGTGTAGGCAACAGCCAGGACGACGGGGCCGACGAAGATGCCGACGAGTCCGAAGGCCAGCAGCCCGCCGATGACGCCGGCGAAGATGAGCAGCAGCGGCAGGTCGGCGCCGCGTTGGATGAGCATCGGCCGCAGGATGTTGTCCATCGTCACCACAATCACCGACCACACGAGCAGGAAGGTGCCCCAGGCCGTCTCGCCGCTCCAGTAGAGCCAGATCACCGCGGGAACGAGCACGGGCGATGGCCCGACTTGCGCAATGCACAGGAACAGCATCACGGCGGTGAGCAATCCGGCGAACGGCACGCCGGCGATCGCGAGGCCGAGGCCTCCCAACGCGGCCTGCACGACGGCCGTGACCACCACCCCCAACGCCACGCCCCGGATCGCCTGTCCGGCGAGCCGTACCGCGTTTTCGCCGCGCTCGCCTGCCAGACGGCGGCCGAACCGACCTGCTTCGGATGCCGCGCTTTCGCCGCGTGCATACATCAGGGCTGAGAGGAGCAGCGTCAGCAGGAACTGCACGAACAGGAAGCCGACGTTGCCGGCCTCGGCGACGAACCACTTGGTCACGCTGCCGGCGTAAGGCATCAACCGCGCCAGCAATCCTTCCACGCCGGAAGCAGCCGCCTGTTCCCACGCCAGGACCACCTTCGCACCGACGAACGGCAGACTCGCCAACCAGTCGGGCGGGGTGGGCATGCGCAAGGCCGCCAGGGACCTCAGCTGCTCGACGATCTCGTCTGCGTTGGACACGATGGTGCCCACGGCGAGCGCCAGGGGAACGACGAACACCAGCAGCAGGATCGCCGTCATTGCCACGACGGCAAGTCCCCTGCGTTGCCACAGACGCGCCTGCAGCCAGACCATGGCCGGCCAGGTGGCGACCACGATCATCGTCGCCCATATCGCCGCGGCGAGAAAGGGTCGCAGGATCCAGAACGAGCCGACGATCAGCGCCCCGAGAAAGAGGGCGCCGAGCAGCGTGCGGGTCAGCTCGCGTTCACGCGCTGCCATGGCGACGCGCCACGCCGAGAGTCCCGCTCAGGCACCACCGGCGCGGCACCGACCTTGCTATTTCTTGTGCCGAGCCGGCGCCGAGGGCGTTTCCCTCGGTGTCGAGTCGTCCGGCGCGAGCGGCTTGGCCGGCGCCGGCGCCTTCTTCGGTTTCTTCGCTTCCTTGTTGCCGCGTTGACCCTTGGACATGCTCTTCTCCTTCATCGCAATGGTGGGGTGGTCAGCTTGAACTCGTCGACCGTGAGGGTCGCCGCTCAGCTGTCGTCCTCTGTTTGCCGGCGAGGAGCCCGCTTCGCGTAGTTCACGGCGTCCGGGAGTGCGTCATAGCGGAAGCCCTCGAAGCGGTACGCACCTTCGTCGGCGCGGATGCCCAGCGAAGCCATGAGCTCATGCTCTGCATCGGTCGTGGGCGGAGAGCGCCTGCCGGGTGGAAACGGGCCGGCGGTGTCCAGGTGTCCTGGCCGGCTGCGCATCAGCCTCGCGTAGGCGACCGCGTCCTCCCACCGGTCGTACCGGTAGCCGTTGTACCGGTAACGGGGGCCGTCGTAGCCGACGGAGAACTCCGCCATCTGGCGGTCGCGTTCCGACTGCACCGACCAGGGGCTTCCGCCCGCGGACGTGAAAGGATCCCCGGCGGCGGCGTACAGACGCTGGTCCGTGGTCTTGCGGTGTAGCTTGGTCATGTGGGCTCCTTGCTGGCTTGTGTGGTGCTTGGTGCAGTCTGGACCGCCGCGGCGGGCGCGTCTGTGCGCGGGCGCACGCTGCGCGGGCTCGGGAGCCCGAGGCGAGGGCGCGTTCGCCCGGTGCAGTGTCATGACCTTGATTCCGTCAGCGGATACGCTTTCCGAATGTCCCGCCATGACGCAGGATCGCGCATGCGCGCCGCCCCGGGGTACGCGCCTTGACGAAGTCGTCCGGCTGCCTGAGCGGCTTGCAGGCACGCAGTTGTGCCAATCTTTCTTCGGAGAACCAGGATGGTCAGCAAGAACACGATTTGCCTCTGGTACGACGGCACCGCGTTGGACGCCGCCAAGTTCTACGCCGAGACCTTCCCGGACAGCGCCGTGGGCGCCCTTCATCGCGCGCCAGGCGACTTTCCCTCGGGCAAGCAGGGCGATGTCCTGACGGTCGAGTTCACGGTGATGGGCATTCCTTGTCTGGGCCTGAACGGAGGCCCGGCGTTCAAGCACAGCGAGGCCTTCTCGTTCCAGGTCGCGACCGAGGACCAGGCCGAAACCGACCGCTTGTGGAATGCGATCGTCGGAAACGGCGGCCAGGAAAGCGAATGCGGCTGGTGCAAGGACAAGTGGGGACTGTCGTGGCAGATCACGCCACGCGCCCTGATGGACGCGATCGCCGATCCCGATCGGGCGGCGGCCAAGCGCGCGTTCGACGCCATGATGGGAATGAAGAAGATCGACATCGCCGCGATCCAGGCGGCTCGGCGCGGCTGACGCTTCCGATACCCGCTTCGCCCGAGACTATTCGTAGCGCGCCTTGCGCAGTTCGTCGCTCAAGAGGCCCGCAGCCGCCACCACGATCAGGAACGCGCCCAACACCAGTTGGCCGGTGATGGCGGCTCCGTTCCAGATCCGGTCGAACGGGAAGGTGAAGGGGACCATCAGCACGGCCAGGACGCTGGCCAGCAGGGGCCCCGCCTTTTCCACGGCGAAGAGATACAGCAGGTGAACACACGCGACTCGCATGCCGTTCAGCGCGAGCAGGACATAGTCGGTGGTGGTCAGCGTCTCGAGGCGGCCGACGGCATAGCCCAGCGTCACCAGCACGACGTAGGAGAGAAAGAAGACGAGCGCCAGTGTCTGCAGCCGCGAGACGACGCCGGAGAACGTTCCCTTGATTTCGTCGAGCGTCAGCGTCCACACGGCGAACGCGGCCCCGGCCAGCGCCGCGACGACACTTCCGCTGATGTTGCTTCCTGCCTTGAGCGAGAACGTGCCGTCGATGTTGAGGATGAACACGCCGGCAAGCACCAGCATCAGCGCCAGGACGACGCCGACCTTTCCGGTCAGCTTGCCTCGGTACCAGAGAAAGACCGCGAGGAAGATGGGCGCGAGGTTCGTGAGCGTCATCGCCTCGGATGCCGAGATGTACTTCAGCGCCAGCACTGAAAGGACGAAGTTTCCGAGATTGGCTGCCACGAGCAGGGCAATCCTGCCGCTCGGCGGCTGCACCGGCTCTCGAGGAGCTGCCGACCGGTTGAACAGCCCGTAGACGACGGACGCAATGTAGAGGGAGGCGGCGGCGAATCCCAGCAGGTAGATGTTGGTCGTCAGGGTGCTCACCGACGAGCTGATCATGCCCAGGGAGGCATATGAAGCCGCCCAGATGACGGCGCATCCCAGCGCGGCACCGCTGCCGATCCAGTAATCCTTCCTGGGCTTTGCCGGTTCCGCCGGCGGCGGGCTGCGCACGTATTCGATGACCTTCGGCAGCTTCTCGATGATGAACGCCCCGATCGAGAACAGCGTCCAGATCGCAAGGATCCATTGAAGCGCGAGAGGAAGGGACAGATCCATGAGGTGCTCCTCTGGCGTTCATCGGCCGGGGCCTGTCAATGCTATGGGAGGCCTCGCGCCGGTGCCTGGCAAGGCCCAGGCCCTAGCGGAGAAAGTAGTAGATCGAGCCGACGGCGGCCAACGCACAGGCGCCGACGAGGGCCCAGCGCTTCCACCTGCTGCGCGCAGCGAGCGGCAGCGGATGCAGCGAAACGGATCCATGTCGAATCGGCCGGCTGACTTCGTTCTGCGCCCAGACGCCGTGGAGCTGCTTGTTTTCAAGGCGCAGCATGGCAACACCGATGTGCCGCTCGATCGCTTCCCTCACGGGGCGATAGTAGAGCGTGATCGCGTCGCCCTGGATGTGGCCTTCGAAGTTGTAGCGACCCACCTGCGGCGCGTAGCCATAGCCGACGAGGTACTGGTGGCTGGCCCAGCGAATGCACACGTGGTCGTGGACCGGCTGCGGTGCGGGCGTGGGCGCAGCGGTGCCGACGGGGGGCGGCGGCGCTTGCGTGTGCCATTGCGCCGCCCACTCTCCGATCAGATCGCCTCGCCGACGCCAGAAGAGCGCATAGCTCCAGATGAGCTCCTTTTTCGCCTCAAGCCAAATGCCGATGGGCAGCAGGAGCAGCGGAAGAAACGGCTTGACCAAGGACCATGCGTAGCCCGGATCCATCGGAGTCCTCCCTCCACCAGCAGCAGTGCCGAGACCTCGGCAGGCCGAACCTGCCGCAGCGATCGGTGCGAGTCCTTGTCTTTGCGTCGCATGGGACGCGGCGTGGTGGGCGATCTTGCGCCTGTGCCGGGATTTGCTCAAGCCCGGATCGGCTCCGCGCGTCCAGCGCTCAGAAGCCTCGGAAGTTCGCGATCTCCAGGTATTCCGGCAGCGAGCACTTCCACCCGAAGCGCTCCTCGATGCCCTGCCGCAGGGCATCCGCGGCTTGCGGCTCTCCATGCGTGACGTACACGTGCCGTGGCGGATGGGGAAGGGCGGAGATCCAGTCGAGCAGGCCGTCGCGGTCGGCGTGCGCGGACAGCCCGTCGAGGTTGACGACCTCGGCGCGCACCGGAATCCACTCGCCGTGGACCTTGACCTGCCGCGCCCCGCCCACCATCGCTGCGCCGCGCGTACCGGCGGCCTGGAAGCCGGCGAAGACGATGGCATGGCGCGCATCGGGTGCGTATGCCTTCAGGTGATGCACCACCCGACCGCCCGTGGCCATGCCGCTGGCCGAAACAATGATGCTCGGCCAGCGCAGCCGGTTCAGCTCGCGTGACTGCTCCTCGCTGTTGACGATGGTGACCCCGTTGCACATGGCCTTGCAGTCTTCGATCGAGAGCCTGTGCTCGTTCGCATGCTTTCGAAAGAGGGCCGTCACGTCGGCGGCCATCGGGCTGTTCAGGAAGACGGGCAGGTCGGGAATGCGGTGGACGGCCTTCAGCTGCTGGATCGCGTGCAGCAGCGTCTGCGCGCGCCCGACCGCGAAGGCGGGGACCACGACCACGCCGCCGCGCGATGCCGTGCGGCTCACCACATCGGCCAGCTTCGCCAGCGGGTCCTCGCGGCCGTGGGAGCGGTTGCCGTAGGTCGATTCGATCAGGACGCAGTCGGCGGCGTCGGGCGGCGAGGGCGGCTTCATCACCAGGTCGTCGCTGCGGCCCAGGTCGCCGGAAAACAGGATGGATCGCGAGCCGCAGCGCAGGTGCACGCTGGCCGCGCCCAGGATGTGGCCCGCCCGATGGAAGCGCAGGGTGAATCCCGAGACCGGCTCGAAGTCGACGCCGGCTTCGCAGACGCGGAAGCGCTCCAGCGCGCGCATCGCGCTGTCCTGCGTGTACAGCGGCAGCGCAGGCGAATGCCTGGAAAAGCCGTGGCGGTTGGCGTAGCGCGCTTCCTCTTCCTGCAGATGACCGGCATCGGGCAGCAGCAGATGGCACAGGTCGGCGGTCGCGGCGGTGGAGAACACCTTGCCGCGAAAGCCCAGCTCCACCAGCCGCGGGACGAAGCCGCTGTGGTCCAGGTGCGCATGGGTGAGCACCACCGCATCGATCGAGCTGGCCGGGATCGGCAGCGACGACCAGTTGCGCAGCCGCAGCTGCTTGAGGCCCTGGAACAACCCGCAGTCGACGAGCAGGCGCCGGCTGTCGTGCTCGACCAGGTACTTCGATCCGGTGACGGTGCCGGTCGCACCGAGAAAGCGCAGCTGCATGGTCGCTCAGCTGGCCGGCGGGACGAGCATCACCGGGACCGGACTGTGGCGCGAGACACGCTCGGCCACGCTGCCCAGCACGGCGCGCCGCACGCCGCTGCGGCCGTGCGTGCCGAGCACGATGAGCTCGCAACCCGTCTTGTGCGCCGTCTCGAGGATGCTGTCGGGCACCGACTCGACGGCAAGGCAGGCGATCGACTCGGTCTGGACGTCCGCCGCATGCGCGAGCTGCTCGGCGTGGCTCAGCAGCTCCTCGCCGGCCTTGCGCCGCCGCGCTTCGAGCTGCTCGATCGGCTCGCTCGCGGCGAGCTGCCGCACGGTGGGAAAGTCGTCGATGACGTGCAGCAGCACCAGCGTCACGTCGTTGCGTGCCGCCAGGCGCACCGCTTCGCGCAGGCCTCGCTCGGACGTCTCGCTGCCGTCGAGCGGGACGAGGATGCGTGGGTACATGGCAAGATCCCATGGAGTGAGGATTCATTCTTCGGCGGCGGCCACGTCGCCGGCTTGATCCACCTCAACAGGGGACGTCGGGTGACGACCGCGGGCTGCGGCCGATCAAGAGGCGGCGGCTTTCTGCGGCGCAATGGCCAGCTCCAGCACGTAGTGCACCGACGCGCCATCCGAATGCGTCGGATCGGCGTGCAGGCCATGCGCCCGCGCGAGCTCGCGCATCGCCTCGTTCTCGCGCAGCACTTCACCGACCATGCGCTGCGTGCCGCTCGCCTTCAGGTAGCGGATCATCTTGTCGAGCAGCAGATGCCCGATGCCTTGTCCCTTCATGTCGGAGCGCACGATGATGGCGAACTCCGCCTCCACGTTGTCGGGGTCGGCAATGGCGCGCACCACGCCCACCGTGTCGCTCGTCCCGTCGCCGTCCACCAGCAATGCCACGAACGCCATCTCGCGTGCATAGTCGATCTGCACCAGCCGGGCCAGCTCGGTGCGCGGCAGCTCGCGCCGGTTGCTGAAGAAGCGCAGCCGGATGTCCTCGGGCGCGAGCTGCCTGATGAAGGCCAAATGCTGGGCCTCGTCCTCGGGACGGATGGGGCGAAGGACCAGGGTGCGCTCGCGCCACGCGAGCGTCTCGCTCAGCTCGGCGGGGTAGGGCAGGATCGCGAAGCGCTGCGCACCGGCGCAGGGGCTCGGGCTCACGCGCAGGCGTGCGTCCAGCGCCATGACGCCGTCGTGGTCGGCCCACAGCGGATTGATGTCGAGCTCGGCCAGCTGCGGCAGGTCGGCGAGCATCTGCGATACCGCGACCAGCACGTCGTGGATCGCATCGACCCGGGCCGGCGGATGATCGCGATAGCCGGCCAGCAGCTTTGCGATCCGCGTGCGCGAGACCAGCTCGGCGGCCAGCGCCCGGTTCAGCGGCGGCAGCGCCACGGCGCGATCGGCGATCACCTCCACCGCGGTGCCGCCCTGGCCGAACATCAGCACCGGCCCGAACACCGCATCGATGCTCGCGCCGACGATCAGCTCCTGGGCCAGCGGGCGATCCGCCATCGGCTGCACGCTGAAGCCGGCGATGCGTGCCTGCGGACGCAGCTCGCGCACCCGCGCCAGCATGTCGTCGGCGGCCTGGCGCAACGCGCCGTCATCGCGCAGGTTCAGCCGGACACCGCCCACGTCGGACTTGTGGCTGATGTCGCGGGAGAGGATCTTCAGCGCGACCGGATAGCCGACCGCTTGCGCCGCCTCGACCGCCGCGTCGGCGCTCGGCCGTGTGGCGAGCGTGCGCACGACGGGAATGCCGTAAGCCTGCAGGACCTGCTTGGCCTCGACCTCGTCGAGCATCTCGCGCCCTTCGGCGAGCGCCTTGTCGATGACGGCGCGCGCAGCCGCGGCATCCGGCGGGCCGTGCTCGCTGCTCGTCGGCGCCTCCAGCAGCTGCGCCTGGTTGCGGCGGTAGGTGAGCAGCATGCCGAAGGCCTGCACGGCCTCCTCGGGCGTGGCGTAGTCGGCCACGCCGGCGTCCCGGAAGATGCGCCGCGCGTCGGCGACGGCGCTGTCGCCCAGCCAGCAGGCCATCACGCGGCCGGGCGCCTGGCGCGCGATCGGGGCGCAGGCGCGCGCGATGTCGTCGCTGCGCACGATCGCCGTGGGTGCGTGCAGGAACAGCACGGCGCCGCTGTCGCGATCTGCGAGCAGGGCTTGCAGGGTCTCGGCGTAGCGCGGCACCGGGGCGTCGCCGATGATGTCGATGGGGTTGGCGTGCGACCAGGTCGGTGGCAGCACGGCATCCAGCCGCTCGCGGGTCGCGCGGCCGAGCTCCGCGAGCGCGATGCCGGCCCGCGCGGCGGCATCGGCCGCCATGACGCCGGCGCCGCCGCCGTTGGTCATCAGCGTCAGGGCCTCGTCGCGGTTGGCGCCGAAGCGCGCCAGCGTGGCGGCGGCGGTGAAGAGCTGCTGCAGCGTGTCCACCCGCAGCATGCCGGCGCGGCGGATGGCCGCGTCGAACACCACGTCGGATCCGGCCAGCGCGCCGGTGTGCGACGCGGCGGCCTTCACGCCCTGGCCGGCGCGGCCGGCCTTCACGACGATGACCGGCTTGTTGCGCGCGGCCGCGCGCGCCGCCGACATGAACTTGCGCGGCGCCTCGATGGACTCGATGTAGAGCAGGATGGAGCGGGTGCGCGGCTCGCTCGCCAGGTGATCCAGCAGGTCGCCGAAGTCGACGTCGGCGCGCTCGCCGAGCGACACCATGTGCGAGAAGCCGATGCGCCGCGACTTGGCCCAGTCGAGCACCGCCGTGACCAGCGCCCCCGACTGGGAGACGAAGGCGATTTCACCGGCAAGGGCGTCCGTGTGGGCAAAGCTCGCGTTGAGTCCGAGGTGCGGCGTCAGCAGTCCGAGGCAGTTGGGGCCGAGCACGCGCAGCAGATGCGGTCGCGCGGCGGCCAGCGTCGCCTGCTTCTGCGCGGCGCTCAGGCCGGCCGTCATCACGATGGCCGCCCGCGTGCCGAGGCTGCCCAGCTGCGTGACCAGCTGCGGCACCGTGTCCGGCGGCGTGCACAGCACCGCCAGGTCGGGCGCTTCGGGAAGGTCGGCGACGCGCTCGAACACGGCCTCGCCGTCGAGCGTGCGGTGCCTGGGGTTCACCGCCCGGATCGGGCCGGCGAAGTGCCCGGCGCGCAGGTTGCGCCACACGGTGGCACCCACGCTGCCGGGGCGATCGGATGCACCGATGACCGCGACCGACTTCGGCTCGAGCAACTGCTCGAGATGGCGGATGCTCATGCCAGCGTGCTCAGCAGGAAGGCCTGAAGGACGAAACGCCGGTTGTCGTCGGCCCGCAGGCCGCCCTCGAGTTGCTCGGCCAACCTTGCTGTCGGGTGGCCGGCGGTGGCGATGCCGCCGTAGACCGGCACGCCGGCGGCTTCGCCCATGCGCGTGACCAGAGCAGGCGGCATGCCTTGGCACTCGACCGCGTCGTACAGGCGCCCCAGCATGCGGGCGGTATGCGCCACTTCGTGCGCCGTGCTGGCCTCCGACAAGCTCGGCCGGATGTGCGACACGTGGGCGCCCAGCTCGGCGGCGGCGCGCTGGAACAGCACCGCGTCGGCGGCGTCCGCCGTCTCGCACAGCAAGCCCAGGTTCTTCCCCTTGAGCAGCGGCTGGGTGGTGCCGGACTGCGCCGCACGCTGAAGCGCCCGTGCCTGGGCGAGCAGCGCCGCGCCCGCCTCAGGGGGCGACATGGGGTCGAAGGCCGGGTGGCCTTGGGTTTGCAGGGTCGGCATCATGGAGCTTGGGCCTTCGCGCACGGACTGCCGGGCACGGTTCGGAAAGACTAGCGGCGCGTCGTGCGCGGACCTTGATGCCCATCAACCCCTGTGCCGGCCGCTTGTGCTGATACGCCCCGGACACGGAGCATTCACGCAGCGTTACGCAGCGACGCGGACCGTTGGCATGGCGTTGGCGGTCGCTTCCTAGCATGGACCCCATCGAACGCAGCGCAGTCCCCCGAGGAGTCCCAGATGTTCAGCAACGCCCACCCGACCGCCATCCCGACGCTCGTGCATCGTGGACCGCCGGCTCCAGCCACGCCGCGCGTCCATGGCGATGTCGCGGCGAACCAGCGCGCCAGCCAGCACATCGCGGACACGCTGAAGCTGCTCCACGACACGCTGGCGCCGCAGCGTCGCGTGGTCCATGCCGGTGACGTCGTCTACCAGGCGGGCGAGCGCTTCGGCAATCTCTACATCCTCAATTCCGGCTTCTTCAAGATCGTCAACCTGTCGCCCGACGGGCGCGAGCAGGTCGTGGGCCTCAAGTTCCGCGGCGACTGGCTGGGCTTCGACGGCATCGCCCATCAGCAGTACTCGTGCGATGCGGTGGCGATGGACACCGGCGAAGTCTGGGTCATCCGCTACGACGCGCTGCTGGCGGCGTGCGCCGCGCGGCCTGCGCTGCTGACGGTGCTGCACGAGGCGATGAGCCGCGAGATCGCACGCGACCGCGACTCGCTGATGTCGGTGTGCACGCTGCCGGCGGATGCCCGGGTCGCCGACTTCCTGCGCTACTGGGCGGACTCGCTCGCCAAGCGCGGCATGCGCACCGACCAGATCACCTTGCGCATGACCCGCGCGGAAATCGGCAACTACCTCGGCATGACGCTGGAGACGGTGAGCCGCGCGCTGTCCAAGCTGGCGCGCGACAAGGTCATCGCGTTCGCCGAGAAGGGCCGGCGCGACGTGCAGATCCCCGACGTGGGCGCGTTGTCGACCTTCGTCCAGCGCTGCCTGGCGCCCGCACCGACGCTGCAGTGAGATGCAGTCTTCCTCTCCCGCCCTGCGGGAGAGGGACCGGCCAAGCGCCTCAGCGCGGGCCGACGGCGCGGGCGATGGCCCGCGCCAGCTCCTCGCGCGTGTAGGGCTTGCGCAGCAGCTCCCATGCGGGCGGCGAATCACGGTCGGCGTCGAGCAGCTCGGCGGAGAAGCCCGACATCAGCAGGATGGCCATGTCCGGAAAGCGCCGCTGCGCCTCCTTCGCGAGCTGCGTGCCGCGCATGCCGGGACCGAGGGCGATGTCCGTGAGCAGCAGGTCGAAGCGCGTCTCGGGCACCAGCGCCAGCAGCGCCTGCTCGCCGCTGATGGCCGTGGTGACCTTGCAGCCCAGCGCGTCGAGGAAGGTGCGCACCACGGCGCGGACTTCGGCATCGTCTTCGACCATCAGCACGTTCAGCCCTGGCGGCACGGTGTCGACCGCCGTGGCGTCGTCGGGCGCCGCCGCGCCGCTCTGCCAGGGCCGCGGGATGTAGAGGGTCAGGGTCGTGCCCTGACCCGGTGCGCTGTCGATGGCGATGGCCCCGCGCGACTGCTTGACGAAGCCGTACACCGTGCTCAGGCCCAGGCCTGTGCCGCGTCCCGCCTCCTTCGTCGTGAAGAAGGGCTCGAAGGCTCGCTCCTTCACTTCATCCGGCATGCCGGTGCCGGTGTCGCCGATGGAGATCGCGACGAAGCCGTCCTCCGATGCGCTCGGGTCGTCGAACTCGTTGCGCACCTCCGCGGGCAAGGCCATGCAAGGCTCGGCCCGGAAGCGCAGCGTTCCGCCGGCGGGCATGGCGTCGCGGGCGTTGATCGCGATGTTCAGCAGGGCGGATTCGAGTTGCCCGGGATCGGCGAGCACGGGCGGGCAGTCGGCCGGCACGTCGACCTCGATGCGGATGCGCTGGTCGAGCGTGCGGCGCAGCATGTCCGACAGCGACTGCAGCATCAGGCGCAGGTTGACCGTGCTCGGCTGGAGCACCTGGCGCCTCGAGAAGGCGAGCAGCTTGCCGGTGAGCTCGGCGCCGCGCCGGGTGGCCCGTGCGGCCGCGCCGACGAGCTGCTGTGCGAAGCTGTCCTGCGCCAGGGCCGGCAGCTCCTCCAGCACCTGCAGGTTTCCCGAGATGACGGTGAGCAGGTTGTTGAAGTCGTGGGCGATGCCGCCGGTGAGCTGACCCACGCTCTCCAATCGCTGGGCGTGGCTGAGCGCTTCTTCCGACTGCGCCCGCTGAAGGCTGGTGGCCAGCAGGTTGGACAGCGATTCCAGGAAGCGCACCTCGTCGTCGCCGAAGCGCTTGGCCTCGCGGGAGCGGACGGTCAGCGCGCCGATGATGCGACCGCGGTCCGACAGCGGCACCGCCAGACCGCTCAGCAGGCCCGCGTCCAGGTACCGCTTCGGCACCTGGAAACGCTGTTCGCTGCGATAGTCGGGCACGCTCACGGGGCGGCCTTCGGCGAGCACGAAGCCGGGGGGCGTGTCGGGCCGGTTCGCCAGCAGGCTGCCGACCGCTTCTTCGTCGACCATGCCCACGCCGCTGGCGACGCGGAAATGCAGCCGATTCGGTTCCAGCAGGAAGACCATGGCGATCTGCACTTCGAGCGCTTCGGCGGCGATGATGGGAACCTGGTGCAGCAGGACCTGCGGATCGCGCGAGTCGACCGCCAGCCGCCCGAGCTGCGCCAGGTACTCGCTGTAGCGGGCCCGCTGCAGCGCCTGCTTGACACGGGGATACGCGCCGATGTCGCGGATGGCCGCGACGACCAGCGGCAGGCCGTGGTCCTGCAGCGGACTCAGCGCGATCTCGACCATCACCTCGGTGCCGTCCTTGCGCTTGGCGACCAGCTCCATGTTCGTGCCCATCGGCCGGGGCCGCGGGCTGCGCGCATAGGCCTCGCGGTACGAGGCGTGGCGCGGACGGATGCTGTCGGGGACGAGCGTGTCGACATTCAACCCCTGCAGCTCGTCGACCGAATAGCCCAGCAGGTTCGCGGCGGCGGGGTTGGCCAGCAGAATCGCTCCGCTGCGATCGGCGACGATCAGTGCATCGGGATAGGCGGCGAACAGCGTGCGAAAGACGCTCTGCTCGTCGATGCCGGAAAGCAGCGATGCGGTCAGGTCCGACGAGCTCATGGGCTCAGCGCGAGGTGACCGGGGGCACGAGGATGTAGCCGGCGCCGCGAACCGACTTGATGATCTGCGGATCCTCCGCATCGGCCTCGAGCTTCTTGCGCAGCCGTCCCACCTGCACGTCGATCGTGCGATCGAAGGGTCCGGCTTCACGCCCGCGGGTATGCTCGAGCAGGAAGTCGCGCGACAGCACGCGGCCCGCATGCTGCGCGAAGGCGCACAGCAGGTCGAACTCGCCGGTGGTGAGCGCAACCTCGTTGCCCTGCGGGCTGGTGAGGCGGCGCGCCGCGGTGTCGAGCTCCCAGCCGGCAAAGCGCAGCTTGTCCCGTGAGGGCGCGGCAGCCGCAGCGCCCTGCGCGGGCGCCTCGCCAGGCATCAGCCGCCGAAGCACGGCCTTGATGCGCGCCAGCAGCTCGCGAAGGTCGAACGGCTTGGTGACGTAGTCGTCCGCGCCGACCTCCAGGCCCACCACCTTGTCGACCGAGTCGCCGCGGCCGGTGACGATCACCAGTCCGCACCGCCAGTGTTCGCGCAGCTGGCGGGCGAGGGAGAAGCCGTCTTCACCAGGGAGCCCGAGGTCCAGCAGCACCAGCGCCGGCGGGTCGGCGGCCATCAGCTGCATCAGGGCGCGTCCGCTGTGCAGCTGCGTGACGCGGTAGCCGTGGCTTTGCAGGTAGTTGGCCAGCAGCAGGGTGATGTCGACCTCGTCGTCGAGTACGGCGATATGGGGGGCGGAGTTCACTGAGACAGGCGGCTGATCAGGAGGGCCGCGCACGAGGGACGGCGCCAAAAAGGTTATCAGCTTTGCCCGGTCACCCGCGTGTTCGGGTTTACACCGAGCGCTCAGTGAGACATGAGCAGGGGCACCGGCGATCGCACCAGGGCCGTCCGGGTGGCACCACCGAGCAGGCGCTCGGTCCATCGCGAATGGCCGTAGGACCCCATCACGACGAGGTCGGCGCCGGTGGCCAGCGCCTCTCGCAGGATCGCCTCGCCGATGTTGGCGTCGGTGGTCGCCACCTCGACGTCGGCGGACACGCCCTGGCGCATCAGCCATCGGCTCACCGCCTGCATCCGCTCGCGCAGGGGGTGCTCCTCGCCTTCGTCGATGCGGCGCCACAGCCGAAGGTGCACCGCCTGCGCCTGCCGCAGCAGGGGCAGCGCATCGGCCACGGCCCGTGCGCAACCATGGCTGTCGTCCCAGGCCACCACGACCCTTTCGCCGACCACATCGAACCGGCCCGCGTGCGGGACGACCAGCGTGGGTCGAGGATTGGCAAGCAGGACCTGCTCGACGAAGCGCTTTTCCTCGCGGTGCGAGGCGCTGGCCGGATCTGCCTGACCGATCACCGTCAGGTCCGCGCAATGCGCGTGGTGCAGCAGGACCTGCGCCTTCTCGCCTTCATGCACGTGGGCTTCCATCGAGGCGACGCCTAGCAGCTTGCAGCAGGCGACGAAGCGATCGACCCGTTCACCGGCCCGATGCACGGCATCGGCTCGCGACGCCGCCGCTTCGTCCGCGCGGTGAGACGCTGCGGCAAATCCACCGGACAGCTCCAGGGCCCCCGTGGGCGCGATTCCGAGCAGGTGGCTGTCGTGAGCCGCCGCGAAACGCGCAGCGAGATGGCTGCGCGCGTCGCAGCGCGCATCGCCATCCAGGAAGACGAGCAGGCTGCGGAAAGCCATGCGGTCGACGCCTTCAGCGGGACGTCGTCATCGCTTCGGCTCCCAGGCCGATGGGCGCCGGCACGATGTTGACGATGCGGGTGAACAAGGCCCGGTAGTTCGGCTCCGGCTCATGCCCGGTCAAGGGATCGCGGTTGGCGGCGAAGGCCTCGTCGAGCTCGGCCCAGTCGTCGCCGGTCAGCATGCGCTCGGCCAAGGGCAGGATCTCCTTCTCCTCCAGCGCCATGTGGGCGAGGTAGAAGTCGACATAGCGCCGGGCGGCCAGCTCGAAGACCTCCCGACGGGGCTCCCCGACCACCTCGAAGCCCAGCAGCGCATGCTCCAGATCGCGGATGCGCCGCTCGCCGTACATGTGGTCCTCGTCCAGGTGGTCGAGCAGGTCGCGCGCCAGCGGCGTGCGCGCGCGCAGCTTGGGAAACAGCAGCTCCGTTTCCTTGCGGTGGTGCCGCTTCTCGGGAAACTCGTCGACGTAGAAGAGCATCGCCCGCAATGCGCCGAAGTCGGGCAGCGTGCCTTCGCGTCGATGCTTCGCAAGCATCTCGTCAGCTCCAGTCCGCGGCTCTCCACCTGAGCGGCCAGGCCGAGGACGCCCAGCTCCGCGACTCGCGCGCGGAGCGCAGCATGGCCGCCAGCGCGGCATGCTCTTCGCGGATGATCCTCGTGGTGGCGTGTGTCATGGCGGGGCTTCCGATGAAGCCTGGAGCGTGGCATCGCGGCAGCGGCGCGGGTTTGCCGCAGATCAAGTGAAGGCGCGCGCGTCACCGACTTGTCGCCCAGGAACCGGATGCTCTCCCTCTCCCTCTCCCGCTCGCGGGAGAGGGTGTCTGATATCGCCGTGCGTCAAAGGCCTGCGCGGGCGCATGCGGCACTCTTGGCGCGCCGCTTACCCCCGCATTGATCTGGATCAGCTCAGGCGGACTGCGGTGTCCCCGTCCGTTGGCCTTCGATGAACTGCTTCATGCGGTTCAGGTCGTCCTCGAGCTCCTGCTTGGGGTTCGCTCCCAGCAGGGAGGAGACGGCTTGACCCAGCGCACCCGCCGGCGGCCGATACGTCATGCGCACCGTGGCCCGCGTGCCGCTGCCTTCGGGCACCAGGGTCACCCGGCCTTCGTTCTGCACGGTGCTGCCCGGATCGCTTTCCCAGGACAGCTCGTTCGGGCGATGCTTGCGCGTCACCGAATCGAACTCGACGCCGACCCCGGCGGGCCCGCGGACCTTCCAGTGCGCGCGGTCGTCGTCGAGCGGCACCACGCTGCGCACGTTGGACATGAAGCGCGGGAAGTTCTCGTAGTCGGACCAGGTGTCGAACACCTGCTCGACCGGCGCGTCGATGAAGACGGACTTCTCGGTGACGATCGTGCCGCTCTCGTCGGCGCCCAGCTTCTCTCTCACGCGATCACTCGCGCCGTACCGTTGCATCGCATAGAGACCGGCGCCGATGGCTGCAGCGGCGATCATCACGCCACGAGCCGACGAGCGGCCGGATCGCATGTCCTCCAGGGTGTCGTCTTCGGGAGCAAAGGCCTCCCGGACCTCCTCCGGCGTCTCGCGCGCCGTGTCGCGGGGCAGCCCGCGGGCCCGCGACAGCACTTCGTGCATCAGGTCGGTGGCGCGGTGGACGGCGTCGTGCAGCGTCTCGGCAGCCGCCGACGTCGCGCGCTCGGAGGCGCTTCGCGCGGTGGCCGTGAGGTTGCTCATCGAGTCCAGCGCCTGCTCGGGAAGCAGTTCATGCAGGCGGTCGGCCGACCTGCTGGCCAGCCGCGTGCCGGCCTCCAGCGCAGACTCGCCCGCCGAGCGCAACGCGGCGCGCCGCCGCGGGGAAGACAGTCCATAGGCCGCCAGGGCGGCGAAGCCGATCACGGCGATCAGCAGTGGGGCCCTCGAAGGGCTGCGGGTGTGGAAATGTTGCATGCGTGTCTCCGGTGATGGATGGGAGTTGCAGGCAACCGGCATACCCGCCGAGCGGCTGTTCCTTCCCGCGCGCGGGAGAGGAGAGAGAGCAAGCGGGAGAGAGGCAGATTTACTGCGGGACGCCCGCCTCTTCCTTCCAGCCGTTCACCGCGCCGATGTAGGTCCAGATCAGCTCGATCTGCTCGGGCTTCAGCGTCGCGCCCCACGCCGGCATCGCGCGCACGCCCTCGGTGACCGAGCGCACGAAGCGGACCTTGTCGTGAGGTGGAAACCTCCGCAGGTCGAATCCGATGCCGGACGTGACGAGGTCGATGCCGTGGCAGCGCTGGCACGAGCTCACGTAGAGCTTGCGGCCGGCTTCCACACGCTCCGCGTCGCCGGCGTGTGCGCCGGCGACGACCGCGGACAGGGCGAGTGCGAGCGCGACCCGCCGGCCGGCGCTCATCGATCCGTCAGGGCGAAGGTCCACACGGACCCTCCGGCCGGCACGTTGGCGAGCTCGGGGTCTCCCGCCAGCGCGCCGTACACCGTGGCCGAGCCGCTGAGCACGGTCACGTACTGCTTGCCGTCGCGTTCCCAGGTGATCGGCAGGCCGGTGATGCCGGAGCCGGTCTGGAAGGACCACAGCCTGTTGCCGCTCTTCTGGTCGAAGGCCATGAACTCGCCCGTCTGCGCACCGGTGAAGACCAGGCCGGCGGCGGTGGTCAGCACGCCCGACCAGTACGGCGCCTTGCTCGGGACGCGCCACACGGGCTTGGCGGCCGCCGGATCCCACGCCACGAGCGCCCCGCGATTGCCGTCGTCGGGCGCGACGAAGCCGCCTAGCTCCAGGCCGAGGTACCAGTTGGGCCCGCCCGGCCGCTCCTGCTTGACGTACTTGACCTTCATGCCCAGGTCGATGGTGTTCAGGAAGACGAGGCGCCGCGCGGGGTCGTAGCTCATCGGCATCCAGTTCTTGCCGCCGAAGGCGCTCGGCCAGACCTCGATGAAGTCCTTCATCTCCTCCGTCTGGCGCACCGTGGCGGTCATCGGCGTGTCGATGGGGCGGCCGGTGGCCTTGTCGATGCCGGTGGCCCAGTTGACCTTGCGCGCGAACTGCGTGGCCGAGATCAGCCTGCCGTTGGTGCGGTCGAGGACGTAGAAGAAGCCGTTGCGATTGGCCTGCATCAGCACCTTGGTGTTCGCGCCCGCGATCGGCAGCTCGGCGAGCACCAGCTCGTTGACGCCGTCGTAGTCGTACGGATCGCCGGGCGAGAACTGGTAGTGCCACACCAGGTCGCCGGTGGACGGACGCAGGGCCAGCACGGAGCCGATGTACAGCGAGTCGCCGCCGCCGCGCGACGCGGCGTTCCACGGCCCGCCGTTGCCGGTGCCCCAGTACACGAGATCCAGCTCGGGGTCGTAGGTGCCCGTGAGCCAGGTGGGCGCGCCCCCGGTCTTGTAGGCCTCGGGCTTCTTCCACGTGTCGCCGCCCGGCTCGCCGGGCGCTGCGGTGGTAAAGCGGTGCCACTTCTTCGCGCCGGTCTTCAGGTCCCAGCCGTCGATGAAGCCCCGCGCGCCGTACTCGCCGCCGGAGATGCCCGTGATGAGCACGCCGCCCGCGATCAGCGGCGCGTGCGTCATGCTGTAGCCCTGCTTGTAGTCGGCCGCCTGCTGTTTCCACAGCGTCTTGCCGTCGGCCATGTTGATGGCCATCACGTGCGCGTCGACGGTGGTGCGGTACAGCACCCCGTCGAGCGCCGCCATGCCGCGCGAGTGGATGCCGCAGCACAGGTAGCCGGCGATGTCGTTGGGCAGCTCGATCGGCGTCTTCCACTTCTGCCGTCCGCTCAGCGGGTCGAGTGCGATGGTGTGGGTATGTGTCGCCACGTACATGGTGCCGCCGATGAGCAGCGGCTGGCTCGAGGCGTTGGCCGAGTTGTCGAGGCTCAGGTTCCACACCGGCGCCAGCCGCTTCACGTTGGACGGGTCGATCTGCTTGAGCGGCGAATGCCGCTGCTGCGACCAGCCCATGCCGTAGGTCGTGACGTCGCCCGGCGTGGCCGCATCGTTGCGCAGGTCGGCGAGCGATTGGGCCTGCGCGGGCGCGAAAGCGGCGAGCGCCAGCGCGAGCAGGCCGTGATGGAACTGCAGCTTCATGGTGTCCCCTCCGTCTTGTCGGGCGAACAGTAACGCCGGCGCCGATGGCGGCCAACTTGGGGAGTAACCCTAGCCCGGCGCTGTTCCGTCTCGGTACAAGTTGCCAGGCGGCGGTCCGCGACGCGACACTCGGGCGGCAGGAGACGAGCATGAGCGGAGGAGACCAGGCCGGCTTGCCGGCGAGCCCCTTTTTTGCCACACCGCAGACGCGTGTCGCGCTCGCACGCCAGCGCTTCTTCGAGGAGGGCGTGCGGCCGTCGGGCATCGTGGCCGAGGCGGTGATCCAGTCGTGGGCGCGCTGCCTTCGCCTGCATCCGGATCCGTCGCGGGAAGCCGTCTTCCAGCCGGTGACGGTGAGCCGGATGCACTCGGCGCTGCGCGGCAGCCGGCAGCTGCTCGAAGCGGCGAAGGAAGAGCTCGCCTTGCTGCAAGCCACCCTGGCGGGCACCTGCAGCACCGCCATGCTCACCGATGCGCTGGGCGTGGTCGTGAGCACCACGTATGCGCCGGGCAGCCCGCACGAGCGCGTGATGCCGCTCGCCTCGCGCGTCGGCGTCAACCTGGCCGAGGAGCTCGTCGGCACCACGGCGCCGGGCATCGTCGCGCGCACCGGGCAGCCGAGCATCGTGCTGGGCGGCGAGCACTTCTTCGGCAACGTCACGAGCATGTACTGCGCGGCGGCCCCCATCCGCGACATTCGCGGACGTGTGGCCGGCGTGCTCGACCTGTCCAACGAACACCTGCCGTTCAGCTTCGATGCCGCCTCCATCGTCGCGCTCTACGCGGCCGCGATCGAGGGCCGGCTGCTCTGTGCGCAATCGACCGATCACCTGGTGATCCGGCTGCAGATCACGCCGCCCCTGCTCGACACGCCCATGGTCGGCCTGGTCGGCATCGGGCGCGACGGCCGGCTCGACTGGGTCAATGCCGCCGCCGCGCGGCTGATGGGCGTGCCGGTGACCCTCCCGCAGGGCGCGGGCCCGCTGGCCGACGACGTGTTCGGCCTGTCGGTGGATGCCCTCGCGTCGCTCTCGCTGTCAGGCGAGGCCGCCCCGCTGCGACTGCCGAACGGCCTGGCGGTGTGGGTCCGCAGCCGGGTGCAGGCGCGCGACGGGCGCCGCGGCCTTCACCAGGTGGCCTGCGACGCGATGCCGCAGGACATGCCCGCCCGCGCGGCGGTGGCGGCGCCGCCGCCCGGGCCGCCGACCCTGCGCGACAACGACCGCGACCTGGTCGCACGGACGGTCGAGGGATGCGGGGGCAACATCTCCGAGGCGGCCCGCCTGCTGGGGGTGTCGCGGGGCCTGGTGTACCGCCGGCTGCGGCGGGAGTAGGAAGCGGCTGACATCCGAACGTGGTGTCGGGCGACTTCCGCCGACCCGAGACCCACGTACGCTGCTTGCACATCGAGGCATGTCCGCCTCGAGCTACCGAGGAGCAAAGGAGCAGTCATGAACTTCATCATTTGGCTAGTCGTGGGTGGGTTGATCGGTTGGGTCGCGAGCATGCTGATGCGCACGGACGGTCAGCAAGGGATCATCCTGAACGTCATCGTCGGCATCGTCGGCGCATTCCTGGGAGGCTGGCTGCTGGCGCCGATGTTTGGCACCGGGACCATCAACCAGAACGACTTCAGCGTCAGCGGGCTGGTCGTCTCCCTTCTGGGGGCGGTGATCCTGCTGGCCATCGTGAACCTGTTCAAGCGCGGCCGGGTCCGCTGACCCCGCGGCTTCGGCCGCCTGCCGTGCCGGCCCGCCGGCCGGCACCCTGAGCCCCGTGCGACGCCGTCGCGCGGGGCTTCGTCTTTTTCTGGCGAGCTCTCACCGGCGCGCGGCGGCGTGAGCGCATGGTGATGCGGGCAATGGCCACTACCATCGGCCCGCCATGACCCAACCGACGAGATGCGCCGCGCGCGCGGCCGCCCTGGTGGCACTGCTGCAGATCGGACAGCCCGCGTCGGCTCAGGACGCGCCGCGCGCGCCACGCGTCGGTCTTGCGTTGTCCGGCGGCGGAGCTCGCGGCGCCGCGCACGTCGGCGTGCTGAAGGTGCTGGAGGAATTGCGCGTGCCGGTGCATTGCGTCGCGGGCACCAGCATGGGCGCGGTCGTCGGCGGCGGCTTCGCTGCCGGCAACACGCCGCAGGCCATGCAGCAGCTCATCGAGCAGACCGACTGGACCGACGTGTTCAGCGACCACCCCCCGCGCGGCGAGCTGTCGATTCGCCGCAAGGCCGACGACTACAAGGGCCTGTTCGCCCCCGAGTTCGGCCTGCGCGACGGCGGGATCCAGCTGCCCAGGGGCGTGGTGGCCGGCGTCACGATCGAGTCTTTCCTGCGCCGACTGGCGGCGCCCGCCGGCGGACAGAGCGACTTCGCCCGGCTGCCGATTCCCTATCGCGCGGTGGCTGCCGACATCGAGACCGGGCGCGAAGTGGTGTTGGCGACCGGCAGCCTGATGCAGGCGATGCGCGCCAGCATGGCCATTCCGGGTGCCGTGTCGCCGGTGGAGGTCGACGGACGCATGCTGGTGGACGGCGGTATCGCCAACAACCTGCCGATCGAAGTGCTGCGCCGCTCGTGCGCGGATGTGGTCATCGCGGTCAATGTCGGCACGCCGGTGCTCCGGCGCGAGAACATCACCTCCGCCCTCAGCATCGTCGGCCAGCTCGTCAACCTGCTCGGCAAGGACAGTGTCGATCGCCAGGTCGCGACGCTGACCGATCGCGACGTGCTCATCACGCCGGACCTCGCGGACATCTCCGCCGGCAGCTTCGAGCGCCAGTCCGAGGCGATCCGCATCGGCGAGCGCGCGGCGCGCGAGGCCGCGCAGGCGCTGCAGCGCTACAGCGTGCCGGAGCGCGAGTACGCCGAGCTGCGGCGGCTGCAGACCGGCGGCTCGCCAGCGCTGGGAACGGTGGATGCGATCCGCTTCGAAGGCCTGTCGCGCACCAATCCCGAGGTGCTGGCGAACCTGATGGAGTCCAAGCCCGGCGAGCCGCTGGACGAGGCGCGCCTGGCCGCCGATTTGCGGCGTGTCTTCGGCCGCGGCGACTTCGAAGCCGTGGACTACCGCATCGAGTCGGTGCCCGCCGGCCGCACGCTGGTGATCCCGGTGCGCGAGAAATCCACCGGCCCGGGCTACCTGCGCTTCGGACTCGGGCTGGCCTCCGATTTCCGCGATGAAGCGCTGTTCGACCTCAGGCTCAGCTATCGGCGCACCTGGATCAACCGCGCCGGCGGCGAATGGCTGGCCGAAGCGCAGATCGGCCGCACCAACGGCGTCTTCACCGAGTTCTACCAGCCGCTCGAACGCGGCGGGCGCTTCTTCGTGGCGCCCTACCTGCAGGGCGCGCAGGGGACGCGGGCGATCTATCAGGGCGAAGACCGCATCGCCGAATACCAGGTCAGCGAGTGGCGCGCCGGCGTGGACTTCGGCATCGCGTTCGGCACCTGGGGCGAGCTGCGCGGCGGCCCGCTGGTGAAGCTGGTGAACGCGGACGTGTCGACCGGCGCGCCTGTCCTTCCCAGCCTGGACACGCGCATCGCCGGCGTGCGGCTCCAGCTCTTCGGCGATCGCCATGACTTCGCGTGGTTTCCGAGATCCGGGCACCGGACCAACGTGAGCGCGTTCTTCAGCACCGACGTCTCCGGGTCCCAGGACCAGTACCGCAGGGTCGATGCCTCATGGTCCATGGCGCACAGCCTCGGGCCGTACACGCTCGCCTCGGCGGTGGCCGGCGGCGGCGGGCTGGGCACGAGGCTGCCGGCGCACGAGGCGTTCAGCCTCGGCGGCCCGTTCCGCCTGTCCGGCTACCGCATCGGCCAGTTCAGCGGCGAGCGCTTCGGCCTCGGCGTGCTGCGCTTCTACGACCGCGCGCTGCGCCTGCCGACGCTGCTGGGCTCCGGTACCTACGTCGGCGCATCGGGCGAGGTGGGACGCGTCGATCGTGTCTTCGGCGGCCCCGCCACCACGGGCACCTTGTGGTCGGGGTCGGTGTTCGTGGCGGCAGAGACCTTCCTCGGGCCGGCCTTCTTCGGGTTCGGATTCGCGGCGAGCGGGCACCGGTCGCTGTACCTGCTGCTGGGGGTGCCCTGAGGTTGCCCTACAACGACAGCAGGCGCTGGAAGAACGAGCGATACCGCTGCAGCGCCAGCCGCAGGTTCTCCGTCGATCCCTTGTCCGTCTGCCCCAGCTCCTGCTCGAGCCGGCTGCGCTCGTTGGAGAAGGTCTCCGCCAGGCTCTTCATCACCTGCGCCACCAGCTCGTCGGCGTCGCGCACCGCCTTGCGCGGATCGTCGACGAAGGCGATCTGGACCTCGTTCCAGCGTGAGCGGAAGCCGTCGGCCGCGTCGGCAGCGAACAGCGCCGCCAGCGCTTGCGTGTCGCGCGCATCGTCCGCGACCGGCGTTTCAGGCTGACGCTCGGGGGCCTGCGAGGCGGCCGCCAGATCGGCCGTGCTCAATGCTCTTTCCTGCTGCTGCGCGCTCATCATGTTTTCTCCATCGGTTGGACGGCCATGGTCTCGTTGACTTCGAGCAGGTCGTCGAATAGCGCGCGGTAGTGCACGACTGCCTTGCGCAAGGCTTCGGTGTCGGCCTCGTCGCGCTGATTGCGCGCGACGATGTCCTGTGCCAGCCGGTAGTGCTCGACCACGCCGGGATGGTCCACCGAGATGTCGGCGGCGCGGCTCTCGAAGTCGCCGACCGGGTAGCCGCGCTTGCCCATCAGCTCGCGCACCAGCACGTCGGCCTCGATCACCGCACCCTTGGGATCGTCGACGAAGCGTGCCTGCAGCGTCTTCCACGCCTGGCTGAAGCGGGTTGCATCCGCGGGCGCCAGCGGGACGATGTTGAGCTTGCCGACGCGCTTCTCGCGCATCCGAAGCTCGGCCTCGGCCTTGGCCCGGCTGCCCAGCTCGTCGACGGCGCGCGTGTACTCCGCCCCGTAATGCTGTTCGAGCCGATGCGATTGATTGCGTTGATACGCCAGCCAACCCGCGACGCCGATCAATGCCAGCAGCACCACCGTCACCAGCACATTGACTGTCTGTGCGTCCATCGTTGCCATGCCACACCTCCTGGACGAAACAAGGTCGGCCCGGCGAACGGCCGCCGGGTGCGTGATGCCCACTCTACGAGCGGCGAGCGGTGCCCGCTATCGGACGACGAGCCGGGGGCGGCGGCCCGTGTCCGATGGGGCTGTAGGACGCGTCCCGCACGACGAGCGATCCGCCTTCAGGACGCCTTCGGCGGCATCTCCGGCTCCGCCGCCGACGTCTGCTCCGCCGCGAGCCGCTCGGCCGGCGCCATGGTCGCAGCCGACACCGGCCCTTGGCCTTCGCGCCGCACCTTGGGCAGCATCTCGCCCATCCACTGCGTGAGCAGTGCCGTGTAGGCCCGCTGGCTGGTGTCGTCGGTGAGCCCGTGGTCGGCGCCCTCGATGCAGCGGTAGGTCAGCGAGCGGGCCTTCAGGCAGGCCTCGCGGTAGCTCGTGACGACCGTGTGCGGGATGACGTCGTCGCGCTCCGACTGGACGATCAGCACGTCGCCCTGGAAGTCGGCGCAGGCGCGCAGCGCGCGGTTGGTGTCGGCCGGCACGAAGCTGCGCCGGTAGGTGCGCAGGTCCTGGTCCTTGTGCAACTGCAGCTTGGGCAGCTCCCAGCCGGTGTCGATGTACAGCGCCGGGGCGCGCAGCGCCAGCCACCTCACCGCGCGCTGCGTCGTCAGGATGGCGCCGAGATAGCCGCCGTAGCTGCTGCCCACCACCGCGATCGCCGAGCGGTCGACGTGCGGATGGCCGGCCAGCAGGTCGTAGGCGGCGAGGGCGTCGCGCAGGTTGCTCTCGCGCGATACCGTCTCCCGCTGGCGCTGCGTGCCGGCATGCCCGCGCAGGTCGAAGGTCAGGCACACGCATCCCAGCGCGGCGATCTCTCGCGCGCGCGCCAGGTACTGCTCCTGGCAGCCGCCCCAGCCGTGGACGAACAGCACGCCGGGAATGCGCGTTCCGGGCGTCACCAGCGTGCCCTGGATGGGCTCGGAGTCGACACGGATGTCAATCTTCTCTTCGCGCGTGGCCATGGGGATGAACCTGTGCGTATTTCGTGATCGGGCCGACATGCGGGTCGTCGCCCTGGAAGTACAGGGTCGCCCCCGGCGGCACCACTGCCTGGGGCCCGTGGACCTCGGTGGTGGAAGCGTTCACCGATTCGAGCGACGCATCGTCGACCAGCGCCTGCAGCGCAGCGACCTCGGCACCGCTCGCCCCGCCGATGCGCCACGACGACTCCAGCACGCCCGCGAGTGCGCGGCCTTGCGCATCGTGGCCGCGCACCACGTCGTAGTTGGCGCGCGAGGCATACATGCCGGCGTAGCACTCCAGCGCGGCGGCGTGGTAGCTGCGTGCCAGCGCGATGGCCCAGCGCAGGTCCGCATCGCCGGCGGCGGCCCGCTCCAGCGCGTCGAAGCCGCCGCGCACGACGGTGAGCTCGCTGCCGCCGTACACCTCCTCGCCATGCCGGTTGAGGGTGTTGTGCTGGCTGCCGAAGTAGCTGGCGACCAGGCTTCCCACGTGCAGCAGGCCGATGCTGTAGGTGCGGACCTCGCTCAGGTTGCGTTCGAGCACGACGCCGTGGGCTTGCAGCGCGGCCTGGTCCAGCGACGCGAGCTGCTCGTCAAGCTGCTGCGGCGTCCTGGCGATCGATTGCCCGGCGCCGCCGGTGCCCATCGCGGCCTTGAGGCGCACCGGTCCTTCCTCCAGGAGGCGCCGGCCCGCGGCTTGCGCGTCATCGAGCGAAAAGGCGGAATAGCCGGGCAGCACCGCGTTCGCCACACGCTCGGCGAACTCGCGGCGCCAGCCGGCCGGGGCCGGCGCGTCCGGGTGCAGCAGGCCGTGCGTGATCACCTTGGTCGCGATGAAAGGCAACGGCACCACGCCGCCGAAGAGGTCCAGCCGGCCCCGGATGCCCAGGCGCTGCGCCTGCTCCAGCGAGACCAGCGTGTCGTTGGGCACCGCGTAGCCGATCGGTCCTGTCGCCGCCGGGTCCGCGTCGCCCGCATAGCGGCATCCCAGCAGCGTGGCCAGGCGCTCGGCGACGCCTCGCTGCGTCGCGAGCTCGTGATCGCGTGCATCGCGGCGACAGGCCACGAAGCAGACGTGCCGGTGCGGAGTCAGTGCGGCCATTGCCGGGGAGCGGCAATGCGCATGCCCGTCGAGCCCTGCGATCAAGGCATGGCGATTGCCCTGCACGGAAACCCGGGGCCTGGTCGGGCCTCCTCCGTTCGCACGCATGAGGATTCCATGCCGACGCTGATCGTCTTTTCTCACCTGCGCTGGGACTTCGTCTACCAGCGACCGCAGCACATTCTTTCGCGGCTGGCGAAGCACTTCGACGTGTGCTTCGTCGAGGAGCCTGTCGCGACCGACGGCGACCCATGGGTGGAGACGTCCCAGGCAGCGCCGGGCGTCACGCTGCTGAGGCCGCACACGCCGGTGGCCGCCCCCGGCTTTCACGACGACCAGCTGCCGGTGCTGAAGCTGCTGCTGTCCAACCACCTTCGCGACAGAAAAATCGACGACTGCATCGCCTGGTTCTACACACCGATGGCGCTGCCGATGCTGTCGCTGCTGTCGCCCCGCGCGGTGGTCTACGACTGCATGGACGAGCTCTCGGCGTTCAAGCATGCCCCGCCGCAGCTGCGCCAGCGTGAGCTGGCGCTGATGAAGGTGGCAGACCTCGTGTTCACCGGCGGCCCCAGCCTCTACGAAGCCAAGCGCCGCCTGCACCCGCGCGTCGTGTGCCTGCCGAGCGCCGTGGACACCGCGCACTACGCGCCTGGACGGGCCGCCGCGCAGGCCGACGCGGTCACGCAGGCGCGGCGCATCCACGACGGCATCGGGCGGCCGCGCCTGGGCTTCTTCGGCGTCATCGACGAGCGCCTCGACATCGACCTGGTCGCCGCGATCGCGGACGCCGAGGCATCATGGCAGGTCGTCATGGTGGGCCCGGTCGTCAAGATCGACCCGACGGCCCTGCCGCGCCGGGCCAACATCCATTGGCTGGGCCAGCAGCCCTACGACGTGCTGCCGCAGCTGGTCGCCGACTGGGACGTCTGCCTGCTGCCCTTCGCGCTCAACGAGTCGACGCGCTACATCAGCCCGACCAAGACGCTGGAGTACATGGCCGCGCACAAGCCGGTGGTCAGCACTGCGGTGCACGACGTGGTCGCGATGTACGGCGACGTCGTGGGCATCGGCCATGGCCCGCAGGGCTTCGTGGATCGATGCCGCGCGGCGCTGGCCGAGAGCGCCGCGCAGCGCGGGCAGCGGATCGAACGAATGAACGCCGTGGTGGCCGAGCACACCTGGGATCGCGCCGTCGAGCAGGTGAGGGCCGCCCTGGAGCAGGTGCTGGCCGCCGCACCGCATGCGGGCGAGATCGGCGCGTCGCACGCCCCGCCGGGGGCGCAGCGGCCCGCAAGTGGGAACCTGCTGCTCGCGCCGCCGCAGCCGGCACCGACGTCCATCAAGGCGGCCTGAAGCTTGGAATTCGCCTATCCGCGTCCTCAGCTGCGGCGTCGCGACTGGACTTCGCTGAACGGCCGCTGGCGCTTCCTGTTCGACGACGAGCGGCGCATCGCACGGCCGGATCAGATCCGCGACTGGCCGCTGGAGATCACCGTGCCGTTCGCGCCCGAGTCGCGGGCCAGCGGCATCGGCGACGGGGGCTTTCACGCCGCCTGCTGGTACGAGCGCGAGTTCGACTGTGCGCCCGGCGACGACCGCGTCGTACTTCGCTTCGGCGCCGTCGACTACAGCGCGAAGGTGTGGGTCAACGGACTGCTGGCGGCGACCCACGAAGGCGGGCACACGCCGTTTGCCGCCGACATCACCGACCTGCTCGACGGTTCGGGGCGGCAGACCGTCACCGTGGCCGTGGAGGACGATCCGCACGACCTCGCCAAGCCGCGCGGCAAGCAGGACTGGCAGCGAGAGCCGCATTCGATCTGGTACCCGCGCACCACCGGCATCTGGCAGACGGTGTGGTACGAGCGCGTGAGCCGCACGTACGTCTCCAAGGTCCGCTGGACGCCGCAGGTGGAGGGCTTCGCGATCGGCTTCGAGGCGCGCATCGCGGGCGACGCCGCCGAGGACCTGTGGATCGAGACCTGCGTGCGGCACGGCGAGCGCGTGCTCGCGCATGACCGCTACCACGTCGTCGATCGCGAGGTGGACCGCTTCATCGTGCTGTCGGATCCCGGCATCGACGACTTTCGCAACGAGCTGCTGTGGAGCCCCGAGCGGCCGACGCTGCTGGACGCGTCGGTCAAGCTGTATCGCGGCGCGGAGCTGATCGATGCGTTCGACTCGTACACCGCGCTGCGCTCGGTGAACGTGCTGCGCGACCGCTTCATGCTCAACGGCCGTCCCTACCTGCTGCGCATGGTGCTGGACCAGGGCTACTGGCCCGACACGTTGATGACCGCGCCGGGCGACGACGCGCTGCGCAGGGATGTCGAGCTGGTCAAGGCGATGGGCTTCAATGGCGTGCGCAAGCACCAGAAGATCGAGGACCCGCGCTACCTCTACTGGGCCGACCGCCTGGGACTGGTGGTGTGGGAGGAGATGCCGTCGGCCTACCGGTTCACGCGCACTGCCATCCGCCGCACCGTGCGCGAATGGACCGAAGCCATCGAACGCGACTACAGCCATCCGTGCGTCATCGTGTGGGTGCCCTTCAACGAAAGCTGGGGGGTTCCCGAGCTGACCGCCGTCGGCAAGCACCGGCATGCGGTGGAAGCGCTGTACCACCTCACCCGCACGCTCGACGCGACGCGGCCGGTGATCGGCAACGACGGCTGGGAGAGCAGCGCCACCGACATCATCGGCATCCACGACTACGACGCCAACACCGAGCACATGCGCCAGCGCTACGGCGCCGAGGTCAAGGCCGAGCAGCTGTTCGACCGGCGCAGGCCGGGCGGCCGCATCCTCACGCTGGATGGCTATCCGCACCGCGGGCAGCCGATCATGCTCACCGAGTTCGGGGGCATCGCCTACGCGAAGTGCCCGCAGCCCGGCGTGCGCCAGACCTGGGGCTACACGGTGGCCGACAGCGAGGCGCAGTTCCAGGCGATGTTCGGCGAGCTGATGCACACGGTGATCCACACCGCGTTGTTCTCGGGCTTCTGCTACACGCAGTTCTCCGACACGTTCCAGGAGGCCAACGGCCTGCTCTGCGCCGATCGCACGCCGAAGATTCCGCTGGAGGAGATCGCGCGCGTGACCAGGGTGTCGCGCACGCACATTCCGGGTGGGGTGTAGGTCAGGGCCTCGATCGTCTCCCTCTCTCGCGTACGCTCCTATGCGACGCGCCTCATGCCCGCGTCCTGCTCGCCGCCATCCTCCTGCGGCAGCACATCCTCCCCCACGTCGATCACGTAGCGCCGAAGGGCATCGTCCAGTGGCGGCATGACTTGCCCGCGTTCGCTGGCGAGCACGGCCTGCCGGGGGCGCCGCGCCACCTGTCCCAGGGTCTCGCCGCGCACGGCATCGATGCCCTCGGTGCCGAGGCCTGCAGCGCGGGCGGCCATCGTGGCCAGCTCGAACCAGCTCGCCGCGCCGCGATTGGCCAGATGCCAGATGCCGCTCTCGCCGTCGAGCAGCAGATCCAGCGAGGCCATGACGAGATCGCGCACATAGGTCGGCGACACCTCCTGGTCGACAGCCGCCGGCCAGCGCGCCCCGCCGCGAAGGGCGTGCAGCCCCTGCGTGACGAAGTTGTGCCGGTCCCAGGGCCCGAAGAAGGCCGCGGTGCGCACCACCAGCGCGTCGGGCGCATGGGCCAGCACGCGCCGCTCGGCCTCGGCCTTGGCCTCGCCGTACGCGTTGAGCGGACAGGGCTCGTCGCGCTCGACGTACGGCCCGGCCTTGGCGCCGTCGAACACCAGGTCGCTCGAATAGGTCACCAGCCGCAGCGCGTGACCGGCGCATGCCTGCGCGAGCAGCGCCGGGCCCAGCACGTTCTCGCGCCACTGCGTGGGCTGCTGGCGCTCGGCGTCGTCGACGCGCACGAAGCCCGCCGCATTGATGACGGCCCAGGGCTTCCAGCGGCGGAGTGCGGCTTCGATGGACCGCGGCTCGGCGATGTCGAGATCGGCCCGGCCGAGCAAAACATACGGCAAGCCCCGCATGTGGCAGAGATGGGCGTAGGCCCGGCCCAGCGTGCCGCGTCCGCCGGTGATCAACAGCGGGCGGCCGTCCATCGCGATCGACAGGGGCGCGCCGTGCGTCGGATAGAGATGGCGGATGCGGCGCTGCCACCATCCACTGCCGGCCAGCACCGGATGGTCGGGCTCCTTGCCCTGCGCGAGCTGCGTCGCCAGCTGGGCCAGTGCAGTGCGGCGCGGCGCGCCGCCGCGCACATCCCATAGCCCGGCTTCATAGCGGCCGCTGCGCTGTGTCACCAGGCTGTCCCAGTCGACCGTGCCGAAGGCCGCCCAGGCGGTGACGGCGCGGATGTCGGCACCTTCGGCGCGCACGCGGTGCGCGGCCTGCCACGCCTGGTGCAGCCAGCGCATCTGCTCCTCTCGCGTGCACCCCAGGTGCACCTCGGTCAATGCGAGAGGCCGGCGATAGCGCTGCCAGGCTTCGAGCAGGCGTGCATCGAAGCCGCCGGTCTGGGACCCGTGCACGCGCACCGTCTCGACGTCGACGTAGCGATGGCGCCGGTTGCCGCCGTGCAGGCGCGCCGGATAGTGGCGCAGGCGGTTGTCGAGGAAGCGCTCGCTGGTGACATAGCAGTTGATGCCGATCACGTCGGGCGGGCAGGGTGCGTCGACGAGCGCGACCAGCTCGGCTTCGCTGGCGCCGTGGCGGCGCAGGTAGCGCCACAGACGATGTCGGCGGTCGACGCGGCCCTCGAGCAGATCGAACGCGAGCCAGCGCCGCTCGTTCTCGAAGTCCGCCTGGTACTGCAGGCGCGGAACGGCGCGCGTGTAGCCCAGGTCATCCGTCTGCACGAGGCGGGCTGCCGGTTGCACGGCGCGAATCGCCCGCATTGCCGACACCGTCGCCTGCACCTGGTTCAGCACCGCACGGACGAAGCTGCGGTCATCCGCGCGATGCGGATGCCACACGCCGTAGAGGCCGCCGAAGCGTGCGGTGGTCAGCGGCTCGTTCACCGGCGTGTAGGCATCGAGCTGCGGATAGCGCCGCGCCACGCAGCCGGCGTAGTGCGCGAGATGCGAGGCGAACGCGGGATCGAGCAGGTGCGTGCTCATCGGGCCGCTGCCGTGATGCAGCAGGCCCGCGATGCATGACATGCCGAGCTCGCGCATGCGCGCCAGCCGTGCATCGGCCCAGCGCCAGTCGTGATGCTGGAGGCCGTCGGCGGCCGTGCGCTCCCACAGCAGCGGAAAGCGCAGGGTGCGGATGCCGAGGCTCGCCAGGCGGTCGAGGTCATCCAGGCGCTGCGCGAAGCCGGTCTCTTCGAGCTGGTCGCGCACGACGTCCCGCACCCGATTGACGGTGCACTCGGGCCCCGCCCACAGTTCGAGGGCGGCCATGTCAGGCTGCAGCGGTGCTGTCGAGAACCGCCTTGCCCAGTGCCGGCTCCACGCCGTTCGTGTGCCGCTTGCTGAGCCGCTTGAACGTGGCAAGCGCCTGCCCGACGACCTGGTCCATGTTGTAGTAGCGGTAGGTCGCCAGGCGGCCGACGAAGGTCACGTTGGTCAGCGCCTCGGCATCGGCTTCGTAGCGGCGGTAGAGCGCGGCGTTTTCCGGCCGCGGCACGGGGTAGTACGGGTCGCCGTCGGCGCAGGGGTACTCGTACACCACCGATGTTGTGGGGTGCCGCTGTCCGGTGAGGTGCTTGAACTCGGTGATGCGGGTATAGCCGTAGTCGTTCGGAAAGTTGACCGTGCCCACGGGCTGAAACTGCTCGCGCAGCAGGTTGCGGTGCTCGAATCGGATGCTGCGATAGGGCAGCTTGCCGTAGCGGCAGTTGAAGAAGGTGTCCACCGGGCCGGTGTAGATCATGTGCTGCCACGGCAGCGCGTCCACCACCTCGCGGTAGTCGGTGTTGAGCATCACCTTGATCTTCGGATGATCGAGCATGCGCTCGAACATGCGGGTGTAGCCGTGCAGCGGCATCGCCTGGTAGGTGTCGGTGAAGTAGCGGTCGTCGCGGTTGGTGCGCGTGGGCACCCGCGCGGCCACGCTGGCGTCGAGCTCGGATGGGTCGAGCGCCCACTGCTTGCGCGTGTAGCCTCGAAAGAACTTGTTATACAGGTCACGTCCCACCTTACTCACGACAACGTCCTCGGACGTGCGGATGAGGTCCTTCTTCTCCACCACCGACGCCAGCCAGGCTTCCATCTCGAACGACGTCAGGTTCAGGCCGTAGAGGCGGTTCACCGTGTCGAGGTTGATCGGCATCGGTACGAGTTGCCCGTCGACGCTGGCCAGCACGCGATGCTGGTAGGGGCGCCACTGGGTGAACTGCGACAGGTATTCGAAGATCTCGGACGAGTTGGTGTGGAAGATGTGCGGTCCGTACGGATGGATCAGCACGCCGTCGTCGTCGTAGCGGTCGTACGCGTTGCCGCCGATGTGCTGGCGCTTTTCGACCACCAGCACCCTCTGCCCCAGTCCGCGCGCCAGGCGCTCGGCCAGCACACTGCCGGCGAAGCCCGCGCCGACGATCAGATAGTCGAAGCCCTGTCGCCCGGCCAGCGCCGCCGAAGCGGCCAAGTCGAGACTGTCGCTGCGTTTGTCCATGCCCTCTCCGTTGAGCGAGTCGCGCGGCGGTCGCGGACTCGGTTCAGCTTGGGGGCAAGCGGTGTTCCCAACGGTGTCGATCGCAACTTGGGGAATCTACGGGGGGTGCGGCCAGCGGACCTGGCTCCCTCTCCATAGCCCTCTCCCGCGAGCGGGAGAGGGCGTGGCGTCAGGATTTGCAGCGGTGGGGCCGGGATGAGGATGCTGCGCCTAGTTTCTTTCCACCGAGTGAATGGCCCCGTCGTTGCGCAGCGCCTGCACCTCGGCCATCGGCAGCGACAGGGTTCTCGGCGCGAAGTAGTCCGACGACGACACCTTGCCGCGGCTGATGTCCTTGGTCGCGCCCGCGGCCTTGCTGTAGGTGACGGTGGGAACGTCGAATTCGATTTCGCTGCCGTGCACGCTCTTGACCCGCATGACGCCGTACATCAGCGACGACTCGGGATTCTTGAGGAGCTTGGCGACGTTGACGACGTAGAGATCGTTCGCGCGCGGCGCGCCGAGCAGCTCGGCGGTGCGCGTGTTGCGCTGCTGCCCTTCGAACGAGGAGAACGCCACGACGACGGCGATCAGACCGACGAGCAGGGTCCAGCCGTAGCGCGACAGGAGCGGAATGGGATGGCGGGCGAGCTTGGGCTCGACCTCCTTCGCCTCGAGCTTGGATCCGCGGTGGCAGACGTCGCAGACCAGCATGTACTGCTTCTGGGTCACCCACTTGAACAGGTACCAGATGTGATGAACCTTGTACTGCAGCGCCAGCTTGAACGGCCGGTCGCGCTCGCACGTCGGGCAGTTGTGCGTGGCCTGAACGCCCAGGTCGGCGATCTCTCCCTTCGAACCCCAGATCAGCATGGGTGGCTCCCGAAATCGGTTGTTGGTTGTGAAGCGGCGAAACTAGCACGCGAGAGCCCCTGCGACGCGCGACAAATTGCGCACCAGTCGGCGATACGTTCTGCCGCAAGCGGGCAGTGGGTCAGGCATCACCAGGTGTCGATGAAGCGTCCACCGCCTTCGCGCACCCGCGCCGATGCCAGCCCGCGGGCGATCCACGAGCGCGTCTCGGCCGGATCGATCACGGCGTCGATCTCCAGCGTCGTCGCCATGTTGAGCGCACCGCCGGACTCGTACTGCCTGGCCACCAGCTCGCGATAGAGCGCTTCGCGCTGTTCACCCGGCGCGGCGGCTTCGAGCTCCTTGCGATAGCCCAGGCGCACCGCGCCCTCCAGGCCCATGGCGCCGAACTCGCCGGTCGGCCACGCGACGATGAAGTCCGGCGAATGAAAGCCGCCCGCCGTCATGCCCATCGCGCCCAGCCCGTAGCCCTTGCGCAGCACCACGCTGAAGCAGGGCACGCGCAGCGCACCGGCGGTGACGAACAGGCGCGACACATGGCGCACCTGTGCGGTCTTCTCGGTCTCGGGGCCGACCATGAAGCCGGGCGTGTCGACCAGGCTCACGATGGGCAGGGCGTGCGCGTTGCACAGCTGCATGAAGCGCGCGGCCTTGTCGGCCGCGTCGGCGTCGATGGCGCCGCCCAGGTGTCCCGGGTTGTTGGCGAGCATGCCCACGGGACGCCCTTCGATGCGCGCCAGCGCGGTGACCATGCCGGGCCCGAATCCCGAGCGCAGCTCGAGCAGCGAGCCGGTATCGACCAGCCCGTGCAGCACGCGCTGCACGTCGTACACGCGCAGGCGGTTCTCCGGCACTGCGTCGCGCAAGTCCTTCTGGTCGGCGCACTCCCATTGCCGCAGTGGCCCCTGGAAGAACGACAGGTAGTGCCTGGCCGCGGCGACCGCCTGTGCCTCGTCTTCCACCAGCACGTCGATCACGCCGTTGGCCGACTGCACCGGCGCGGGCCCGATGGCGTCCGCCTTGAACACGCCCAGCCCGCCGCCTTCGATCATCGCCGGACCGCCCATGCCGATGTTGGCGTCGCGAGTGGCGATGATCACGTCGCAGCAGCCCAGCAGCGCCGCATTCCCGGCGAAGCAGCGGCCGGCCGCGATGCCGATCACCGGCACCTGGCCCGACAGCCTTGCGAAGCTGGCGAAGGTGGTGACATGCAGGCCCGCGACGATCGGCATGTCGGTGTCGCCCGGACGGCCGCCGCCGCCTTCGGCGAACAGCACGACGGGAAGCCGGTTCTGCAGCGCGACGCCCAGCAGGCGGTCGGTCTTCTGGTGATTGCGCAGGCCCTGCGTTCCCGCCAGCACCGTCGCGTCGTAGGCCATCACCACCGCGCGCGAGCGCTGCGCATCGAAGTGCTCGCCGTTGATGCTGCCGATGCCCGTGACGATGCCATCGGCTGGTGTGTTGCGCATCAGGTCGTCGGCACTGCGGCGGCTGCGCTGCGCCGCCACCGCCAGCGCGCCGTACTCGCTGAAGCTGCCGGCGTCGCAGAGGTCGGCGATGTTCTCGCGCGCCGTGCGCAGGCCGAGCGCATGCCGCTTGGCCACTGCTTCCGGCCGCGCCGCGTCCAGCGTGTGAGCGTGCCGCTCGATCACGCGTTGCAGATCGCCGCGGATGCCCGGCGCAGCGCCTTTGGCCGGCGCGACGGCTGCCGCGGCCTCGTCGTCCAGCGGCTCCAGCAGCAGCAGCGGTTCGCCTTCGGCCAGCGTGTCGCCCGGCAGCGCATGCAGCTCGAGCACACGCGCCGCGTTGTGCGCGAGCAGCTCATGCTCCATCTTCATCGCCTCCATCACCGCGAGCTGCGCGCCCGCGGGCACCACGTCGCCCACCGCCACTGCCATGTGCACCAGCCGGCCGGTCATCGGCGCACGAACGGCGCGCAGGTGAGGCGCCGGCTCGTCGAGCGGAGCGCCGGCGGGCGTCTCGCCGTGTTCGTACTCGCGTGCCGCCGCCAGCAGTGCCGGCAAGTGGTCCTCGACGAAACGCGTGTGCACGGCGTGGCCGCCAAGCTCGCTGCGCGCGGCGAGCGCACGCAGCAGCGGCAGGTTGGTGGCGACGCCTTCGATGGCGCATTCCGCCAGCGCTCGGTTCGAGCGGCGCAGTGCGTCGGCGAACGAGGGTCCGTGCGCATGCACGATCAGCTTGGCGAGCAGCGTGTCGTAGTGCGGCGAGATGGCCGTGCCGGCCCGGCCGTGGGTGTCGACGCGCACGCCGGGACCTGCGGGCAGCTCGAACCGGGTCGGCGTGCCGGTGGACGGCCGCGCCTGTCCCTGCGCGTCCAGCGTTTCGGCATTGATGCGCCACTGGATCGCATGGCCGCGCGGCGGCGGCGGATGGTCCGGGTCCAGGCCGAGCTCGGCCAGCGAACGACCCGCCGCGACGCCGATCTGCAGCTGGACCAGGTCCAGGCCGGTCACTTCCTCGGTCACCGTGTGCTCCACCTGCAGGCGCGCATTGGCCTCGATGAAGGCGAATGGCAGCTCGGCCGAGTGCTGGTCGACCAGGAATTCGAAGGTGCCCAGGCTGCGGTAGCGCAAGGCGTCGGCCATCGCGAGCGCAGCGTGCACGAGGCGCTCGCGCAGCGGCGGCGGCAGGCCGGGGCAGGGTGCGACCTCCACCAGCTTCTGGAACCGTCGCTGCAGCGAGCATTCGCGCTCGCCGAGGCTCATCACCCGCTCGCCGTCGCCGAGCACCTGCACCTCGACGTGGCGCGCGCGGGCCATCAGGCGCTCGACGTACACGCCTTCGACGCCGAAGCTGCGGGCTTCGGACACGCAGCGCGCATACGCCTCGCCGAGGTCGTGCTCATGCAGCACCGCGCGCATGCCCCGTCCGCCGCCGCCGCCCAGGGCCTTGACCATCACGCCGGCGCCTCCTTGCGCCGCGAAGAAGGCCCGCGCCTCGTCCAGGCTCACCGCCTGCGCGCTGCCCGGCAGCAGCGGCACGCCGCACTGCAGGGCGAGGGCGCGGGCGCGGGCCTTGTCGCCCAACAGCGCGAGCTGCTCGACAGTCGGGCCGATGAACACGAGGCCGGCGTCGGCACAGGCCTGCGCGAAGTCCACACGTTCGCTGAGGAACCCGTAGCCGGGATGCACCGCGTCGCAGCCGGTGGCTCGTGCGGCGGCCACCAGCTGGCCGATGTCGAGGTAGGCCGCCGGGCCGCTGCCGGCGAGCGCGACGGCCTCGCCTGCCGTGCCCAGGTGCGCGAGCTGCGCGTCGTCGGCACTGTGGACGGCCACGCTCTGCAGGCCCATGTCGGCGGCGGCGCGCGCGATCCTTAGTGCGATCTCGCCTCGATTGGCGATGAGGACGCGCCTCGGCATCAGCCGAAGGGCCGCAGCAGGCGGCGCAAAGTTTCGGGCGGAGACTGCTGGCGCATCGCGGGGTCCCTGTGGCTCGATGGGCATCGATCTTGCCACCACGGCGTGGTGGAATAGGCCGCCCTGGTGCGGCGTATACCGCCACGTCGCCCGCGCCGGCGGCCCTCTCGTACGAGCCACAACCAGCCAACAAGGAGATGAACATGTCCCAGTGGATTCGATGGTCGCTACGCACTTTGTGGATCGGCATCCCGATCGCCATCGCGGCCTGTGCCGCGCCAGGCGGAGGCGCCGGTGGCGGAAGCGGCGGGGGCGGCGGCAGCATGAGCTTCTTCATCACCAGCGTCGGCCTCGGCAAGGGAGCCGACCTCGGCGGGCTGAGCGGCGCGGACGCCCACTGCCAGGCCCTGGCGTCGGCCGCCGGCTCCAGCGGCAAGACCTGGCGCGCCTACCTGAGCACGCAGGGCAAGGACGGCGTGCCCACCGTCAACGCCCGCGACCGCATCGGCAAGGGCCCGTGGCACAACGCCAAGGGCGAGCTGGTCGCGCGCGACGTCGACCAGCTCCACGGCGCGAACAACATCACCAAGCAGACGGCGCTGAACGAAAAGGGCCTGCCCGTCGAGGGCCGCTCCGACACGCCCAACCGGCACGACATCCTGACCGGCTCGCGCGCCGACGGCACGGCGTTCTCGCCCAACGACACGGACATGACCTGCGGCAACTGGACGCGCAGCGGCACCGAGGGTGTTGCCATGGTGGGTCACCACGACCGCACGGGCCCGACGAGCGACCCGTGGGCCACGTCGTGGAACTCGTCGCACCAGTCGCGCGGCGGATGCAGCCAGCAGGCGCTGCGCGGCACCGGTGGCGACGGGCTGCTGTACTGCTTCGCCGCGAACTGATCCGCGCGGCGCTCGGGTGCGCCTATACCGCCCGGTACCAGGCCACCCCGTTCTCGTCGATGTCGCGCCGGGCCTCTCCCCGATGCATGAGGTGGTTCAGGCAGGCGAGGCTCTCGCCTGTCGCCATGCCCAGCAGCGGGACATCGGCCTCGCCGATGCTGCGCGCGAACAGCGCCGAGAACACGTCGACCGCGCGCTTCGGCTCGGCCAATGCGCGCCGCAGCCGCTGCAGCGACAGCTCCTGCCCGCGCGCCAGCGCGTCGATGCGCATGTGCAGGCCGCGGAAGCATTCGTTGTGCGCCGGCAGCACCAGCACGTCGTCGGGGACTTCGCGCTTGAGCTTGGCCAGCGAGGCAAGCCAGTCGGCCATCGGGTCGGCATCGGGTTCGATGGGGTACACCGACACGTTCGACGAGATGCGCGGCAGGACCTGGTCGCCGGAGATGAGCACCTTCAGGTCCGGGCAGTGCAGGCAGGCGTGCTCGGGTGAATGACCGTTGCCCACGATGATGCGCCACGCATTCGCGCCGATCTGCACGGTCTCGCCGTCGCGCAGCCGCCTGTAGCTGTCGGGCAGCGCATGGATGTGCTTGCCGAAGTTGCCGAAGCGCACGCGGTAGCTCTCGATCGCCGCCTCGCCCCAGCCCGCACGCCGGTAGAAGGCGATGCCGTCGGGCGGCGCCTCGCGGCCGGTGTCGGACACGGTGACCCGGCAGGTGAGGTACTCGAGCCGTGTCATCCACAGGCGCACGCCGAACTTGCGCGTGAGCCAGCCCGCCATGCCGATGTGGTCGGGATGCATGTGCGTGACGAAGACGCGCGTCAGCGGGCGCTGGTCGGGCGCGTGGGCGAACAGCTCTCGCCATGCGGCCGCGGTGTCGCCCGTGCTGACGCCTGTGTCGACGATGGCCCAGCCGGCGCCGTCGTCGAGCACCCAGAGGTTGATGTGGTTCAGCGCATACGGCAGCGGCATGCGGATCCAGTGCACGCCGGGCGCCACCTCGAGGGTTTGTCCGCGCGGGGGCGGCGCCTCGAACGGATAGACGAGCGCCGGCTTGCGCCCCGTGTCGGTGTCCTCGAGTCCGTCGGCTGTCATCTGCTGCTCCTGGTCCGTTGAGGATGATAGGCGCCGCCTGAACCTGTAAGGGCTTACAACTTGCCGTGCACGAGGGCGCCGGCATGATCGCCTCAGATGTCCATACCACCCCGCTGTCTGCGCGCCGCATTCACTTCCATACTCCTCGCCTTCGCCGGCGCCGGCCATGCTCAGGACACGGCGCTGTCCCGGCTGCGCGACATGAGCCTCGAGGAGCTCAGCGACCTCGTGATCACCTCGGTGTCCAAGCGCGCCGAGCCGCTGTCGCAAGCGCCGGCGTCGGTGTTCGTCATCACCGCCGATGACATCCGGCGCGCCGGAGCGACCACATTGCCCGAGGCGCTTCGCCTGGCGCCCGGGCTGCAGGTGTCGCGCGACAGCGCCACCGGCTACGTGATCAGCGCACGCGGCTTCAACGCGCCGAATTCGAACAAGCTGCTGGTGCTGATCGACGGGCGCTCTGTGTACACGCCGCTGTTCTCCGGGGTGTTCTGGGACGTGCAGGACGTGATGCTCGAGGACGTCGAGCGTATCGAGGTGATCAGCGGGCCGGGCGGCACGCTGTGGGGCGCCAATGCGGTCAACGGCGTCATCAACGTCATCACGCAGCGGGCAGCGCAGACACAGGGTGCGCTGGTCTCGCTGGGCGCCGGCGAGCGCGAAAGCCAGGCCGCGGCACGCTACGGGGCGGCCCTCGGCGCGCAGGGTCACTTGCGCGTCTACGCGCGCCACCTGGCGCGCAAACACACACGCATGCCCGACGGCAGCGCACGCGACGACGCGGCCGAGCAGACGCAGCTGGGCCTGCGCGCCGATGCCCAGCGCGGGCGCGATCGCTTCACCGCCCTCGGCAACGTGTACGACGGCAGCATCGGCCAGCCGGCGCCGGGCACCTTCTTCACCGGCACGCCGCTGGCCCTGGCCGACGTTTCCGTGTCGGGTGCCCACCTGCTGGCGCGCTGGGAACGCTCCCTCGACGACGGGGCCAACGTCAGCGCGCAGGCCTACTACGACCACACCCGGCGGGTCATCCCGCCGACGCTGGGCGAGGAGCTTGACATCGTCGACCTGCAGTTCCAGCACGGCCTGCGGCCGATCGGGCGGCATGCCCTGGTGTGGGGGGCGCAGTACCGTGCGAGCCGCGACCGGGTGAGCAACAGCACCGTGATCGCCTTCCTGCCGGCGTCCCTGCAGCAGCACTGGAGCAGCCTGTTCGCCCAGGACGAGATCCGGCTTGGCGACACGCTGCACCTCACGCTGGGCGCGCGCCTCGAACGCAACGACTACACCGGCAGCGAGTTCCTGCCCAACGCGCGGCTGGCCTGGCAGGCGGGCCGCGATCAGCTGGTATGGACAGCCCTGTCGCGCACCGTGCGCGCGCCTTCGCGACTGGACCGCGACATCTTCGCCCCCGGCGAGCCGCCTTTCGTGCTGGGCGGCGGGCCGGACTTCCGCTCCGAGCGCGCCCATGTCTTCGAGCTCGGCTGGCGCGGCCAGCCCACGCCGAACAGCTCGTTGTCCGCCACCGTCTTTCGTGCCGACTACGACCGGCTGCGCACGCTCGAGCTCGCGCCGCCCGGCAGTGCCGGCGTGGTCGCCTACGAGAACCGGATGAGCGGCCGAACGCACGGCATCGAGATGTGGGGCAGCTGGCAGGCGACGCGTGAACTGCGTCTGAGTGCCGGCTACACCCAGCTGCACAAGCGGCTGCAGCTCGAGAGCTTCAGCCTGGACCTCGACGGGGCGCGGCTCGCCGAGGGCAGCGATCCGCGGCATCGCTGGATGCTGCGTGCGTCCTTCAATCCGTCGGGCAACACGGAGGTGGACGGCGTGCTGCGCCATGTCTCGTCGATGTCCAACCCGGCGGTGGAGTCCTATTCCGCGCTCGACCTGCGCTTCGCCTGGCGCGTGCGGCCCGGGCTGGAGCTGTCGCTCACGGCGCAGAACCTGCTGGACCGCCATGTCGAGTACCAGCTGATCGCGCCCTACAGCAGCGAGTTCGGACGCAGCCTGTTCCTCAAGGCGGTGGCGCAGTTCTGAGGTTCAGCACTCCCTCTGCGCCGCGGGAGAGGGCTGGGGTGAGGAGCGCTTCGTCGCGTTTATCCGATGGCGGCGACGGCGCCCCGCGCCTAGAGTTGCTGGACCTCACGAGGAGTGCGCCATGAAGAAGCTTCTGCTGACCCTGGGATTGGCCGCTTGCGCCGGACTGGCCTGGGCCCACAACTGCCCCAACGAGATGAAGGCGATAGACGCCAAGCTCGCCGCCGCCGACGCGAAGCTGAGCGAAGCCGATGCCGCCAAGGTGAAGCAGCTGCGCGCCGAAGGCGAGGCCGCGCACAAGGCGGGCAAGCACGACGAGTCGATGAAGAAGCTGGGAGAGGCGAAGACGATCCTCGGCATCTAGGCGGTCAGCGGGTCGGCCTCGACACGTCGCGCCAGAGCAGCATGTCGATGAGCCTGCGCGAGGCGCCGTCGTAGAAGCCCTGCGCCGGGCGCTCGCCCCCGGGCGGGTTGCGGAAGGTGCCGAACACCATGTCCCACAGCGGCAGGTCCGCGTAGTTGTGGGCGTGAACGCCGCGTGCGTGGTGCACGGCGTGGCTTTCGGGCCGCTGGATCAGCCAGCCCAGCCATCGCGGCGTTCGCACGTTCGCGTGCTGGAACACGGCCGCGAAGGTGAGGAAGGCAGTGGCCAGCGCGCCAGCCTCGGGACTCAACCCCAGCAGCGGGAAGAGGACCAGGCTCGACCAGGTGACGAACAGGGCGGCGTCGACCGGATGCAGGAAGTACGCGCCCCATGCATCGAGCGATTCCGCGCTGTGGTGCATCTGGTGCCCGAGCCGCCACAGCCAGTCGAAACGGTGCGCGCTGCGGTGGTAGACGTAGTGCACGAGCTCGTAGACGAGCACGCCGAGCGCAGCGCCGGCGACCGTGCCCAGGCCGGAGCTGTCGAAGAGGCTGTAGCCCGCAAGCAGGCCGGCCCAGAGCTGGCCGACCGCCAGCGAGAGGACGAAGTTGAAGGCGGTGACGCCGAGGGCGCGCACGCGCCAGCCTCGGGCCTCGGGCGGGCGGTGAGCCCGGTAGGCGAGGTCGAGCAGCAGGAACGCGGGCAGCAGGGACAGCGTGAGGATCTCGAGCCAGGACATGGTGGTCTCCATCGATGCGATGGGACGACCATAAGAGGCAGGCGTCCGCTGAGCGTCCCCTGAGCGGCCCGATCAACCGTGCCGGTCGATGAAGCGCTCGATCGCACGCAGCACGGCGTCCGCGTCGCCGTGCCACCACCAGTGATCCTCTCCCGGCAGCAACTCCAGCTCGGCGCCCGCGATCCGCGCGGCCAGGTAGCGCCCCGCGCCTTCGCGCACGATCCGGTCGCCCTGGCGCTGGATCACCAGGGTCGGCATGCGCAGCGTCGGCAGCTTGTCGCGCACGTCCATGTCGCGAAACGCATGCAGGATCGCGTCGATGCCGTTCTGCGAGGAGGCGCTGCGCAGCATGCGGGTCCACCACGCCTGCACCTGCAGGTCGCCGGCGGCCGAAGGTGCGAAAGCCTCGATGCTGGTCGCGCCGCCCCAACCCGCCCGCAGCTTGACGAGCCAGCGCTCGAACTGCTCCTCGTTCATCGCCCAGGGGTAGTCGGGCGCCCAGCTGCCGCGCGCGTTGCTCCCGTAGAGCACCAGGCCGGCGACGCGCTCGGGCATGGCCGCGGCCGCTTCCACCGCCACCGTGCCGCCGAGCGATGCGCCGAAGAGCCATGCGCGTGCCGCGCCCAGGCTGTCGAGAACCGCCGCCATGTCCTCGACGGCGGAGTCGATCGTGGGCTCGACGCCGACCCGCTCGGACAAGCCCATGCCGCGGCGGTCGAGCATGACGACGCGGTAGCGCTCGGCGAGCCGTTCGAAGCAGCGGCGCACACGCGGCTCGTCGAACGCCACTTCGATGTGCGACAGGAGTCCCGGCACGATGACGAGGGGGACGTCGCCCCGACCACTCGCCACATGCGCCACCGCACCGTCGCGGGTCTGCGCGAAGCGGATGTCCGGCAGCGCACGGGCGACGACGTCGGCTTGCCGGGCGCGGCCGGTGGCGATGGCATACGCGGCTTCGAGCGCAGGCGAGGGCGGCACGCCGAACTCGGCGCGCAGCAGCTCGGCGCAGCGGAAGTACGCGGCCTCGACGCCGGCAGTGTCGCCGCGACGGGCGAGGGCGCCGATGAGCGCTGCGTGGCCGGCCTCGGCCAGCGGGTCGAGCGCGATCAGCCGCTGCGCGGCCTCGATCGCCAGCGTCGCGTCGCCCGCGTGCGCCTGCTGCTGCGCCAGGCGCTCCAGCGCGCGGGCGAGAAGCCTTCGATGCTCGGCGCGCCGCGGCTCGAGCCAGCCGTCGAACACATCCGAGCCGATCCCGAAGCCGTCGAGCAGTCCATCCGCGTCGGGCGCCAGCAGGACGTCCAGGCCTGGCACGCCGGCACCCGACAGCAGCGCCTGCGCCGCGGCACGCACGCGCTGCACGTCGGAGTCGACGTGCACGCGCGCTGTGTCCAGCCACAGGGCATCGGCATCGCCGGCGATCAGCTCGGCGCCGCAGACGGCCTGCACCTGGTGCACCAGCCGGCGCAGGCGCGTGCGGCCGACGGCCGGGCCCGCATCCGGCCACAGCAGCGCTGCCAGCTGCGCGCGCGACACCTTGCGCGAGAGCTCGGCGAGGTGGGCCAGCAACGCGAGGCCGCGCTTGAGCTTGAGCGGCGCCTCGACGCCGTCGACGCGGACGGCGGGGTAGGCGTGCAGGCGGAGGTCGAGGCGATGAAGAACGCTGGGCGTGCGCATGTCGGCAGGACCGAAAGCGATGCCTTCACCTTACCGCACGACGCTGAACACCCGAGGTCGCCCGCTGGGAAAAACTCGCCTGCGATGCGAACATCCAGGCCGACTGAATTCCGCCGGAGCCCGCGCCATGTCCGAGTCCGATTCGAAGTCAGGCATGCGCAAGGGCCTGACGAGCTACGGCGACGAAGGCTTCTCGCTGTTCCTGCGCAAGGCCTTCATCAAGGGCGCGGGCTACACCGATGGCGCGCTCGACCGCCCGGTGATCGGCATCGCGGGCACCGGCAGCGCCTACAACCCCTGCCACGGCAATGCGCCGCAGCTCCTCGAGGCGGTGCGCCGCGGCGTCATGCTGGCCGGCGGCCTGCCGATGGAATTCCCGACCATCTCGGTGCACGAGAGCTTCGCCGCGCCGACCAGCATGGTGCTGCGCAACCTGATGGCGATGGACACCGAGGAGATGATCCGCGCGCAGCCCATGGATGCGGTGGTGCTCCTCGGCGGCTGCGACAAGACCGTGCCGGCGCAACTGATGGGCGCGGCATCGGCCGGCATCCCGGCGATCCAGCTGATCACCGGCTCCATGCTGACCGGATCGCACCGGGGCGAGCGCGTGGGGGCCTGCACCGACTGCCGCCGCTATTGGGCGAAGTTCCGCGCCGGCGAGATCGATGCGCAGGAGACGGCAGCGGTCAACGACCAGCTGGTCGCCAGTGTCGGCACCTGCTCGGTGATGGGCACGGCGAGCACGATGGCCTGCATCGCCGAAGCGCTGGGCATGACGGTGCCAGGCGGCGCCTCGCCGCCGGCGGTCACCGCCGACCGCATCCGCGTGGCCGAGGAGACCGGCGCGCAGGCGGTGCGCATCGCGCGCGAGCGGGTGACCATCGACAAGGTCCTCACGCCCGATGCCTTCGAGAACGCCATGCGGGTGCTGCTGGCGATCGGCGGCTCCACCAACGGCGTCGTGCACCTGACCGCCATCGCCGGCCGCATGGGCCTGGAAGTCGACCTGCATGCGCTCGACCGCATGGGCCGCGAGACGCCGGTGCTGCTCGATCTCAAGCCCTCGGGGCGCCACTACATGGAGGACTTCCATCGCGCCGGCGGCATGGCGACGCTGCTGCGCGAGCTCAAGCCGCTGCTGAAGCTCGATGCGCCCACCGTGATGGGCCGCACGCTGGGCGAGCTGATCGAGTCGGCCGGTCCGGCCTTCGAGCAGGACGTGGTGCGTCCCCTCGCGCATCCGATCTATCCGCAAGGCGGCATTGCGGTCCTCTGGGGCAACCTCGCGCCGGGCGGCGCCATCATCAAGCAGTCCGCGGCCGACCCCGCGCTGATGGAGCACGAGGGCCGCGCGGTGGTGTTCGAGAACGCCGAGGATCTCGCCGCGCGCATCGATGCCGACGATCTCGACGTGGCGCCCGGCGACGTCCTGGTGCTCAAGAACATCGGCCCCAAGGGCGCACCCGGCATGCCGGAGGCCGGCTACCTCCCGATTCCCCGCAAGCTGGCCCGCGCCGGCGTGAAGGACATGGTGCGCCTGTCCGACGGTCGCATGAGCGGCACCGCCTTCGGAACCGTCGTGCTGCATGTGACGCCGGAGGCGGCAGTGGGCGGCCCGCTGGCGCATGTGCGCAGCGGTGACCGCATCCGCCTCAGCGTGGCGCGTCGCGAGCTGAGCCTGGTGGTGCCGGACGACGAGATGGCGCGGCGTGCGCGACAGGCGCGATCGGCCGTGCCCACGGCCGATCGCGGCTATCGCAAGCTGTTCCTGCAGACGGTGACCCAGGCGGACCAGGGGGTGGATTTCGACTTCCTGCGCGCCGCTCGATTCATCGGCAAAGTGCCCCGTTCTTGATCACGAGGAGCCCCATGAGCGCAGAACCCGTGCCCCTGCCCGAATCCGCGACGCGCGCCTTGCAGGGCGTGACGACCGCGACCGTGACCACCGTGCTGCTGAAGAAGGGCCTGCGCAATGTGTGGCTGCGCGGCGCACTGCCGCTCGCGCCGGGCCAGCCGCGGCTGGTGGGACGCGCCTTCACGCTGCGCTTCGTGCCGGCCCGCGAAGACCTCGCGACGCCGGCCTCGTGGGCTTCGCCGATCTCCACCCGTGCCGCCATCGAAGCGATGCCGCCCGGCTGCATCGCCGTGGTCGGCGCGATGGGTGTGACGGATGCCGGCATCTTCGGCGACATCCTGTGCGCGCGCATGAAGCGGCGTGGCGTGGCCGGCCTGGTGACGGACGGCGTCGTGCGCGACCTGGCCGGCGTGCTCGGCACGGGCCTGCCGGTGTGGTGCCAGGGGACGGCGGCACCGCCTTCGGTCGCGGGCCTGACCTTCGTCGGCTGGCAGGAGCCCGTCGGCTGCGGCGGCGTGGCCGTGTTTCCCAACGACGTGATCGTCGTCGACCAGGACGGTGCGGTCCTCATTCCGGCGGCGCTGCTCGACGAGGTCGTCGCCGCGTCGGTGGAGCAGGAGCGCCTGGAGGAGTGGATCATGGGCGAGGTCGCCGCCGGCGCGGAATTGCCAGGGCTGTATCCGCCGAACGAGGAGAACAAGGCGCGCTACGAGGCATGGGTTCGAAGCCGCGAAGTCCCCTCTCCCGCTCGCGGAAGAGCGCCAGGGTGAGCGCGACACACCCTCAACCCGACCCTCTCCCGCGAGCGGAGCGTCGGCATCCAGTTCCGGGAGATCCATCCATGCCGCTCACCGCCGACGCCAAGGGCGTCTACCCGATCGCACCGACGCCGTTCTTCGACGACGGCTCCATCGACACCGCCTCCATCGATCGCCTGGTCGACTTCTACCAGGCCTGCGGCTGTACCGGCATCACGGTGCTGGGCCAGCTGGGCGAGGCGCCCAAGCTGGAGCATTCGGAGGCGGTCGACATCGCGGCGCGCGTGGTCCGGCGCGCCGGCGCGCTGCCGGTGATCGTCGGCGTGTCGGCTCCCGGCTTCGCCGCGATGAGGGCACTGGCGCATGACGTGATGGAGCAGGGGGCCGCGGGCGTGATGATCGCGCCGCCGAACACGCTGCGCACCGATGACCAGATCGTCGGCTACTACCGCCAGGCGGCCACGTCCATCGGCGCGGACGTGCCGTTCGTGCTGCAGGACTATCCGCTCACCTTCTCGGTCCAGATCTCGCCGGGCGTGATCCGCCGCATCGTCCAGGATGTGCCGTCCTGCGTGATGCTCAAGCACGAGGACTGGCCCGGGCTGGAGAAGATCTCGGCGCTGCGCGGCTTCGAGCGCGAGGGCTCCATGCGCCACATCGCCATCCTGTGCGGCAACGGCGGCCTGTTCCTCGACTTCGAGATGGCGCGCGGCGCCGACGGCGCGAACACCGGCTACTGCTTTCCCGACATGCTCTGCGACGTCGTTCGCCTATGCGGCGCCGGCCGTCGCGACGAGGCGCACGACCTCTTCGACGCCCACCTGCCGTTGCTGCGCTACGAGCAGCAGCCCGGCGTCGGACTGGCGGTGCGCAAGTACGTGATGGCGCGGCGCGGGCTGCTCACGAGCGCGGCGCAGCGCAATCCGGCCACGCCCCTGTCGGGCGCAGCGCGGGCCGAGGTGGATTTCCTGCTGGAGCGGTTGGCGAAGAAGGATCCGCGGGCGCAGTGGGATTCACCCTCTCCCTAGGAGTTGGGGTGCCGGTGTGTATCGAAAGGAATAGGCTGGTCGTTGCGCCCGCGCCGGTCGGCGCAGGCCATTCGAACACATCACCTGAGGGGAAACCCATGCGCTCCCACGCCACCCCGGCGCCGGCCTTCGGCTGCGCGCGAATCTCGATTGCCGCCGCGGCGCTGATCCTCGGCGGCTGCCTCGCCACCACGCCCGAGATCGGCGGGGGCTCGAAGACCGCCGTCACCGGCGCTGCGGGCGGCGCCACGGCCGAGAACGCCAACAGCAGCATCGAGCGCTGCGACCAGTCGCTCGGCACGCTGGGCGTCGTGGAGGACCAGAACGCGCCGTGGTATCACCAGCTGCGCAGCTACAAGCTCGGCTCCACCGTGCCGGTGATCCGCATGATGATCCAGCAGAGCAACTGCTTCGTGATCGTCGAACGCGGCGGCGCCATGCAGAACATGCGCGTCGAGCGTGACCTCGAGAAGACCGGCGAGATGCGCTCCGGCAGCAACTTCCAGAAGGGCCAGATGGTCGCGGCCGACTACACGATGAGCCCCAGCATCCAGTTCAGCCAGAACACCGGCGGCGGCCGCGCGGGCCTGGCCGGTTTCCTGCCGGGTGCCTTCGCCGCGGTCGCGGGCAGCATGAAGACCAACGAGGCCTCGACCACGCTGATCATGATCGACAACCGCTCCGGCGTTCAGCTCGCGGCCGCCGAGGGCAGCGCGAAGAACATGGACTTCAACCTGATGGGCGCGATGTTCGGCGGCGGCGCGGGCGGCGGTGCCGGCGGCTACAGCAACACGCCCGAAGGCAAGATCATCATCGCGGCCTTCGCCGACTCGTACAACCAGCTCGTGCGTGCGGTGCGCAACTACAAGGCCCAGACGGTCAAGGGCGGCCTGGGCACCGGCGGGACGCTCGGCGTGTCGGGCGGGTCCACGCCGGCATCGAAGGAAGTGAGCACGAAGAAAAAGCAATAGGAGCCGGCAGGCTCCTATCGATCGGCCGGTGGGGGTAGCCGCATTCACGGCGTGCGGCTCCCACCGAGGCGTCAGAACAGGTCCGCCCAGTCGAACTTGACGAAGTCGAGCCCCGGCCCGCCGTGGTTCTTGTCCTTTCCAGGCCCGCCGTCGAGATAGTCGCGGCCGGGCCCGCCGTCGAGATGGTCGCGGTTCTTGCCGCCGAGCAGGATGTCGTCGCCGCAGCCGCCCTTCAGGTGGTCACGGCCCTTGCCGCCGGCGATCACGTCGTCGCCGCATCCGCCGTCGAGGCAGTCGTTGCCGTCGCGGCCGAGCATGATGTCGTCGCCGCAACCACCCTTGAACTTGTCGTCGCCACCGCCGCCGATCATCACGTCGTCGCCGCATCCGCCGTCGGCGGTGATGTCGGCCTTGACGTCGCTGTCGACCACGAGCGTGTCGTCGCCGCCGCCGAGCTTGAAGTTGGTGTTTTCCAGCTCCTGCTTGGTCATGTACTGGACCTGCCCGTTGACGTTCACCTCGTACAGGCCGAGCGCGCCCAGCAGGCCGTCGGCCTTCGAGATGTGGACGGTGTCGTCGCCGTTGGTGCCGTGGACGGTGTTGGTGGGGGGAAAGCAGGCGGGCGAGCAGCCGCCATGGATCGGATTCATGGTGTGTTCTCCAATGCAGTTGATGGGGTGAAGCGGCGCGGCGGGAGCCGCATCGCTGATCTGCATTGAAGGCGCTGCGCCGCGGCGCGCCTAGACGGGACGCGTGCTAGCTGGGGACGATCCGATCGGTGACGACCGCAGCGCGGACCGCGCTCAGCGCCGTCGGGCCGATGCGCCGAACAGCTGGTCGAACAGCTCGCCGGGGATGGTGTCGGTCACGTCCTTCGAGTCGAGCCCATCGGCCAGCTCGAACGACGACAGCAGCCAGCCCGGGTCAGGCGGCGTCATGGGCACGGGGCGAGGCGGCGCGACGACGGCATCCGGATCGATGTATTCGCCCAGCGGCGCCGCCGCGGTGACGCGCCACACCGTGCGGCGCTGCCCTTCACGCATGCTGACCTTGGCCATGTCGATACCCCCCGACGAACTGCTTGCCGGTGAAAAGTCTCGCGTCGGGCGGCGTCTGTTGCAAGGCGGGATCCCCTGAGTCATCCCTTCACTCCCAAGTTCTTGGGGGGCGCCGGCGGGCTTGGGAGGCGTCCAGACCGTGAAGAAGTTGACGAATCGGCCCCCGGGTGGGTCCGCCGGCGCGCATTTCCTTGAACCGGCCTGCGGCCGGAACCGCACTCAGGGCATCCGCAGTTCCCGCATTTCAAGGAGGCGACATGAATTTCGTCGAACGTGATGAAGGCGACTTCCGCATCTATGCCGGCGCCATCGAGGCGCGGCGCACCGACGGCTACTCGGCCGCCGTGGTCGTCCAGCGCGTGCGCGGCGTCGACGTCCCCGTCGAGACCTTCCGCGACGAGAGCCTGTGCGGCGGCTACGCCTGGCCGACCGCCGAAGCCGCGCTGAGCTTCGCGCTGCGCAAGGCCACCGCCGCAATCCACGCCGTCCCGCGCCGGGCTCCGGCGCCCCTGCCCGAGGTGGCCCGCGTCGCGGCAGCCGCCGGGCGCAGCGTCGGCCGCAGGCCGCTGCGCGTCGAAAGCCAGCTGCAGGCCGTGGCGATGTGAGGCTCGGCGACGCGGGGAGGCATTCCGTTTCGCCCTGACGTATCGAAGGGCCCGCTCAGCTCGCAGCAGGGCTTCGAACCCTCAGCCCGAACGGAGGTGAAGCTTGGCGACGCAGACCAGCCGGTTCATCCCCCCAGCACCCGCCGCAGCGCCTCGATCACCACCCCCGTGCGTCCCAGCAGATCGTCCTGCAGCAGCCGCACCATCGTCGCCAGCTGGATCCAGATGATCCAGGTCGCCGCGATCGCCTTCAGCGACATCGACAGCGAGAACACGTTGAGCTGCTGCGCGAAGCGGTTGACCAGGCCGAGCACGCCCTCGACGACGTACAGCAGCACCAGCGCCGGCGCGGCGACCAGCAGCGTGAGGGTCATGATGCGGCCGAATTCGCTTTCGAAAAGACGCATCCCGCTGCCCGCCAGCGACAGCGCACCCGAGCGCACCGGCCACAGCGCATAGCTCTCGAGCAGCGCGCCCACCATGAGCATGAAGCCGCCGCCGGCCATGAACACCCAGCTCGCCAGCCGCGCGAAGAAGGCGCCGTTCAGCGAGGTCTGATGGCCCGACAGCGGGTCCATCACCTGGGCTTGCGTCGTGCCGACCTTGTTGTCGATGACCTGGCCGGCGGCCTCGAAGGCCCACATGACGCCGGAGTACAGGAAGCCGATGGCGCCGCCGATGAAGGCTTCCTTGGCGAACAGCGTGATCCACTGCCAGCTCGTCAGCACCAGCGGCGGCGCCGACGGCTGCATGGCCAGCGCGAGCAGCGCGATGGACATGAACATCGCGTTGCGCACCAGGGCAGGAATGAGTTCCGAGGTGAACAGCGGCACCAGCAGGAAGGCCACCGCCACGCGGGTCGCCGACAAGCCCAGCAGCAGTGCCGTGTCGCCCAACGGACCGACGATGCCCAGCGCTTCCATGCCGCGCCTATCGCCGCACCAGGCCGGCGAATTCGGTGAACACGCGGTCGCCGAACTGGTACAGCCCGCCGCCGAGCAGCGACGCGGTGATGAAGATCGTGATGACGATGGCGAAGAACTTGGCGACGTACTGCAGCGTCTGCTCCTGCAGCTGCGTGGCGGCCTGCACGAAGGCGATCAGCAGACCGACGACGGCCGCGACGATGATGGGCGGCGCCGACAGCAGCAGCACGAACCACAGGGCCTGCTGCGTCAGCTGAAGGATGTCTCCATGATTCATGACGACCCCTCGCATGCTGTTTTCATGGTCGATCACAGATAGGTGAGGATCAGCCCGTGCGTGAGCTTGACCCAGCCGTCGATCAGCACGAACAGCAGCAGCTTGAACGGCATCGACACGGTGGTCGGCGACAGCATCATCATGCCCATCGCCATGAGGATGTTGGAGATCACGAGGTCGATCACCAGGAACGGCAGGAAGATCAGGAACCCGATCTCGAAGGCCACCGACAGCTCGCTCACCGTGAACGCGGGCACCACGACGAGGAAGTCGCGCTCGGTCAGCGTCGCGGCCTGCTCGGGCTTCAGCGACTTGCGTGCCGTCTTCAGGAAGAACGCGCGCTCCACCGGCCGGCTGTGCCGGATCAGGAACTCGCGCAGCGGCTCCTTGGCCGCGTCGGCCGCGCTCAGCATGCTCTTGGTGCTGCTGCCGATGTTGTCGATGCCCTGCAGCTTGCTGCCCATCTCGCTGCCCACCGGGTACATGACGTAGACGCTGAGCACCAGCGCCAGCCCGTTGAGCACGACGTTGGGCGGCACCTGCTGCAGGCCCAGCGCATTGCGCAGCAGGCTCAGCACGACGACGAGCTTGGTGAACGAGGTCACCATCACCGCGACGAACGGCGCGAGCGCCAGGACGATGACCGTCAGCAGCGCCGACGAGGGGGAGAACTGTGTGAGGTCCATGGTGTCGTCAGTCGGCGCGCTCGCCGAACCGGCGCAGCGTGTGGATGGCGAGCGCCCAGCCGTCGCCCCATGGCATCAGCCGGCCCTCGGCCAGGCACAGCGCGGGCTCGCGCGGATCGAAGCCGCACCACAGGCTGGCCTGCGGTCCGGGTTCCGGCAGCGGCTCGTCGTCGCGCCATCCGGTGAGGCGGTCGCCGGGCAGCGTGTGCGGCATGGCGAGCCGCACCTCGCAAGCCACACGCGAGTCGCTGCGCTCGCCGTGAACGGGACCGCCCCCGGGGCGAGCGCGAACCAGACGCGGAACCGACGGCGGAGCGAGCGCCACCGGTGCGCCCAGCCCGGGCTGCACGGGCTCGGTGGCGGCGCGCAGGCGGCCCAGCCACGGCGCGGCCAGCGAGTCGGCCAGCACGATGGCGCCGCCCGGCTCGACCTGCGCCAGCTCGTCCTCGGCGAGATGGAACTGCGCGACCGACAGCACCACCGGCTGCGCGGGCCAGCGCAGCGACGCGGCCAGCTCGGCCGGCGGCGGCGGCAGCGAGCGCAGCAGCGGCCAGGGCATCGACAGCAGGCCCATGGCGCCGGTCGGACCCGCCGACCCTTCGCCGCGGCGCTGCCAGCGCGCGCAGCCGTGCGACGCGCCGGACACACGCTGGCCGGCGGCCGGCAGCCAGCGCCAGTCGAGCGCCTGCGCGCTCCACTGCTGCAGCGGCCCGAGCAGCGCTTCGCAGCGATGCAGCGCGAGGGCCGCGTCGGCGGCGTGGCGCACCGGCGCGCCGATGAAGGCGCACAGGCGCACGGGCCCGAAGGACGTCGCCGCCTCGAACCAGGCGCCGGGATCGAGTGCGGGCGCCGCTTCCTGCGCCGCGATGGGCGCCGCGTGCGGTGCGGCGAGGCCGGAGTGCATGCGCATCGTCACACCTGCTGGCTGACCATCATGCGGGTCAGCTCTGCGACCGAGCGGGCCTGCATCTTCGCCATGCCGCGCGCGCGGTACAGCTCCACCGTCTTGATCGACAGTCCGATGCGGTCGGCGATGTTCTTGTTGTAGATGCCCTGGATGACGAAGCCCAGCACCTGGCGCTCGCGGGGCGTCAGCGAGGCTTCGCGCGTGCGGAAGCGCTCGTGCTCCGGCGACGACTGCGCCGGCGCGGCGGGCTGCGGCGGCGCAGCGGCGGCAGTTGCGGCCGCGCCTTGGCTCGCAAAGGCGCTCTGCAGCGCGGCCTCGAGCGCCTCGTCGTCGAACGGCTTTTCCAGCAGCGTGACGGCGCCTTTGCGCATCGCCTGCACCGCCAGCGGCACATCGGCGTGGCCGCTCATGTAGATGACCGGCAGCTGCGCCCCGCGCGCGAGCAACGCGTCGTGCACGTCGAGACCCGAGAGCTGCGGCATGCGCACGTCGAGCATCAGGCAGGCGTTCTCCCGCCGGTCGCGCCGCGCCAGTGCCTCGATGGCCTCGTGCGGATCGCCCCAGGCGCAGACCTCGAAGCCGGCACCGCTCAGCCAGAAGCAGGTCGACTCGCGGAACTCGGGGTTGTCGTCGAGGATGTAGATGGTCTTGTTCATGAAGCCTCCGGGGGAAAGGGAGGTGGCTGGTGATTCGAGGTGGCCGATGTGTCGCGCCGCCGGATGGTCGGCAGCGTCTTCATTCGGGTACCGCCATCCGCGGCAGGCTGAGATGGAAGGTCGCGCCGCGATCGGCATTGCGGCTGAACCACAGGCGCCCCTGATGCAGCTCGACGAAGGAGCGGCAGATCGACAGGCCGATGCCCATGCCGGAAGGCTTGCTCGACGCGAACGGCACGAACAGCTGGCGCGCCGTCTCGTCGCACAGGCCGCAGCCGTTGTCGCGCACCTGCACCTCGACGTCGGACGCGCGCAGCTCCAGGCGCAGCGCCACCTGGGGCTCTTCGGGCGGATCGGTGCGCAGCGCGTCGAGCGCGTTGCGCACCAGGTTGACGATGACCTGCTGCAGCATCACCTCGTCGCCTCGCACCTGCGCGGGCGCCTCGGGCAGCGACAGCGACAGCCGCGCGCCGCTGCGCTGCACGTCCCAGTCGAGCAGCGCGGCGCTGGACTGCAGCAGCGCGGAGAGGTCGACGCGCGCGTGGCGCGGCTGGCGCGAGTGGGTGAACTCGCGGATGCGGGCGATGACGCGGGCGGCGAACATCACCTGCTCGATGGCGCGGTCGAGGGCCGTCGCTTCGTCGCGGTCCAGGGCCGCGCCGCGCCGCGAGACGCGTGAGCGCAGGCCGCGCAGCAGGTTGGCCGCCGCGCCGATCGGCTGGTTGAGCTCGTGCGCCAGCGTGGTCGCCATCTCGCCGACGGAGATCACCCGCGACGTGAACAGCAGCTGCTCGCGGTCGTCGAGTTGGCGCTGCAGGGCGCGCCCTTTCTCGCGTCGGTCGGCCAGTCGCAGCAGGAGGTCGCCGTCGGCCAGCGTCGCGAGCTGCGCGTCCCATTCGTGCGACTCGCCGAGCAGCAGCTGGCGCGTCCTGCCGTCGCGCGGCCGCGCGTCGTAGGCCTCGCCGAGGCCCGGCAGCGCCTGGGCCAGCGCGTGCAGCGTGGTGCCGGCGCCGAGCGCAGGCTGGAGGACGAGCCAGGCTTCGCTGGTCCAGCGCACCGTGCGGGAGCGACCGTCGATCAGCGCGACGGCATCGCCGAGCGCGCCCAGTGCGCGGGCGTCCGACGCCGGCGTGGCCGCTTGCGCGCTCAGCATGGCTCGCCCTCCAGGGGCGGCACGCGGACGCCGGCCAGCGGCGTCGCGCACACGACCACGTGCACGCTCCACTGCGCGCCCAGCGCCGCCCAGAATCGACGAACCGCGTCGATTCGCAGGCACACCTCGCACCAGTGCAGCGAGCGCGCCAGCACGGGTCCGAGCTGCACCTCGCAAGGCACCGACGCGGTCGAGTCCGGTGCGATCAGCTGGCGGCCGCGCCGCGGATGGTGCTCCTTGACGACCCGCACATGGCACCAGTGCGCGCCGACGGGCGGCAGGGCCCACTGCAGCCGCGCCTCGACGCGAAGTCCGACCAGCGACAGCGCGGCGCCGGGTCGCGGCCACAGCACGAAGGCCCAGGCCGGGCCCGCGGGATCGGCACCCTGCGGGCAGGCCAGCACGACGCAGCGGCCGCGTCGCCATTGCTCGGCGGCGACCACCAGCGCCTGCGCGGGAATGCGTGCCGCCAGCGCGACGCGCAGGGCGCGCGTGAGCGCCTCGCACCAGCCGCCTTCGCCGGCATCCTCGAGCACCAGCTCGCAAGGCTCGGCGGCAGGCGGCGCGTCGTCCTGCGCCTGCTCCTCGGCATGCTCCTGCGTGTCGGGCGCCGCGTCGTCGTCGGAAGGTTGCCGCTCGCAAGTCGGCGCCTGGGGGATCGATGTGCGGGCGTCGGCCCGACCGGGCAGCGGCCAGCCCCAGGCCGGCTCGACCTGCAGGCCGACCAGCGCCGCAGGCACGAGCTGCGATTCGGGCAGCGCAAAGTCGCCGAGACCGGCGGCCGCGGCCGGCACGGCGCCGTCGTGCGAGCGAGTTGCCGCATCGGCGCTGACGGGCGGACGCGCGAGCGTCTGCATGCCGGCCAGCTCCGGACCGTCGTTGCCCGGCGCCGCGGGCAGCGCCTGGGCATCGGCCGGCTGCGGCTCCTGCACCGCGGCATCGGCCCATGCGGACAGGACGGCGTCCAGCGTGGTGCCGGGGACGGCGATCGGCGCGACGTTCATGGGGTCAGGCCTCGCGCAGCGACAACCCGCCGGCGTCCAGCGTGAGCTGATCCGGGTCCAGCCCGAGCAGCTGCCGCAGGTATCGGCGCGCCGCGCGCCGCACGTTCTCCACTGCCGCGGGCCCCTGCAGCACGGCATGCGCGGAGGTCTCGCGGATCAGCACCGCGAGGATGGCCATCTGCTCGAAGTAGAGCTGGCGTTCGCGTGCGCTGGCGCTGGCCCAGGCCGAGCTGAGCGTCGCGACGCCGCCGAGCTGGCGCTCCAGCCGCAGCAGCATCTCCGGCGTGGCGTCGATGCCGTGCAGCGCCTGCAGGTTGGCGGCGACGAAGCACGCGACGGCCGCGCCGACATCGTCGAGGCTGCTGTCGGCCTGCGAGGCGCGCACCACGTGCCGGTAGTGCGCGAGGCAGCGCTCGTAGAGGGCGCGCGCTTCGTGACGGGACTGCGGACCGCCCGGGTGCGATGCGGCCAGGTGCGCCGGCGCGATGGGCACGCGTGCGGGCTCGACGGTCAGCGCGGCGCAATCGCGCGACGCGTCGCCGAGTTCGACGATCGCATCGAGCAGCGCCCGTCGCACCAGCCGCGACATGTCCTGCACGAGCGCCGTGTGCCGGCGATCGTCGTGGGGCGGCGCATGGCGGGCGGAAGATCGGCTCATCGATGGGTCTCCTGGAGGACGGGGGCGGCCGGGCAGCGCATGGGCAGGCCGCGCGATGGGTTGCGAAACTGAAGGCGGGGGTTCAAGCGAAGGAGGTCCGCGGCGGCGCCGGAAACGTGACGAATTGACGCGCTCATGGCATCGCCTCGTCGTCGCCTTCGATGCGTACATGCAGCTGCGTGGCCACGCGCTTGCGCAGTCGCTCGTCCAGGCGCGGCACGTGGCGGCCCAGCAGGCCCGCGTCCAGCCCCGACGACGACAGCGTCAAGGTCCACGGCGCCGGCACGGCGGCCGTCGGCACGGCGGCGCGCGTCGCGCGCATCTCGATCGCGACGCCCAGCGGCTCGTGCAGCGACAGCTGCCAGTCGCTGGCCGTGTCGGTGCGCAGCGGTGCAACATCCGCCGCGCGTGCGGCGGCGAACGCCGCCTGCGCGACCGGTGCGATGTCCAGCAGGGGCCCGCACGGCGGCGGCACCTCGAGGCCGCGGTGCGGCGCCAAAGGCGCCACCGCCATGCCCTCGGGCGCGTGCGGCTGCTCGGCCTCGCGCTGCTCGTCGTCCGCCTCGCCGCGCGCGCCCATCTTGTGGCGCAGGATCCGGTCGAAGCGGTCCGCGTGCTCGCGCTGCCCGGGCGTTTCGGGCGCGTGCGAGGCTTCCTGCGGCCGGGCGGCACGATCCATCGGCGACGGCGGCCGGGCGGCGGTGTTCATCATCGGGCGCTCCTCGCCGGTCCGCCGCCCTGGTCCTCCAGCTCGCGCTCGGCCCGCTGCTCGCGGGCCTGCCGGTGCGCTCGCCGGGAGTCGTGGACCAGGCCGCGCACCGCGTCTTCGCGGGCCAGCGCGCGGGTGAGCTCCGCGCGTGCCTGCTGCAGCCGCTCCTGCGCCTGCTCGAGGTCGTGCTCGTCGTTGACCAGCGCGTACTCCTCGCGCTCCAGGCGCTCGGCCAGATGGTCCTTCTGCGCCCCGGCGACGCCGGCCCAGCGGGGCAGGCGCGGCGCCAGCTGGTGCACGATCGCGCGGCTCAGCGCCTCGATCTCCTGCTGGTGGCGCTCGATGCGGCGCTGGCGCTCGCGCACGGCCTGCGCCGCGCGCTCCACGTCGGCGTGGGCCTGGCCGCAGCGCTCGCGGGCGCGCTCCACGCGCAGCGTGCGCAGCCGCTGCAGCTGCCCGGCCTCGCGCGGATGGGGCAGCACGCGCGTCACGACACGACCTCCTGCAGCCGCGCCAGCGTCTGCGCGAAGTCGGCTGCCTCGTCGGAGCGCTGCTGCAGCAGCGAGCGGATCGCCGGCATGCGCTCGATGGCCGCATCGGCCACGGGATCGCTGCCCGCCTGGTACTCCCCGACGCGCAGCAGGAACTCGACCTCGGCGTGGCGCGCGAGCAGCGTGCGCAGGCGCGCCGCCGCTTCCCGGTGCGCCGGGGCCGCCACCCGCGTGAACACGCGGCTTGCGCTGCCCAGCACATCGATCGCCGGGTAGTGATGGGCTTGCGCCAGTTGCCGCGACAGCACGATGTGGCCGTCGAGGATGGAGCGCACCTCCTCGGCCACCGGGTCGCTGTTGTCCTCGTCCTCGGCGAGCACCGTGTAGAAGGCGGTGATGGAGCCGTGCGCATCGTTGCCGGCGCGCTCGAACAGCCGCGGCAGCTCGGCGAACACCGACGGCGGATAGCCGCGGCGCACCGGCGGCTCCAGCGCCGACAGGCCCAGCTCGCGCAGCCCGCGGGCGAAGCGCGTCACCGAGTCGACCAGCAGCAGCACGCGCCGGCCCTGGGCGCGAAAGCCTTCGGCGATCGCGGTGGCCGCATAGGCGGCGCGCACCCGCTCCAGTGCGGGCCGGTCGGACGTCGACACGACGACCACCGAGCGCGCAAGGCCGTCCTCGCCGAGGCTGTCGTCGAGGAACTCGCGCACTTCGCGGCCGCGCTCCCCGACCAGTGCGATCACGTTGACATCGGCGCGTGCCTGGCGGGCGAGCATGCCCAGCAGCGTCGACTTGCCGCCGCCGGCCATGGCGAAGATGCCGACCCGCTGGCCTTCGCCCACCGTCAGCGTGCTGTCGATCGCGCGCACGCCGGTGGGCAGCGGCGCGTCGACCCCGCGTCGCTGCAGCGGCGAGGGCGCGTCGGCATGCAGCGGCGTGCGGAGCAGGCCGGGCCCGCCGCCGAGCGGGCGGCTGTCGAGCGGGCGTCCGAAGGCATCGATGACGCGGCCCAGCAGCGCCGGCCCGCACGGCACTTCGGCGGCATCGGCCATCGCCTGCACCGCCGCGCCCACGGCCACGCCTTGCAGCGGGCCATAGGGCGCGAGGATCACCTCGGTGCCGGCGAAGCCGATGACTTCGGCGACCAGCGGATCGGCGGCGTCGTCGGCCGCCTGCGGATCGAAGATGCGGCACTGCTGGCCGATGCGCGCGCGCAGCCCCGTGGCCCGCATCACCGTGCCGCCGGCCTGCACGACGCGGCCGTGCTCGACGACGGTGCGGGTGGCGTGCAGCGTGCGCAGCAGCTGCTCGGCGCTCATCGCACGCCCCAGGCGTCGGCCAGCCGAGAAAGCTGCGCGTCGAGTGATGCGTCGACGCTGCCGAGCTCGGTCTCGAGCCGGCAGGTGCCGGGCGGGCACGCCGGATCGCCGCGCACTTCGCAGCGCCAGGCCGGCGCGTCGGCCTCGAGCCGCGCGCGCACCGCCTCGCAGTGATCGGGGTGCACGGTGAGCGACAGCACCTGCACCGGCAGCGTCTCGCGTGCGGCGGTGTCGGCCAGGGCCAGCAGCAGTTCGTCGTCGGCGAAGCGACCGAGCAGCTTGCGCGCCACCTGCAGCGCGAGCTCGGCGACCTGGCCCTGCAGCCGCTCGCGCTGCTGCGCCGAGGCCTGTGCGAGCGCCACCAGCGAGGCGGCCACCTGCTCGCGCGCCTCGCGCCGGCCTTCCTCGCGTCCCTGTGCATGGCCGCGTTGCTGCGACTCGTGCTCCGCCTCGGCCACGCGGCGGGCTTCGTCGCGATGCAGCTGCGACAGCCGCGCCGTGAAGCTCAGCGCTTCCTGCAGCAGCGGCACCTCCGCGGCGCGCAGCACCAGGCGCGTCGAGGCGATGCGCGTGTCGCCGCCCGACTGCCACAACAGATAGCTCATCCCTCGCTCCGCGTCGCCGCCAGCTGGCGGGCCCGCGACACCAGCGCCTGTGCCGTCGACGCGGGCATGGCCAGCGCGGCCGCGGGCGCCATCAGGGCGGCCGCCGCGGCCTGGAGCAGGCCGGGCGGCAGCGACGCCAGCAGCACCCCGGCACCGGCCGCCTGCAGCAGTGCGCCGACCTGCTCGGGCGTGTCGAGCCGCAGCGCATTCGACAGCTGAGGCTCGATCGCCGGCACATCGGGCTGCGCGAGCAGTGCCTGCAGGAAGGTCTCGCCGAGCGCCGCGCGCGCGGCGGCCAGCCGCCGTGCGTCGATCCACAGCCGCAGCGCCGGTGCGCACAGCACCGCGCCGACCTGGCGCGCGAACTGCGTGAGCGCGGCATCGCTCATCGCCAGCCACAGCGGCGCCTGGCCCAGCATGTCCCAGTCGAGTGCCGCCGCCGCGGCGGGCGCCTTGGCGAGCAGCCGCTGCGCCACCGCGGCGCGCAGCTGGCGCCGCTGGCTCGCGGCGTCGGCGCTCGCCAGCGCGCTCATCGCTGTCCGGCCGCGCGACGCAGGGCGGCTTGCAGTTCGTCGGGCAGGCCGCCGCGCGGCACCGGCGGGGCGCCGGCGGCTGGGCGCGACAGCATCACGGTGGCGTCTTCGCGTGCAGCGCTGCGGCGCCGCCACCACAGCATGCCGCCGCCGCCCAGCGCCAGCGTGCCGGCTGCCGCACCCGCGGTCAGCGGCAGGTCGAGCGACGGCCGACGCTGCGCCGTGGCCCCCGGCGCGGCTGCCGACCGGGCTGCGTCGCCGGGCATGCTTTCGGCGGGAAACAGCGCGACGGTGACGTTGTCGTACGGCAATCCCTCGATGCTGTTGACGACCAGCGCCTTGATCTGCGCCGTCTGCGCTGCCAGGTCCTTGTCGGGCCGGTGCTTGATGAACACCGCCGCCGCTGCCGGCTGCAGCTTGTCGGACAGCGGGTTGCGCTCGGGCACCACCAGGTGCACGCGCGCCATCACCACGCCGTCGATCTGCGCGACGGTGTTCGAGATTTCTTGCGACAGCGCGTGCACCAGGCGCGCACGCTCCTCGAGCGGCGACGACACGAAGCCCTCGCGCTTGAAGATCTTGCCCATGCTGTCGAACTGCTCGCGCGGGTAGCCTTGCGCGCTCAGCGTGCGCACCGCGGCGGAGAAGTCGCGGCTCGACGTGAGCACGGAGAAATGTCCCTCGTGGGTCTGCTTCTCGGCCGACAGGCCCGCATTGCGCAGCAGCGCCACCATCTCGTTGGCCTGGCGTTCGGACAGCTGCGAATACAGCTCCTGGCTGGAGCAGCCGGCCAGCACGAGCGCGAGCGCGCACGGCGCGGCGATCGTTTGCAAGGTGCGCAGGATCGTCATGACGGACCTCAGGACTGCTGGCGGAACAGCTGCTGCAGGCCGTCCGAAGTACGGTTGGCGATGTTGGACGTGAGCTGGCAATGGAACATGAATTCCTGGCAGCGCACGGTCAGGTTGACCATCTCTCCCGGTGTCATGTCGCCGCCGGCCTTCACCGCGGCGCGCGCGTCAGCCGACAGGCGCGCCGCTTCGCCGTTGATGTGCTCGAAAGGCTTGAAGAGCTGCTTGGCCGCTTCCGAGGGCGCGCTCACCGGCCGCGCTTCGAGACGCAGGCCGGCGGTGTCCAGCGCACGCTGGAAGCCGCTGAAGTCGGTCAGCGAGACGCCGTAGCCGGCCTGCACCGCACCGCCTGCGGCGGCATGGCCGGCGGCGCCGGCCGACGGCAGGTGGGCGAGCGCGGCCGCCGCGATGTCCATCGTCATGTCCGTCCCCTCGCTGCGCTCACTGCTTGCGGGCCATCGTCTCGAGGGCCGAGCCGACCGACGAGATCGAGGTGTGCGAGCTCTGCGACAGGAAGCTCATCTTCAGCGACTGCGCCGACAGCTCGGTGATCGCCGCTGGCGTGTCGTTGCCGCCGCTGATCACGTCGGACTGCTGCTGGATGATGTCGGCCTGCTTGTCCAGCGTCTGGCCCCAGGCCTGCGCCAGCGCCTCGAACCAGGTGCCGCTGCCTTTCTTCTGCTGCGTCATCGGGGAGGCGGCCATCATGGCCAGGGGGTTCACGTAGTCGCTCATGCGCTTGCTCCTTTGCGGTCGGGGTGGGTTGCAGGTGGGGTCTCAGAAGTTCAAGCTCGTTTGCGATCCGGCGCGCTCCAGCGTCACGCGCTGTGCCTCGATCTGCACGACGCGATGGCCGGTAGGCAGCATCGAGCCGATGAAGTAGCGCGCGCCGTCGGCGGTGACGATGTAGGCGGGCTCGCCCGGCACCAGCGAGGCGATGCGCTTGCCTGGGTCGTCGACGACCGGCGGAGGCGGCGGCGGCGCCGGCTGCGCCTTGTTGACGACGGCCAGCCGGGCCAGTCCGCGCACGTCGCGGCGCACCACTTCGGCGGCGCGCGCCAGCCGGTCGGCATCGCGCTCGGCGGCTTCGGCGACGATGTGCCCGGGCCCGTCGGCTCGAGCCTGCACGGCGATGCCGTTGACGCGGAACACGTCGGTCACGTCGCGGGCGACACCTTCGTCGACATGCACGTTGACCACCGGGTCGAGCTGCCGCGCGGCGAGCCAGGCGTCGAGGCGGCTGCGCTGCGCGAGCGTGTCCAGGCGGCCGCGCAGCTCGGTGCGTCCCTGCGCATCGCGAGTGGTTTCGAGCTGGGCGAACTCGCTGCTGCGCAGGGCGACCGCCAGCGGAGCCGCCTGGGGCGCATCGCGCGGCGCCGTGACGACATGCGCGAGCACCAGGGCACCGGCACTGGCCAGGGCCACGCCGGCCCCGACCGTGGCCAGCCACAGCTCGGCGCGCCGGCGCGGCTTGCGGGGGCGGGTCGCGGCCGCGGCGGCCTGCGGCGCCTCCGTCGGCCGATGCGACGCTGCGGTCGGCCAGTGTTCGTCATCCGCGAGGCCGAAGGCGATGCACGAGCGGCCGATCTGCAGCGGTGCATGCAGCGACCACGCCACCTGCGCGCCGGCGGACAGCAGCTCTTCGCCGAGCCGTGCTTCGCCTTGCAGGACTTCGAGCAGCGCCTGCGGCACGCCGGCGGTGATGCGCACGCGCGCGGCCTGCGCGACGTCGTCGCGCAGCACGATGTCGGCGTCGTCGTCGGCCGCGGCCGACGCCACGATGCGGCCGACGCCGCGTTGCAGCGGCGCACGCGCGCCGAGCTGCGGGCCGTCGAGCACGCGCAGCTCGAGCTCGAGGGCCGGATGGGATGCGGGCATGTCGTTCTCCACGATCAGCGCGCCTTGGGCCGGGTGGGCGCGGCCGGGGCGACGGGCAGCGCAGCGGGCGCGGCGCGCGGGGTCGAGCCGGGCTGCGGCGCATCGAGGTCGAGCACCGTCGACTCGCGCGCCGGCGGCGGATAGGGCGTCGGCGCGGGCGGGGGCGACGGATGCGGGCCGCGCGGCGGCAACTTCGACCACGGCGGGCCGCGCAGGGGCCGCAGCGGCAGGCGGCGCGACGGGAGCCGGGGCAGCCGGCGCCGGCGCCGCGCCGGCGGGTGCAGCTGTCTGCACGGCCGGCGTCGCCGGCGGCGTGCCCGCCCGCACCGGGGAGCCCGTCGCCGGCCGCGTCGACGCGAGCCGCGGCGTGATCAGGAACATCCGCTCGATGCGCGACGTGGTGTTGGTGCGGTTCTTGAACAGGTTGCCGACGACCGGCACGTCGCCCAGGCCGGGCACCTTGTCGACGCTGGACGAGGTGGCGTCGCGCACCAGGCCGCCGATCAGCAGGCTCTCGCCCTCGACGATCAGCGCCTGCGTGTTGATGGTGGAGCGCTCGACGACCGGGATCTGGTCGACCTGCCGGCCGGTGAGCGAGCCGTCCTCCACCTGCACCAGCAGCTTGATGCGCGTGCGGTCGCTGTCGCGGAACACGTGCGGCATCACGCGCAGCGAGGTGCCGGCGCTGACGTTGAAGAGATCGACCTCGTCGCGGCCGGCCACCCGCACGTAGAACGTGGAGCTGTTGTCGAACACGGCCTCGACGTTGGACAGCGTCACCACCTGCGGGCTGGACACCACGCGCGCCGCGCCTTCGGCCTGCAGCGCGTTGATGCGGGCGATGAACTGGCCCACCGAGCCCAGCACCGCCGAGGCGATGCCGCCGCGCAGGTTGAGCGGCGCATCGACGTTGCCGAAGGATGCGCTGCGGCCGTCGTTGTTCCAGCGCCAGTTGATCCCCAGCTCGCGCAGGCGGTCGGTGTTGACGTCGATGATGGTCGCCTCGATCTCCAGCGACTGGGGCTCGACGTCGAGCGCGGCGATGAGCTGCTCGTAGCGCGGCAGCCGCTCGGACACGTCACGCACGATGATCGCGTTGAGGCGCGGATCGGACTCGATGCGCGGCTGGCGCGGGTCGTTGGCCGCCGCGGCGGCCTGCTGCGAGGCCGCCTGCCCCGCGTCGGCCTGCGCGGCGCTCGCCAGCGCCGTGACCAGCGCATCGACCGCGCCGCCGGTGCGCGGCGCGACATCGGCCGGGATGTCCTTGCCGGCGGCGGTGCGCTTGGCCAGGCCCTGGCCGCGAAGATGCGGCTGGGTGGCCGGCAGCGCCACGTCCTGCCCCAGCGCGCCGCCGCCGCGCATGCCGACGAGCGAGCGCAGGATGGAGGCGACGCCGGGCACGACGACCTCGCGTCCGCCCATGCGCACCGTGGTGTCCTGCGCCCAGGCGTAGCGCAGGTAGAACACGCGGAAGTCCATCTGCCCGCTCGGCAGCGCCGGCACCGCCTGGGCCACCTGGCCGGCGCGCAGCAGCTCGTCGACCTGCTCGATGAAGCGGCGCGTGCCGGCCGCCACCACGTTGCCTTCGCCCGTGGTGCGCAGCGTGTTGCGCGTGTCGGTGAGGCGCAGCTCCGCCGCCTCGCGCAGCATGCGCGAGGACACCGGCGCCGCGACGGCATAGGTGCGCGTCACCAGCTCGGCCGCGGGCACCACGTGCATCACCGCGCCGTCGTAGTAGCCGACGACGTTGTAGACACGGCTCACGTCGCGCAGCACGCGCTCGGCCGGCCCGGAGAAGGTGCCGTTGACCGAGCCGCCGAGATTGGGGCTCACCGCGGCCGGCACGTCGATGGCGGCGAACAGGTCCTGCAGGAAGGCGGCGATCGGCTGCTCGCGGGCGGTGATGGACACCGGCCGCGCGGCGTTGGGCATGGGAGCGGCGTGGACCGCGCCGACCAGCAGCAACGCCAGCAGCGCGACGCCGCGCGCGATGCGCAGCCGCCAACAGGAACCGGACAGGGCGGACATCACGCGGCCTCCAGCATCGGCGCGCCGGGAACGGACACGCGGTCGAGCACGTCGAGCTGCAGCGTGGGCATCAACTCGTGATAGGACAGCACCGGCGTGTCGAAGCACTCCGGCTCGATCAGCTTGCGCACATGCCAGCGCACGTCGATGGCGGTGACGACGGCCGCGGCACGGTGACGCGCCACGGCGGACGCCAGCGCCTCGCTGACGCGGCGCGCGGTGTCGGGCTCCAGCGCCAGCTGGGCCACGCCGCCGCTCACGCGCACCGCCTGGCGCAGCATGTCCTCGAGCGCCGGCTCCAGCATCACCGCGGCCAGCCGGCCCTGCGGCGCGGCCTGGTGGCTGATCTGGCGGCGCAGCGCGATTCGCGCGTACTCGGTCAGCGCATGCGCATCCTTGTCGCGCTGGCCGGCCTCGGACAGCGCCTCGAGGATGTCGCGCAGGTTGCGGATGGACACCGCCTCGCCCACCAGGCGGCGCAGCACGTCGGCCACGCGCTGCAGCGGCAACGCGCGCAGCACTTCCTTGACCACGTCGGGCACGTCGGCCGATGCGCGGGTCAGCAGGTGAGTGGTGTCCTGGATGCCGAGGAACAGGGGCGCATGGCGGCGCAGCGCCTGCCGCACCGGCTCGGCGAGCTCGGTGTGCGGCGACTGCCGCGGCATGTCGCCGCCGGCGATCGGCACCTCGAAGGCGAGCAGCTCCCAGCGTGCGCTGCCGCGCGTGTCGCCGTCGGCGATGCCGTGCACGTTGATGCGCGGCAGCGACAGGCCGAGGCCGAGCTGGAACTCGTCGAGCAGGTCTTCGAGCGAGCGCGTCAGCAAGGGCGCCCGCTGGTCGGCCAGCAGCGGCGCCGGCACGCGCAGCAGCAGCGGCACCGACGGACGCGGCTGCGGCAATGCGGTGGCGATGACCTGCGGCACGGCGTCCAGCCGCTTGACGAGGCTGCGCACGGCCGGATGGCGCAGCTGCTTGAGCCGCTCGCGCCAGGCGGGCGTGAGCAGCACGCCGCAGGAGATGGCCACCAGCGCCAGCGCGATGAAGACCAGCGACGGAAAGCCAGGCACCAGCGCCATCAGGACGCACACGCCGCCGGCGACCAGCAGCACGCGCGGCTTGGCGGTGATCTGCTTGCGGATCGCGTCGCCCAGGTGGCGGTCGTCGTCGTCGGTGGTGCGCGTGACCAGCATGCCGGCGGCCATCGCGCCGAGCAGCGCCGGGATCTGCGCCACCATGCCCTCGCCGATGGTGAGGATGGAGTACTTGGACATCGCCGCGCCGATGGCGAGGTCCTGCTGCATGACACCGATGGCCAGCCCGCCCAGCAGGTTGATGACGATGATGATGATGCCGGCGATGGCGTCGCCCTTGACGAACTTCATCGCGCCGTCGAGGCTGCCGTGCAGCTTGCTCTCCATCTCGAGCGTGCGGCGGCGGCGCTTGGCCTCGTCCTTGTCGATGAGGCCGGAGCGCAGGTCGGAGTCGATCGACAGCTGCTTGCCGGGCATCGCGTCGAGCGAGAAGCGCGCCGCCACCTCGGCCACGCGCTCGGCGCCCTTGGCGATCACGATGAACTGCACCACGGTGATGATGAGGAACACCACCAGGCCGACGACGAGGTTGCCGCCGGCGACGACCTTGCCGAAGGTGTCGATGATGTCGCCCGCGTGGCCCTGCAGCAGGATCATGCGCGTGGTGGCGATCGACAGCGACAGGCGGAACAGCGTGGTCATCAGCAGCACGCTGGGGAACACCGAGAACTCCAGCGGCGAAGCGATGTAGAGCGCGAGCAGCAGCAGCAGCAGCCCCGACGCGATGTTGGCCGCGACCAGCATGTCGATGAGCCAGATCGGCAGCGGCAGCACCATCATCGCGACGATGGCGACGACGGCGCCCACCAGCAGCAGGTCGCTGTAGCGGGAGACCACGCTCTCGCGCATCGACGACGCAGAGCGGAAGTAGCTCGACATCGTCATGACCGACTCCCTCGCGCGACGATGCGTCCCGACGCGGACACGCTGAACTCCGACGTGAGACGCCGGTACACGGCGAGCACGTCGCGCACATAGGCCTGCGTCTCGGGGTAGGGCGGCACGTTGCCGCCGTGCTTGGCGACCGCGCCTTCGCCGGCGTTGTAGGCCGCGAGCACCAGCCGCAGGTCGTCGCCGTAGCGACTGCGCAGGGTGCGCAGGTAGGCAGCGGCGGCGCGCGCGTTGGTGGCGGCGTCGAACAGCTGCCGCTCGGGTTGATCGACGCCGAAGCGCTTCGCGGTGGCGGGCATCACCTGCATGACGCCGCGCGCCCCGGCCGGCGACACCGCACGGGCGTTGTGGCGCGACTCGACATGCGCCACCGCGTGGAGCAGCAGCGGATCGATGTCGTGCTCCTGGGCCGCGTTGATCAGTGCGGGCGCGAGCGAGAGCACGCGGGCGGCGTCGCCTGTGAGCGGTGCCGCGGGGGCAGCCGGTGCGCTCGCGGCGGCATCGGGCGCGGGGCTCGACGGCATCGCGACGGCGACCGGGGCACCGCGCTCGTAGAGGCCCAGCTGCGCCGCGCGGTGCACCTGCGCCGGCTCGGCGAGCACGTCGCACTGCTGTGCGATGAGCTTGAACTTCTCGGCGCTGGCCGCTGCGGCGGAAGCCGCCAGGGCCGCGGACAGCGGCGCCATGCAGGGCTGCGCCGGCAGCAGCGGCGAGGCGGCGAGCAGCGCCGCCGCAGCGGCGAGTCGGCAGGCGGCGCGGCCGCGTCGGTGCGTCGCGCGCGGCACCGCGAATCGATTCGGTTCACAGTCGTCGGCAGGCAGTTTCATCGTGAGGAGGACTATGGGCGAGCGACTCCCCCGCACACATCCCTCTGTCCCGCACGGCCCCCCCTTTCAACTAGGGAGGCCGTCCGCGGCGCCGTGCAACAGCGCACACACTACGTGTTCGTCCTGATTCCAACCCCTCTCGCAACACCATGGCCGACAAGAACGACGGCGGCGACAAGACCGAGAAACCGACACCGAAACGACTGCAGGATGCGCGCAAGAAAGGCGACGTCCCGAAGAGCAAGGAAGTCACCTCCACCGTGGGCCTCGTCGTGTGGCTGGGCGTCGGCGCGCTGGCGGTGGCGTACGCGCCGTCGCGCATGGCGCAGCTGTTCGACTCGCTGTTCGCCACCATTGCGCAGGGCTGGTCCGTCACCGGCTATGCCGGCGCGGTGCGCGCCATCGGCGGCCAGGCGGCCGAGCTCGCGCTGCTGCTGGTGGCGATGCTGCTCGTGCCGGCCGCGGCCGTCGGGCTGCTCACCGATTTCCTGCAGGCCGGACCGGTGCTCACCTTCGAGAAGGTCAAGCCCAAGCTGGACCAGATGAACCCGGTCGAGGGCGTGAAGCGCATGTTCTCGATGGACAACGTCATCGAGGTGGTGAAGGCGCTGGCCAAGACCGCGCTGCTGTTCCTGATCGGCTGGCTGGTGGTGCGCGCGGCGCTGCCGCAGATCGTCGGGCTGGCGCGCGCACCCACGCTGCCCCCGCAGGCCGTGGGCGCGATGGTGTGGGACCTCACGGTGCAGGCGCTCGCGTGGACGGTGGCGGTGTTCGCGATGGTGTCGCTGCTCGACGCCGCCTACCAGCGCTACTCGTTCACGAAGAAGATGCGCATGAGCCTGCGCGACATCAAGCAGGAGATGAAGGAGAGCGAAGGCGATCCGCACATCAAGGCGCAGCGGCGCCAGGCGCACCAGGAGTGGTCGCAGAGCAATGCCGCTCAGGCGGCGCGCGGGGCGAACGTGCTGGTGGTCAATCCGACGCACGTGGCCATTGCCATCGACTACGACCGCGAGACCACGCCGGTGCCGACCATCGCCTTCAAGGGCGAGGACCACGTGGCGCGCGCGATGCGCGAGGCGGCCGAGGAGGCCGGCGTGCCCATCGTGCGCAACGTGCCGCTGGCGCGCGACCTGCTCGCGCGCGGCGAGATCGGGGAGATCGTGCCGGCCGACCTGTTCGAGATCATCGCCGAGGTGATCCTGTGGGCGCGCGAGGTGCGGCAACATGTCGACGCGCAGCGCGCCGCCGATCCCGACGCGCCACCACTGCCGCCGCGGCGCATCGCCGCGCCGGGCGAAGACCTCACACGCTATCCGGACCCGCCATGGAATCCTTCATCCTGAGCTTCGCCAGCATGCTGCTGGCTCTGGTCATCGTCCTCGCGCTCGCGTGGGTCGTGCTGCGGCTGCTGCGCGCGCGCATGCAGCCGCGCTCGGCCGGCGGCGGCGCCTCCGACGACCTGCTGCGCTTCGTGCGCGCGCTGCCCGTCGGCGCCAAGGAGCGCGTGGTCATCGTCGAGCACCGCGGCGAGCGCTGGATGCTGGGCGTCACCGCCGGGGGCATCAGCACCATCGCCCACTGGCCTGCGTCGCGCGACGAGCGCGATGAGGGTCGCTCCTAGCTGCGGCCGGACCTAGCTGCCGAACGTACCGACTGTCGCGAAGCGCCTGCGTCACCTTTAATTCATCCGGTCAGCGACGCGATCCGCACACAGCGAGTCGGCGTCGCGGGCATCCACATCCGACGGCAAGCACGCCGGCGGGACACGCAGGAACCCCGGGGCACGCCAAACATTCGTCGCAGGCCCCAGAAACGCAAAGGAGTGACATCATGTTTGGACCCCTGGGTCAAATCTTCGGAGGCGGCGGCATCCTCGGCGCCGCCATGAACATCGCGAGCATGTGCTTCCCGCAGCTCGCCATCGCCAATGCGCTGGGCAACATGCTCGGCAGCGCCATCGGCGGCGCCATCAACGGCGCGATCGACCAGCTCTGCAAGGACCTCGGCCTGCCGAAGTTCATCGCCAACATGGTGAAGGACGCCGTCTCGCAGGCCCTGCAGCAGAACCAGCAGCCCTGCGACAAGCAGTGCGGCGACGCCGTGAACGACAAGTGCGGCGGCGCCTTCGACAAGTTCGAGAAGGAGCTGTGCTCGGAGTTCCAGGACCTGTTCAAGAAGTACAAGGGCGAATGCGACAAGGCCAACGGCGGCAACGGCAAGGGCGGCGGCAAGAGCTGGTTCGTCGCGCTGATGCAGGCGCTGGGCGAGATCCAGAACCAGCAGGCCGCGAAGATCGAGAAGCTGTCGAAGGAAGTCTCCGACGTGCTGGGCGCCGGTGACGACTCGGCCGGCTCCAAGCAGGCCCAGTTCGACAAGATGGAGGAGTTCAAGGCCGAGGCGAAGCTGCAGGAAGTCTTCGCCAACGTGACCAAGTCCATCGGCGACGCGATCGGCAACGCCATTGCGACGGTGGCCCGCGCGCAGTAAGGTCGATCCACGGAGTTCGAGCCGACGGGGGACGCCGCAAGGCCTCCCCCGTTTTCACCACCGAAGGATCACCCGATGTCCGCCCGCAACCTGCTCATCGCGCTTGCTGCCTGCCTGGTCGCCGCACTGCCCGTGCGGGCGGACGAAGGCTGGGCGAGCCGCGACTACGACTTCGCGAAGAACCAGATGAACGACTTCGTGTCGCGCTTCCAGCGCGACCTGGTCGATCCGGTGTCGCGCGGCGTGCGCAACCAGCGGCCGGGCGCGCGTGCCGCGCGTGCAGGCGCGACCTCGACGACGGTTCCCGAGCGGGCGGCGCAGGTGCCGCGTGCGCTGGCGTCGGTGTACCCGCCAGCCGAGCGCGCGCGCATGGAGAAGATCTTCCGCGAGCTGCTCGTCGGCTACGGCAAGTTCGAGCAGCACTACCGCCTGCCGCGCCGCGACCTTGCCGGTGCCGTCGCCGCCTTCGTCGGCGGCGCCTACATGGGCTATCGCAACACGACCTTTCCCGACGAGTACTTCCCGCCGATGGTCGAGCAGTTCCGCAGCATCATCGCGTCGGACCCGGCCTTCGCGAAGGCGCCCACCGCCGCGCGCCAGGAGATGTACGAGCAGCTCGCCATCCTGGGCATGTTCATGGCCAATGCGCAGATGGCGCTGCGCCAGCGCCCCGATCCGCAGATCGAGGCGCGGGTGCGTGCGGCGGGCAAGGCCTATCTCGAGCAGTTCCTGAAGACCGATGCCGAGCGCGTGCAGATCACGGCGCAAGGTCTGGTGCTGCGCTGACACGAGGAGAGTGGAGATGATCCCGCCGCTGCCCGCCAACATCGGCTTCTCCTGGCTCGCCATGCCGTTCGGGCAGTGGGTGCCGGTCGCCCCGGATCCCGAGCCATGTCCGCCGGACCCGCAGGCCGCCGAGACGACACCCGAGCCGGTGGCCATGCGCTGGGAGTTCAAGGGCTACCAATGGCAGCCGCTCGCGCTCTGGGTGCCCTTCGTCAATCCGGGCTGGGACCACGTGGTCGACAACGATCCGGATGAGATCCGCGACCGGGCCGAGCGGCAGGAGCAGGAGCGCCGCTCGATGGAAGCGCATGCGGCGAAGCGCGCAGACGCTGCCATTTGCTCCCTCCCCCGCGGTGCGGGAGAGGGCTGGGGTGAGGGCGAGCGATAACCCTCACCGCGGTGTGCAGCCTCCCGCTAGGGATCCCCCTAGCTAGCAGCGATCGCAACTGGTCTCGCGCACGCCGACTGCCTAAGCTGGCGGCAAAGAGGACACGACATGAGCGACTTTTCGATCTGGGCCCGCAACGCGGTCTGGCCGGGCGCCACACGCACGCCGGCGGCCAGCGGCAGCGACGACAGGAGCGCCGGGCTCGGGTGGTCCGACGACCCCTCGCTGGGCGCCGGCTTCTCCATCGTCGGCGATCCCTCGCTGTCGGCGCGCGGCCTGTCGGTGGGGCAGCACGCCGAGCGCGTGCTGATGCACCTGCGTGGCGAGCGCGACGCCGGCGGGTGACGAGAGACGGCCATGGGCGCTGCGTTGCTGAGCGAACCGCGCTGGGGCGCCGCGGCGCAGGCGCTGGTCGACGGCTGTGTCGACCTGCCGGGCGACGAAGAGCGCATCGCCTTGATGACCGCGGTGTGCGAAGGACTGGGCGACGAGCTGTACCCCGCCTTCCTGCGCGTGCTGTGGACCATCGGACTGCATGGCGACCACGCGGCACGTTCGGCGGTGGCGCGCACGCTGGTGCATGCCCTTCGCACCGGACGCCTGCCCAGCGGCCGGCGCAGCGCCTGGGGGGCCAGCGCGCCTCTGCAGTCGCACGCCGCCTACGGTCGCACGCGCAGCCTGGGGCCGGTGGAGTACCTCTGCGCCTGGCATGCGCAGACCGAGCCGGCGCGGGCGCTGACGGCGGCGCAGTTCGACGTGGCTGCGCGCTCGCTGCTCGACCTGCTCTCGGCGAGCCGCGAAGCGCGTCTGCTGTACTGCGAGAAGCTGCTCGCCGACATCGACGACCCCATCGGCGGCGCGTTCGCGCGCCACACACGCGAGGCGGTGAGGGCGTTGGCCATCGCCTGGAGCGAAGGCGCCACGCCCTCGGAGGTCAGCGCGCGGTTTCTGTGTGCGCTTCGCGGCCCGCGCACCAGTTCGCTGGCGGCGCTGGCGGCGCAGCCGGCGCATGCCTTGCGATGAGCCTCAAGCCTCGCGGTACGCCACCGCCTGCTCTTCCAGCCACCCTCGCCATACCGCCAGTGCCGGGTTGTCCGACTTCGCCTGCGGATAGATGAGGTAGTAGGAGCGATCGCTGCGGTACGCATGCTCCAGCAGCGGCACCAGCCGCCCGCTGCGCAGCTCGTCCTCGATGAGAAACGGCGGGATCAGGGCCGCGCCCATTCCATGGACTGCCGCCTCGGTCAGCATGGAGAACAGCTCGAGCCGGGGCCCGGCCAGGTCGTTCTCCACCGCCAGCCCGAGCGAATCGAACCACTGCCGCCACACGTAGGGCCGCGTGCCCTGCTGCAGCAGGGGCAGCCGCGCGATCTCGGCGGGCTTGAGGCGGCGCCGCGATCCCAGCAGCACGGGGCTGCCGACGGCCACCAGGTTCTCGTGCATCAGGAAGGTGGCCGCGGTGCCGGGCCATCCCGCGTCGCCGGCGAACAGCGCGGCATCGAACACCGTCTCGTCGAACAGGAAGGGCCGCGTGCGCGGTGTCATGTGCACCGTGATGCCCGGGTGCGCCTGCACGAACGACGGCAGCCGCGGCAGCAGCCACTTGGTCGCGAACGTGGGCACGACGGCGATCTCGATGGAGCCGCCGATGCCGCCCTTGGCCATCAGCTCGAGCGTGTCGCGCTCGACCTCGTCGAGGCGCGCGCGCACGCTGCGGCTGTAGCTGGCGCCGGCCTCGGTCAGCAGCACGCCGCGCCTGGTGCGGCGAAAGAGCTTGACGCGCAGGAAGTCCTCGAGTCCGGCGATCTGCCGGCACACCGCGCTCTGCGTCACCGCGAGCTCCTCGGCGGCCTGCGTGAAGCTCTGGTGGCGTGCAGCCGACTCGAAGGCAGCGAGGGCGGCGGTGGAAGGAATCTTGCGGCGCATGGGCTCTCTCGGCGGATGCGGTCGGGTCGGGGTGATCACCCCGACCTGCAGGCTACTTGATCGTCTCGGCGATCTCGATCTGCAAGCCGCTCGTGCCGACGCCGACCGGCGACGACAGGCCCTGCAGGTCGCCCGGCTGGGGCATCGCGTTGCCGCTGCGGGACACCCGCGCGCCGACGACGACGCGCGATGCGCCCGACAGCCTGGCGGCAGGCGACATCGCGAGGCTGTCGTCCAGCGTGAACGCGAGCGGCAGGTCGGCGACGCGCTTGCGCAGGATGGCCAGCGGCACCCGCGGGCCGTCCGGTGCACGAGCGAAGACGAAGACGGTGTCCTGTGGCGACACGCGGCCCTTCAGCGAAGGCGCCAGGCTCACCGTGCCGCTGACCTGTGCGCCCGCGGCGGCCGGCGCCGCGCCGCTCGCCGCGGGCGCCATGCCGGCGAGCCGGCGCGCCTCGGCGATGCTGTTGCGCAGCGGCTGCGTGCCCGGCCCGCTGTCGTTGGCCAGCTGCTCGAGCTTCTCCCAGTGCCGCACCGCGAGCGGGTAGTCCTTGCGCTCGAAGGCGAGCATGCCGGCGAAGGCGAGCGCCTTGCGATTCTGCGGATCGGTCTTCAGCGCGCGCTCGATCAGCTGCGACGGCTCGCCTTCGAGCTGACGGTTGTTGGCCATCGCGACGGCCAGCGCCAGATCGGCGAGGACGCCGGCGTCGTCGGGCCGCAGCATGACGGCCTTGCGCCACGCCTCCACCGACTCCGCGTGGCGGCCCAGCACGCCGTACGAGCGGGCCAGCATCATCCAGCCGTTGGCATCGTCGGGACGTGCCTTCAGGCGCTGCGCCAGCTGATCGATCATGGCCAGCACCTGCGCCTCGGCCTCGGCGCGCGACGCGGTGTTCGCCTCGTCGCCGCTGTTGCCCGGACCGATCTGCAGCTGCGCCGGCGCGCCGAGCCACGCATACCCGCCGCCGGCGATGCCGATGACGAAGACGGCGAGCGCGGCGGCGAGCAGGGCGGAGCGCTGCTGCTGCGCAGAAGGCCACCACAGCGGCCGCGTGAGCCAGGCGACGGCGAGCAGCGCCAGTGCGGCGGCGGCGAGCACGAACGGGGTCATCGGGTCGTTCCCTCGTCGGCGGTGTCGGGCTCGTCGGGCTCGAAGCGATCGTCGGCGAGCCGGTTGCGCCGGCGCAGCACCACGACCAGCACCACGAGCCCGCCGACCAGCAGCACCGCCGGGCCGAACCACAGCAGCAAGGTGCTGCCCTTCACCGGCGGCCGGTAGAGGACGAAGTCGCCGTAGCGGTCGGTCATGTAGCGGACGATCTGCTCTTCGCTCTGGCCCTGCTTGAGCATGCGGCGCACCTGCTCGCGCAGATCGACCGCGAGGTCGGCGTTCGAATCGGCGATGGTCTGGTTCTGGCACACCAGGCAGCGCAGCTCGGAAGCGATGCGCAGCATCTTCGCCTCGAGGATGGGGTCGGCGGCGGCGGGAGGCGCTTCCTTGGCGAACGCGGCCAGCGACAACGCCACCAGCGCCAGCCAGGACGCGATCGGCTTAACCATTGAGCTGCCTCAGCAGGGGATGGATCCTGTTCTGCAGGACTTCCGGCGTGAGCGGGCCGATGTGCTTGAAGCGCACCATCCCCTGCTTGTCGATGACGAAGGTCTCCGGCACGCCATACACGCCGAAGTCGATGCCGACGCGGCCGTCCTGGTCGAAGGCCGACACGTCGTACGGATTGCCGAACTGGCCCAGCCAGGCCAGGCCTTCGGGACGCGTGTCCTTGTAGTTCAGCCCGACGATGGGCGCCGCCTTGGTCTGCGACAGCGCGACCAGCGTGGCGTGCTCCTGGCGGCACGCGACGCACCACGACGCCCACACGTTGAGCAGCCATACCTTGCCGAGCATGTCGTCGCGACGGATGGTGCGGCCCGCATCGTCCAGGCGCGTCAGCGTGAAGCCCGGGGCGGGCTTGTCGATCAGCGGCGAGGGCACCTCGCGCGGATCGAGCTTCAGGCCGCGGAAAAGGAAGAACAGCAGCGCCGCGAAGACGAGCAGGGGGACGACGAAGCGAAGGCTTCTCATGCAGTGGCTCCGGCGGTGGTCGTGGCGTCCTGCTCCTTCTTCGCGCGGTAGCGGCGGTCGCTCAGCGCCAGCGCGCCGCCCAGCGCCATCAGCGCGCAGCCGCCCCAGATCCAGTTGACGAAGGGCTTGACGTACACGCGCACGATCCAGGCGCCGCCTTCGACCGGCTCGCCGAGCGACACGTAGAGGTCGCGGGCCACCGTCCGGTGGATGGATGCCTCGGTCATCGGATTGCGCTGCACGCGGTAGATGCGCTTCTCGGGCCGCATGGTGACCACCGGCCGGCCGTCGCGCCTGACCTCGATGATGCCCTGCACCGCTTCGTAGTTCGGCCCTTGCAGGTTGCGCCAGCCGAGCATCGTGAACACGAAGCCGGCCACCTCGGTGGTGTCGCCCGCGGCCATCTTCACGTCGCGTTCGACCTCGTAGGTGCGGACCATGCTGACGCCGAAGGCGAACACCGCGACACCGAGGTGTGCGGCCATCATGCCCACCATCGAGCGCGGCAGCAGGCGCAGGCGCTCGCGCACGCTGGCCTGCACGCCGCCGGCCGGACGCACGCGCTCCCACAGGTCGGTGGCGATGGAGGCGACGATCCAGAAGCTCATCACGAAGCCCAGCGTCGCGCCCAGGGTGATGCGGCCGGCCAGCCATCCGGCAACCGGCGCCGCGACGACCGCCGCGATCGCCGCCCAGCGCAGGCGGCGGGCGAGATCGGGCACCTCGGCGCGCTTCCAGCGGGCGAGCGGACCGATTCCCACCAGGAACACCACCGGCACCATGAGCGGCAGGAACACGGTGTCGAAGTAGGGCGGACCGACCGAGATCTTGCCCATGCCGAGTGCATCGAGCGCCAGCGGGTACAGCGTGCCCAGCAGCACCGACAGCATGGCCACGACGAAGAGCACGTTGTTGGCGAGCAGCATCGATTCGCGCGAGACCAGCTCGAAGCGCGCCCCAAGACCAACCTTGGGCGCACGCCATGCATACAGCGTGAGCGAGCCGCCGACGACGACGCCCAGGAATGCGAGGATGAACAGGCCGCGGCGCGGATCAGTGGCGAAGGCGTGCACCGACGACAGCACGCCGGAGCGCACGAGGAAGGTGCCGAGCAGCGACAGCGAGAAGGCGACGATGGCCAGCAGCACCGTCCACGACTTGAAAGCCCCCCGCTTCTCGGTGACGGCGAGCGAATGGATGAGTGCCGTGCCGGCCAGCCACGGCATGAACGAGGCGTTCTCCACCGGATCCCAGAACCACCAGCCGCCCCAGCCGAGCACGTAATAGGCCCACAGGCTGCCGAGCATGATGCCCACGGTCAGGAAGGCCCAGGCGGCGGTCGTCCACGGGCGCGTCCAGCGTGCCCACGTGGCGTCGAGCGTGCCGCTGATGAGCGCCGCCACGGCGAATGCGAAGGCCACCGAGAAGCCGACGTAGCCCATGTACAGCATGGGTGGGTGCACCACCATGCCCGGGTCCTGCAGCAGCGGGTTGAGGTCATTGCCGTCCGGGGGGACCGGCGACAGCCGCTCGAAAGGGTTGGAAGTGGTCAGCATGAACAGCAGGAAGCCGACGCTGATGAGCCCCATCACCGCGAGGATCCGCGACACCACCGCCTGCGGCAGATGGCGGCTGAAGTGCGCCACGGCGAGCATCCACACCGAGAGCATCAGCAGCCACAGCAGCAGCGAGCCTTCATGCCCGCCCCAGGCGCCGGCGACGCGGTAGTGCAGGGGCAGCGCGCTGTTGGAATGGCTGGCGACGTAGAGCACCGAGAAGTCGTTGCGCACGAACGCGCTCACGAGGCAGCCGAAGGCGAAGGCCACCAGCAGGAAGTGCGTCTGCGCGGCGGGGCGGGCGAGCGACATCCAGTCCACGCGACCGCGCGCGGCGCCGGCCAGCGGCAGCGTGCCCTGGATGACGGCCACTGCCAGCGCGAGCAGCAGGGCGACCTGACCGAGTTCGGGGATCACTTGGTGCTCTCCTTGACGAGCGTGCCGCTCAGCTTCTGGTTGACGGCGCCGGCGCGCTTGAGCGCATCGGCGGCTTCCGGCGGCATGTAGTTCTCGTCGTGCTTGGCGAGCACTTCGCGCGCCACGAACACGCCGTCGGTGCCGACCTGACCCTGCGCGACCACGCCTTTGCCCTCCTTGAACAGGTCGGGAAGAATGCCCTGGAAGCGCACCGGGATGGTCTTGACGGTGTCGGTGACCGCGAAGCGCACCGTCACGCCGTCGCGCTGCACGCTGCCGGCCTCCACCAGGCCACCGAGGCGGAAGGTGCGGCCCACCGGCGCCTCCTGCGCCGCGACCTGCGAAGGCGAATAGAAGAACACGAGGTTGCTCTGGAAGGCGTTGAGCACCAGCGCCGCCGCGATGCCGACGGCAGCCACGATGCCGACGATGACGGCGAGGCGCTTCTGGCGAGGTTTCATGAAGAGGACTCCGATTCGGCGGCGTGCATCGCCTCGATCAGCGCGCGCCTGCGCCGGCGCGCGGCGAGCCAGGGCTCGGCCGCCATGATGAGCGCGGTGACGGCGTACGAGCCCCAGACGTAGAGCCCGTAGCCGCCCATCGCGAGGAATTCGGATGCGCTGTTCCAGTTCATGCGCGCAGCTCCCGTGCCGTCAGCTCGTGCACCCACTCGGCGTGCGATTCGCGCTCGAGCACGATGGCGCGAACGCGCATGAACACCACCGCGAACGCATAGGCCCAGAACGCGAAGGTCATGAGCAGCATCGCCGTCAGCATGGTGCTCGCCATCTTGGGTGCGGCCGTCATGCTGATGGTCGCACCCTGGTGCAGCGTGTTCCACCAGCGCACCGAGAAATAGATGATCGGGATGTTGACCGCGCCGACGATGGCCAGCAGCGCGCCCGCCTTGTCGGCGCGCCGCACGTCGTCGATCGCCTCGACCAGCGCGATGTAGCCGAGGTAGAGGAACAGCAGGATCAGCTCCGACGTGAGGCGGGCATCCCACACCCACCAGGTGCCCCAGGTGGGCTTGCCCCAGAACGCGCCGGTCCACAGCGCGATGAAGGTGAAGAGGGCGCCCGTGGGAGCCAGTGCACGCGCCAGCATGGACGCCATGCGGGCATTGAACATCCAGCCGGCCGCGGCCCAGCCGGCCATCGCGAGGTAGACGACCATCGACATCCACGCCGCGGGCACGTGGATGAAGATGATGCGGTAGGCCTCGCCCTGCGTGGCGTCGGTCGGCGCGACGAAGAAGCCGATGTACAGGCCGGCGGCGGCGAGCAGGAGGGTCACGACCCACAGCCACGGCACGAACGCGCCGGCGAGCCCGTAGAAGCGCGAGGGGGCTGCGTAGGTGAACCATCGAATGCGGCCTGTCATGCTTTCGTCTCTACTCCACTGAGATGCGCAGCGCCGCGGCGGCGGCCGGCGGCGCGGTCAGCGCGGTGAAGATCAGCAGCGCGCCGAGGATCGAATAGTGTGCCTCGGGCGACTGGCCCGCTTCCACTGCGGCGACCGCTCCCGTGCCGAAGATCAGCGCCGGAATGGACAGCGGCAGCACCAGCAGGATGATCAGCACGCCGGCGCTGCGCAGGCCCAGCGTCAGCGCGGCCCCCACCGAGCCGAGCAGGCTCAGCATCGGCGTGCCGAGCAGCAGCGAGAGCGCCAGCGTCGCCAGCGAGCGGCCGTCGGCGTCGAACAGCAGGCCGAACAGCGGCGCCGCGACGACCAGCGGCAGGCCGGTGAGCGTCCAGTGCGCGGCGGCCTTGGCGGCAGCGACCACGACGGCGCTGTGCCCGGTCAGCAGCAGTTGCTCCAGCGAGCCGTCGGCGAAGTCGCCGGCGAACAGATTCGTCACCGACAGCATCGCCGCCAGCAGCGCGCAGACCCACACGATGCCCGGACCCATCTGGCGCAGCGTCTGCGGCTCGGGACCGACCCCCAGCGGAAACAGGCTGATCGCGACGACGAAGAAGGCGATGGGCAGCAGCGCCTCGATGCGCCGGCGCATGGCCAGCCGCAGGTCGCGCAAGTAGAGGGCGAGGAAGAGGGCGCGCATTCAGGCGGTGGCGGCGTAGCGGTCGAGATCGATCTCGATCGGGCGCAGCCGCGCCGTGTCGAGGCTGAGGTGGCTGGTGAGCATGACGCTGCCGCCGCGCTCGGCGTTCCCGGCCAGCAGCGCATCCACGCGGGCCACGCCGTCCGCATCGAGCGCGTCGTAGGGCTCGTCCAGCAGCCACAGCGACGGACTGTCCTCCACCGCGAGGCGAGCCAGCGCGATGCGCCGGCGCTGGCCCTGCGACAGCGTGCGCACCATCGCGTGCCGCCGGCTGTGCATGCCCAGACGCTCGAGGGCAGCGCACGCGACGTCGGGGCCGTGAGGCCGGCCGTGGATGCGCAGCAGGAAATCGAGCGCTTCGCAGGCGGTGAGGTCTTCCTTCAGCGCATTGGCGTGACCGATGTAGAGCAGCCGCTGCTGCGCGGCGAGCGAGCGCCGCACCGGCCTGCCCTCGCACAGCACCTGGCCGTGCTCGGGCGCGGACAGCCCCGCCGCCAGCTTGAGCAGGCTGGTCTTGCCGCGGCCGTTCTGGCCGCGCAGCCAGACGATCTGTCCGGGTGCGACGACGAGATCGAGGTTCTGGAACAGCACGCGGTGGCCGCGCCGGCAGGCGAGGGAGGCCGCGCTCAGGCGCGGCTCGATGGCAGGTGGTGGGTTGTCGGACACGGCGGAGATCACGTCAGCGATTCGGTTGCCAATTCACACATTTGATTCATCTCGCCTAGAACAAGCACAAAAAGCGTCATGTTTCTTTGGAGACATCGTGTAAGACCTTCAGCGTTTGCCAACTTTTGACGATTTTGCAAGGGATGGGCCTATCAAGATGCGTCCGCATTCCGGGCACGTGATCTGCGTTCAAGCCGGGTCATCGGAAAGTTTTGCAAATCGAATCAAGAATCGGGGGACCGAGTGGAGTTTCAGGAGGGCCTGATCGCAGGCGTCGTTGCCGTTCGCGCCGCGCCTGCCGCGTTGCGCCGGCACGGAGCCTAGGGCATGTGGTTCGCCAGCGCGAGCGCAGCGCGCCGCAGTGCGGCCGCGGCCATGGCCGTCGGCGACTGGTTCAGCCGCGAGGAAGCCATCATGGGCACGGCCATCCGGGTCGAGCTCTGGGGCGAGGACCGCGCGGCAGCCGAGGACGCCATGTCGGCCGTGATGGCCGAGATGCACCGCATCGACCGCGCGATGAGCCCGCACAAGCCCGATTCCGAGCTGTCGCGCATCAACCGCGAAGCCGCCACGTGCCCGGTCGCGCTCAGCGAGGAGATGGCCGGCCTGGTCGACCGGGCGCTTCGGTTCTCCGCGCTCTCCGACGGCGCGTTCGACATCACCTACGCCGCAGTCGGCCATCTCTATGACTACCGCGAGGGCCTCAGGCCCTCCGAGGAAGCGCTGCGGCGCGCACGTGCCGCTGTCGGCTGGCGCCATCTGATCCTCGACCGCCAAGCGCGCACGCTGCGCTTCGCCCGCGAGGGGGTGCGCATCGATCTCGGCGGCTTCGCCAAGGGCCATGCGGTCGACAACGCCGCCGCCTTGCTGCGTGCCCGAGGCATCCGCCACGCCATCGTCAGCGCCGGCGGCGACAGCCGCGTCGTCGGCGATCGCCGCGGCCGCCCGTGGACGATCGGTGTGCGCGATCCGCGACGCCCCGGCGAGGTGGTGGCCGTGCTGCCGCTGGAAGACACCGCCATCTCCACCTCGGGCGACTACGAGCGCTACTTCGTCGCCGACGGCGTGCGCTTCCATCACCTCATCGATCCGGCGACCGGTCGCTCGCCCACGAGCGTGCGCAGCGTGACCATCCTCGCCGCGGACGGCCTCACCACCGAGGCGCTGTCGAAGACCGTCTTCGTGAAAGGCGCAGAACAAGGCCTGCGGCTCATCGAGTCGCTGGAGGGAGTCGACGCAGTCGTGGTCGACGCTGAAGGTGTATTGCATTACTCGTCCGGGCTGCTGGCCGCCGCGCCGCAAGCCCGGCAATGACGTGCATCTCGCTCGTTGATTGAACGAATTCGTCAGGAGGCGAACATGACCATGAAGCACATAGGAGGAGTGGGCGCACTCTCGGTGGCCGCGGTTGTCGCGGTCATCGCCGGTTGCGGCAGCGGCGGCAGCAGCAGCGATGCGGACACCGTGACCGTCAACGGCGATGTGCCGCTGGCGTACGTGATGCGCGCCAACACGATCAGCGCCAATCCCACCAACGGCGCGCCCACCGCGCCGGGCGGCAATCTGATCATCCGCGAGAAGTCCTCGCCCAGCGCGCCGGAGCACAACGTCACCGACCGCTTCACCCTCGGGCAAGGCGACGTCTCCGACCCCGAGGTCTCCTACGACGGCAAGAAGATCGTCTTCGCGATGCGCTGCCCGACGTCGAACGCGGCGACCATCGAAGGCCAGCCGGCGTGCACCGGACGCTTCAACATCTGGGAATACGACATGACCGAAGGCGGCTTCGCCAACGGCAAGTTCAAGCGTCTGACCAGCTCCACGACCGATGACGACGTCGACCCGGCGTACCTGCCGGCCGGCCGCGGCTTCGTGTTCTCGTCGAACCGCCAGACCAAGTCGAAGGTTCAGGCGCTCGGCCAGACCTACTACGCGCTCGACGAGTACGAGCGCGAGCGGGTCTTCAATCTGCACACGATGGACGCGAAGGGCGAAGCCATCACCCAGATCTCGTTCAACCAGAGCCACGACCGCAACCCGGTGGTGCGTCCCAACGGCGACATCATGTTCTCGCGCTGGGACCACGTGGCCGGACGCAATCACTTCAAGATCTTCCGCGCCAAGCCGGACGGCACCGACATGTTCGTGCTGTACGGCGCGCACAGCGAGGGCAACAGCTTCCTACACCCCCGAGACATGGATCCGGCGGGCAAGTACAAGGGCTTCGTGTCGTCCGACCTGATGCCGCTGTCGGGCACCGACGAAGGCGGCGGCCTCGTGTTCGTCGACGTGGCCAACTATTCGGAGAACAACACCCCGGCCAACTCCACCGTGCCGGCGCAGGGCGGCCAGACCTACGTCACCGCGCAGGCGCTCAACATCGGCCGCGGCCTGTCCGAGTTCGGGCGCGTCACCACGCCGTTCCCGCTGTGGGACGGCACCAACCGCGTGCTGGCCGCGTACAGGCCGTGTGAGGTCACGCGCAACGGCGACATCGTGCCCTGCGCCACGCTGACCGATGCCGAGAAGGCCCGCCTGAGCGACGAGAACCGCTCGGTCGCGGAAGCGGCCGCCGATTCGGTGCAGGACAACGCGCCGCCGTCATACGGCATCTACATGTTCGATCCCGACAAGCAGACCTGGCTCATCGTGGCCGCGCCGCCCAAGGGCTTCATGTACACCGACCCGATCGCGCTGCAGGCACGCGCCGAGCCCAACGCCACCGACCCCACCGCACTCGACACCGGTTTGGCGTCGCAGAACCTCGGTCTGCTGGAGGTTCGCAGCGTCTACGACACCGACGGCCTCGGCCGCATGGGCGCCGGCATGCTGGCCGCTGCCGACATGCCTGCCGGCTGCACCAGCGCGCTGGCGATCCCGCTGACCGCGCCCGGCGACAGCATGGACACCCGGGCCCAGGTGGCCGACATCAAGCGCATGAAGGACCCGGCCGATCCGAGCTATGCGTGCACGCCGGCTCGCTTCGTGCGCGCCACGCGAGCGGTGGCGCCGCCGTCGGCCATGATGGGCCTGCGCAGCGCGATCGGCGAGACCGAGTTCGAGATGCAGCAGATCCTCGGCTACGCCGCGGTCGAGCCCGACGGCTCGTTCAAGCTGACGGTGCCGGCCGACACGCCGATCGCGCTGTCGATCATCGATGCCAAGGGCCGCGCCTTCCAGACCCACACCAACTGGATCCAGGTGCGGCCCGGCGAGCGTCGAACCTGCGACGGCTGCCACAGCCCGCGCCGCGGCGCCGCGCTGAACTCCGGCAACATCGTCAACAGCGTTCCCGCGGCGCTGCGCACGGCGATGGCCCAGGCGCACCAGTCCGGCGAGACGATGGCCGCGACCCGCACGCGGCTCGACCCCAGCCTGCTGGCCCTTCTGCCCGACATGGTCACCACCGACGTGTGGGCCGACACGACGCGCAGCGACGTCAAGGCGCGTCCCACCATCGCGCTGCGCTACACCGGCAACGCGAATCCGGCCGACGACCTGGCGACCGCCGCACCGGTCAACGGCGTCATCAACTACGCCGAGCACATCCAGCCCCTGTGGACCCGTGACCGCGGCGCCAACACCTGCACGGCCTGCCACAGCGACCCGGCCAAGCTGGACCTGCGGGGCAACACCGCGGGCACCGGCCGCCTGGTGTCGTATGAGGAGCTGCTGGTCGGCGATCCGGTCATCGACCCCGCCACCGGGCTGCCGCAGACGCGGATCGAGGAGGGCGTGCCGGTCATCGTGCGCGGACCGGCGCTGGTCGACACCTCGGCCAGCGAAGGCGAAGTGACCGGCCTGGCGCGCAAGAGCCGGCTCGGCGAGATCCTGTTCGGCGAGCAACTGATGGCCGCGCAGGCCACGCGCGATGCGCATCCCGCGCCGCCGGCAGGCGCGCCCAACCACGGCGCGCTGCTCAACACGGCCGAGAAGCGCCTGGTCGCCGAATGGATGGACCTGGGCGGGCAGTACTACAACGACCCGTTCAACGGCTCGGCCGGCGTGCGCACGCTCAAGGGACTCAGCCAGCAGGTGTTCGAGGCGCAGGTGTTGCCGATCCTGCGCAACACCTGCGCCGCCGGCTGCCACCAGGCCGTGGGCAGCACCGGCGGCCCGGCGGTGGGCACCTCGTTCCGCAACAACCGCTTCGTGCTCACCGGCGATGCGGAAGGCGACTTCGGCGTCACGCTGTCGATGATCTCCAACGCGTGCAACCCAGGCTCGAACTACCTGCTGAGCCGGCCGTCGACCGTCCCGCATCCCTCGGGCGGCACCTCGGCTGTGCTGCCGGCCGGCAGCGCCAACTACAACACCATCGCGGCCTGGATTGCCGCAGGCTGCTAGAGCGAATGACCTTGTCGACACGATTTCTTCGGCGACGCGCACGCTCGCTGGCCGGCCTCCTGGCCGGCGGCTGCATCGCGCTGGGGCTCACCGGCTGCGGAGGGTCGGGCGGATCGAATCCGCTCGACAACCCGCCGGTGGTGCAGAACCCCGGCAGCGTCGGAGGGCAGAAGCTCTCCTTCGCCTATTTCCAGCGCTGCATCAACCCGATCTTCCTGGCGCAGCTGCAGATCAATGTCGGCGGCGCCGTGTCCACCAACACCTGCGCGGGCTCGGGCTGCCACGACGACCGCACCGGCACGGGCGGCGCTTTCCGCGTCGTCGCCTCGGCGACCGCGCTGGACGTGACCGACGCGGCCAACACGCCCGACGTCATCCGCGCCAGCGAGATGTACAAGAACTTCTACTCGGCCCAGGGCATGGTGCTCATCGGCACGCCGGCGCAGAGCCGGCTGCTCACCAAGCCGCAGGTGCAAGGCGTGCTGCACGGCGGCGGCCTCATCTTCGACGATCCCAACGACCCAAACCTCAAGCTGATCGAGTACTGGATCAGCCACCCGGCCCCTGCGGGCCAGGACGAGTTCGCGGCCGCCAGCTACAACATGTTCACGCCGGCCGATCCCAACACCGGCACCTGCAACACCCCATGAAGCACCTCGTCGCGGGACCTTTCGGCCGCATCGGCGGCGTCTTCGGGCAGGTGGTGCGGCTGCTGGCGCTGGCGTGCGCGCTGGTGCTGGCGGGCAGCATCACACCGGCCCGTGCGGCCGACGATGCGGTGACCGAGCGGCTGCATGTCGCCGATCCCTACCTCGAGATGCGCACCGGCCCCGGGCGCGGCTACCCGGTGTTCTTCGTCGTCGCGCGCCACGAGTGGATCGAGATCGAGCTGCGCTTCACCGACTGGTTCAAGGTACGCACCGAGGGCGGCAAGCAGGGCTGGGTGCACCGCCGCCAGCTCGAGACCACGCTCACCGAGGCGGGTGGCCAGAAGACCTTCCGCGACATCCTGCTCGACGACTACCTCACGCGCCGCGTGCAGCTCGGCGCCGCCTGGGGGCGCTTCAAGTCGGAGCCGATGCTCAAGCTCTACACCAGCTACAGGTTCTCCGACACGCTGTCGGCGGAGGCCACGCTGGGACAGGTGCAGGGCGTGTTCTCGGGCACCGACTTCTGGCACGTCGATGTGATGGCCGAGCCCTGGTCCGACCGGCGCCTGTCGCCCTTCTTCGGCATCGGCGTGGGCCGCTTCAAGAACTTCCCGAACCTGAGCCTGGTCGGCGCCACCGTCACCGACGCAAAGCTCGCCAACGCCACCCTCGGCGCGCGCTACTACCTCACCGACCGCTTCGTGCTGCGCGTGGACTACACGCTCTACACGGCCTTCCTCTCCGACTCCCGCAGCGCCGAATACAAGGCGTTCACCGCGGGGCTCTCGTTCTTCTTCTGAAAAAAGACTGCTCCATGCGCCTCACCCCGCTCGCTCCTGTGTTGATCGCCTGCTCTCTCGCCGCCCCGCTCGCGATGGCGCAGGGCACACCCGCGCCGCAGCGGCCGGCGAACGAGCAGGTCGTCGTGCCCGAAGTGGACCGGCGCGACGTGAAGCTGCCGAAGTTCCCGTCCAAGGACATCGAGGTCGGCGTCTTCCTCGGCACCTACGCCACCGAGAACTTCGGCGCAAGCCTGGTCAAGGGCGTGCGGCTGGGTTACCACCTCAGCGAGGACATCTTCGTCGAGGGCACGCTGGCATCGACCACCGTCACCGACGAGACCTTCCGGCAGATCCTGCCCGGCGGTGTGTTCACCGACGACAAGGAAAAGCTGACCTACTACAACCTGTCGGCCGGCTACAACCTGCTGCCCGGCGAGGTGTTCATCGGCAGCAAGCGCGCCAAGGCCACGCAGGTCTACCTGATCGGCGGCGTCGGCAGCACCAAGTTCAACGAGCAGCGCCGACAGACCCTCAACTTCGGCCTGGGCCTGCGGCTGATGCTGGCCGACCGCTGGGCGCTGCAGGTCGACATGCGCGACCACATCTTCTCGATCGACCTGCTCGGCAAGCGGCAGAGCACGCAGAACCTCGAGCTGACCGGCGGTCTGGCCTTCTTCTTCTGACGGTACTGGTTGCCATGACGATTCCCTCGCCTTTCCACCTGCTGCGCGCCGCGCTGGCGGCGGGCCTCGCGCTCGCCGCGGGCGCGGCCGTGCCGGCGCCGGCGCCGTCGGCGATGGCGCCCGACTTCACGCTGCGCTCGATGAGCGGGCCCAACCTGCGGCTGCTGGAGCAGCGCGGCCAGGTCGTGCTGGTCAACTTCTGGGCCACCTGGTGCGGCCCGTGCCGGCAGGAGATGCCGCACCTGAACCGCCTGTACGACAAGTACAAGTCGTCCGGTTTCGTGCTGCTCGGCATCAACGTCGACGACGACGCGCGCAAGGCGGCCGACGTCGCGTCCAAGCTGGGCGTGCGCTTTCCGGTGCTGCTCGATACCGACAAGAAGGTCAGCCGCGTCTACGACATGAGCGCGATGCCGGCCACCGTGCTGATCGACCGCGACGGCAAGGTGCGCCACATCCACCGCGGCTACCGCGACGGCTACGAGAACACCTACGACATGCAGATCCGGGACCTCCTCAAGGAATGAACACGCACCCTGTCCGTTCGGCCGCGATGACGGCCGCCGTGCTGATCGGCTGCATGCTGCTCGGCGGCTGCGCGCGGCTTCAGCCGTGGGTCAAGCCGTACGAGCGGGAGAAGCTCGCCGATCCGATCATGCAGTTCTCGCGCGACTCGCTGGTCGAGAAGCATCGCGAGCACGTGCGCGTCGTGCGTGAAGGCGCGCGCGGCGCCACCGGCGTGCAAGGGGGCGGCTGTGGCTGCAACTAGCCCGATCGAGCTGTGGCGGCACAGCCGCCGCGCGCTCGGCGCGCTGCTGGCGCCCCTCGCCGGCCTGCTCGCCGGACATTCCGCGCGCGCCGTCGATCTTCCCGAAGACCGCGCCGAGGCGCTGGTCCACGTGTACCAGGGCGGCGGCGTCACCGCCTCGGGCCCGGCGCTGCTGGTGCGCAAGAACATCGCCGACCGCGTGTCGCTGACCGGCTCGTACTACCTCGATGCGGTGAGCAACGCGTCGATCGACGTGGTGACCACCGCCAGCCCGTTCCGTGAACGGCGGCACGAGTTCGGCGCCGGCCTCGACTACGCCGTGCGCGACTCGCTGATCACGCTGGGCGTGAGCAAGAGCGACGAGCCCGACTACAAGTCCGATACGGCCAGCATCGACGTCTCGCAGGAGACCTTCGGCGGCATGACGACGGTTGCGCTGGGCTTCTCGCGCGGCGCGGACAAGGTGCTCAAGCACGGTGATCCGAGCTTCAACGACACCGTCAAGCGCTGGCAGTACCGGCTCGGCGTCACGCAGATCCTCACGCCGAGCTGGCTCGCCAGCGCGAACTTCGAGGCCATCTCGGAAGACGGCTTCCTCGGCAGTCCCTACCGCGCGGCGCGGGTGTTCGGGGCGGCGGTGCCCGAGCGCAACCCGCGCACGCGCTCGTCGCGCGCCCTCAAGCTGCGCGTGAAGGGCGACCTCGGCGCGCGCAACGCGATGCACGCCGAGTACCGCTACTTCTGGGACACCTGGGCCGTCAAGGCGCACACCGCCGAAGCCGGCTACAGCCGCTACTTCGGCGACCTGTGGCTGGCCGATGCCTTCGTGCGCTACTACTCGCAGAAGCACGCGCTGTTCTACAGCGACAACGCGCCGGCCGAGACGCTGTACGTCTCGCGCAACCGCCAGCTCAGCACCTTCGACAGCCTGGGCCTGGGCGCCAAGCTGTCGTACACGTGGAAGCGCGTCCCCGGCCAGTACGAGCTCAAGGCCAACGGCGCGTACGAGCTGGTGCGCTTCAACTTCAAGGACTTCACCGACATCCGCACGGGCAGCCCGTACAGCTTCCAGGCCAACGTGCTGCAGCTGTACGTGTCGGCCACTTTCTAGAAAGACGAAGCATGTTCAAACGTTGCTGCCGCCTGCTGGCGGCCTGGCTCCTGATCGGCATGGCCGCCGTGTCCGCTGCGCGTGCGGCCGATGCCCCCGCGGCCGCTGCGCCTTCGGCTTCCGCCAGCGCGCCGGCCACCGGCCTGGACAGCCGCATCCAGGACGTCAAGGGCGACGTCATCCGGCTCAATCGCGACCTGCTGGTGCTGGAGGAGGAGCTGCTCTTCCCGGCGAACACGCAGGTGGCGCTGTTCGTCTCGATGGACGTGGGCAAGCTGTTCGAGCTCGACTCGGTGCAGGTCAAGCTCGACGACAAGCTGGTGAGCAACTACCTGTACACGCCGCTGGAGGTCCAGGCGCTGCACCGCGGCGGCGTGCAGCGCGTGTACCTGGGCAACCTGAAGGCGGGACAGCACGAGATCGTCGCCTTCTTCACCGGCAAGGGCCCGCACGATCGCGACTACAAGCGAGGAACGACGATCAGGTTCGACAAGGGCACCGACCCCAAGTACATCGAGCTGCGCATCAAGGACTCCACCGGCAAGCTGCAGCCCGAGTTCGACGTCAAGGTCTGGCAGTGAGCATCCATGCGTTCCTGCAGTCCATCTCGCCGAACCGCTAGCCGCTGGCGCAGCCTTGCGGCGGCCGCCGCCATCGCGGTCGCCGGCTCGGGCGCGTCGGTCGCCGCGGACAAGGCCGCGCATCCGATCAAGGATCCGCACTACGGCGACACGCTGTTCCACTTCTTCCAGGATCACTACTTCACCTCGATCACCACGCTGATGGTGTCGCAGCACTTCGACCGCGTGGCGCAGCACGCCGACGAAGCCGAGATCCTGCGCGGCGGCATGCTGCTGTCGTACGGGCTGCACCGCGAGGCGGGCCAGATCTTCGCGCAGCTCATCGAGAAGGGCGCGTCGCCCTCGGTGCGCGACCGCGCCTGGTTCTACCTCGCGAAGATCCGCTACCAGCGCGGCTATCTGGCCGAAGCCGACGATGCGATCGCGCGGGTCGAGAACCACCTGCCGCCGGCACTGGAGGAAGAGCGCGGCCTGCTGAAGGCGCAGCTGCTGATGGCGCGCCAGGATTACGCCGGCGCCGCTGCGCTCCTGCAGAGCATGACCCGCAGCCCGGGTGCCGGCCGCTACGCGCGCTACAACCTGGGCGTCGCGCTGATCCGCAGTGGCGACACGGCCGGCGGCACCGCGCTGCTCGACGAGCTGGGCCGCACGCCGGCCGAGAACGAAGAGCAGCGCAGCCTGCGCGACAAGGCGAATGTCGCGATCGGCTTCGCCGCGCTGCAGGAGGAGCGCGCCGACGATGCGCGCAAATACCTGGAGCGGGTGCGCCTGACGAGCATGCAGTCGAACAAGGCCCTGCTCGGCTTCGGCTGGGCCGCGGCGGCGCTCAAGCGCCCGAGGGACGCGCTCGTGCCGTGGACCGAGCTGGCCACCCGCGATGCCAGCGATGCCGCGGTGCTCGAAGCGCGCATCGCGGTGCCGTATGCCTACGCCGAGCTCGGCGCCGTGGGTCAGGCGCTCACGCGCTACACCGAGGCCATCACCGCCTTCGAGCGCGAGAGCACCAGTCTCGACGAATCCATCGCCGCCATTCGCGCCGGCAAGCTGGTCGATGGCCTGATCGAGCGCAATCCGGGCGACGAGATGGGCTGGTTCTGGAACATCCGCGAGCTGCCCGAGATGCCGCATGCGGGCCATCTGGCGCAGGTGCTCGCGCAGCACGAGTTCCAGGAGGCGTTCAAGAACTTCCGCGACCTGCGCTTCCTGTCCAGGAATCTGCAAGGTTGGGCCGAGAACCTGGTGGTCTTCGACGACATGCTGGCCAACCGGCGGCAGGCGTATGCCGAGCGTTTGCCGAAGATCCTGGCCGCGCAGAAGGAAAGCCGCAGCGGCCTGGCCAGCCTCCAGCAGCGCCGCGACGCGCTGGCCAGGGAGCTGGCCGGCGCGCAGGCACAGAACGATGCGGCCGCCTTCGCCGATGCGAAGCAGCACGACCTGCTGCGGCGCCTGGACGCCGTCGAGGCCGCGCTGAAGGGAGCCGGCGACGGTCCGGAGCTTGCCGCTGCACGCGAGCGCGCACGCCTTGCCGCGGGCGCGTTGACCTGGCAGCTCGCGCAGGACTACCCCGCGCGCCTCTGGGAAGCGCAGAAGGGGCTGGCCCACACCGACGCGCAGCTGGAGCAGGCGCGCCGGCATGAGGCCGCACTGGCCCAGGCGCAGCGCGACGAGCCGGCGCGCTTCGAAGCCTTCGCGCAGCGCATCGCCGCGCTGCATCCACGCATCCAGGCGCTCATCCCGCGCGTCGCCGCGCTGAGCCGCGAACAGCAGGGGCAGGTGCAGGACCTGGCGGTCGCCGAGCTCACGCGGCAGAAGGAGCGCCTGGCGGTCTACGCCACGCAGGCGCGCTTCGCCGTCGCACAACTGGTCGACCGCGCCACCTTGTCGAGGAAAGCAGATGACTCGCCGCCGCAATAGCCTGGCGCTGCTCCTGGCCTGCGGCCTGGCCGCCTGCGCCGGCAAGCGCACCGCCGGCACGCCCGACGACGAGCCCACGCTCGCCGTGCTGGCCAAGCGCGAGGTGGCGATCGAGAAGGACCGCGGCATCACCGCGACCGAGGAGCAGGCCATCGCCGCCTACCGCAAGTTCCTCGAGGTGGCGCCGCGTGCGCCGCAGCGCTCGGAGGCGATGCGCCGCCTCGGCGACCTGGAGATGGACAGCGCCGACAACAAGAGCGCCACCGGCCAGGGCACGAGCGGTCCGGACTACCGCGCGGCGGTGGCCCGCTACGAGGATTACCTGAAGACCTATCCCAAGGACCCGGGCAACGACCGCGTGCTGTACCAGCTTGCGCGGGCGCACGAGCAGGGCGGTGACCTCGAGACCGCGCTCAGGACGCTCGACCGGCTGGTGCGCGACTATCCGAACACCGCCCACCTCGACGAGGCGCACTTCCGCCGCGGCGAGCTGCTGTTCACCGCGCGCGAGTACGTCAAGGCCGAGCAGGCCTACGCCACGGTGCTGAAGGTCGACGAGGGCAGCCCCTACAAGGAGCGCTCGCTGTACATGCACGGCTGGTCCCTCTTCAAGCAAGGCCGGCTGGAGGATGCGCTGCACTCGTTCTTCGGGGTGCTCGACCTCAAGGTCGCGGGGCGCGAAGGCGATGCCGACCTGGACAGCGTGGCCGGCCTGAGCCGCGCCGACCGGGAGCTGGTGGAAGACACGTTCCGCGTCACGAGCCTGTCCATTGCCAATCTGCAGGGGGCCGAGACCATCCCTGCGTACATCGACTCCGACGCGCGGCGCTCCTACGAATTCCGCGTCTACCAGCAGCTCGGCGAGCTCTACATCAAGCAGGAGCGCGTCAAGGACGCCGCCGACACCTTCGGCGCCTTCGCCCGCCGCAATCCGCTGCACGAGCAGGCGCCGCAGCTGCAGGCGCGCGTCATCGAGATCTACCAGCAGACCGGCTTCGGCACGCTGGCGCTTGAAGCCAAGAAGGAATACGTCGTCCGCTACGGCATGGAGAGCGAGTTCCGCCGCGCCAATCCGCCCGGCTGGGAGAAGGCACAGCCGCTGGTGAAGACCCATCTGGCCGAGCTGGCGCGCCACCATCACGCCGCTGCGCAGAAGAGCAGGAGCAGCGCCGACTACCAGGAGGCGGTGCGCTGGTACCGCGCCTACCTCACGTCGTTCCCGACCGATCCCGAGGCAGCGCAGAACAACTTCCTGCTGGCCGAGCTGCTGTACGAGGACTCGCGCTTCGCGCAGGCGGCAGTCGAGTACGAGAAGACGGCCTACCAGTATCCCGGCCACGCGAAGAGCGCCGACGCGGGCTATGCAGCCCTGCTGAGCTATGCGGGCCAGGAGAAGCGCGCGCCCGCGGCCGAGGTGCCTGCCTTGCAGCGTGCCAGCGTCGAGAGCGCGCTGCGCTTCGCGCAGGCCTTTGCGAACGACAGCCGCGCGGGTCCGGTGCTGACCAACTCGGCGGAGAAGCTGTACACGCTGCGCGACAGCGAACGGGCGGCGGCCGTCGCGCAGCAGGTGCTCGACCTGAATCCGCCGGCCGCGGCGGCGCAGCGCCGCGTTGCGTGGACCGTCGTCGCGCACACCGCCTTCGAGGGCAACGCCTTCGCCCGCGCCGAGCGCGCCTACGCCGAGGTGCTGGCGCTGACGCCCGAGAAGGAAGCCGGCCGCAACGAGCTGGTGGAGCGGCTCGCCGCCTCGGTCTACAAGCAGGGCGAGCAGGCTCGCGAAGCCGGCAACGCGCGCGACGCCGTGGCGCACTTCAACCGCGTCGCTGCCGTCGCGCCGCAGTCCGCCGTGCGTGCGACGGCGCAGTACGACGCCGCGGCGGCGTTGATCGGCCTGAAGGACTGGGACGGCGCGGCGCGCACGCTGGAAGACTTCCGCCAGCGTTATCCCCAGCACCCGCTGCAGGGCGAAGTGGGCGGCAAGCTGGCCGCGGCCTACCTGGAGAAGGGCCAGTGGGCGCAGGCGGCGGGGGAGTTCGAGCGCCTGTCGGCCGCCAGCAATGATCCGAAGGTCGCGCGCTCCGCGCTGTGGCAGGCCGCCGAGCTGTACGACAAGGGCGGCTCGCGCGCCCTTGCGGGCAAGGCCTATGAACGCTACCTGAGGCAGTACCCCGATCCGCTGGAGCCGGCGCTCGAAGCGCGCATGCGCCTCGCCGGCATCGCCAGGGCCGACGGCAATGCGACGCGCGAACTGGCGCTGATGAAGGAGATCGTGCAGGTCGAGCAGCGCGGCGGCGCGGCGCGCACGCCGCGCACCCGCTACCTCGGCGGCACCGCGTCGCTGGCGCTGGCCCAGCCCGTGTTCCAGGACTACCGCAAGATCGCGCTGGTCGAGCCGCTGGCCAGGAACCTCAAGTTGAAGAAGACGAAGATGGAAGAGGTGCTGAAGGCCTATGCCGTCGCGGCCGACTACGGCGTGGCCGACGTGACGACCGCCGCCACCTACCAAACCGCCGCGCTGTACCAGGATTTCGGCAAGGCGATGCTCGGGTCGCAGCGGCCGAAGAAGCTGTCGAAGGCCGAGCTGGAGCAGTACAACGTGATGCTCGAGGAGCAGGCCTTCCCGTTCGAGGAAAAGGCGACCGAGCTCCATGAGGTCAACGCGCGCCGGGCGGCTGAAGGCGTCTATGACCAGTGGGTCAAGCAGAGCTTCACGGCGCTGCGCGAGCTGCGGCCGGTGCGCTACGGCAAGAACGAGCGCAGCGAGGGAGTGATCGATGAGATCCGTTGACATCGCGTCTCGCGTGGGTCTCGCACTGCTCGCCGCGGGCCTCGCGGGCTGCGCCACGGTCAGCGAGCCGCTGAAGTCGTTGCAGCAGGCCGTGGTCGCGCCGCTCGCCAGCGCCATCGCACCCGCAACGGCGGCTTCGACGGCGGCGTCCGTCGCATCGCCGCCACCCATGAAGGCGGAGCCCTCGACGCCCGTCTCGCCCGCCGTGCAACGCGCCTACGACGAAGCCCGTCGCAGCTTGCGCGCCGGCCGCGTGGACGAGGCCGAGAAGGCCTTCCGCGCACTTGCTCAAGCGAATCCCGAGCTCGGCGGCCCGCACGCCAACCTCGGCATCATCTATCGCCAGTCCGGCAAGCTGCCGGAGGCAGTGGCCGAACTCGAGCGCGCGGTGCAGGCCAACCCGCGCGAGCCGGCGTACTTCAACCAGCTCGGCGTGACCCACCGCCAGAACGGCCAGTTCACGAAGGCGCGCGAGGCATACGAGCAAGCCATCGCGCTCGACGCCAACCACGCCGCCGCGCACCTCAACCTCGGCATCCTGCACGACCTGTACCTCGGCGATGCGCGGCGCGCGCTGGAGCTGTACGACCGCTACCTCGCGCTGTCGCCCGGCGGCGATGCGGTGGTCACCAAGTGGGTCGCCGAGATCAAGAACCGCAAGCCGCAGCAGGCCATGCTGGTGCGCAAGGAGAAGGAATGAACAAGCCCGTCCTCGTGCTCGTGGCGGCAGTGGCGGCGCTGGCGGCGGCAGCGTCGTTCGCGCAGGACCGCGCGGACATCGACCGCACGCAGATCATCGGCAACCGCGAGTTGCCCAAGGTGCTCTACATCGTGCCGTGGAAGAAGCCGCAGCCGGGCGATCTGTCCGGACGGCCCATGGTCAGCGTGCTCGACGAGGCGCTGGCGCCCGTCGATCGCGATGTGTTTCGCCGGCAGGTGCAGTACGACGGGCTGATCCAGCCGCGCACGTCTGCGCCGGCCTCCCCACCGGCCGCCAAGTGAGCCGGAACCCTTTTTCGTGTCGAGTCGGAGAGTGAGATGAATACGTTTCAGACGGTGGTGAAGTTCTTCCAGGATTGCGGGCTGTTCATTTACCCGAGCCTGCTCATCATGGCCTTGGGGCTGGCGATCGCGATCGAGCGATTCGTCTTTCTCAACCGCGCGCGCAGCGAGAACCGCAAGGTGTGGGCGCAGGTGCTGCCGATGCTGCAGAACGGCCGCTTCAAGGAAGTGCACGGCGTGACCGCGCAGTCCGATGCGGCCATCGGCAAGATCGTCAACTACGGCCTCACGCGCATGCAGAGCCCGGGCCGGCGCGAGGACCTCGACGCGGCGATGGAGGAGGGCATGATGGAAATCGTGCCGCGCCTCGAGAAGCGCACGCACTACATCGCGACCTTCGCCAACGTGATCACCCTGGTGGGCCTGCTGGGCACCATCATCGGCCTGATCAAGGGCTTCACCGCGGTGGCGCAGGTCAACCCGGCGGAGAAGGCCGAGCTGCTGTCGGCATCGATCTCGATCGCGATGAACAACACCGCGTTCGCGCTGATGGTCGCCATCCCCTTCCTGCTGATCCATTCGTTCCTGCAGGCCAAGACGAGCGAGATCGTCGACGGGCTGGAGGCCGCCAAGATCAGCTTCCTGAACCTGGTCCAGCGCCTGAAGGCCGAATCGTCGGCGAACACCGCTTCGGCGAGGTAATCCCATGCGAGTCCGACGCCTGCGCAAAGAGCCGGCGCACCTCGAGATCACCGCGTTCATCAACCTGATCGTGGTGCTCGTGCCCTTCCTGCTGTCGACGGCGGTGTTCACGCGCCTGTCGGTGCTCGACCTCACGCTGCCGGCGCAGACCTCCGGCGTGGAGCAGCTGAAGACCGACAACCTGCAGCTCGAGGTCGTGATCCGCCCCGACGCGCTGGAGGTCGGCGACCGCATCGGCGGCCTGATCCAGCGCATCCCGAACGCCGGCGCCGAGCACGACACGAAGGCGCTGCAGTCGCTGATGGTGATGCTCAAGGGCCGCTTTCCCGACAAGGTCGATGCGACGCTGCTGGCCGAGTCGAACACGTCCTACGACACGCTGGTGCGCGTGATGGACGCCGTGCGCGAGACCTACCGCGTCGAGGGGCCGAGGACCGTGCGCTCGGAGCTTTTTCCCAACATCTCGATCGGCGACGCGCCGGTCGTGAAGAAGTAGGGCGGGCGCCGCATGAAGCTCACTCCGCTGCAAAAACGCGCCGAACGCAAGTCGCGCAACCAGACGATGGTCGACATGAACCTCGTCTCGCTGATCGACGTGTTCACGATCCTGATCTTCTTCCTGCTGTCCAGCGCTTCCGGCGTGGAGCTGCTGGCGAGCCCGAAGGCGGTGAAGCTGCCCGACTCCATCTCGGAGAAGGCGCCCAAGGAGACCATCGTGGTCGTCATCAGCGACGCCGACATCCTGGTCGACGGCCGCAAGGTCGCGTCGGTGCCCGAGGTGATGGCGATGCAGGGCGACCTGATCGCGCCGCTGAAGGCGGAGCTCGACCTGCTCGCAGGGCGTCAGGTGGTGCGCGCCGACAACCAGGCGCAGAGCAAGGCGATCACCATCATGGGCGACAAGAACATTCCGTACCAGCTGCTGCGCAAGGTCATGGTCACCAGCGCACGCGCGAACTTCAGCGACGTGTCGTTCGCGGTTCGCAGGAAGGACGTATGACGGCCGCCGCGATGGTGTCGTTCAGGACACCGATATTGCCTTGGGCCCCGTCGCCTCAGGATGACGCGCGCTTCCGTCGCGTCCTGAACCGCGTCCTCGTCGCCGTCGTGCTGCTGTGCCTCGCGATGCTGTTCGTGCCGCCCCCGAAGATCGACCGCACGCAGCCGCAGGAGCTGCCGCCGCGGCTGGCCAAGCTGCTGCTCGAGAAGGAGGCGCCGCCTCCGCCACCCAAGCCCAAGGTCGAGGCGGCCAAGGAGCGCGAGCTGCAGGCCGCTGCCACGAAGAAGGCCGAGGCGCCGAAGCCCGAGCCGTCGAAGGAAGCGCCGGTGCCCGAGGCGCGCCGGCCCGTGGCGAACAAGCCGCCGGGTGAGATCGAAGGTGCAAGGCGCAAGGCCGCCGGCGTCGGTCTGCTCGCGATGAAGGACCAGCTGGCCGAATTGCGCGGCGCGCCGGTGGCGGTGCAGCTCAGGCAGGACATCAAGCAGGGACCGGGGGTCGGAACCGGCGTGGGTGTCGGCGTGGGCGCGGGCACGGAGCATGGCGTGCCGGTCCGCTCGATGATCACCTCGAACGCGGCCGGTGGCAGCGGTGGCATCAACACCGCCGCCTACAGCCGCAACACCGGCGGCGGCGGTCTGGCCGGCCGTGCCACGACGCTGGTCGAAGGCGTCGCGGGCGGCGGCGGTGGCGGAGGTGCGGGCGGCGGCGGTGGTGGCGGCAAGGGCGCCGGCACCGGCGGACCGGGCGGCGGCGGCTCGCTGCACAAGGGCAACAGCGGCAAGGCCTCGCGCTCCATCGAGGAGATCAAGCTGGTCTTCGAGCGCAACAAGGGTGCGATCTACGCCATCTACAACCGCGCGCTGCGCGAAGACCCGTCGCTGCAGGGCAAGGTCGTGGTGGAGCTGAAGATCTCGCCGGCCGGCCAGGTCGTCGATTGCCGCGTCGTGTCGAGCGAGCTGAAGGCTTCGGAGCTCGAAGGCAAGCTGCTCGCGCGCATCCGGCAGTTCGACTTCGGCGCGAAGGACGTGGACCAGATGGTGGTCACCTGGCCGGTGGATTTCCTGCCGTCATGACGCTCTCGGCGGTGAAAGCAAGCCGTTGTGCCATCACACGGCTTGGCGACCGCTCCTGCCGCTGGCCACGAAATGCGGGTTCTCGAACCCCGCCTTGCCGTAGACCAGCGGCCGCCCTTCCAGATCGATCACCGACCCTCCCGCTGCCGCCAGCACCGCGTGCCCGGCCGCGATGTCCCACTCCATCGTGCGGCCGAAGCGCGGATACAGGTCGGCTTCGCCCGCGGCGAGCAGGCACAGCTTCAGCGACGAGCCGGTGTACTTGACCTCGGCAACATGGCGGCCGGCGAGGAACGTCTCCAGCGCGTCCGCATCGCCGTGCGAGCGGCTCGCCAGCACGGTCGCGCCTTGTTCAGGCACCGCGCGGCAGCGGATGACGCGCCGTCCGTTCTCGTCCTCCACGAAGGCGCCTGCGCCGACGCCACCGCCGAACAGCCGAAGCAGGGCCGGCGCATGCACGACGCCGAGCACCGGCTCCCGGCCCTCGACGAGGGCAATGTTGATCGTGAACTCGCCGTTGCGCTTGACGAACTCGCGCGTGCCGTCCAGCGGATCGACCAGCCAGAAGCGCTCGCCGAGCGCCGGCACGCGGCCAGCCGCGACTCCTTCCTCGGCAACGATCGGAATGTCGGGCGCCAGGGCGGCCAGACCCGCGACGATCAATGCCTCTGCGCGCTCGTCGGCTTCGGTGACCGGTGACGCATCGACCTTGCCGCGCACGCTGAACTCGGTGGCATAGATGTCCATCACCAGCCGGCCGGCCTGCTGTGCCAGATCACAGATCGCATCGAGAAATGGGTGGTGGTCAGGCACGCGCGCAGTCTAGTGTCGCGCCCCCTGAATACCGGCCGGGTAACCCCTCTTCGGGCTGTGCGCCCCGGCCTCCTAGAATCATTGTGCACCTGCACAACCGACCCACAGGAGTCGTCAATGGTTCAAACCCGCCGCGCCCCGCCTGCCAAGGCGACCGCGGAGAGCGGTGCCGCCGACAGCGGCACGCGCATCCTCAAGAAGTATCCGAACCGCCGCCTCTACGACACCGAGACCAGCAGCTACATCACCCTGGCCGACGTCAAGAAAATGGTCCTGACCGGTCAGGACTTCGTCGTGCGCGACGCCAAGACCGGCGACGACCTCACGCGCAGCATCCTGCTGCAGATCATCCTCGAGGAAGAGACCGGCGGCGTGCCGATGTTCTCCACGACGATGCTTGCCCAGATCATTCGCTTCTACGGCCACGCCATGCAGGGCATGATGGGTTCGTACCTCGAGAAGAACCTGCAGACCTTCACCGACATCCAGATGCGGCTGGCCGAGCAGTCGAAGGGCCTGTACGACCCCAAGGTGATGTCGCCCGAGCTCTGGACGCAGTTCCTCAACGGCCAGGCGCCGGTGGTTCAGGGCCTGATGGGCAACTACCTCGAGCAGTCGAAGCAGCTCTTCGTGCAACTGCAGGAGCAGATGGCCAAGCAGGCCGAGACGCTGTTCCCGGGAATACCGGGCATCACGCCGCCGAAGCGCTGAGGCGAGCGCAGAAGCGGCCTCCTAGCCGGGCTTGCGCCGCCGCCGGGACGACGCCGGCTGGTTCGGCCGGTTCTGCATCACCCATTCGTAGAGTGCCTGCGCCGGTGTCGACAGCGGCCTGTCGCGACGTCGCACGAGAAAGATCTGTCGCGTCAGGCCCGGCCCCTGCAGCGGCCGCGTCACGATGTCGTCGCTGCGGAAGTGGAACAGCGTCAGCTCCGGCACCACGCTGATGCCGAGGCCGTGGCGCACCATGCCCATCACGGTGGCCAACTGCTCGACCTCGAGCACGCCGTTCATGCGCAGCGGGTGAACCGCGGCGTCCAGGTACTGCCGCACGCTGCTGCGGCGCGACATCTGCACGAATGGCTCGGACGCGAGGTCCTTGAGCCGCAGCGTCGCCTGCCGTGCCAGCGCATGGTCGCGCCGGCACACGAGATGGAAGCGATCGGTGCAGAACACATCGGTGCGCAGCTCGGCCGTGTCGGCCCGGGTGGCGGCGAGCGCGAAGTCGGCGCTGCCCCCGCGCACACGGTCCAGGCAGGCTTCGGACAGCACGTCGGCCACCTCCAGCTCGATGCCCGGGTAGGCATCGCGAAAGGCGGCGAGCACCGGCGGCAGCCAGCCGGCGGCCAGCGACGGCAGCAGGGCCATGCCGACGCGGCCCCTGCGACGCGCGGCATGGTCGCGCACGTCGGCCAGCGCTTCGTCGGTGTCGTGCACCAGGCGCTGCGCGGACTCGAGGAACAGGCGGCCTTCGACGGTGAGCTCGACGTTGCGCGTGTTGCGGTCGAAGAGCTTGGCACCCACGGCGTCCTCGAGCGAGCGGATCAGTGCGCTGAAGGCCGGCTGCGACAGATGGCTGCGCTCGGCGGCGCGGGTGAAGCTGCGCAGCTCGGCGAGCGCCACGAAGGCGCGCAGCTGGCGGGTGGCTATATTCATCTGCATTGCGAATCAGTCCATCCAATCTTTCGAATTCCCAGATTACCTCGCGGCGCCTACAGTGACCAGCATGGATGAACACACATTGCGCATCGGGTGCGCCGCCGGCTTCTCCGGCGACCGCACCGACGCCGCCGCGCCGGTGGTGGATGCACTGCTTGCCGCGGGCGGACCGGCGGCGCTGATCTTCGAGACCCTGGCCGAACGCACGCTGGCCCTCGCGCAGATCGCCCGTCGCGCCGATCCGGATCGCGGTTACGAGCCGCTGCTCGACGAGCTGCTGCGGCCCATCCTCGGACGCTGCCTGCAGGGCGGCGTCCGCATCGTCAGCAACATGGGCGCAGCCAACCCGCGGGCAGCGGCCTTGCGTGTTCGCGAGCTGGCACGCGAGGCCGGCGTCGCCGCGCCGCGCATCGCCGTGGTGACCGGCGACGATGTCTCCGGGGCCGCGCACCGCGCCGCCTTGCGCGAATGCCTCGGCGAGGCGCTGGACACGCGCGTGCTGGTCAGCGCCAATGCCTACCTCGGCGCCGAGGCGATCGCAGCCGCCCTGCGTGCCGGGGCGCAGGTCGTCATCACCGGCCGCGTGGCCGACCCTTCGCTGGCCGTCGGTCCGGCGCTCGCGCACTTCGGATGGGCACACGACGACTGGGACCGCATCGCACGCGCCACGATGGCCGGGCACCTGCTCGAGTGTGGCGCCCAGGTGAGTGGCGGGTACTTCGCCGATCCCGGCGTGAAGGACGTGGCGGGACTGGCCCATGTCGGCTATCCGATCGCCGAGATCGACGCCGACGGCGACTGCGTGATCACCAAGCCCGCCGGCACCGGTGGCGAGATCACCGAGCACACCGTGAAGGAGCAGCTGCTGTACGAGGTGCACGATCCGGCCGCCTACCTCACCCCCGACGTCGTCGCCGACATCGGCCTGGCACAGGTCGAGCAGGTCGGCCCGGACCGCGTGCGGCTCGGCGGCGTGCGCGGTCACGCACGCACGGCGACGCTCAAGGTGAATGCGTGCTTCGAATCAGGCTGGCTCGCCGAAGGCGAGATCTCGTACGCCGGACCGCGCGCCGAGGCGCGCGCGCGGCTCGCGGCCGAGGTGCTGCGCGAGCGTCTGGCCGGACTGGGCCCGCTGCGCGCCGACCTGATCGGCGTGGCGAGCATCTTCGGTGACGACGCCGGCCGCTGGCTCGCGGCCACGCCCGACAGCGGCGCTCGCGACGTGCGCCTGCGCGTCGCCTTGCGCCACGCCGAACGCGCTGCCGCCGAGCGCCTCAATCGCGAGCTGACCGCGCTCTATACCTGCGGGCCGGCCGGCGGCGGCGGCGTGCGCACCGCGCTGCGGCCGACCCTGTCGACTCTGTCCTGCCTGCTGCCGCGCGAGCTCGTGCGGGGCACTTTCGAGATGCTGCAATGACCGCGCTCACCGTGCCCTTGTGGCGGGCCGCTCACGGCCGCACCGGCGACAAGGGTGACCGCTCGAACATCAGCGTGATCGCGTGGCATGCCGCCCTCTATCCGGTGATCGCCGAGCAGATCACCGCCGACGTGGTGGCGCGCTGCTTCGCGCATCGCCAGCCCTCGCGCGTCACCCGTCACGAGCTGCCGAACCTGCAGGCGATGAACTTCGTTCTCGACGGCGTGCTCGACGGCGGCGTCAACGACGCCCTCAACCTCGACAGCCACGGCAAGGCGCTGTCTTTTCTCCTGCTCGACCTGCCGCTGGTCGTGCCCGCCGGGCTGGCCCCGCTGCTGCGCGGGCCCGATCGCTGAGTTCCTTCCATACATCCCACGGAGACAACCGATGACCCCGACCATTCGCCGCCGCAGCTTCGCCATGCTGCTGGCCGCCGTGCTTGCGCCGTCTGCGTTCGCGCAGGCCAGGTACCCCGAGAAGCCGATCACCTTCATCGTGCCGTTCGCGGCCGGCAGTGCCACCGACCAGCTCGCCCGAGCGCTGGGCCAGTCGCTGAGCGAGCAGGCCAAGCAGGCGGTCGTGGTGGACAACAAGGCTGGTGCGAGCGGGATGCTGGCCGCACAGGCCGCGGCCAAGGCGCCTGCCGACGGCTACACCGTGCTGATCACGACGAATACGACGCAGGCTGCCAACGAGCATCTGTACAAGAAGCTGAGCTACGACCCGGTGAAGGACTTCATGCCGGTGACCGGCCTGGGCAAGGGCGGCCAGGTGCTCGTCGTCAAGGCCGACGCGCCCTACAAGAGCGTCGCCGACCTGCTGGCCAAGGCTCGCAAGGAGCCCGGCAAGCTGAGCTTCGGCAGCGGCAGCTCGTCCAGCCGCGTGGCGGGCGAGCTGTTCAAGCAGCTCAGCCATACCGACATCCTGCACGTGCCGTACAAGAGCAACCCCAACGCGATCACCGACCTGCTGGGAGGCCAGATCGACCTGATGATCACCGACACCGCCACCGGCGTGCCGCAGATCAAGGGCGGCAAGCTGCGCGCGCTCGGCGTGTCGACGACCAAGCGCATGGCGATGCTGCCCGAGGTGCCCACCATCGACGAAGCGGGGGTGAAGGGCTACGACATGGGGTACTGGTTCGCCGCCTATGTACCGGCCGGAACGCCGGCACCGGTGGTCGCCCGGCTGCGCGAGCTGCTGGTGACCGGCACGCAGAGTGCTGCCGCGAAGTCGTTCTACGAAGGCAGCGGCAGCGAGGCGTGGACCACGACGCCGCAGGAGCTGGCGGCATTCCAGCAGGCCGAAGCGGCCAAGTGGGGCCGCGTCATCAAGGCCGCCGGCATCGAGCCGGAATGACTCCGCGGCCCGCGCCGCATCCCCCGCACCCATCCCCCGACCAGCCCGCCGCCCCGGCGGGCGGGACTCGCTCATGCCCGAAGAGGAGATCACCATGACCCGATCGATGACCCTGTCGCTGGCCACGCTGGCGGCGCTGCTCGCCGGTTGCGGCGGCGGCGACGATGCGCCGGCCCCGTCCGCGACGCCGCAGGCAACGCTGACCATCACCGCGACCGAGGACTTTCCCGGCAGCTACGGCGACGTCGGCGGCTACGAGAAGCTGACCGGCACGCTGGCCGGCGAAGTCGACCCCAAGGACCGCCACAACGCCATCATCCAGGACCTGGCGCTCGCGCCGGTCAACGCACGCGGCATGGTGGAGTACACGACCGAGTTCGTGATGCTCAAGCCCAAGGACATGAGCAAGGCGAACGGCGTGCTGCGCTACGACGCGCCCAACCGCGGCAACATCCTCACCATGCCGAACCCGACGGCGACGCCGGGAGACGCCGTCTACCTGGAGCGCGGGTACACGCTGCTCTACGCGGCCTGGCAGGGCGACGTGCCCAAGTCGAACCCCGCGCGCCTCACGCTGGCGGTGCCGGTGGCGAAGAACTCGGACGGCTCCTCGATCACCGGGCCGTACCGCGCCGAGCTGATCATCTCGGCGGCAACGCCGGTGGCCAGCCTGCCGGGCGGCGTGTTCAACGGCACCATGATTCCCTACGCGCCGGCAAGCCTGGACAACACGCTGCCTGGCTACAGCCTCACCCGGCGGGTCAAGGAAACCGATCCGCGCATCCTCGTCCCGGCCGCCGACTGGAAGTTCGCCGACTGCAACACCACGAGCAACCCGTTCCCCGGCACGCCGGACGGCACCAAGGTCTGCCTGAAGGGCGGCTTCGATCCCAGCTACCTGTACGAGGTCGTGTACGTGGCCAAGGACCCGAAGGTGATGGGCGTCGGGCTGGCCGCGCTGCG